>JAPUDO010000068.1:0-50568 GCA_027493055.1 Niabella sp. | reverse complement strand
GCGTCAGGGTACAAATATTGAATATTTTTTGCCTGTTGTATAGAATATCCGAACATTCAATAACTGAAAAGTCCGGAAGTCGGAAAAGTCGGAAAGACGGAAAGTCCGGAGGTCGGAAAGTCCGGGGTCAGGAGTCGGAAGGGAGTCGCGTCAGGGTACAAATATTGAATATTTTTTGCCTGTTGTATAGAATATCCGAACACTCAATAACTGAAAAGTCCGGAAGTCGGAAAAGTCGGAAAGACGGAAAGTCCGGAGGTCGGAAAGTCCGGGGTCAGGAGTCGGAAGGGAGTCGCGTCAGGGTACAAATATTGAATATTTTTTGCCTGTTGTATAGAATATCCGAACACTCAATAACTGAAAAGTCCGGAAGTCGGAAAAGTCGGAAAGACGGAAAAGTCCGGAAGTCGGAAAGACCGAAGCTGAAGGCCGGGGATTACATCGGAATCTGAAATCAGCACCCAGCTTACACCGTACACCTTACATCCTACTTTACACTAAATCCCTCTATATTCCTGAAATGACCGTTCATCTGTATTTTTTCCCTTAGTCGTTTCATTTCTTCAAATGCCGGTAAAGTAGCTTCAAAATGCCTTTTCAGGTACTCCTGCCGCTGCCGTTCATGCGTCAGCTGTAAAAATTCGTACTCCTGCTGCAGGCTAAGGCCCGAATGGCGGGCAATATCGTAGGAGGTAAGATCGCTTTCTGCCTTATGAAAATCTTTTTTTACCTGCAGTCCGTCATGCAGGTCTTTCATTTTGGATACGAGCATTTGCATCACCTGCTGATCTCCGCCATCCAGGTTATTATCAGGATAATTTACAATGGCACCGGAGTAGAGCTTTTCCGGAATCTCCGTTATTACTTCCAGTACCCTGAACATTTTATCTGCTTTTGTCCTGATATCCATTTCACCATTGGTATAGGTTTGTGCTATTTCTTTTATATAAATCAGGGAACCATAGTCTTTTAGCTCATTATTGATCACTACAGGAATGCCAAAAGGTTTATGCTGCTGAAAACATTCATTGATCAGTTGCTTATACCGGGGCTCAAAAATGTGAAGATTCAGATCCTCCCCGGGAAATACAACCATTTGCAAAGGAAATATGGGAATAAAATTGGTCATGACTGCAAAAGTACTATAAAAGATTTCTGGGGGATTTTCGGCTTTATACATTATTAATTATTTTCTTATTATTTTTAAAAAAAAACTTTAAAAATTGCTAAAGTAGCTTATAGTGTGTAGTTTATAAGAGTGGCAATCGCTGTAGGTAACGATTTAGTAATGGTGCTTATTACACTCCTTTTGATTAAATTTCCATTGTAATACTACAATGACAAAGATAATAAAATTAGTCAGATAGCAATGAAATCCATTGTTCAAAATCAATTATCACCCAAGGTATATCGTTGATTTAGCTAATAATGACGTTCATAAAACAAAAAATAACTTATGCAATTCTATTGCACGAATTTTTTTATTATCTTTGTCAGCAAATATGAAATGGAAGGCAACAATATTTTTGGTTTACATCATGGCACTTTTTCTAGTACCATGTAGTGATGCGAATAATAGTTGCGAAAGTTCTGTCGGAGTTACGAAAGTAACATCTCACGATCATGACCAGGACAAAGATGATTCCTGCACACCTTTTTGTCAGTGTGCCTGCTGTAGTGTTTCAGTAGCATCTTTCAATTTTGAACTGCCAGAATTTGGTATTCTTACACACATATTTACTTCTAAAAAAGTTGTTATCAGGGATTCTAGCTTTATATCCCACTACTCTGGTACAATCTGGCAACCGCCGAAATTTAACGTTTAATTTTATTGGGAATATTATGTCTATTGGCGTAATGTATATTCATATACATTGCCTCTAATGTTGTATTGATACTTAGCACTTCTAATTAGTGTAAATGTTTCTAGTTATCAATATTTCAACCTGATATTAATTTCCATTTTTTCCGCCTTTTCAGTTACAGGTGGATTTCACCTCTATTTCTATTAAATGTTAAATTAATAAAATACATTGTGTTAGACAATATCATAAAATTCAGTATTAAGAACAAGATCATTATTGGCTTAATGACGTTGTTACTTATCATCTGGGGAGCATGGAGTGCAACCAAACTGCCCATAGATGCCGTACCTGATATTACCAACAATCAGGTTCAAATATTCACTTCCTGCCCTACATTGGCTGGACAGGAGGTTGAACAGCTCGTTACATTCCCCATTGAACAGAGTATCGCAAATGTTCCCAAGATCGAAGAAATTCGAAGCATTTCCCGTTTCGGTTTATCGGTGATTACGGTCGTTTTTGATGAAGATGTAGACATCTACTTTGCGCGGCAGCTCATTAATGAAAGATTAAAGGAAGCTGTTGACCAAATCCCACAAGGGATAGGTACCCCCGAAATGGCACCGGTAAGTACGGGACTTGGAGAAGTTTATCAGTACATTATCCATCCCAAAAAAGGTAGTGAAGACAAATACAACGCAAAAGACCTGCGTACAATGCAGGATTGGATTGTGGCAAGGCAATTATACGGAACTCCCGGGATTGCTGAAGTAAACAGTTTTGGTGGCCAATTGAAACAATATGAGGTCGCGGTAAATCCAGATAAATTAAGAGCAATGGGAGTCAGCATTCCGGAAATTTTCACTGCTCTTGAAAAAAACAATCAGAATACGGGCGGAGCGTATATCGATAAAAAGCCCAATGCCTATTTCATTAGGGGTATAGGATTGGCAACCTCTATTGATGATGTAAAAAAGATAGTGGTAAAAAATTCGGGAGCTGTTCCTATTTATATCAATGACGTCGCAGATGTAAGGTTTGGAAGTGCCGTCAGATATGGTGCATTAACCTATAACGGAGAAGTTGATGCAGTAGGTGGAGTTGTTATGATGCTAAAAGGCGAAAACAGCAATGAGGTTGTTAACCGCATCAAGGAAAAATTACCTACGATTCAAAAATCTCTTCCCGATGACGTGACCATTGAGCCTTATCTCGATAGAACAGATTTAGTGGGAAGAGCAATGAGCACCGTAGAAAAAAACCTTATAGAAGGTGCACTGATAGTAATATTCGTTCTTGTACTATTTCTCGGAAACTTTCGCGCAGGGCTTATTGTTGCATCGGCTATACCTTTAGCGCTACTCTTCGCCCTTGGTATGATGAACGTTTTTGGGGTCAGCGCCAACCTAATGAGTCTCGGCGCAATTGATTTCGGATTGATTGTTGACGGTGCTGTTATCGTTGTTGAAGCGACAATGCATCATCTGGGTCTTCGTAAATCGACGAACAGGTTGACCCAGAGCGAGATGGACGATGAAGTATTTGTATCTGCCTCTAAGATACGTACCAGTGCTGCTTTTGGAGAGATCATAATTTTAATTGTATATATACCTATACTAACATTGGTAGGTGTAGAAGGAAAAATGTTCCGTCCAATGGCACAGACCGTCGGTTTTGCCATATTCGGTGCGTTAATTCTTTCGCTGACCTATATCCCAATGATGTGTGCTCTGTTCCTGTCCAAAAAGCCAAATCATAAAAAGACATTCAGTGACAAGATGATGGACAAGCTTTCCAGTTGGTACCAACCTATACTGCAAAAGGCAATAAAAATCAAATATATTGTTGTAGGTGCTGCTGTAGCACTGTTTGCAATTTCTTTATTTTTCTTCAGCAGGATGGGTGGAGAGTTCATACCTCAGTTACAGGAAGGTGATTATGCGTTTCACTGTATTTTGCCACAGGGAAGCTCACTGAACCAAAGTATCGAAACGTCGATGCAGGCTTCGCGAATTATTAAGGAGTTTGATGAAGTTAAGATGGTTGTGGGAAAGACCGGGGCAGCTGAAGTTCCTACCGATCCCATGCCTCCTGAGGCTACCGACCTAATGGTCGTCCTAAAGCCACAGGATGAATGGACTTCTGGCAGGGACTATAAAGAACTTGCCGATGCAATGATGGAAAAACTGGAAGTAATACCAGGAGTTTTCTTTGAGAAGAATCAACCTATCCAGATGCGTTTCAATGAGTTGATGACTGGGATCAGACAGGATGTTGCCGTCAAGATTTTTGGTGAAAACATTGATTCTTTAGCATTGTATGCTAAAGAAGTCAGCGAAGTTATCCAGACCGTGCAGGGAGCTACCTCTCCGCAGGTTGAACGAGTAAGTGGACTTCCTCAAATTAATGTTGAGTATGACAGAACACGAATCGCAAATTACGGCCTGACCATTCAGGATGTAAATGATGTAGTTAGTACAGCCTTTGCGGGCAAGAGTTCGGGACAGATTTACGAGAACGAAAGAAGGTTCGATCTTGTTGTCCGTCTCGACAGTCTTCACAGAAGCGGTATAGACGACGTTAGTAATTTGATGATTCCAACAAGTAGTGGGGTACAGATTCCGCTTTCTCAGGTTGCAAATATTGAGTACAAACTCGGACCTGCCCAAATTAGCAGGGAAGCTGGTAAGCGCCGGATCGTGATAGGATTCAATGTAGCGGGACGTGATGTTCAGAGTGTTGTCCAGGATATTCAGCAACAGCTTTCCGAAAAAATAAAATTGCCTTCTGGTTATTATTTCACGTATGGAGGTCAATTTGAAAACTTGCAAAAAGCGAGTGCTCGTCTTATGATCGCAGTGCCAGTATCGCTGTTACTTATTTTTATGCTGCTATACTTCACTTTCCACTCTTTCAAACAGGCTACATTAATATTTACAGCCATTCCGATGAGTGCGATTGGTGGAGTATTTGCCCTGATGCTTCGGGGCATGCCTTTCAGTATCAGTGCAGGAATCGGGTTCATTGCACTATTCGGTGTAGCGGTATTGAACGGTATCGTTTTGATAGGGACATTTAATCAGTTAAAAAAAGAAGGAATAGATGATGTTTTAAAACGTGTAAAAGAAGGGACTATGACCCGTCTTCGTCCTGTATTGATGACGGCAACTGTAGCTTCACTTGGATTTCTACCGATGGCCATCAGCACTAGTGCGGGTGCAGAAGTTCAAAAACCTTTAGCAACAGTTGTTATTGGAGGTCTGATCACTGCAACATTTTTGACACTGTTTGTATTGCCACTCCTTTACATCATTTTCAGTTCAAAAATAAAATTAAAAGGGAAAGGCAATATGAAAACGACAGCGATGGTGATTTTGCTTTGCATGATAGGTCTATCATCCGCCAATGCCCAGCAACAACGGATAACAATTGATCAAGCAGTAGGAACCGCATTAGGAAATAATCAACAATATGGCGTTAATAGTGCTCAGATCAAAAGCGCCTCTCTAAACGTTAAGACCGCAACTGATATTCCCAAGACTGGCGTATTTGCAGAAAATGAGGATTACCGTCCCTCAGATAAGGTAGGTATATTAAAAATTGGTGTTTCACAAAGCATAGCCTGGCCGGGGCTATATGCTGCCCGAAAGAATTATTTCAGGGATCAGCTTAAATATGCAGAACTCAATACGGATTATTTAAATGCCGTAATCAAAAGAGATGTACGCACCGCATATTATCAGCTTTGGTATCTACAAGATAAACAGAAACTCTTTCAACGACTGGATAGTATATATACTATGCTGTTCAAGACTACTGAAATCCGGGTCAGAACAGGAGATGTTGCAAAGCTGGATCAGGTATCGGCAGAGGCTAAACTCAGAGAGCTTCAAGCCTTTCTTGAACAGAACAAGAAAGAAATGACAGTGCAGCAACAACAATTAATGATGCTCTTGAATCAAAATGAGTGGCTGCTACCCGTTGCTGACTCGCTTAAAAAGATAGAAGTACAATTGTCAGAAAACAACACCTTGCATCCAGTACTAGCGTTACAGGAACAGAATGTAAATATTGCATCTTCCAATATTAAAGTTCAGAAGAACACGAACAAGCCCGAGTTTTCCGGAAGGTTTTTTAGCCAACGTTTATGGGGTGCTAAAGATCCTTTCACAGGCTTTTCAGTCATGGCATCAATTCCTGTGTTCGGAACCGGAGCTTATCGGAATAAGGTAAGGGTTGCGGTTGCTGAGAAAGAAGTGCAGGAAAAAACACTCTCCTACCAGACACAGTTGTTACAGACCCAACGGGCATCCGCTATTGCTGAAATAGAAAAAAACTATTCCCTGTTAAATTTCTATGAAACCTCAGGTTTAAGGCAATCTGAAGAAATTATCAATGCGGCCAGCCTGAGTTACAGAACGGGTGAGATAAGTTTTGCAGAATTGGGGCAGTTTCTTAACCAGGCAATTGGCATTCGTCAAAACTACCTGGATGTGCTGAATCAGTACAACCAATCAGCAATTCAATTCAATTACTTCAATAACAAATAAGATAAAATGAAAATCATAGGAAAAATATTAGTTGCAGCTATTCTTATAACGTCTTTATATAGCTGCGGTGGAAAAGCTAAAAAGGAAGAAGGCGCTGAAGCTCCAACAGAAAAAAAGGCCGCTGAAGCCAGCGGTGAAGAAGGACATGGAGATGAAGAATCGTCCACTATTGCCTCTCTTACGCAGGAACAGATTAAGGCAGTTGGCATTACACTTGGCAACATCGAAAATAAGAATCTAACGGCTACAGTTAAAGCTAATGGCGCACTGAGGGTACCTAACAACAAGAAGGCAAATGCGACTTCCCTTTATGGTGGTGTTGTTAAAAGTTTAAACGTACAGTTAGGCGATTATGTCCGTAAGGGTCAGGTAATTGCTACTATAGAAAATCCACAATTTGTTCAGCTGCAGGAAGAATACATTACCATTGATAGCAGGATTACTTTGGCACAACAGGAACAAAATCGTCAGCAGGAGCTCAATCAGGGTAGCGCCGGAGCTTTGAAGAATCTCCAAACAGCTACTGCTGATCTGAATGCATTGATGGCCCGTAAAGCTTCGTTGAAAAAGCAGATACAGTTAATGGGAATAAATCCCTCTGGTATTAGCAGAGATAATCTAAAATCTGCATTAGTAGTTACTAGTCCTGTTAGTGGAACTATAAGTAATGAGTTCGCAAAAATTGGAAGTTATGTGGATGTGTCATCTCCTGTAGTGGAAATTGTGGATAACAGCTTGTTGCATCTTGACCTTCAGGTTTTCGAACGGGATCTGCCTTATATGAAGGTTGGACAAGTGGTGAATTTTACTATCACCAATAACCCACAGGTAACTTACAGTGCAAAAGTGTTCAATATAGGTTCTTCTTTTGAAAATGAAAGCAAAACAATTGCTGTACACTGTACAGTGATTGGCAATAAAGCCGGATTGATCGACGGAATGAATATTACAGGAATGGTGAGTGTTGACAATGTTATGGCATCCACCGTACCGAATGACGCTATTGTAGAAGCAGATGGCAAGTTTTATATTTTTGTTCACACAGACAAAGAGCCGGAAGCCGGTCATGAGGAAGGTGGTCATGAGCATGCTGAAGGTGAAAGTCACGACCAGAAAGCAGAGGAAGACCACGATCATAAACCAGGTGAAAAACATGATCACGCGGCTGAAAACAAGCAGAAGGAACTGAAAATGAATTTCGAAAAGATTGAAGTGGCAAAGGGAGTTTCTGAATTGGGATATACCGTGATTACTACTGTGAACGCAATTCCAAAAGACGTTAAAGTTGTTACAAAGGGGGCATTCTTTATCAATGCCAAATTGAGTAACACAGGTGGTCATGAACATTAATTCTCAATATAGGTAAGGCTATGAATGATCTGGTAAAATCAGTTGAAGACTATGTTTCTACATTGTTGAAAGAGAACCTTTCTGTAGACCTTGATTTTCATAGCCTTACTCATACGCTTGAGGTTGTGGAAGCGGCCTTGGAAATTGGACAACTTTGCAATTTGGATGATTCCGAGATTGAAATATTGCTTATTGCAGCATGGTTTCACGACTGTGGGTATATTCATACTTATATCGGTCACGAGGAGGAAAGCAAGCAGATCGCTAAAGGTTTTCTTGATAAATATAATGCCAATACTGAATTAATTAATTCGGTATTGGCTTGTATCGAAGCCACAAAGTTTCCGCAATTCCCTCAAAATAAGATTGAAATGGTATTGTGTGATGCTGATCTGTTTCACTTTACTAAAACCTCTTATCCAAAGTATGCCCATGCAATAAGGAAAGAATTTGAAGTCTTCCTCCAAAGAGTGTATTCGGATAAAGAATGGAAGACGCTAAACTGTGGCATGTTGTTGAACCATAGTTATTGGACTAATTATGGGAAAAACATTCTGGACAGATTTAAAGAAGTCAATATCGGATTGTTGAATTGCAAATGACGGTCAAAAAAGTACGATAAACCTACATTATGAAAAATTAATAAAATTATGGCATTAAAGGAAGAGTTTGAAAAGCAGGGAAACTGGCTTTTCAGATATAGGAGTTATATACCGATTGGTATTTTAATTATTGCCCTTTCCGTATTGGTGTATGAAAACAAACAAAACAATAAGCCTATTTACTGTTCCTCGGCTTATGAAATCATCTGTTTGTCTGTTGGGATCATAGGATTGGGAATAAGGGTTTACACTGTTGGATATACACCTAAAAATACATCGGGGCGAAATACACATGAGGGACAGGTTGCTGATACTTTGAATCAAACAGGTATTTACAGCACCGTAAGACACCCTCTATATTTAGGTAACTTCCTCATGTGGCTTGGACCAGCTTTACTAACTGGAAACATGTGGTTTGTTATGGCTTTTATTTTGTTCTATTGGATTTACTATGAACGGATAATGTTCGCTGAAGAACAATTTTTGGAAAGGAAATTCGGTGAAGTGTACACAAAGTGGGCGGCTAGTGTTCCTGCCTTTATTCCAGATTTCAGTAAGTTCAGGAGACCTGAAGTATCATTCAGTATAAAAAAAGTATTAAAAAAAGAAAAGAACGGATTATTTGCACTTTTCTTGATCTTCGGCGTATTTGATTTTATTGGAGAGTGGCTAAACAACCACGCCCACTTCAATATTTTAATTATTGCCGGTATTGTTATTACCATGCTGATGTATGTCGTCTTGAAATTCATAAAATCCAAGACTAGCTTGTTGAACGAAAGCCGATAAATAAGTTCGAAAAAGCCTGTGTTCAATTGTATATTTAAGTTACAACTATTTAAAAACAGAAAAATGATTATTGTTTCCAAACAACCTCCAATGTTTAGTTATGTTATTAAATCGAAAAATATCAATTTGGTACTTTGTAAATGAAATCAAGGCACAGATTATTCTGATCTGTGTCTTTGCTATATCCATTGGTTTACTGGATATGCTACCGACTTTCAAAAAAGTATCCCTGCCATTGAGTATCCCTGCATTGGTAGGAACTGCGGTTTCCGTACTCCTCGCTTTTAGAACAGCACAGTCCTATGAACGCTGGTGGGAAGCAAGAACTGTCTGGGGTGGCATTGTAAATGATTCAAGAAGCTTGCTGAGGCAGTTCATTCAGTTTGCACCCGAAAATCCAAAATACGAAATTAGGGAGTTTGCTGACAGACAGATCGTCTGGACCTACGCATTGGGCGAATCCCTACGAAATCAGCAATTTTCGCCCAATGTTCAGGCTTACCTGAACATCCATCAAATAAAAGCGCTAAATATACCGAACGCAATCCTGGATAAACACTCTGAGACTATCAAGCAGCTTGCTACTACAGGGGCAATTTCAGATATTCAACAGGTTCAGCTAAATGAAACAATCGCCAGGTTATGTGATAGCATGGGTAAGTGCGAACGTATTAAGAACACCGTTTTTCCAAGATCATACAGTCTGCTGGTGCATACGTTGATTTATGTTTTTGCTGCCATTTTACCCTTCGGGCTCGAAGATTCTCAGCTAACTGTCGAGATAGTAATGACTATCCTCATTCCTACGCTCTTTATTGCCATCGAAAAAACAGCCATCATTATGCAAGATCCTTTTGAGGATACGCCTGTGGATATACCAATGACTTCACTGGCGCAGACGATTGAGATAAACTTATTGGAGATGATCGGAGAAAAAGATATTCCGGCAAAGCCTAAAAGCGATTCTTATTATGCAATGTAGCGTATTTGTAAATAATATAAACCAAAAATATTATGGATATCAATTTTGAACTCTTACTCTCGGCCAAACTTTTGTTGGCTCTTCTGTTAGGAAGCATTGTAGGTATTGAACGGGAAAAAGAACAACAGAATATGGGCATCAGGACTTTTGCCTGTATCTGTGTTGCTTCATGCCTCTTTGTATCTGTTGCTGCCCATCTAACGGAAGACAGATCCGCAACCGCCAGAATGCTGGCAGCGATTGCTACCGGACTGGGCTTCATAGGTGCAGGCATAGGTTTTCGTAGCGAGAAAGGTATGCCAACAGGCTTAACTACGGCAGCTGGCCTATGGACAATTGCTGCCGTCGGAATAGCAATCGCACTGAATATGTTTGTACTGGCTGTATCAGCAACAGCTATTACCCTGCTGATTTTTGGCATGAATCAATTTGCATGGTACAAGAGATTTATTAAAAAATTATCTAACAACAAGAACAGCGATCATGAAACAGAATAATATTCAATTCAATCTGCATCTGCAAAAAATATCCACTTTATTAAAAGAGGCGCAAAAAGAAGAAAACCCTGGCCGTTATCTTTTTCAGAACGATCTGAGAACACCGTTATTCCAAGTTGAAGCATTGGCAAGGATATACCGTGTTACCGGTCCCAAAAAGAAACGGTTCGGTAAGATAGGGGAAAAATTCAAGCAGTTGGAAGACATGCTCGGGAGTATAGATTATTTTGAGGCCATTAGTAAAGAATACTCGGACAATAAGAAAATTCCCGAAGACGTCAGGTCTTACTTTTCCGGTCAAGAAGAAAAGGTTTTAAGAAAGTTCAATAAATTACTCAAAACCAAGAACTGGTTAGACGGGAAGCAATTAAAAAAGATCAGCCGTGACCTTGAAAAAATAAATTGGAAAGGAAAGGACGAGCAGCACAGCCGTCTTGTTAAATTCTACCGGTCGGAAATTGAAAAGATAATGGATTTTGCGAAGAATGGCAAGCAGGCTTTTAAAGATGTGGAGTCGGGAATCCATGAGTTTCGGAGAAAATTACGCTGGCTGAGCATTTACGCGCAGGCGCTACAGGGATGTATTGAACTTGTCGATATCGAACAAGAAAGGTTAGACCTGGAGAACTATCTTACTGACTCTGTTCTGAGTTCTCCTTACAATAAGCTGCCACTTGTGGAAGATAAAAAAATGCATCCCCTGGCCCTTTCTAAATTTTGCTTTTATGCAATCAGCTGGATGATCGAACAGTTGGGCATCCTGAAAGATCAGGGGCTTGGATTGCTCGCTCTAGCGGAAGCGGTGAAAGAAACTGAAGGTATAAAGATCGACAAGGCTATAATTCGGGCAAGTGAATATTTGGATAAGAATGAACCATCAATTGCAGACATATTAAGTGAAGCAAATGGGATTACTAAACAGTTTTTTAAAGATAAAATATTGATAAATCTTTTAAAATAGAATATATGAAATTCTACCATCAACATAGTGCACGTGTTAGAGACTTATGCTTACCGCAGATAAGAAAAGAACTTGAAGAGGCTGGTGAGAAAATATTGACATACAAGATAATGTTATTGACAATACTTCTTATGGCATTTTTGAATCCCGCGAAGGCTGAATCTCAAACAAGAGCTTCGAAATACTGTATGGATAATGTAAAACTCTATAGATCCTATTCGGAGTATAGTGAAGGAAAATTTATTGACAGCATCTGCCTTTCAGGTAAAAAGCACAAATTCAGTGTTTATTATAATAAGCTTACTTTAAAACATGGCCAACAGAAGCAAAAATACCCACACGGTAGTTTATGGGGATACGAAAGAGGTAAAGATGTATTCCGCTATTTTAATAAAGGAACAACCTTTGGCACCTATGGGTATCATAAAATTATTGTGAGTAGTGGATTGATTATCTATTCTAAATACGAACGAGGAGGCTACAGGTACGCAAGTCGCACCTATTATTTTTACAGCAAGGATATAAACGCTCCCCTTGAGAGGCTCAGTGTTAAAAACCTTGAAAAGGATTTTTCCAATCCGTGGTTCATCAAGGAAGTAAAAGCTTTGAAAAGTCTGACCGAATCAGATAACGACGGTAATTTATTAATTAGTGCCATTTACAATAAATACTATCAATAAGAGTAAATGATTGGTAAGCAATTTAATGAACAATAATGAAGTTTATGAATATAGATTAAAAAACGTCTCAAAAACAAAATATTATGGAACACAAGCACAAATACGACGCCCGGGGCAAACAGATTTGTTGTACACAGACCGAAAAGGTCTATACCAAAGCGGGCGCAAAAGAATTGGTGAAAGAAGAACACCAAAAAAATGACGGACACGATCATGGTCATAGCGATGATGATGGTCACGACCACAGTAGTGCCAGCGGGAGTCCATTTAAAATGTTTCTTCCATCCATCCTTTCCCTGTTACTCTTACTTATTGCCATAGCATTCGATAACTGGATGCCTCAGGAATGGTTTAAAGGAACAGTGAGGTTTGTTTGGTATCTGGTAGCCTATGGAATCGTAGGTTTCCCTGTTATTAAAGATGCTGTTAAAAGTATTTCGAAAGGTGAAGTATTCTCGGAGTTTTTTCTGATGAGCATTGCAACAATAGGTGCTTTTTTTATAGGGGAATATCCTGAAGGAGTAGCAGTAATGTTGTTCTATGCAGTTGGTGAAGTCTTTCAAACACTGGCGGTTTCAAGAGCACAAAGCAATATAAAAGCCTTACTGGATCAACGCCCGGATGAAGTAACCATTCTTGAAAACAATCAGACTAAAGTTATTAAAGCTGAAGAAGCACAGATCGGCATGACAATTCAATTAAGACCGGGAGAAAAGCTTGGACTTGATGGGGAACTACTCACGGATACTGCTTCTTTTAATACTGCCGCACTGACAGGTGAAAGTAAACCGGATACAAAAAATAAAGGGGAAACAGTACTTGCAGGCATGATCAACCTGAATACCGTTGCCCAGGTTAAAGTAACTACCGCTTATACGGATAGCAAGCTGAGTAAGATTTTGGAACTGGTCCAGAATGCAACGTCTCAGAAAGCACCTACAGAACTTTTTATCAGGAAGTTTGCGAAAGTATATACACCTATCGTTGTTTTTCTGGCAATAGGCATCTGTTTGCTTCCTTATTTCTTCGTAGACACCTATGTGTTCAATGACTGGCTGTACAGGGCTTTAGTCTTCCTTGTAATTTCATGCCCTTGCGCACTGGTAATTTCTATTCCTTTAGGCTATTTCGGTGGTATTGGTGCTGCCAGCCGTAATGGTATTTTATTTAAAGGCAGTAACTTCCTTGACGCCATGGCGGCCATACAGAATGTGGTGATGGATAAGACCGGGACGATGACCGAAGGCGTGTTTAAAGTACAGGAAGTAATCTTTAATCCTGAATTCGATAAAGATGAAATTCTAAAACTCGTAAATGCCATCGAAAGCCTTAGTACCCACCCTGTGGCAACAGCCATACACGAGTATGTGGGAGATATTGACAATTCCATAAAATTGGAAAATACGGAAGAGATTGCCGGTCACGGGTTGAAAGCCCGGATTAATGGAAAAGAGTTACTGGTCGGGAATTTTAAACTGATGGACAAGTTCAATATCAAATACGATGTGGACCCCTCATCAATCGTCTACACAACTATCGCAGTAGCCAACGATGGTAAATTTGTTGGCTACATTACCATTGCTGACAGTATAAAAGAAGACTCGCAACAGACGATTGATTTGCTGCATAAGCTCAATATCAAAGTAACAATGTTGAGCGGAGATAAAACTACGGTTGTCAAATTTGTTGCCGATAAGCTGGGAATCGATAATGCATTCGGGGACCTGTTACCTGAAGACAAAGTGAACCGGGTAAAAGAAATCAAAACTAAGAACGAAACGGTAGCATTTGTTGGAGATGGCGTAAATGACGCACCTGTAGTAGCCCTAAGTGATGTAGGTATTGCTATGGGGGGGCTAGGAAGCGATGCAACGATTGAAACCGCTGATGTAGTTATTCAAGATGACAGACCATCTAAAATTCCTATTGCAATCAATATCGGAAAGAAAACCAAGAAAATAGTGTGGCAGAATATAACACTGGCATTTGTAGTAAAAGGCATCGTTCTGGTCTTGGGTGCGGGCGGTCTGGCTACAATGTGGGAAGCTGTCTTTGCTGACGTGGGCGTATCATTGATTGCCATATTAAATGCCATCAGGATACAGCGAATGAAGTTTTAGCTTTCAATTCAACAATTGTCCTTCAGCATGGAAACGTGTGTTAAGGTTTAAAGATAAGAGGTTATGCAAAAAGACAAAGATATTTACATCTTAAAAGCTTCCGGTCAGCGCGTGGCTTTTGACAGTAATAAATTAAGACAGTCACTGTCCCGGTCTGGAGCGCCTCCGCAGCAGGTTGAGCTTGTTCTGCAAAAAGTGCAGGACAAGCTTATCGATGGAATGGCGACCCGAGATATCTACAAGACGGCTTTCAAATGGCTAAGAAAAATAGCAAAACCTGCTTCGGCCAGATATAACCTGAAAAAGGCGATCATGGCGCTGGGCCCTACTGGTTTTCCATTTGAAAAACTTACCTCAGCGATATTAGAATCTATGGGATATAGCACACGAACAGGAGTAATTGTTCCGGGGCATTGTGTAAAACACGAAATAGATGTGATAGCGACTAAAGATGATCATCATATTATGATAGAATGCAAGTTCCATAATCGGCAAGGATTTGTTAGTGATGTCAAAATTCCGTTGTACATCCAGTCAAGATTTCTCGATGTGGAAAAACAGTGGCAAGATAGCGGTTGTCACGGTCCCCAGTTTCATCAAAGCTGGATAGTGACCAATGGCCGCTTTTCTGAAGATGCAATTCAGTACGGTACATGTATGAAAATGTCTTTGGTCGGATGGGATTATCCAAGAGATAAAGGGCTGAAGGACCTCATAGACCGTTCCGGGCTGTATCCGGTAACCTGCCTGATCTCCTTAACAGAGAGGGATAAAAAGGTTCTGTTGGCTAATGATATAATTGTGTGCAGCACTTTATTACAACAACAGGAAATGTTAATCCAGATAGGTCTGACACCGGCAAAGATCCGGGAAGTGGTTAATGAGTGCCGTATGCTTTGTGAACAAACAAAATAGATAATAATGGACACCATCAACCATAAAGAAATCAAGACAAATTGGTACGTAATTACCGGGGGACCGTGTACAGGTAAAACCACTGTAATAGAACTGCTGGCAGAACGGGGATATGCGACTATTGCCGAACAGGCAAGACATTATATTGACACCCAAAAGATAAAGGGCCGTACGATAGAAGAAATAAAAAGCAACAAGGAGCAATTTCAAATGGATATTCTGAACATGCAGATTAGTGAGGAATCAACGCTGGACGTAAACCAAGTGGCTTTTTTGGATAGGGCGTTGCCGGACGCGATGGCATACTATGAATTTCTTGGTATTGAATATGACGCAAGACTTGTGACAATGTGTAAGAAGTTCTGTTATCAGAAAGTATTTATCCTTGACAGACTTCCGTTGATCAATGATTACGCTAGACTGGAAGATGAGGATGAGCAGATTCGAATTCATAACCTGATCATCGATGTTTATAACCGCTCCCCATGCCCAGTGATCCAGGTTCCGGTATTGCCACCCGATGAACGTGTTGATTTCATCCTTCGTAATCTTTAAAATTTTTATTAGTGACTATTATCAAATGATTTCAAGAATAATTTTAATTTTTTTTTTACTTACCACATCTAAACTAACCATAGCTCAGGATAATGTGATGACGACCGAACAGCCGGATTCGATTGTTAACGATTCGAATAATTATAAGTTAGGTTATCGTAAACTCATTCTTCCGGTGTCGTTAATCTCGGCTGGCGCAATCAGTTTCGCCATTCCGCCAATGAAAGAACTGGATCTCTCTGCCAAGATAGAGGTTGCCCATGACAGGCCTGGAAAGACAACGTTAGACAATTATACCCAATATTTTCCAGCGGTAATGGTGTATGGATTGAATTTGGCCGGGATAAAGGGTAAGCACGGTTTTAAAGACCGTACAATTATCTATGCAACTTCCCAACTGATATCGGCCGCTATCGTTACACCCGCGAAAAACCTAATTGCAGAAGAAAGACCAGATGGTTCCAATAGAAAATCATTTCCGTCTGGTCATGCAGCCACAGCGTTCTCAACTGCGCATTTTATGTACAGGGAATATAGGGATAACAATTTGCTGTTGAGTTTGTCGGGTTATCCGTTTGCTGCGTTTACGGGTGTATACAGAGTCTTGAACAACAAACATTGGATGACAGATGTGGTTGCGGGAGCTGGAGTCGGAATTCTTTCAACCGAACTCGCTTATTGGCTATATCCAAAGATGAATACCCTGATAAGCGGAAAGAAAAAGAATAACAAAAGTGTGGTCGTTCCATATTATCAGTCGAAAGGGCTTGGAATGTCTTATCTGTTGGTTTTTTAAAGGATTTAGAATGAAAAAAAACAAAAAAATACATAGAAGACGATCACCCGTCAAAAAGCGGAGGACTAATTCATACCAGAGTTCACAGAACCAAAAGTATAGAAAGAAGAAAAAATCCCCGTTTATGATTTTTTTGATCGTGATCATGTCCATCATCCTGATAATTGCAATAATTGTGCAGGGAAAGCATGTTTATCTTCACCTTTCAGGAAAGGGGCATCCAAAAGCTACTGTTCGGTAGGAGCTTTTTGAGTGCAACTTTAGAAATAATGTATTTTACTAAAATTGCACGCTTTTGATTATAATTTAATTCACCGATTTTCAAACAATAAATAATAAACTTAGTGATTGAATATTGCCAAAAACTTATTACCGAACTCGATGAAGAAACCAATTTTTATTCTTCTGAAATTGGAGACACCCTCCAATTGTCGGAAAAGCTCATAGAACTGACTTTAAAGAAGATTTCATTGTTAAAAAGGTTTATCGATGATAAAGGTTTTGAAAAAACTGAAGATGAAATCTACTTCTTTAAAGAATTGAAGCCTAAGATTGTTTCTAAGCTGATATATTACAATGCCATTTATAAGATTGAATCTAAGCGTCCTTACGGAGGAGAACGAAATATTAAAAAATACTTGAATAATGAGCTTTCCAAACTGAAAAGATTTTTTGATAATAATCTTGAATTTTATAAATATTACCGCACTAACAGTAATTATCTTGATCACAAATATTTTGTACGGGGGAATTTCGATATCAAACTTAATCTGGATACTTTCTTTTTCGAGTCAGATCATTCTTTTTCGACATCCCATGACTATAAAGTTTCAAAGATCATAGCTAATGACCTTATACAGGTTTATCTGGAGGACAAACTAATAAATACTCTAGGTCTACCACTAGTGAAAGAAAACAAGGAGCAGAAAATTAAATGGACGGCAAGTAAATCTGCACTGGTAGAACTTATATATGCACTAAATGCCTACGGAGCATTCAATGAAGGACGGTCAGACATTAAAGAGATATCCAGGACATTTGAAACTATGTTTGATGTTGAATTGGGGGATATCTACCATATCTATCTGGAACTGAGAAATAGGAAAATTAACAGAGTGAAATTCCTTGACAATTTAAAAACTGAATTGTTAAAACGAATGGAAGAATTGGATTAACAAAATTGTAAATAAAAACAGGAAACTATATGGCATCTTATTTGTTCTTTTTATATCCAGAAGGACGTAAACATATAGTATTCACTTTTAAATTAAATTGTTATGAACAACGAAGAGCAAAAAAAGGAATCACACAAACATCCTGAGCACCACGAACATCAGGAACACCATCCGCACAAGGAGCATCATGAGGGTAAGGAACACGCTGATGAGATGGAGCATCATAAAGAAAAAGAGCACCATCCAGAGGATGAGCATCATGATGAAAAAGAGCATCACGATAAGAATAAAGAAAAGTAGCACAACATAAAATTAGACTGAACCAAAAGATTCAGTCTAATTTTTTTATATATCTTAACCCCTTTTCCAATAGTAATAATTAAGGGGGTAGCACTAACGCTCTTTACCTGCAGAGAAAAATAGATTTAGAAGTTCCATATCAGATTTATAAAAAAGTTTCTGCCAATTCTAGGAATTCTGTTCCAATCCGCAAAAGTCGTATAGTTACGATCGAATAGGTTCTCCACCCCTGTTTTCAAAGTAAGTGCTTGTGGGCCATTGAATTTAAAGCGATTGGCGAGAGAAAGATTAAAGACAGCGTACGCAGGCAAACCTTTTTCACCAAACTCAGGGTTGTAACGTGTATGGCTGGAAGAGCCGTTGATTGACGCATCAGCGGAGAAGGATTTTCTGAAAAATGTTACACCCGAATTATAGGTAAATGGTTGCATCAATGGCAATAACAGGCCATTTTCGCCCGTACCTCTCCGATATCCCAATTGGCCGGTCCATAGAAATTCCTTTGTAACCTGGTACCCTAAGTCAATGGAAGTATTGAGGATGGTAGCGTATTTTAGCTGTTCGTATACTTTTATCCCATAGGCACCAATTGTCATTACGCTCAGGCCGTTTCTTGGTCTGCCTAAAATGTAATCATCTATATAGAAGTACGAACCACTAATTTTGGCCGTAAAGGCTGCTTTCTGATAGGCTAGACTTGCATTTACACTTGTGGATTTTTCATTACGCATATTAGGGTTGCCGATATAATCAAATCGGTCAAAACTGTTGAAAAGATAGAAGCCATAACCTTCTGAGACACTTGGAGCACGCTCTCCATAAGCCGCACCAAAAGTATAGCTCCAATTAGCGGCATCATGTCTAACGGAAGCTGAAAGCCTTTTCAGTAACCGGATTTTGCTGCCGGGCATCTCAGGATAAAATATCCTTAAGCTTTCCAGTCCAAATTGATTATCGATGTTATTATGATGTACCGCCAGTCCCGCACTAAATGTTGCATTCCATCTATCAGATAGCGCATACTTGTCTTCAATGAACAGGTCTCCGTAATAGGTCTGTACTCCCGGCCACGTCAGCATGAACATGTCTTTTTCGTTTGGCGTATTCGAAAACATGGTCATCTCAGCCAATGATTTGTTATAATGACCACTGAGGTTAGCTTTCCAGTCATGCCGGTTGGAAGTGCCCTGCAACATCGAATAAAAGCCAGCAGTCTTACTCCATCCTGGCATATCCATTCTAATGGGTACATTGGGCCGTTTAGTATCGTCCATGACATGTGTAACATCATTGTAATAAACCTTGGTCTGCCATTGATATATCAGCGGCGATATGTGATGACGGGTGTAGGAGACTGAACCAATAAGTGCTTTGGCAAGGGAAACATCCATGGGCAATGCGGGGTAACCTACATCTAATGCCTTGTCATAGATTAATGACGCCTCTATTTGTTGGTGTTCTTTTATTTTATAACCAGCCTGTGCTGAGATATTGTATTTGGTAAACTGTGAGTACTGTATCTCCTGACCGCCCCCTGCACGATAATTAACTGCGTCCCGAATGGTGAAGTCTACATCTGAGAAGAATTTAGGATGTGAGTAATTCAGAGATCCTCCTACTATTTTTTGTTTATTGTTAGTCTCAAATCCGGTAAAAGCCATGCCGTTCAATGCGCTCTGACCAAATGAACCCTTTTTTCTGACAAGATCCAGGGTCCCGGCGATGGTTGATCCACCCGTTGAACTGGCAGATCCGCTGTGGATGGTCGCTCTTGCCAGATTGGTAACCTCAACATAAGATGTAATAGGGTCCATCTTGTCAGTGCAAGCAGCGTAGATCCTCATACCATCAATGGTGATGACACTGCGTTCTGTAGCCATACCGTTCAGAAAAGGTTCCCAGGCATAGCTGCCCCGTCTGATCATATTGACCATACCAGACTTTTCAAGGTAATGGTCCAGTGTTGCCAGAGGCTTGGTTGTGTTATCTTTCAGGTTGCGTTGGGATATAACGATAACCTCCTGTAACTGTTCAGATCGGAGTGAATCTTGTCTCCGTGTTGTATCTGTCTGGGAAAAACCTTTCCCTGACCACAACACCATAGTTATAATAATTATGAATGATCGATACATGATAAAAAAATTAGGTACGATACCGGCAGAAAGCGAAGTCTCTGCCCGGATCGTTACGCACTTTTAGAGAATGTTAGAATTCCAACTCAAAATAAATACTGCTACCTTCGTTTGTTTCCGTTACTTTCTCCCCCTTTATCACTGTACCAATCGAATCAAGTAGCTGTAAATTGATTTTCCAGTACCCGGTCATTGTGAGGCTTAATTTGCCCTGATACATTTTGTCTGTCCCCTGTACCAGGTCTGTATTATTAGGCGAACTATGGTTGGCCATACCGGGCATTCTCGGGTCTATTACAATTTTGTAGTTGTCCACTACAGGAAAATTCATCATCCCATCCATACGGTACAACACGGCTTTCATATCATTAATGGCAACCTTAGGAGCCGTTGGCTCTACCATGGCCAATATATACCGTTTGCTGTCACTGCCCTGAAAAGATTCAACTACCCGTCTGTTTGCTTCAACTACCGATATTCTGTCTTTAATCGTATAATCCTTACCATTTATAGAATAGTTCAGGTTCAGGTCCCAATATTCGCTTTCACTTCCCGCCATCTGGAAGACAATAAAGCCCATGTAGGTAGATGTTGAATTTTTGGCTTTGCTTATCTCTGAATATGGACAGGAATGTTTCATGCTCATCATATTCATTTCCGGAATCCAGGATGCCGTGGCATTATCGATTGTCGTACCATCTGTATTTTTGATCTGAAAAAAGATATTATTGAAGCCTGTTTGTAATTTTCCATTGAGGGTATACAATTCCACCTTATGTGTTGTATTGGATAACGTTGTTACCAATTTCAGGCCATTAAGTTCATTCTCAATAATGGGATTATCATCTTTAGAACAGGAAATAAGGAAGCTGCCCGCAATTATAATAAGAAAGTATTTTAATATTTTTAGAGTATTCATTTTCTGAAAATTTTTATAGTTAACTACGTTTAGCTGGAATCGGATGTATTCCAACTGAAATTTATTTTACCGGGCATATCAAATCTAATAACCGCAAAAAGTTATCAGCTATCTGCACGCCGAAAAAGACAAGTCTGACTGCTGTTTAATCGTAATGCCGCATACCATTAGCATTCAGAACAAAGAAAGTTCTGGTATCTAAACAGCAACCACACCTAATACTATAGAATTATATGGATGTAAAATATTCCGGAGGTTTGTCATTCCTCATAGTGAACAGGAATGAATACAAACTTTGATTGCTCAAAGGATGTTTCCTTTTTACCTCTTCAAACTTTTCCGGTCTGGAAGGATAGGTAAATACAGGTTGGGGATAGTATAACACCTCTGTTTGCAGCTGTTTCAATACTTTTGCTGCCTCTTCTTCTTTCTGCTCTTTAAGCATTTTGGCAAGCTTACACTTCCCATTACACTTGAGTTGAGGTTTATTTTGGTTTTCACAAAACAGGCTGATGAAAAGAGCCGTATCGTACTCATAAATAACATACAACAGATTGTTCCTCATAATTCCAAAAAGCATTATGAAAGCCAAAAAGGGAGTTGCTATTTTAGAGAATTTTCTCAAATCTATCGCCGCATATTTATGGCCCAAAGGTAGCTTTTTTTAATCAATGGATGAAGTTAATAGCGACATTTCACGCCGCATCAAAGTATTCAAGAATAAGATCAACCGAGCATAAAATCCTAATGTCAGCTGCAAATATGTGCAGCAATTTTTCACAACTTGGGTTAAACTTGGGGAAATTGAAAATTAACCATTCAGTAGCAGTTCTATATGATTTAATTCAGCCGACCATTTTTACTACTTGTAAAAAAAAGATAGTAAGAACGGTTCATCGTAAATTAAGAGACAATGACTTTATGTTTGATAAAATCTTACACAAGTTGGGTTGAACTTGTGTGACGTTTGTATATGGAATACTCATCTTTGTAATTGGTAAATAACGCAATTGAGAATCAACTTAAATAAATTAATAGCTATGAAATACATTCTACAAAACGTTATTTTAGAGATTCACAAGAAAGAAGACCTGATTTCTTCGCAAAGTAAAAGATTGATTGATGAAGCTTATGAAATGACAATTTATCTCCAGGATCTGCTATTTTCAATCAAAAAATTTATAGTGGAAGAAGGATTTAAAGACGAAACAGAAGAGATGCATTTCTTCCGTACGATAAAGCCTCAGGTACTCGGTAAATTGATTTATTACAATAAGATTTATCGCATAGAAACGACCTGTCCTGTCAATAATGGAAAAATGGGGATGAGTTATTTTTCGATACAGTTGGCTAATCTTAAACGGGAATATATCGAACATGTCTGCAATTCGGATTTTTATCGGTATTATCGTTCAGGTCGCACAGACAGGGACGAAACTTATTTTAAGCGTGGACAGATCAACTATCACGATGGGTTGAACAGTATTGTGTTTGAGATAGATCCTTCTTTTTCTACTTTTTACGACTACAAGGTAGCTAGAATTATTTCCAACGAATTGTTATATACCTATCTCCTGACGAAAATAAGTCCCGATGAAAATCCAGATTCAATTTTGCAAAATTCGGAAAGTTCAAAAGATGTTTTCTGGACGGACAGTAAAAATGCCCTTATAGAGTTAGTCTATGCGCTTTATGCTTCAGGGGCAATATCGCACGGTAAAATTGGCATCAGAAAAATAAGCCTGATGTTCCAAATTATCTTCCGTATTCCGCTCGGCGATCTACACCATGCTTTTCACCGGATGAAAACAAGAGCAGGCTCACGAACTGCATTTTTAGACCAACTTAAAACCTCATTGGAAGAATATATGGATAGAGACCTTTAGCTAAAGGTTAAACAGTAAATCCAAAGCAGTACACAAAATGTACTGCTTTTTCTTTGCCCATACCTGCCAATTGGCAAGTGTTGGTAAAACTCCTTTGCAAAATATCTTAAATGCTCCAAAACCCTTATTAAACAAGGGTTTTCCCTATTTGTAAAAATTTTTAAAAACCCGCCAAACCAATGGGTAAGGCTTGGCAGACAAACACTGCCACCTTTAGGAATTTTGCATAGTGAATATTTAAAAACTATGCAATGAAAATAATAACTATCGAAGAAGATGCGTGGCAACAGCTCAACAGCCGCATAAACGCGATTGCCGATTACCTGAAAAGATTGGACAATACAAGTTATGATGACTTGTGGCTCAACAACCACGAGGTATGCCAATACCTGCACATCAGCGAAAAGACCTTATGGCGCATGCGGACCAAAGGCGAGATTACTTATTCAAAAATCTATGGGCAGTATTTCTATACCATTGGAGCAATAAAGGATATGCTTAAAGCCAATGCCATACAGAGCAGTGACGATTATGTGCAGCAGCTTATGGCAAAAGGCAAAAGTTATATCGAAAAAGGCAGAAAGCTAAAGACAGACAGAAAATAAGCATGAACCTTTAAAATTATATTCCTATGAATATTGACAGAATGGAATTTTTGGCGTGGATGGAACGCCTGATGGGTCGCCTGGATATGTTGGGCGATAATATAGATGAGCTGCAAAGGAAACGCAACAGTATAGACGGTGAGGAACTGCTGGACAATCAGGATTTGCTTCAGATGCTCAAAATTAGTAACCGCTCGCTGCAACGTTACCGATCCATCGGCAAGCTGCCGTATTATACCATAAGCGGAAAACTGTATTATAAACTATCTGACGTACATCAATTTATACGGGAAAGTTTTAATCCGCCGGCAACTAAGTTGAACGCCATTAAGTGACAAACACTGCCTTTGAGTGCCATATAACAAAATGCGCTCACGGCTTTATATAAATTCGGCTATGAACTTTAAAATTTTCGGAACATGAGCGAGGAAACCACACATAGGCAAGAAATGCCAGAACAATTCTCAGATATATTGTTGGTGCTGGATAAAGAGAAAAAGAAAATCCAGGCTGTAAAAAGCATTGACGAGAACGGCAATATGGAAACCGTTGATCCCACGAAGAAAAACAAAAATCAGTTTATGCGTGTGGATAAGCATGGAGATTTCTTTTCCAATTTCTTCTCCAATTTCTTCAGCCAGTTGAAGAACCCGACCAATTTCTCTTTTTTCAAGGTACCTGCACCTGTAGCTATTGATACTGCAGATGCAATGCAAAAGCAGGTTGATAAGCCTACTCCTGAAGGTGAGCAACTGATGAAGCAGCATGAAGTGAAGGCTGAAACGCAACAGGATAAAAAACAAGAAAATAAAAATGATATGGAAACAACACAAACAACAACGGACACAAGCGAATATCGCTTTAAGCCGGAACAGATTGATTGGGAAACAATGAACAATCTTGGATTGGGTAAAGATCGCCTTGAAAAACTGAATTTGTTAGACCCTTTGTTGAAAGGCTATAAAACCAATGAGCTTGTGCCCGTAAGTGTAAACCTCGGTGGTGCGATTGTACGCACCGATGCCCGTTTGTCTTTACAGTCTACAGAAGATGGACAAGTGGTGGCAGCAATACACGGTATCCGAAAAGAACCCAATCTGAATTTTGAGTTTTTTGGGCACAAATTCACGGATGAGGATAAAAAAAATCTACTCGAAACCGGCAATATGGGCAGAGTGGTTGATTTGAAAAACACTAAGACGGGAGAAATGATGCCCTCCATTGTCAGCGTGGATAGACTGACCAATGAACTTATTGCTCTTCGGACAGATTTCATAAAAATCCCCGATGAGATAAAAGGGGTAAAATTGGACGACGCACAAAAGCAAACCTTAATGGAGGGCAAACCGCTTCAGCTGGATGGTATGCTTTCCAAAAAAGGAACTGAATTTTCTGCAACGGTACAGTTCAATGCAGACAAACGTTATGTAGAATTTCTGTTTGACCGCAACAACACCAACAGACAAACGCAAAACAACGGACAGAATACGCAACAAAGCAATCAGAACGATCAACCGCAGGAAGCCCCGAAAACATTCAGGGGAAAAGAACTGACAGACGAACAATACAAGGATTTCAAAGCTGGGCAAACCGTTTACATTGATGGGTTGAAGGATAAGAAAGGACAACCGTACCAAGGTTATATTACTTTCAATGCCGAAACCGGAAAAACGAACTTCCAGTTTCCAAGCCAGGTTAAGGCACAGGCAAAACCTGTTGAAACCCATAAAACCCAAACAGCGGTTAATTCGGAAGGTAAAACTAATGAAGCGACCAAGAACATCAAAGAGCCTTTGAAGTCAGGACAGCAAGCCCCAAAAGACAAAAAGCAGCAGGAACAACAGGAAAAACCTCAAACACCCGCAAAATCTAAAGGCAGAAAAATGTAGTATAATATGAAAACAATCATCGCAGAAAAACCAAGCGTAGCAAGGGAAATAGCCGGACTAGTTGGGGCATCCGATAAACAGGATGGCTACCTGACAGGTAACGGCTATTTTGTTACGTGGGCATTCGGTCATTTAATTGGATTGGGAATGCCCGAAGATTACGGTATATCGGGATTTGACAAATCAGCTTTGCCCATAATCCCCAACCCTTTTTTACTGACTGTCCGGAAAATCAAAAAGGACAAAGGTTATACCGCAGATCCTGGAGCTTTAAAGCAGCTCAAAGTCATAGAACGGCTTTTTAACCAAAGCAACAGCATCATTGTGGCTACCGATGCAGGTCGTGAGGGCGAATTGATATTCCGCTATATTTACGAATACCTGAAATGCAACAAGCCCTTTGAACGCCTTTGGATTAGT
The DNA here is from genome assembly GCA_027493055.1 of Niabella sp. Lineage (GTDB taxonomy): Bacteria > Bacteroidota > Bacteroidia > Chitinophagales > Chitinophagaceae > Niabella. Next base: position 24,640 of record JAPUDO010000068.1, on the reverse strand, counting down.
TCGCTTACCGAAAAGGCCATTAAGCAAGGGTTTGATAACCTGAAAGACGGTGCTGCATTTGACGGACTGTACCAGGCGGCACGAGGCAGAAGCCGTGCCGATTGGCTTGTGGGTATCAATGCCACACAGGCCTTAAGTATTGCCGCGGGAAACGGCATTTATTCGCTTGGAAGGGTACAGACACCTACATTGGCTTTAATATGCAAACGCTATTTAGACAACAAGCATTTCTCGGTAACGAAATATTGGCAGATCCAGTTATTGCACAACAAAGAACTGATAGATTTTAAAAGCATTTCCAAAACAAAATGGGAGGATCAAAAACTTGCCGATGATACACTGAAGGCCATTCAGCGAAATGAAACGGCAACAGTTATATCGGTAGAAACCAAAAGCGTTACAGAGCAACCGCCTTTATTGTTCGACCTTACCGGATTACAAAAAGAAGCCAATAAAAAGTTGAACCTCTCAGCCGAAGAAACCCTCAACATTGCGCAAAGTCTGTATGAAAAAAAGTTCATTACGTATCCTCGTACGGGAAGTAAATACATTCCTGAAGATGTATGGGCAGAAATTCCCAATCTGGTGAGGGCTTTGCAAGATAGGGAAACCTGCAAGCAGGCCGTATCAAAAGTAAAATGGGGGCGTTTCAATAAACGGATCGTGAACGATCTGCGTGTTACCGACCACCACGGATTACTGATTACGGATAAAATCCCGTCAGCCCTGAACGCAAAAGAAAATGAGGTATATGATATGATTGCATTTCGATTGCTCGAAGCGCTTTCGCAAGCCTGTATCAAAGAAATAACCGATGTGGGTTTACAGGTGTTGCATTACGATTTTTCAGCAAAAGGCTGTAAGATTATGGAACCTGGCTGGCGTTCTATTAAAGGAAGTTTTACGGACGATGATACGGAACCTGTACAGGATTTGCCTGAACTGAAAAAAGGCAATGAACTCAAAATAAAAGAAGCCTCCGTTCTCGAAAAGAAAACCAAACCGCCTGTACTTTATACCGAGGCGGGGCTATTGTCGGCAATGGAAACCGCAGGAAAAGAAATCGAGAATGAAGACGAACGTAAAGCCCTTCAAAATATCGGTATAGGTACTCCGGCAACAAGGGCGGCAATCATCGAAACCCTGTTTGCACGCAATTACATCCAAAGGGAAAAGAAGTCCCTGATCCCTACAGAAAAGGGATTGCAAGTGTATGATTTGGTTAAGGATCGCAAAATTGCGGATGTGTCAATGACGGCCGAGTGGGAATTGGCTTTACAGAAAATAGAAAATAACGATGCGGATGTCGGGGCATTCCAAAAGGAAATGGAAACTTATGCGTCTACTATTACCAATGAATTGCTGCAAACTTCCATTGCCCATAACAACCTGCCTCAACTGGTTTGCCCTAAATGCAAAAGTCAGCAACTCATCATTCGTGATAAGATTGTCAAATGTCCTGATGAGGGTTGTAGCTGGGTGCAGTTCCGCAATGTGTGTGGCGTACAAATTTGCATAGCCGATATTGAAAGCCTTGTCAATAAAAAGAGTACTTCGCTTATCAAAGGAATGAAAAGCAAGGCAGGAAAGAAATTCGATGCGTATATCGTATTGGATGATTATTGCAAAACTACCTTTGAGTTTGAAAAGAAGAAAAAGAAATAGTTTATATAAGTTTATTATAACGGCGTTAATCGCCGTTATTTTTTATGGGAGCAATAAAAATATTTATGTAAATTTGTTTTCACGGCGATAATCACCGTCTAAATTAAAATTTATAAATATGGCGCTTAACACTGAACGACGTAAACTATTGGAGCGAATAATGCCTGAAAGTATGATTGTTACGCGAAAGTGGCTGACGGACCAGGCTGCTTTAGATACACATGCTATAGATAACCTGGTTAAGAGTGAACAACTGAAGCTGTTGTGGAAAGGACTTTATATACGGGGGAAGGTTCAGCTTTCGTGGCAAAGTATGCTGTACACGCTACAAACCGTGATGAAAACAGATCTTGTTGCAGGAGGAATGTCAGCACTGGAATTAAAAGGTTTTTCCCATTATCTGCCTACTTCGAAAAAAGAAACAATACAGCTTTATGGCAATGATAAATTACCTGTATGGGCCAATGAACTATCGGAAACGATAACATTTGTTCGCCATACCCGGAATAAACTGTTTTCCGGTATGGAAAGGCAAGTATCCGACAGCTACACTTCTACTGTTTTCTGGAAAGAGGGTTTGGACGAACTTAAAATATCCTGTCCGGAAAGAGCCTGCCTCGAAATGCTGGACGAAGTACCGGATAAAATCTCGTTAGAACACGCTGATCAGCTTATACAGGGTATGACCTCCTTATCGCCCCGCACTTTGCAAAAATTACTGGAAGCCTGTACCAATGTAAAGGTTAAACGGCTTTTCCTTTGGTTCGGTTCACGACACAACTATACCTGGTTTTCAAAATTGAATACCGATAGCATAGACCTCGGTTCCGGAAACCGGGTAATCGTCAAAGGCGGCGATCTCGATAAAACCTACAAAATAACCGTTCCTAAAAATTTCCAATCCTAAGATGAAAAAGGACAGCATATATTACAAACAGGTGCAGTTGTTGGTGCGTATCCTACCGCTACTGGATAGTGAAAAATGTTTTGCACTAAAAGGCGGCACGGCTATCAATCTTTTTTACAGGGAGCTGCCACGGCTTTCTGTAGATATAGATTTATTGTACCTGCCCTCCGAAGGCCGTGAGGAAGCATTGGTCAACATTCGTGCTGCATTAACCCGATTAAGTGAGTTGATTAAGAAAACCATTCCTGGCATTCACATACAAAACGCACACGAACAGGGCAATGCGCTTCGCTTACTTCTGCAAGTGGAAGATGTAAGGATTAAGGTGGAATTGTCGCCGGTGATCCGTGGAACGGTATTCTCCGAAGTACGAATGGAGGTAAGTGAACCAGTGGAGAGGGAGTTCGGATATGCCGAAATACAGGTAGCTTCGTTGCCCGATCTGTATGCCGGAAAGATTGCAGCCGCCCTGGACCGGCAACATCCCCGTGATTTATTTGACGTGAAATTCCTCCTCGAAAACGAAGGCTTTACTGAAGACCTGCGCAAAACGTTCCTTGTATTCCTAATCAGCCATCAACGGCCAATGGCAGAACTTTTGGCTCCTCACCGTAAAAATATAAGAGAAATATATGAAGCAGAATTTGCACAAATGGCCGAAGTGGATATTCCCGTTGAAGCACTGGAAGCCACAAGGGAACAACTCATTGAAATTATCAATACGGATATGACCACTAATGAGCGGAAATTTTTGTTATCGTTCAAAGAGCGAAACCCACAATGGGAACTACTGGGGTTGCCTAATATGGCAGAGGTTGCCCAACTACCATCCGTTCAATGGAAATTGTTCAATCTCTCAAAAATGGAAGAAAAAAAACATAGCCAGGCAGTAGAGAAACTGAAAGAAGTACTGAAGTTATAGAATTGGTTTGCCTTTTCGAAAGTATATACTGAATTGATCATCAATAACAACAAAGTTTACGATCAGAAAATTTTACCCAAGTTAAACCCAACTTTAGTTTTTTATTCAATTATATATTTGAAATTTGTATTTCTCATAATAAGCTCCAATGCTATTGTAAATGATTTCCAGTGAATTGGGAAAACCATTGGCCTATGAAGATACCATATACGTTGTATTCTAAAAATGAGCACGTAAAATCCAAGAATGAGCCTCATAACCTCTCCGAACCGAGCAGGTACCTACTGACCTTTGCCCAGAAAACACATCATTTCCAAATACCTGAAATGGATCTTTTCAGCCAACAACTGAATTACAAGCCTTTTTTTGTCGATCTGGTAGAGATTAATGTTAAAGAGCCAACCCATATTCCCTTTGATATCCATGACAGGCAACTGTTCATGTTCTTTATGCTCAAAGGCAGCCTGCTCTATACCACATCTTCAAAAATTCCTATAATTAAGATACAAGCCAATACATTCCTGATGTCGTACTATGACGAGGGATCATATTTAGCATACGCTGAAAGAGGACAACACATTGCCCTAGTGCTGAGCATACATCCCGATTGGATTGAAAGTATAGATCAGGAGTATTACAATGTGCAACAAATTCTGCAAAGGTTCTTGGATGGTAAAAAATCTTATGAAACAATGGGGCAATGCCGTATGGATAGGAAAATACATCGTTGGCTGTATAAGATTTATAGTTATTCGCAAAATAACAAAGGGGCACTTGATGGCAATCTGCGCAAATACGTAAGTTTGCTGCTGGAGTATTACGATAGCTTGTTGGAAGACCAGGATAAGGATGCGGCTTATCGGATCAAGGGGTTTATAGAAGAGCATTATTGTGATGTCTCCTTAAACGTAAGGCAGTTGGCAGCGCAATTCTTTGTTACCGAGAGAACTTTGCTGAATATATTTAAGCGTACCTATCATGTAAGCGTTCAGCAATTTATCACCGATCTGCGTATTGGCCATGCTTTACTTTTATTGGATCAGGGGATCGGGATCAAGGATGTGTATATGGAAGTGGGTTATGCTGATGAACGGTCCTTTCGCTCTGCCTTGGAGCGTTATCAGAAACGCAAAAAATAGGGATATTCCAAGATATTGTCAAAATCGGAAAATTCTCGACACAAACCTGCTCAATTTTTACCGATTTTGTCTTTCCCACGCTTAACGCTTTAGTGAACTTTGTATCAAAGGATGGTGAGAACCCTCACTAAGATACAAAGGCAATGGAAACAACGGCTATATATCCAAACCAACTCAAAAGAAAACGGATAACACTCAATATCGTTATTATTCTTTTGCTGCTTCTTTGGATACCTGTAAGCATTGACAAAATAACAAACTTTGCAGCATTTAAAAGCGGTATCCTCCGTCAACCCATTTCAGATAGTTTAGGGTACATCCTTATTTACATGCTCCCGGCATTGGAATTAATAACAGTACTGGCATTGATAATGGAAAAATATCGTAAAGCGGGTTTAATCCTCTCAACTGGATTAATGACTGCTTTTACGGCTTATATCGTTGTGGCTCTTATGGGCGCATGGGAAAAGCTACCATGCGAGTGCGGATCGGTGATAAGCGGCATGACTTGGTTGCAACATTTTTTCTTCAATCTCTTGTTCCTTTTTTTAAGCGGTTGGGGGCTTTACTTATGGTACAAATTACGAGGTAGCAACGCTGGAGGCGAAACTACTGAGGGCGGGTCGGCCAAAAGACAAATAAAAAAGTATTCTTTAACATCAAAATTTTAAAGCAATGAAAAAATTAAAAATGAACCTCTTTGCTGTAGTGGCATTAGCAATTGCAGCGGTTACTATGTCATTTAAAATGGCAAGTACAGCAAGCACCTATCATTATACAGATGCAGTAAATCCCGGTGTATTTGCTGACCCTGCCAATTGGCAACCCGGAACTTCAGAGGAATGTGGTTCAGGTGAAGAGTTACCTTGCCAAATAACGGCAGAAAATGAATTGGATTTACAAAGCAAACTGTCGGGGAAAACCAATCCCCAAGTTATGGCTATCGTTGACAGTAAGCGAGAATGATTTCTCAAAAACATTTTAAAAAGCAAAAAAGGGGCATCACAAGCCCCTTTTTATGTTTACTATAATTTATCTCGGATTTTGCTGGATGCCGCCTATTTCTATCACCGTTTCAGGAATAGCAATAGCGTAACGCAAGTCATTGGGTGGCAATGTTATGGTTTGACCGTTTACGGTTCGTGTCAATGTTATATTATATCCGTCCCTGTTCAATCTTTTGATATCTGACCATCTAAGCCCACGATATACCAATTCTTTTCTTCTTTCTATTAAAATCGTATTCAGTGCAGCATCTTTATTAGTAAATGAGTATGGTATAAATTGATTGACATCCCATCTCTTAATCAGTAATTTATTAAGAGTGTTTGCAGCTTCACTAATGTTATCTAATCGGGCATTACATTCTGCAATAATGAGAAGCAATTCACTTGTTGTAATTCCAGTGATTAATCCTGTATTGCCCGTATGTGTACCTTTAAATCTATACTCCCCAACAGCTACTCCACGAAAATAAATACTCTTTCGCAAATCCCCGGCATCATAAAGGTTATAGAGTGATGGTGAAATTCTTGCTACATTAAAGTTGTTAATGGCAGATGAAAACATCCGTGTTTGAAATACGATTTCTTTACTTATTTGATTTACTGACGGTATTGGATAATTTGCGTTTGGGTTCAATCCATTAAAATCAATCAACTCATTACTAATTTCAAATGCCCTTTCTGCATTTTCCAGTGCTTCGACATAATTTCCGATTATCAAATGTGTTCTTGCTAATAGTCCGTAAACTGCCGCCTTAGTGGGCAATGTAGGAGAAGTAATTGTTGCTGGTAACAATGGAAGTGCATCATTAAGGTCTTTTAATATCAAGTCATAGGTTTCCTGTACGGATGACCTAACAGAGGGAATATTTATATCAGGTTCTAACCTTAGCACCATACCCAAGTCCGTATTTGCTGTTGCTCTATTATAAACGGGCGACCATACCTGTACACCGTCCAAATAACGTGCTGCTCTGAAAACCAAAGCCTGCCCTTTGATATAACCTGCTTCTTGTCCAGTCAGGTTGTTCTCCTCAAGTCCTTGTAAAACAGAATTACAGATATATATTACCTTGTAACAATTATACCATTCATCACCATTTGAAGATAGTGGACGGGTTACATAATCCGCTTGCCATGTATATTGACGTTTATCACTTTCGTAATTTAATCCATTGTAATCTGCATCTTTCAAAAAGTGGTCATCACTGCTTGCTTCACCCATTGAGCAAAATACGTGATTAACATCAGAGGCATTATTCAGCAATGATTGCAGGTCACGCAGCGTTGTAGGGATGGCTAAACTTTTATCTGATTTTTCTTCAAGAAACTTTTCGCATCCCGAAATAAGCAATGTCAGGAATAATAGAAACGTTATTATTTGAGTGTTTTTTTTCATTGTAATAGCTTTTATAATTTGGCTTTAAGACCAAGTGAATAATTTGCAGGAGTTTTTAGATTGAAATAGCCTAAGCCAAAGTCAGGGTCAATGCCTGCTTTATTAGCTTTCCATAATAACCCAAGATTACTTGCGTTGAAAAACACCTGTAATCCTTTGATACCTTTTGTCTTGTTTGCTGGCATTATGAAGTCGTAAGCAAGATTGATATATTGGAGCCTGATATGGTCGCCTTTTTCTACCAAAACGCTTGAGCCGTTATAAAAAGCATCCCGGTTGGTATTTGTGGTATATAGATTTACAGGTACGTTGGTATTTACTTCATCACCCGGTTTTTGCCAGCGTAGTGCATAATCGGAATGTCCCCGCCAGTTATAAAACAGGTTGGTATAGTTAATAGAGTTACGTCTGAACCAATATCCAAATTTGAATGAAACGCCAACTTGTAAGCTGATATTCTTGTACGATACCGCATTGATTAACGAACCGAATTTAGTCGGAATAGAAGAACCAAAGTATTCAAGGTCTTCTACGTTAGTGCCTGTGCCTACAATACTGCTATAATCTTTACTTACTTCTCCATTGAGGTATCCCAGTGCTTCACCTGTATTGGGGTCAAGTCCCGCCCATTTATAAGCATAAATGGCATATACAGGATTTCCCTCAATCCCGGATATGGGCGGTGAGGAAACATTGACATATTCCTGTGCCAATGTCCTTTCTACTTGATAGCTAACAATTTTATCCTTGTATAAACTAAAATTCAGTATGGTACTCCACTTAAATGTACGGTCTACGTTTATACTTTTTAGCTGAATATCCCAACCATCCCCTTTCATACTGGCTACATTCCGTAACATATAGGGGTCAACTCCAGTTGTGTAATCCATTGGAGCCATCCCAAAGAGATTAATACCTTTTTTGTGATAATACTCTATTGAACCTGTTAAACGGTCGTTCCGCAGACGAAAATCTACCGCAAGGTTGAGCATTTTTGAGGTTTCCCATTTTAGTAGTGGATTGTAGTAATTATTAAACTGTGCGTATGCTGCACCTGTAAAAATATTCACATTGTTGGGATACCAAATTGTGTTGACTGCAACCATTGCGGGGTCAATATTGCCACTAAAGCCATACGTTGCCCGGAGATTGAGGTAAGGCAAGAAATCAACTTTATAAAAATTCTCGTTCGATAGTTTCCATGCAAACCCTGCCGACCAAAAGGGGTTCCATTGGTCATTCGTTTTTAGACCAAAAAGATTACTTGCATCCCGGCGGGCGCTTGCCGATACGACATACCTATTATCAAACGTGTAAGCAGCATTAGCGAAGTAAGATATAAACCTCGTGGTCGTTTCCCGCAGGTATTGACCTCTTTGAATTAAAGAGGCGCCCCCGCTAATAATTGTTGGATATGTTTTTGTATAATCCACGTTGCCCGTGGTTAAAGTGTTAGGGTCATAACCGTAGAAACGTGCCTGATTTGATTGCATGTTAGCGGAACGTGCTTCCCCACCAATCAGAGCTGTTATATTGTGCTTGCCGTAAGTGTTGTCAAAGTTTAGCTGACCTCGTACATTATTTGCATTTAATAAGTTATTTGATTTATCTAATATGCTACCATTGGGTACGATGTAAACTACATTTCCGTTCACAATTTGGGAAAAGAGATTGATGTAGTCCCTTGCCATATAACTGTTTTCATCGGCAAGGTTGGTATTTAATCCAATTTGTCTTTCGTACTGGTAATTTACGGTTGCATTCAACCCCTTTATGATTTGGTAATCGAGCGTAGCAGTTGCCAGTATATCGGAAACAGTGCCATTAGATGTTTGGTGTTGCCAATCTGTAAGCGGATAATAATTCCAGTCAAGCAATTTTCCATCACCGAGATTTTGGATATAGCTTTGATTGTAGTCCCTTGCAACGGGTAGCGCATTTCCATTCGCATCAGCCATTTGCATATACGGTGCAAAAGTCCCGCCTCTCATTGTTACATTATTATAACCTAAGCGACCCGATTTATTTCTGTTTTGCGTATAATAAAGCCCGGTTGAAAGTGAAAGCTGTCTTATTGGACGATAAGTGTTTTGGAAACGAAGGTTCATGCGCTGGTAAGTGCTTCCCAAATTATCCTTATTGTGGTCGTAACCCACCGAAGATTTCCAAGACAACTTATCTGCCACGCGCTGCGCACTTAAAAAATATTGCTGATTGACCAATGGTTTGTACATATATTGATTGAATTGCTTCCTTGCATCTATGGTTCTCAAAGCGGTTATTTGCTGCTGTGCCTGTTCTTGGGTTAATGCTCCACTACGAGCTTTTTCCAAAAGGTCAACTACCGGACTGATTATCGGGTGGCTTGTTGAATTAATATCGCTATTGTAGTAGCCTCTGTTGAACAATTCTTGCTCCACGTCAATATAATCACTGGACGACATCTGACGGATGTAGTCTAAATCGGGTTTTGCCCCGATAGTAAGATTGGAATTGAACGATAAAGTAATCGGTTGATTGAAACGTCCGTTCTTGGTGGTGATAACGATAACACCATTTGCCGCCCTTGCTCCCCAAATGCTGGAAGCCGATGCATCTTTGAGGATGGTTATATTTTCTACAATGTTGGGATTGATATTGGTAATATCACCGTCATAAGGAAAATTATCGACAACAATTAGCGGGTCTTTTTGTCCGCTTATTGTACTCAAACCCCGTATCATCATTTGTGGTGTGCCTTGCTTTCCGGCATCCATTACCATGCTATTAGCAATAGCTGGTAGCCTCGAAAGGATGTCTGTACCCACCTGTTGGTTAAACAGTTCATTGCTTACAGTGGCAAATGAACCTGTTGCCCGTTCTTTGGGTATTTTCTGATACCCTGTTGATACTACTTCTACTTCCTCCAACAAGCGAGTTGATGCTTGTAGAATGATGTTTAAAGTATCTTTATATGGCAGATTTACTGTTATTGTTGTTGGTTCAAAACCCACATGATTAACGACCAAAATAGCGGTACTTGCATTTGTCGCAGTTTGGATGGTAAAGTGTCCTTTACCATTGGTGCTTACTGTTCTGTTGGCTCCTTGCAGGGATACGCTGGCTCCCTCAATAGGTAAACTATCGTTGTGAGAAACAACTGTGCCTGTGATGGTTTGTTGTGCAAACATGCTAAAGGAAGCAATAAGCAATGTAATAATGAGTATAAAAGATTTCATTCATTAATTGAGTTAGATTGTAAAAAAATAGAAGCAGCTACTTGTCTTTTAAGACGAACATATTAAGGCTTCTTTTTGCGGGTACGAGGTCAAGGTTATACCTGTTGAGTTCTTTTTTTAAGCTGGTTAAGTCCTTAATACCTGAAACTTCTATATCAACATTATCTGTATAGCCAGTTTCATCTACTATCGGTAGCGTAATGACTTTTTCCTCACTAAGCATGTTAATCATCGAACCAAGTTTTTGATTAGTCAGGATAGATGGCGAAGCTGGAAAAGTGTTTTTAGGCTTTCCTCCTTTGCTTTTAATTTTGTCTATGGTAGAGGTTCTAATCAAAACAAGACAATCCACCATACGCTTTTCGATTGAGCCTATATAATCCGAATAACGGTTAAGGTCTGCCAACATATAATAGTACAAGCTGTCAGCCTTTTCTTCAGGAACTATAAGTTCGTAGTTGTATAGGTTATATCTTTCGCTTTTACCATCTTCGTTTTTTATAACGTCTAACAATGCTGGCTCTTTTACCTCTATTATCATACGCTTTGAACTAAATTGGTCGCCTTTCTTATCGAATAATTCATATAGTATCGGGTTGTAAATTCGCATCATGGTGGTATTGGTCATTTGCCTGCCATAAATTTCACCATCTTCGGTTTTCTTGAAATTATTTCCTGACGGTAGCCCCGGATAATACCCTTTAACAAAAATAGAATAGGATTTTAATTGCAAGTCGTTACTAAAATGTTCGGAAAGAAACAGGGGTCTATTTTTGTCAATATCGACTTTGGCAACCATCTGTGTTTTTTGATTATCCAAAATGGCTTGTATGTTGGCGGTGGTGATGTCCTCCGCTTGGGTGGTGTTCAGCACTTTACCGTTGGGATTAATCCATGCGATATGGGGTACACTTCGGTAAGGAAAGTATTTTGAAAGAACGCTGTCATTAATTACTGAATTGACGTAAGTGTGTTCTTTCCCTACGCCTGTTTTAAAAAACTTGGCTATTTTATCCGTGTCTTCTTTGGTTATTGCCAACACCTTTATTTTGTCGCCAAATTCATTCTGCAAAGCGTGAAGTTTAGGGAAGTTTTTGATACAATTGCCGCACCATGTAGCCCAAAAATCCAGTATTATCAGCTTGCTTTTATAGTCGGCAAGCGTAGCGGTCTGTTTACCCTGTGGATGGTTCACCACCTGCAAAGGAGTGTTCCAAAGTGCTTCGGGGATTTGGTCGCCGATGTTTAAAGCGGTGATGTTTTGGTTGTTTGCAGTCCCGGGTTCTCGGGACTGCGGACGGGCTACCTCGACACCAAACAACATGAAACAAATTATGGATAGAAAATACCTGCCGCCCGTTACCAGTTCCGGGTGATGGCAGGTTGTGAAAATAGAAATCTTGTTACGTATAGTTTTGCTCATCATCAATCGTAGTTAGGTTACACAATAGAATACTGCTCCGTTAGGAGGTTTTACATGTGCTAATCCGGGCGTTTAATAATAGAGCGAAGACTGAATTTGAGGCAGAAGAACAAAACAATGGCTTTTGCTTGTCCATTAGTGGACAAGCAACAATATTGCTTATACTTGTAGGTCAATCTTCCCATGTTTGTTCTTGTCAATACAAAGGAAATTGTTCAGTCAATTTTTTAGAAGAAAACAGCTTCCCGCATTGGACGAATTTGTACGAACTTGGAAGAATTTGTTCCATATTGGAAGTTTTACTATATTTGGAGAAACAATAAGCATTGAATATGAAAATTGGAAGTAACATCGGTCAGATAAGAACTGCTCAAAAGATTGAAAAAAGTTTTATTGCGCAAGAGCTTAATATCAGTGTGGAAGAATATGAAGCAATTGAAAGTGATGAGCGAGACATAACGCTTTCTATGCTTGACGCAATTGCACGCTTATTATCCCTCGATGTTGCCGATTTGATTACGCTCAATAAACCCGTTACAGGAATTAGGAATTTCTTTTTTAATCATAATGGAAATTCCGGTATCAATATTCATGTACAGGGAATTGACCAAGAAAAAATCCGGATGGCGTACAAAGAACTTTACCAAGAGGAATTGAACAGAATACCAAGATTGGAAAAACTTTTAAGGGATAATAATATCGAATTTAATTTTTGACAACCGGTTATGTGATATTGCAAGCACATCTTTAACGAACATTTTTTATGTAGTTATGAGAGTTGGAGATAACATAAGGGAAATACGGGAAGTTGAAAAAAACTTTAAGAGAAGCCATGTTGCTGAAAGGCTGGAAATTTCTACCCGTGCTTATGCGAACATAGAAAATAATGTTACGGATATTTCTGTGGATAGATTAGAGCAAATTGCAGAAATTTTTGGATGTAGCCCTGAGTATATCCTCCATTACAAAAGTTCAAAAAAGGAGTTCTTCAATTATTTTCATAATAACAATGGAAACAAAGGTGTAAATATCATGTATCAGGGCGGAGAACCAAATCTCGCTAATCAAGAATATCTAAGAACTAAAGAAGAACTTAGAAATAAGGAGAAGTTATACAAATTGCAGCAAGAGTTATTGGAAAGTGAACGTAAAAGAATTTCATTATTAGAGGCTTTGCTCAAAAATAATAGTATTGATTTTTAAACACATAATCAGCATATGAAAATCGGAGATAATATTCGTGAAATACGAGAAAAGGAAAAAAAGCTATCTAAAGAAAATGTAGCAAAAGCGTTAGGCATCACTCCCAAAGCGTATAGCAATATAGAGAACAATATTGCAGACGTTAGCGTTTCAAGACTATACGAATTGGCTGATATTTTTGGTGTTGCTCCGGAGTACATTCTCAATTATCAGGAGAAATCCTCCTTTACTAATCATTTCAACAATTACGAGGGTAATCAGGGCGTAAATATTATGTATCAGGGATGCTCAAATGACCAAATTAAGAATATAGAGGAACAAATTAGAAAGAGCAAACAGGAAGCCAGTCGTCTGCAGGCAAAGACAAGGAATAACTAAATTTCAATAGTCAGATTAAATGACAAACAAAGAGTTAAGCGTATCACAAGTTGCACAATTTGGTCCTCCGTTAAGTTAAGTTTACCCGTTATATCAAATTCATATTTACAACATGTGATTTACATCTTTTAATGTCGCACCTAATTTTGATTGAGCAACTGAACGAACTGATCAAAATTACCATTCATCTTCGGCGTCATCCAATTCATGAGCGTTTTAGCCTGATCTTCGTAAAAATGTTCCTTGGGATCATTTTCCAATGCCAAATACTCCTTAACGCTGATATGCAATATCTCAGCAACTTCTTCTGGTTCTATACCTAATGCTAAGCGTAATTTCAATAAAAAGGGTGCTGCCATAAAGTAAAGTTAAAATTTAAGTTATCTTAATACAAAATGTTCATCAAAATTATTACCACGTTGTGATCGCCTTAATGCCCAATGTTATAATCGCAATTGTGCGGTAATGCTCTTATAATAAACTTTCAGCGCATCACGCTCATCTTTGCCAACATAACTATTATGAGCAACTAAACATCGTATCTTGTACAGTTCATCCACCATGACATTCAACCAGTGTTCATTCTGTTTCGGGAAATACTTTCCGAAAATTGTCCAATTCCCAACAATTATTTTTCCCAACTCTATAAAATCGCAGTAAAAGAGATCACTGTTTCCACGTATGGGCAAATATTTACTTTCCTGCTCACTTTTCTTCAATTTGTCTACAGTATCCTGCACCTTTCTCGGTATGGTTACCGCTTCCGTCTTCATTATTTCCTCGATAAATATTCGCAGCGAATTTTCAATACAATACAGATAAAGGTAAACTTCCGACATTTCCCGTCCTTTTTGTTGTATATCTTGGGGCAAAAGGTTCAGATGACCAAAGTTTATATTTTGCTGTATTTCCTCTATACTGTCCAACAGGGAATTCTCATCAGAGATCAGCGGGTAGAAGAGTTGATTGATATATTTTCTCCTTTCGGCATAGCCTCCTTTGGCCTGCATCTCTCTCCTAAATTCCTGGAGAGTAACACATATTTTAAATTCTTTTGGCTCGTTGGCCTTAAACTTAGCAGATTGTTTCAGTTCGTTTTTTAGCCTTTTATATTCTGCTTCATTTTCACTGGTTATCGTAACATCTGTGGAGGCTCCTGTAAGCAGTATTTTTAAACGTTCAATGTTTTCTGTATAATTCATTTAGATTAATATTTTTGTAGGTTATTCTTCAGTCGTATGTATTTCCTCTTCTTCCTCTTCGAGCATAAATTCAAGGAACAGTAGTTCAGCCTTTGCAGCTTCATTTTCAAATTGCAGATCCCAACGTTCTTCCATAAATTCCAGCAGTTTGTTGCCTCTATCAAGGATAGCATCAGCATTCCAAACAGCATAGCCTGAAACTTCAATTTCAGAATGTGAACCATCAGCATAACCTTGTCTTATTTTCTCTTTCTTCTCGTTATACTTAGCGCTTTTCTTGTCATCAAAGCAATCATTTTGCAAACTAGAATTAATACTCTGTGAGAGTGGCAAGAGATTTCCTAATGTTCCTTGAAAAAAGGGTAGCTGTGATTTTTTATAGCCCTTAAAATTGGATTTCCAACCCGTATGTGTTGGCGTTTGAGGATAAATGTGCTCAATGGAAACTTTGTCTTTTTCGCTCCTTACAAAAAGCTTCCAATCTATTTTTTGACTTCCTCTTCGTCTTACCTTTTCCATTTCATATTCATACAAGAAGTAGCGAAGTCCATTCCAATAATAAAAGCCACCGCCGCTTTTAAATTTCTTGTCGATGAATTTTTGGAAGTAAGTATAGTCGAAATAAGTTTCACTGGAATTTTCTGGCGTATAAAAACAGTAATTCATTCTATCATTCAAACGCTGGATAATTTGCTCAATTGTCAATTCGCTATTTCGCAATTGTCTGGCCGCCCGATAAAACTCACTGTTTCTATACGTAGAGAAAGCCCGGCTAAGCCGGAATGTGATAAATATAAAGCGCTCGATTGCTTTAAATAATTGAACTCGCTTATCCGAATTAACATCCTTGTTCAAGAAAGCCACCGTTACAAGCGGGCGGAAATAGATAATGCCTATTCTGTTCAATCGGTCTATCCACAAGCTTTCCTGTGCAGTCAAGTCTGGATTGTTGACCGGATTATGGGTGTTGTACCAGTGAACGGCAGCAGCTTTTAAACTGTTTACATAGTCTTCAATTTCTTTAGGAGAGAGTTGCGAACGCAATACTGTTGTTTCTTCTTCTCCATTTGTCTCAACTTCTTCCTGATCGTTATCTTCATCTTCCCTGACTTCTTCAAAATCCTGTAAAGAACTAACCTTCACTTCTGTTTTTGCATAAATACTTTGCGGTGTAAATTTCTGCTCCAACAAAAACCTGATATAATCATCGCCTTTTTCTCTTGTGTATTGAAAATACATTATCCAATGGGCAACTAAAAAATCATCATCGTTGAGTGGATTTTGTTTATTCCGTCCCAGTTGATAATAGACTTCCTTCCAGGCATCATTAATTTTCTCACGCAAAGAAATCCGCTCATCATTTTTAAGTTCCTTCTCATCGTATAAGGTCGTTAAATAGATTAGGCGATTTTTAAGAAGCTCTAAATTTGATAGTTTTTTCCCGCGGTTATTCATGGTCTCAAATGCAACGAATACATCAAAGTCATCACTTATTTCATAGACGTTGAACATCAGGTTCTGCGTGACTTTCTTGAATAAGATCTCGATTTCACTTAACCCGTATTTGTCAAGGAAATTTTGCAGATTTTCTTTGAAAAAGCGTTTCGCATTTTCAAGGTTGAGCGTATAGAAGGTTTCTTGGATTGTTCCACTATTGGGTTCCAGAAAAATCCTGTGCCTTAGAAATTTGAAGCTTGGGTTATCAACCTCATAACCAAACTTGTAGGTTGTAATGATCAACTGCGGCGGTCTTTCTATGACCAAATACTCTTCCTTAATCGCCTTCAGGCTAAAAGAGCCCAGATAAATATCTTCATCTTTCTTATCCTTATTTTCCGGAACAAGTCTCAATTGTTCCGAAATAGCCTGAATAAATATGACAAACGTAGTTAGTCTTTGTTGTCCATCAACAATATGAAAAGGCTTGAAGGCTCTGTCTTCAATGAGCCACCGTTCATCATTCCAGTTAGACCAGGTATTCTTGTCCACTTTTTTTAATGAGAGTAGTCCTGTGTAGTGAAACCTATCGGCTGGGAGATTGACCAAATCCTCCCAAAAATCTTTGAGTTGGCGTGTAGTCCAGGCGTACCCACGCTGGTAATCGGGAATTTTAAATAATCTGTCTTTAAAAATGCTCTTCAGAGGTTCTAATTCATTCATTATCTAATATCTGTCGCTTAAAAATGTTTGGTTTGATAACTAACAAAAATACAAATTAAATCCCTCACTACTAAGTTTATTGCGTCAAATCCTGCCTCTAAACGCCAAACACTACCACCTCTTAGATGCCGGGGTCTTCCTGCTTTAATTTTAGACTTCAAGTAGCATTCTAAAATCAAATAATTGTATGGATACACAGCAAAAAGACCTTTCTTATTTCAGGATACGACTGAAGGAATTACTAAACAGTAGCTTTCCCGAAAAGGCAAACGATGAAAAGTTTATAACGCAACGATCATCGTGGGCTGCCAACGCGTATGACGGAGCTTTCCGTTCGGGAAACGCTATAGCGCAATGCGATGAAATTGCCAATTATATCCTTTTTGAAGGCTTATACTTCTCCAAATTCGATACGGTTTTTCAGATCGTATGCAATGAATTTGATACCATCATGGCCGATGAAGAGCTGCGGCCCTTCGCCCTGAAAATGCTTCCTGTTTGCGAGGCTGTTTTTGCAAGATATGAGCTAACCGATGATTTCGCTTATGGCCCGGAGTACGAGCTGCTCTATACCGAAATAACAGGGACCATCGCAATATGGATAGAGGAAAATGGGCTTCAGTAAAAAGCTACATCTCCAACAGAATATCTATGCCCTGCGAATTGCTTTTAAACTGGAAAAGGAGAAACGGCAAGCCTCCGTAGGGGAAAGACTGCCAATGATGCAATACAGCGGATTTGGCGGTCTTAAATTCGTACTGAACCCTATAGCCAGCGCATTAGACATTAATAATTGGAGAAAGACCGAACACGAGCTTTTCCCTGTTACGCAGGAACTTCTCCAGCTGCTCAAAGAAAATTCCGAAGACGACAAGCAATACCGCAGGTATGTGGATAGTATGAAAAGTTCTGTGCTCACGGCTTTTTATACACCTCCTGAGGTAATAGATGCAATTTCTGCCGCTTTTAGAGACAGCGGCCTGCACATCCGCAAATTCCTCGAACCTTCGGCGGGTATCGGTTCATTTATACAATCTTTTTCAGCGAATACAAAAGCAGATGTTACTGCTTACGAAAAGGATCTGCTCACCGGCAAGATTTTAAAGCAGCTATATCCCGAAAGCAATATTCGTATAGGAGGCTTTGAGGAAATTTCCGAAAGGGAACAAAACAACTATGATGTTATAGCCAGCAATATTCCTTTTGGCGACACCTCGGTATTCGACCTTACCTATTCCAGAAGCAAGGACAGTGCGAAGGTACAGGCAGCCCGAAGCATACACAATTACTTTTTTCTGAAAGGCGCTGATATGCTCCGTGAGGGCGGTTTGTTAGCTTACATCACTTCACAGGGTATTCTGAACAGCCCGAAGAACGAACCGATACGCAGGGCTTTGATGCAACAAAACAACCTGGTTTCAGTTGTTCGATTACCTAATAATCTGTTTACTGATTATGCCGGGACAGAGGTTGGCAGTGACCTGATTGTCCTGCAAAAGAATACGGCTAAACAAGGCCTTAACGAAAGGGAAGAACTATTTTGCCAAAGTAAGCAGACCGAATACAATACGCCTGGCAATGCACTGTTTTCAGACAATACACGGATTGTACATACAGACCGCAAACTGGATACAGACCCTTATGGACAGCCAGCGCTCATCTATTTCCATAGAGATGGCACCAGCGGAATTGCCAAGGACCTCAAACAGATGCTTAATGAAGATTTTGGAAAGCACCTTAACTTGAATTTGTACCTAGGCGAACGGAACGAAGAGCCGGTGATACAAATTCCTATTGAACCAAAGGTTACACCGCCGGTTATTGAACCCGTAATCATCCAAAAGGGAATACCATCTCTGTCTGCACAGGTAGCTCATCGTGAAAGTCCACCGGAACTTAAACAACTGAGCATTTTCGACCTTTTTGACACTACGGACGAACCGGTAGCAGTTCTTGCTCCGCCCAAACGGACCACATCAATCAAAAGGCAAAGCACCAACAAAAGAAGAGGTGCAATAGGTCGCCAGCCTGACCTTTTCAGTAGTGCAATGCAGCAACCATACACAACTTCCATTACCAATAAAGCAGTTAATGGAACGCCATCTAACGATGGCAAAAAGCAGGAAACTATCGGAGATTTGTTTTCAGGTGTAAACGGAAGCAGCCAGCCTGTTAAAGCAGCTATTCCCGAAGTTGCCCCGTATAGTGGCGAACTGCAATCGTTCCACCGTAATGATTGCCTTGCCATGGATAAAGGTTGGGTCGGTCACTTGCAAGAAGTGGATACCGCAGAAGGAAACGCCATATTTCATCCCTTGCAACTACCCAGCTTGCAAAGAGCAAGAGCTGAAGCATATATCGAAGTCCGTGATGTGTACCAGCACCTTTACACTAACGAGGCACAGTATCAGGTCGAACAAAAGGAAGAAAGGGAAAACCTGAACCGCCTTTATGATGCTTTTGTCAAAAGGTATGGCAACCTTAACAATGCAGATAATATTAAGCTCATTAAAACAGATAGTTCGGGTAAGGAAATGCCTTACCTGGAACGTGTAATCGGTGGCGTTGTACACAAAGCGGATATCTTTAGCCGACCTGTAAGCTTTTCGACAGTAACCATAGCAATTGACAATCCTGAAGAAGCCTTAGCAGCCACGCTCAATAAATATGGAAGTGTGGATTTGGCGTATATGTCCGAAATCAGCGGTATGAACGCTGACGCCCTGAAAGAAGCCTTACATGGCCGCATTTATTACAATCCTTTGCAAAAGGGATACGAAATAGCCGAACGCTGGACTGCGGGGAACGTTGTAGAGAAAGCTGAAGAGGTACGCAGCTATATCGAAAATAATCCGGAGGATACCGAAGCCAAAACAAGCCTCAACGTTCTGGAAGAGGCCCGACCAAGGCGGATCGAATTTGAAGAACTGGATTTTAACCTTGGCGAACGCTGGATACCCACAGGTATTTATGCCCGTTTTGCTTCCCACCTGTTCGATGCAGATGTTAACGTTTATTACTCGGAAAGCTCCGACGATTTTTCCGTAAAGTGTCACCAGGGCAATATGCACATTTGGGAAAAATATGCCGTTAAGTCCGAAAGCCGGACGTTTGACGGGATAGCCCTGCTCAAACATGCTTTGGTCAATACCACGCCAGACATTACCAAGAAAATGAGGGTTGGCGATCAGGAAGTAAAAGTGAGAGATATGGAAGCCATACAAATGGCTAACACGAAGATAGACGAAATACGCACCGCCTTTACCGATTGGCTACATGCGCAAAACGACCAATTTAAAAACAGGCTGACCGATCAATACAACGACACGTTCAACTGCTTCGTTCGGCCGAACTACGATGGCAACCATCAGGACTTTCCAGGCTTAGATCGTAAGGCTTTGGGTATTGAAGACCTGTATTCAAGCCAAAAGGATACGGTTTGGATGATAAAGCTGAACAACGGTGCTATCTGCGACCACGAAGTAGGTGCAGGCAAGACATTGGTGATGTGCACTGCCGCACAGGAAATGAAACGTTTGGGACTTGCCCACAAGCCAATGATTATTGGACTGAAAAGCAACGTTCACGAAATTGCCGAAGCCTATCGTACCGCTTATCCACACGCCAAGATCCTGTTTCCGGGCAAAGAAGATTTTACGCCCCAAAAGCGCCTGAGGATTTTTGGGGACATTAAAAACAATGATTGGGACTGTGTGATATTGACACACGACCAATTCGGGATGATACCGCAATCGCCCGAAATACAAAAGGAAATCCTTGAAATAGAGCTGGACAGCGTAGAGCGCAATTTAGATGCCTTGCAATCCCAAGGAAAGGAAGTGACCAGGGGAATGCTAGCAGGCGTAATCAAACGGAAAGAAAACCTGGAGGTGAAACTTAAAACCCTTGAACACGATATTGAAAACCGAAAAGATGACGTCGTAGATTTTAAAATGATGGGTATAGACCACTTGTTTGTGGATGAGAGCCACCAATTTAAAAACCTGATGTTCAATACCCGTCACACACGGGTAGCAGGATTGGGCAACATAGACGGCAGTCTAAAAGCCATGAACCTGCTCTTCGCCATCCGTACCATTCAGGACCGTACCAATGCGGACATGGGCGCAACCTTTCTTTCGGGTACTACCATTAGCAACTCCCTGACCGAACTATACTTGCTGTTCAAATACCTGCGGCCAAGGGCAATGGAAAAACAGGGTATCCATTCTTTTGATGCATGGGCGGCTATCTATGCTCGGAAAACTACCGATTATGAGTTTTCGGTGGCTAATAACATTGTGGCGAAAGAGCGTTTTCGCTATTTTATCAAAGTGCCGGAATTAGCCCAATTCTACTCAGAAATCACGGACTACCGCACAGCAAAAGATATTGGCATCGATCGCCCGGTTAAGAACGAAGTGCTGTATAACATACCGCCTACACCAGATCAGGAAGTCTTTATCAAAAAACTGATGGACTTTGCTAAAACAGGTAATGCGGAACTTCTTGGGAGAGCACCTCTATCACAAAGCGAAGAAAAAGCAAAGATGCTTATAGCTACGGATTATGCCCGCAAGATGTCGCTCGATATGCGGATGGTAAGCGGTAGGTATGACGACCATCCCGATAATAAGGCATCGCACTGTGCGGCAAACATCGCTAAATATTATAACCAGTATAATACCCAAAAAGGAACACAGTTCGTTTTCTCTGATCTCGGTACTTACAAGCCTGGCGAATGGAACGTGTATTCGGAAATCAAACGCAAGCTGGTAGAGGATCATGGCATACCTGCACATGAAGTCCGGTTTATACAGGAAGCTAAAAGTGATAAGCAGCGCAAAGAACTGATTAAAGGAATGAATGAGGGAAAGATCCGTGTGTTGTTCGGTTCTACAAGTATGTTGGGTACGGGCGTTAATGCCCAGAAAAGAGCCGTTGCCATACATCATCTCGATACACCGTGGCGACCGAGCGATCTTGCACAACGTGATGGGCGAGCCATCCGTAAAGGCAATGAAATAGCTAAATTCTTTGCCGATAACCAGGTAGATGTGATTATCTACGCTGTCGAAAAGTCTTTGGATAGCTACAAATTCAACCTGCTGTACAACAAGCAGCTTTTTATCGATCAGTTAAAGACCAACAATCTCGGCAAGCGAACTATTGATGAAGGCAGTATGGACGAAAAATCAGGAATGAACTTTTCTGAATATGTGGCTATCCTGTCGGGAAATACAGACCTGCTGGATAAAGCCAAACTGGAAAAACAGATTGCCGGACTGGAAAGTGAAAAACAGGCATTTAACCGTTCCAAATTCAGTGCGAAATATAAACTGCAGGACTATACGGAAATGCTGGAAAGTACGCAATCCCGACTGCATCGAATGAGCCTTG
Organism: Niabella sp.; assembly: GCA_027493055.1. Classification (GTDB taxonomy): domain Bacteria; phylum Bacteroidota; class Bacteroidia; order Chitinophagales; family Chitinophagaceae; genus Niabella. The sequence continues at coordinate 2,620 of JAPUDO010000068.1, read as the reverse complement.
ATTGGGATAATTTACAAGGGCGCTTACAAAAACGTGAGGATGGCACTGTTGCAAACCCTGTTTTACTGGAAGGACTACCGCCGAATGCCGATATGAAGCAAATCGGCACCAAGCTTAATCAACTTGCAGACAATGCCCGCACCGGAGGGCAGTATGAAGAAATCGGTACGTTGTACGGATTTACACTATTGGTCAAAACTGAAATGTCTGAAAAGGAGGGCGTGGACATTCGGGTAAACCGATTTTTGGTACAGGGCGAGGGCAATATCAAATATACTTACAACAACGGCATAATGGCCAAAGAACCGGAAACTGCATCCATGAATTTTTTAAGGGCACTGGAAAAACTACCAGGCTATGTAAAGCAGGAACAGGAGAAAATTGCCGAAATAAAAAAGGATTTGCCTATTCTTCAGGAAGTAGTAGATGGTACATGGTCCAAGGAAAACAGATTAGGCGAACTTAAAACGGAACTGGCTGCTGTGGAAAGAAAAATCCAGCTATCTATCATGCCTGAGCCTAAGGAAGAACCCGTGGAAGCGCAAGAGGAAAAGCAAAAGGAAGCTTCATCTGTTTCAGAGGATATTTTAAGAACAAAAGGTGTCCATTTGCCAAAAGGTGTACTATAAGATAGATTGTTAAATTCTTTCCTAATAATCTTTAAAAAAAATAACCGTTAACATAAAATGTCACAGTAATTTTTTATTAAATAATTTAAATGCTTATGTTTGATAATGAGAGCGTTAATGAACGGGGATTAAATCAGGTTTGATTTTTCCCCGTTATTTTCACTCGGATATGTAAATGTCTCCAGCAAAATGGTATATGTCAATAGCAACAATGTATAACTATTGTTTAACCCAGTCTAACTGCAAATGCTTAATATCGAAAGTCTTTCCCAATTTAAAACTATCCCCATAGAGGAAATTAAAACCGGTGATTTTGTTATCAATTTAGGTGAAGTTGTAGAAATTGATAAATTTCCTAATCATATTGATCTCATAATTCTTAGGTTAAATGAGAAATACGTTATAAAATTCAGCCTTGAAACATTAATTGTAATAAAATGATTTTTAATGGCGATAGTCAAACTAACTAGCTTGAGTTTTAGCAATGAACAAAATGAACAGATGATGCTACAAAAATTATCCCTCCTGTACCAAATGCTGCAAATCAGGATCATTCTTTATCCGTTCTATTTCACTCACAACAATATGCAGGATGTCTGACTTTATACGTTTGTAATTGCTTTCAATTTCCTCTTTCATTTGATCTTTTCCCTGCTCATTTACAAAAGAAAGGATTTGTGGTATCTGCTGGTAAGCTTTGGTTTCAGCGGCTACCCTTTCATTGTCCACTACAATTTCTGCATGAAAAATCTTTTGCTCGATACGTTCATCAAAGTTGTCTGATACAGAACCCACAAACATACCTTGTGTCAAGGTTGATATTTTGGATGCAGGTATCAGGCTATCTAATTGTGTGGAGATAGATGTTGATTTATCATTTCTATTGATGGTCATACTCTGACGTTTCTGTAATACTTTTCCAAAGCGTTCCGAAAGGCTCTTTGCGGTCTCTCCTACAACCTGACCACTGAATACATTACCAACGGTATTCTGAATTACCTTACTTTCCTTGTCGCCGTAGTCCCTTGTTAATTGCGAAAAATCTTGAAATCCTAAACATACTGCTACTTTGTTTGATCTGGCAGTTGCGATCAGGTTGTCCAGTCCTCTGAAATAAATCGTAGGCAGCTCATCTATGATAACAGAACTCTTTAGCTGTCCTTTTTTGTTAATCAGTTTGACGATCCGTGAATTGTACAAACCTAATGCGGCAGAGTAAATATTTTGACGGTCAGGATTATTGCCAACGCATAAAATTTTTGGTTCTTTGGGGTTATTAATGTCCAGCGTAAAATCATCACCTGTCATCACCCAATAGAGTTGCGGACTGATCATTCTCGATAAAGGAATTTTTGCCGATGCAATCTGACCTTGCAGTTGATCTTGTGCACCACCTTGCCACGCGTCCATAAATGGCGATAGGTAGTTTTCCAAATCGGGGTACGAGGTAAGAATCGTGAATACATCCGAATACTTTTTATTCAGTAATTCGATGGCGTGTGGGAATGTACAGTACTTTCCATTCTCATAAATTTTCAAATACCAGATTATCGCAGCCAAAAGAATAATTGGGCTTTCCACGAAAAAATCGCCCTGCTTCTGTATCCACGACCTGTTTAGGTTCAGCATTATCGTGTAGGCCGCTTCGTAAGCATCTGAAATGTCCGTCATAAAGTCGGGATTGAGTGGGTTGCACCGATGGCTTCTGCGAGGGTCGTCGAAATTGATGACGTAGAATTTGGGCTGCACTTTGTACTTGTCCCGGTGTTTCAGTAAGTGATTGTAGGCGATGGTAGAAAGGTCGTCGAATTTGAAATCGTATATATACATACTAAAGCCCTTTTCTATCTGTTGCTTGATGTAATTATTTACGATAGCATATGATTTTCCGGAACCTGGAGTACCGAGTACAATAGATGCCCTGAAAGGATTTACAATGTTTATCCAACCGTTGTTCCATTTGCCTTTGTAGTAAAACTTGGTGGGCAGAT
>JAPUDO010000067.1 GCA_027493055.1 Niabella sp. | reverse complement strand
GATGGGGGCTTTACTCAAAAAGCGTTTGGTGGCTATAAGAAAGATGCTCCGGATGCTATGCGCCTGGGTGTGATTGCAAAAAAGCTGGCAGCAGCAGTGCGGCAATATGACCGGTCCAGGCCTGTAACAGCCGGCCTGGCGGGTGTTGCTATGTCCAACGAGACAGCGTATCCCGGCGCTTTGGATATTGCAGGATATAATTATACAGAGAGCCGCTATATAAGCGATCATAAAAAATATCCCCAGCGGGTGATATATGGAAGTGAGAACCGCCACGATTTTGGGGCATGGAAAGCCGTAACGGATAATGAGCATGTTTTCGGCCAGTTTCTCTGGACGGGTATTGACTACCTGGGAGAATCCGGCAGGTGGCCTTCAAGAGGGTTCTATTCGGGGCTGCTGGATTTTGGCGGTTTTATTAAACCCCGTGGCTATTTCAGGCAATCACTTTGGGCCGAGAAGCCAATGGTGTATATAGGCACTTATCCTGTTGGAAGTAGTAGTTCCAAAGATGTTTTATCCCAAACAGAAGGCAGAAAAGAAGAGGCGCTTTCAATGGACGCCTGGCCGGGCTGGAATTATAAAGAAGGACAAACCATACGCGTAGTATGCTATACCAATGCGTCTAAGGCCAGGCTGATGCTCAATGGTAAGCAAACAGGCGAGATAAAAAATTACGATCATAAAACAGGGATCGTTTACTGGGATGTGCCTTATGAGCCCGGTGAATTAAAAGCAGAAGGGATAGATGAAGCCGGCAAAACTATTGCTGTGTACAGCGTGAAAACGTCAGGTGCTCCGTATGCAATAAATGTGATCACAAATACGGGTCGTGATCAGGACCAGGTAGCACAGGTAGCAGTGCAGGTGATAGATAAAAACGGGGTGCCTGTAACGAACACGGATGCGGAAATTACCTGTACTATAACCGGCGGCGGAACTTTATTGGGCCTGGAGGCAGGGGATAACAGTGATATGGGCGATTATACTGACAATAAGCAAAAAACGTTCAGAGGCCGGTTAATTGCTTATGTAAAAAAGCCGGGAAAAGCAGGGGCCGTAAAGGTTACATTTAGTGCCTCCGGTTTGAAGGGTGTTACGGTTACTTTGTAAAATCAATGAGGCGATGACATATATAAGGGTTGTCACATCGAGCGGAGGGAGATGTCTCAACGAAAAGCTCTTTTTCTTGCTCAGGTCCCCGGACCTGGGTATGCCCGTCACTTGATTACATAACAAAGGCATTTCTTTTTTGTGAACGGACCAGGTCAGAAACCAAGTAACGCAAGCGCACTGGTCTGGAGACCAGCGTGAGAGGTGCCTTCGGACCAGACCTGGGCCTACTCGTTATTTGATTATATTACAAAATTGTTTCTATGATATTAATGAAATTAGCCATTGCAATGACTTTGCTTGTTGCAGATAGTAATAAAGTAACAACGCCACCAAAGGGTTACAAACTGGTTTGGGCCGATGAGTTCAACAAAAACGGCATGGTAGATACTTCCATCTGGCAGTTTGAAAAAGGGTTTGTAAGAAATAATGAATTACAATGGTATCAAACCCAGAATGCCTGGTGTGAAAACGGGAAGCTGATCATAGAAGCCCGCAGGGAAACCAGGCCCAACCCTGTTTATAAAGAAGGAAGCAATAACTGGAAGGAGAAGCGGAAGGATATCACCTATACTTCAGCCAGCATCAATACCCGTGGGAAAAAGGCATTTCAATATGGCCGTTTTGAAATACGTGCAAAAATCATTGCACAGCCGGGTTTATGGCCTGCTATATGGACGTTAGGCACTCATAAAGAATGGCCCTGGAATGGCGAGATTGATATCATGGAATATTATAAAGGCGATATCCTGGCCAATGTAGCTACCGGTACTGCTGAAAGGTATAAAGCAAAATGGTTTACCACCAAAAAGCCATATACCTCTTTTAATGATCCGGATTGGGACAAGTCGTTTCATACCTGGCGTATGGATTGGGATGAGCACTTTATAAGGTTGTATGTTGATGATCTTTTGCTTAACGAGATCAGGTTGAGCGATGCTGTTAATCCTGATGGCAGCAATCCTTTTCAACAGCCTCATTACCTGCTGCTGAACCTTGCTATTGGTGGCGATAACGGGGGCGATCCGTCCAACACTCCTTTTCCAAGCAGGTATGAAGTGGATTATGTAAGGGTGTACCAGAAAATACAGACTTTATAGGGTTTAGAAAACCTATAAAGTCTTATATCGTCCCCCTCGTTGCCGCGTTATATTCTCTTGTCGTCCCGACCGGAGCGGAGGGATCTCAACGAAATCTCTGTTGCTGAACACAATTCCGGAAATGCCCGGTGAAAGATAATTTCCGTTGAGACGCCTCTCCCGCCAGAAGCAGGATCGACGTAACGAACAATGCGTTTGCCTGCAAACAACCTTTTTCGGTATCCCGCTAACGCGCAGGGACGCCAGCTAAAATCTGTTGCTAAACGATCCCTGCAAAAGCATATTTGTAAACCAAAAGTTTGTAAACGTTTTTCAAGTGCACAAAACAGATGTTTACAAAATTGATTCTTACCTCATGCATGGGAATACAATAGAGAAAAGCTGCCCTGAAATCAGTTTTGATGAAAATACCCCCTTTCTCTTTTCTTAATATTAATTATATTTTATTGATTATTAATTTCTTGTGTTAAGTGAAGGAGTTCATGTCAGCCAAAAATATTGATACCAGAATCCCCCCCTATTTATATTGATTTCTCCCCCGGCACAGGGTGGCTGCTGATTTATTTTCACGTTGTAAACGGCGCTATGCTGTATTGTATTTCTTAAATTTTAAAACGATTGTTTATGCATCGCAAATCAAAATTATGGCGATTGAGGTTGGGGAAAGCCGCTCCTCTCTTGCTCCTTTTCACCCTTTGCTCCGCGGTAGCTGCTGCGCAGGTTGTTGTAAAAGGGATTGTTATTGATTCAAAAGGTGCCGCCATTCCAGGGGTTTCTGTAACGGTTACAGGAAAGAGCACAGGTACCTCTACTAATGATGAAGGCGTTTATTCTATCACTGCCGCAAAAGGGGACAGGCTGCAGTTTTCTGCGGTAGGCTATATTTCCCAGGAAGCAGTGATAGCCAATAACCCCGAGATCAATATTACATTGGCGGCAGCATCAACCCAGGCAATGGATGAGGTAGTAGTAATTGGGTACGGTACCATGAGAAAAAAGGACCTGACTGGTGCTGTTGTTCAGATAAAGCCAGATAACCTGGCCAATGAAAATCCCAATACTGTTCAGGACATTCTCAGGGGCACGCCGGGTTTGCAGGTAGGTTATAATGCTTCGGCAAAAGGTGGTGGCTCCATGCAGATACGTGGCCAGCGATCGGTCTATACTGCCGGCGGTCATAATGACCCATTGATCATCCTGGATGGTATGATCTTTTATGGTGAGCTCTCAGAGATCAACCCGGATGACATTGGGCAGATTGACGTACTGAAGGACGCATCTGCAGCAGCGGTTTACGGATCAAGGGCGGCGAGCGGTGTTATCATCATTACTACTAAAAAAGGAAAACAGGGTAAGCCTGTTGTAAATTTTAGCGCGAATGTTGGGGCTACCACAAAGAGCGCCTATCGCGAGGTATTTAGCCCGGGGGCTTATATGAAATATCGTGAAGACTGGTATAAGAAAGATACTTATGGCAAAAACGCCTCAACAGGGGTATATGAAGCTTATCAAACTTCTTCTATGCTAAGCAAACAAGGTTACTATGACAGTCCTGAAAACCTGGGCAAATATGGGATATCGATAGAGCAGTGGCGTGCCTATACCACCAACGCGAGCGGAGAATCAGATGCCAGCATATATGCCCGCCGTTTGGGCCTTGAAGGTGGTGTATTAAAAGATTATCTGGCCGGAAATACATTTGACTGGTACAAACATACTTTCCGAAACGGGTTTAACCAGGACTATAATGCAAGTGTGTCCGGAGCCAATGATAAAATGAATTATTACATGTCTTTAGGCTACCTGCGTAACGAGGGTGCTGTTAAATATAACGATTACCAGGCTGTACGCTCTAATTTAAAGTTAGAGGGAAAAGTAAATAAGTGGTTAGAGATTGGCGCCAATGTTAACTTCCAGGATCGCAGCGATGGCGACCTTCAGCCCGGTTTGGGGTTGAACTACTGGGATGCCAACCAGATACGTAATTCTCCTTTTAGCCACTACCGTAACGAAGACGGAAGCCTGGCTCAATATCCTATGGGCGATGGAAGCATAAAAAGGGGTGTTAACCATGATTTTGACAAGCAATACCTGGAGCTTGAAAAAGGATATACTGTATTGAATACAATATGGAATGCCAAAGTAAAGCTGCCTTTTAATATTACTTATTCATTCAATGCATCGCCACGTTACCAATGGTTTTACAACCGTTACTTTATGTCGGCAGCCTTGCCCGAATCTGTTCCTGTAAACCGGGGTGTGGATCGTGAAAGCTCCAAACGATTCGACTGGTCACTCAATAACACAATCGCATGGGAGCAAACATTTGCACAAAAGCATCGGTTGAACCTGACATTGGTACAGGAAGCCGAAAACCGCAGGTATTGGTCGGATGTGGTAAATGCCCGCAATATTTTACCTTCTGATGCGCTTGGGTTCCACAACACCTCAAATGCAACAAAAGAAAACAGTTCTTTCTCTACCTATGATTCGCATGAAAGCGCTGATGCTTTGCTGGCACGCCTTTTCTATTCGTATGACAACCGGTATATGCTAACAACTTCGATAAGGCGTGACGGGTATTCTGCATTCGGGCAAAACAATCCTTATGCGGTGTTTCCAATGGTTGCATTTGCCTGGTCATTTGCCAATGAGAAGTTTTTTAGTAAAAACAACATATTAAGCACCGGTAAACTGCGCGCATCCTGGGGTGAAAACGGTAATCGCTCGCTGGGAGATCCTTATGTATCCTTAGCTAATCTGGGAGCAGGCTTAGGCGCTACAATGGGTTATATATTGAACAACGGCACCATGGAAGAAGTTAAATACCTGTTGGTGGACCGTATGGCTAACCCTAATTTGCAATGGGAAAAAACCGCGGCACTAAATTTTGGCCTGGACTTTGGATTTTTGAACGATCGCATTAACGGCTCTATTGATTACTATTCTATGAAAACCCATGATATGATCATGGGGCAGCGTCTTCCACCTTTTACAGGGTTCTCCAGCATCACCACCAACCTTGGTGAAGTACAGAACAAAGGACTTGAAATTTTCATCAGTTCGCTGAATGTCAGCAATGATATATTGGAGTGGAAAACAAGCCTGAGCTTTTCGTACAACAAGAATACGATCAAACATCTTTATTACCAGAATGAAAACATACTGGATGCCCAGGGGAATGTTATCGGCCAGAAAGAAATGGATGATAAATCCAACGGATGGTTCATCGGCCACCCCATCAGTGCAATATGGGATTACCGTGTAACCGGTATCTGGCAAATCAACGAGGCGGAAGAAGCAGCGAAATACGGTCAGAAACCGGGCGATCCCAAAGTGGCTAATAACTATACGGCTGATGATAAGGTAAATACAGATGGCAGCACTACTCCGGTGTATAATGATAAAGACCGTGAGTTTTTAGGCCAGACAGCACCGCCCGTTAACTGGCAGTTACGCAATGATTTTACCGTATTTAAAAACTGGAATTTTTCATTTAATATATATTCCTACATGGGTCATAAAAGTCTTTCTGGAGAGTACCTCAATAAAGACAACGGAGGCTCGTTGATTACCTATAATTTCAATACTTTTTCAAAGGAATACTGGACCCCCGAAAATCCTACTAATGAGTATGCTCGGTTAGATGCAATGGCTCCGGCAGGTGCAGGCGCCAGCAAGCTGTATAACAGGTCATTTATCCGTTTGGAAAACATAGCGCTTGGCTATTCGCTGCCAAAGTCTTTAAGCAACAGACTGAATGTTCAGAAAGTTAAGTTATATGGCTCTGTTCGTAATGTGGCTGTATGGCAGAAAGATTGGGAGTATGGCGATCCTGAGACAGGAGGATTGGCCACACGTCTTTTTTCACTTGGATTAAACGTAACATTCTAAAAAACTCAGACATGAACTTATTTATATATAAAAACAAAAAAGCGTTGTCAGCGCTAACATTGATAACTGCTGTATGCGGATCGGCACTGATCAGTGGCTGTTCCAAAGATTTCCTGAAGCCGGATCCGCTCTCTATTTACGAACCCACCACTACTTTTAACACCGAATCCGGTTTAAAGGCAGCTTTGGCCATCAGCGACCGGCATATACGTTCTTACTGGACAAATACAGGCGCAAATACGAACGCTGTTGTTATAGGAACAGAATATATGTTCTCTGACCTGGCTGTGTATGGCAAAACTGATGTGGACGGTAATTCAGTGAATTATAATTTTGCTGACAATCTGAAGCCTACAGGAGGCGCAGCCGGCCCCGGAGGCAATGATGGTAACTACATTAATCATTATTGGGAAGAAACGTATAACGGCATCAAATATGCAAATACCATTCTTACTTATGTTGATAAGGTGGAGAGCCTGACCGATGCTACTAAAAATGCGTATAAGGGAAGGGCCTATTTTCACCGTGCGTTCCGTTATCTGGCCCTGGTTTTTCAATATGGCGATGTGCCATTGATCACCAAGATCCTGGAAGTACCCAAGCAAAATTACCGCAGCACCAAAAAGGCGGCGATTTTGGACATGATTACCCGGGATATGGAATTTGCTGTTGAGTGGGTTCCGGAACAAAAAGACATAACATATATGGGCATGGTTAATAAAGGTGCGTGCCGTATGTTGCTCATCAAATGTTACCTGGCTACAGGGCAGTTTCAGAAAGCTAAAGATCAGGCCGATGCGCTGATCACTCAGTCGGGATATGCACTCATGAAAGGTACATTCGGCACTTTTTATCCTGGTGGGGAGCCTCAAACCTGGAAGATTACCCGTAATGTGATCTGGGATTTGCACCGGCCCGAAAATAAGCTGATCGCTGCTAATACCGAGACAATCATGGGTATGCCCAATCGTGGAGCGCAATCAAATATTGCCTTTGCCACAATGCGTATCTTTACGCCACTCTATAACTCTGCCAACCTGAAAACACCTGGTGGCCAGAATGCATTGGACTTGTATGCCCGTAATAATGCCAATTATCGTGCAGATCTTGATTATGGCCGGGCGCTTGGTCGTGGTATAGGCACTTTCCGTCCTACTCCTTTTGCCCAGCGGGGGCTATGGGCTGTTAACGGAACTGAGGATGTAGACGACTTACGGCATAACAGCAGGGTTGGCAACTGGGTAAGGATGGATTCTCTCAAATACGGAACCACCGGTAATGTTTACAGAGGGCAAAAGCTGATGTTATATCATCCAACAACAGGCGCTATCCTGTGTACTGATACCATTCGCTCCTGGTTCGAATGGCCACACTACAAAGTATTTATAACAGATGCAGAAGCTGAAGCCAACCTGGGAGCTAATGCATATACCGGTGCTTCAAAAGGCAGCAATGCCGATTGGTACCTGTACCGCCTGGCAGAAGCTTACCTGTTACGTGCAGAAGCTAAATTTTACCTTGGCGATGCTGCAGGAGCCGCTGCTGATGTAAATGAAATAAGAAAAAGAGCAAGCTGCACCCAGCTTTATACTACAGTTACCATCGGTGATATAATGAACGAACGTGCCCGTGAGCTATACCTGGAAGAATGGAGGCATATGGAGCTGAGCCGTGTTTCCTACTGCCTTGCTTTAAGCGGCAAGCCTGATGAATGGGGGAATGTTTATAATGTAGACACCTATGACAAGTCTTCAGGTACAGATCTAACCGGCGGAAGCTACTGGTACAGGCGTGTTATTAACTATGGCGGTATGTATAACCGTGGTGGTATTAATTCCAATAACCGTACTCTTAATTACAAAATAGATAAATGTAACCTCTACTGGCCAATTCCTAACGCTTCCATTACAGCTAATAACAAGGGCGTTCTTAGTCAGAATTATGGTTATGACGGTTATGATGCGGCCACTCCCAAATGGGAAACCTGGCAGGAGGCCGTGGCAGATGAAGATAAAACGGAGTAATTTCTTATAAAAAGAAGAAGCTATATTACAACACGAAAATATGTTGTAGGTAGCTTCTTTTTTTAATGACCAAAAGGGTATGAATTTAAAATTATTATCGGTTGCCGGGGCGTTATTCTTTACCTGTTGTGGCACTATACAAAATAATGCTTTATATAAAAAGCGAGGTTCTGACCAGGTATTGTCAGCAATTAACCAGGCCAATTCCTACTGGCAGCAAACCCATCCTGCTCCCCGCTGGGCTTTTTGGGATGAGGCCGCCTATCATACAGGTAATATGGCTGCTTATGAGCTGACGGGAAATGCTGCATACAAGGCATACTCTGAAAAGTGGGCAGAAAAAAATCAGTGGATGGGCGCTACATCCGCTAATAAAGCCGAGTGGAAATACAACTACGGCGAAACCAATAAGCATGTGCTGTTTGGTGACTGGCAAACCTGCTTCCAGGTGTATATTGATTTGTACAACCTGGATAAAATAAAGGATGAAAAAAAAATAGTCCGGGCAAGGGAAGTAATGGAATACCAGATGAGCACGCCCAACAATGATTACTGGTGGTGGGCTGATGGGCTGTACATGGTAATGCCGGTAATGACCAAACTATACCATGTAACAGGTAACCCGCAATACCTCCAAAAGCTTTGGGCGTATTTTGAATATGCCAATTCCATCATGTATGATGCGGATGAAAAAATTTATTATAGGGATGCTAAATATATTTATCCCGGGCATAAAACAGCAAACGGTAAAAAAGACTTTTGGGCAAGGGGCAACGGTTGGGTGATAGCCGCTTTGGCAAAAGTACTTTCCGATCTCCCTGAAACAGACCCATACAGGAATGAATATGTTATTAAGTTTAAAGGAATGGCTGAAACTATTAAATTGTCGCAACAGGCCGAAGGTTACTGGACGCGTAGTATGCTTGACCCTCAATATGCGCCAGGCCCCGAAACCAGCGGCACCGCTTTTTTCACTTACGGTTTGTTATGGGGAATAAATAATGGTTATTTAGATAAAAGCGAATATGGTCCAACCGTATCAAAGGCATGGGCGTATCTCAGTCAAACAGCATTACAACCGGATGGCAAGGTAGGATACGTACAGCCTATTGGTGAAAAAGCTATCCCGGGACAGGTAGTTGATAAAAATGCTTCAGCACCATTTGGCGTGGGCGCATTTTTATTAGCGGCAACGGAGATGTATAAGTTTACTGATAAAAAATGATCCTGAGTAATCTCTAAAATAAGATTTTTTACAATGAAGAAAATGCTATTCGCTTGTGCACAGTTGTTTTTTGCCACGCTACTATTGGCACAGTCGCTGGAAATAAGTAACTATGCTATACAAAAAGTAGACCTGCGGCAGGTGCAGTTAACTGATCATTTCTGGCTACCTAAAATTCGCCAGATCCAGCAGGTTACCATCCCGTTTGCTTTGCAAAAATGTGAAGAGAATGGGCGTTTTGAAAATTTCTTAACGGCAGAAAAAGTAATAAAAGGCGGTACCGGCAAAGTATTGGGTAAAATGCCTTTTGATGATACGGATCCTTATAAGATCATAGAAGGAGCTTCTCTTACATTAGTTTCATCTCCCGATAAAGAACTGGATGCACTGCTTGATAAATATATTGCTATTATAGTGCGTGGGCAGGAACCGGATGGCTATCTTACTACCTGGCGTACCATTAATCCCGCAGCAGCTCCTGCCAGTTGGGTAGGTAAATGCAAGCAAAGGTGGGACAATCTTGAAATGAGCCATGAGTTGTACAACAGTGGTCATCTTTTTGAAGCGGCCGCAACGCACTATTATGCCACCGGCAAGAAAAACTTTCTGAACATCGCACTTAAAAATGCAGATCTGCTGGTTAAAGTATTCAGCGCTCCTGACAATTATGATATTCCCGGCCATGAAATTGTAGAGACCGGCCTAATAAAATTATATTTAATAACAGGAAATAAAGATTATTTCAGCCTGGCAAAGAAATTCATTGATCTGCGCGGTACATCTGAACACCGGAAGCCACGTGGTGAATATTGGCAGGATGCCAAACCTGTTTTGGAACAGGATGAGGTAGTAGGACACGCTGTTCGTGCAGTATATTTTTATGCTGGCATAACGGATGTAGCGGCCATAACAGGTGATGAAAAATATAAAACCACCATTAAGAATTTATGGCACAATATGGTGCATCATAAAATGTATGTAACAGGCGGCATTGGCGCCAAACACGATGGCGAAGCCTTTGGTGAAAATTATGAACTACCTAATCTTTCTGCTTATAATGAAACCTGTGCGGCCATAGGTGGTGTAATGTGGGCCGACAGGATGTTCCGGACTTTTGGAGATGCAGATTACTATAATGTGCTGGAGCGTATGCTTTATAATGGTGTATTGCCGGGCATTTCGCTAGATGGCAAAGCCTTTTTTTATCCTAATCCTTTAGAATCAGATGGCGTGTATAAATTCAACCAGGGAAACCTTACCCGTGCGGGCTGGTTTGATTGTCCCTGTTGCCCAACCAACCTGATCCGATTTCTGCCATCTATACCGGCATTGATTTATGATACAGATAAAGAAGGAATTTATGTAAACCTCTTTGCAGCCAATAAGGCTAAAATACGCTTCAATAATACGGATGTAAATATTATACAAAATACGCAATACCCCTACGGACCCGGTGTGAAGTTAAATATAAACCCGGTTAAGAAAACAACTTTTGCCCTTAAGATCCGCGTTCCGGACTGGGCTACTGATAAAACGGTATCGCAGCTGTACACTTATCAAAACCCGGTAGCAAATACTATTACGTTATACGTGAATTCAAAAAAGCAAAACTGCCAGGTTCAGAATGGCTATATCGTAATTAATAGAAAGTGGAAGAAGGGTGACAAGGTAGAGATCAGCTTCCCGTTTGGAGTAAGAAATATTTCATCCAACCTGCTTGTTGCTGAAAATAAAGGGAAAACTGCGGTACAGTGCGGCCCGCTGGTATATTGCGTGGAAGGTATTGATAATAACGGTATGCTTGATAAACCCTTTACCCCATCCAGCTTTGAAGTGCGTTACAATGCAAATAAACTGGGTGGCATCAACGAAATTATTGCTAAAGACGGAGCACAGCAAACCTGGAATTTTATTCCCTACTATTCCTGGTCCAACCGGGGCGCGGGCAAAATGAAAGTATGGCTCAGAAGTGAATAAGATGGTGAGGTTGTCTCAAAAGTCAATTTGCCTGTCATATTGTCCCGATGGTTATCGGGAGACGGAATATTGAGACTCGAATTGTTAGCCTTCGACAAGCTCAGGCTGACATTCCTTTCGGGACAGCAGCATCATTTTCTCAAATTCTTTTTTAAATCTTAAAAATAAAAAGGTCGCGATGCTAAAATATGGTTTAACTATATGTGCCTCTTTTTGCTTTGTTGGAGTATTATTAGCCCAGCAGAAGCAACAGGTATTTATGCCCGGTGAGATATGGAAGGACAACCAGGGGAATCATATCAATGCGCATGGGGGCGGTATATTATTCCATAACGGAACTTATTATTGGTTTGGGGAACACAAGGGCGAGCGATCCAATAATGCTTATGTGGGAGTAACCTGTTATTCCTCTAAAGATCTGTATAACTGGAACAATGAGGGTGTAGCTTTTGCCGTGGATGATGACACAGAAAGTATAACACGGAAAGGGTGTATCATTGAACGACCCAAAGTGATCTATAACAAGAACACCCAAAAGTTTGTGATGTATTTTCATCTTGAACTAGCGGGTCAGGGATATGGGGCAGCCTATACAGCCGTAGCAATAAGTGATAAAGTAACCGGCCCTTATAGGTTTTTACATGCTTCAAGGGTGAATCCAGGCTACTGGCCGCTGAACATGACCGCCGTGCAGAGGAAGCTGAAAGTAAAGCCCGAGGACTATAAAGAGTGGTGGACCAGTGAATGGAAGATGAGTGTTGAGGATGGATTGTTTGTGCGGCAACATTTTTATGGGGGGCAGATGTCCAGGGATATGACCTTGTTTGTTGATGATAACGGCAACGCCTATCATATTTATTCGTCTGAAGAGAACCTTACTTTACATATAGCTGAATTGTCAGGTGACTATACGCGCCATACAGGTAAATACATTCGCGTAGCGCCTGCAGGGCACAATGAAGCGCCCGCTGTCCTTAAAAGAAATGGCAGGTATTATATGATTACCTCAGGATGTACAGGCTGGGAACCTAATGCAGCACGGTTACTTGTTGCAGATAGTATGATGGGAGAGTGGAAGCTGCTTCCAAATCCCTGCAAAGGCAGCGGTGCACAAACTACTTTCCAGTCCCAGGGTACTTACATATTGCCTGTAGCAGGGAAAAAGGATGCTTTCATATTCATGGCAGACAGGTGGCGTCCTAAGAATCCTATAGACGGTCGCTATGTTTGGTTACCTGTATTTTTTGAAAATGAATTGCCGGTGTTAAAATGGATGGATAAGTGGGATTTAAAAGTATTTGATAAAAGATAAGTAATTAAAAAGATCATTTATATTAACAAATGAGAAACGTTTTTATTTTATCCGCGGTTTTTATTTGCTGTAGTTGTTCAGCGTTTGCACAAAACGCGGCTGACGGTTTGGAAAAAGCATTACAGCAAAAGCGTGTGCCCAACCAGCCTT
>JAPUDO010000066.1:25242-67486 GCA_027493055.1 Niabella sp. | reverse complement strand
AAAAATCTCGAAGAGATGTTATTATTATAGAAAAATCGTTTGGATTTTGGACGAAGACCCCGAATGGGGTGACATAGGATATGATGCCATCCCTTCGGGATTCTAATCGGTATATATGCTTTTTTTATAATAATATTAGCCCTGCCCGTCCGGCAGGCGGGCTTTCAGGCTTGATTAAAACATATTTTCAGGTTTCTAACAGTAGTAGCCGGGAGGCACAAGATAGGAAAAAGATCTTGCGTAGGTCTGTAGCGTAGCAGTGTGTTGGACTGACCTGAGCATTGATGTTACTTATTTGTTTCATTAGTAAGTAACGGTGATACACTGGCCGGACCCGAAGGTCCAAAGGACTCCTAAGGAGGCTACTTGGGAGAGGCCAGCCAAGATGGAGGAGTATATAAATCATAACTCAGACAATAAACTGATCAACATGAATCTTAAATGGGAGATCCTAAAATCGGAGCAGTTGTTTAATGACCTTTGGTTTAAAGTACGAAAGGATATCTGCAAAACGCCGCAGGGTAAAATTGTAGACCCCTATTATGTATATGAGTTTCCTACCTGGGTTACCTGCTTTGCATTAACAACAGATAATAAAGTGGTGATGGAGCTGCAATACCGTCATGCCATTGGTGAAACCTGCTGGGAAATTCCGGGCGGATGTGTAGATGATGAGGATGCTGACCTGGAAACAGCCATTAAACGGGAGCTGCTGGAAGAAACCGGTTATGAATTTGAAGAACTTGAGTACCTGGGCAAAACCTGCGCCAATCCATCCACCAATAATAACTGGATGCACATGTTCCTGGCTAAAGGCGGAAAAAAAACAGCCGGCCAGAGTCTTGATGAAAACGAGGAAATACATGTGGAATTAATGGATCTGCAAGTGTTTAAGGAAAAATTCAGGAACAATGAATTTATACAATCCATGCACGTTACCTGTATGTTATATGCGTTGATGAAGCTGGGTGAGCTTAAAGTTTAGTTGACGGATGATAGTTGACAGATGACAGGAGGGAGGTTTTGGAGAATGTAGAATTTTGAATATTAAATGTTGAATGTAAAATATAAAGTCTCCGGTAGCATCCAATATCAAGTATCCAGCATCTATGAACCATGAACTATCAACCATATAGTACAGAAATTCTATATTCGGATAATAATAAACAACAATCCCCGCCTGACCGGATGGGCAGGAATGCTCAATGTTCAAATTTGCCTGCAACAATGCCTTACCGTAAACATTTGAATAAAGATAAAGTGCTGAAAGCGCTTGTTAAACAGCAGGGACATTGTGTTATTGATAAAAAGAAAAATATCTGCCTGCAGCTATGCGCTTCAGTAATGAGCCAGCAGTTAAGCACAAAAGTAGCAGCAGTAATATTTTCCAGGTTCTTACAACTGTTCAAAACAAAAATGCCCAGGCCGCAGGATATACTGGCTGTGCCTCATGAAACATTAAGAGGTATCGGGCTGTCCAACGCTAAAGCGCTTTACATTAAAAATATATGCCGGTTTTTTACAGATAATAAATTAACTGATGCTAAGCTCGATAAAATGAACAATGAGGAGCTGATGGCATTGCTTACACGCATTAAAGGAGTAGGTCAGTGGACGGTTGAAATGTTGTTAATGTTTGCGCTTGGCCGGGAAGATGTATTTTCTGCCGGTGATTTAGGGCTGCAAAAAGCTATGATCCGGCTGTACCAGATTGAATACGCCAGCTCAAAAGAACTTGCCATGAAAATGATCCTCATCGCTGAAGGCTGGAGTCCCTACAGAACCTATGCCTGCAGGCATTTATGGCAATACCTTGATACCCCTTTAGTGCCCCTGTAATGAGGCCGGTCGTATTTCAGGCATACAAAAAATATGATGCGCCCTATATCAAGACTGGCCTATATGTTGTATTTTACGGGCAATGGTTAAAAAGCTGGTACTGCCGATATCCCTGTCTGTTATGCTAATAAGTATGTGGGGCTGCGTTTCCTATAGAAAACGCCCTGCTAAATTATATAATACGGTTGTAGCTAATGGCGAATCTTTTGATGCCGCTATAGTACCCGGCATACAGTTTAAAGATCATAAGTGGGACTCGGTAATGAAAGGCAGGGTGCTTTGGGCTGATTTTTTATACCGGAAAGGTATTATCAGGAATATTATATTTTCGGGGAGCGCGGTTTATTCTCCTTATTATGAAGCTAAGATCATGGGGTTGTATGCGCGGCAGCTGGGTGTTCCGGAAAAACATATCTTTTATGAGACACAGGCTGAACATAGCACCGAAAACATTTATTACGCTTATGAGCTGGCCAGGAAACAGGGCTTCAAAACAATTGCTTTGGTAACTGATCCTTTCCAGTCATCCTTAACCAAAGGCTTTACAAAAAGGAGGTTTGCTACCAAAATTCAGCATATACCTTTCATGGTAGATACTTTAAGAATGCTGAATGATAAAGAATATACTATTGATCCGGCCCCGGCTTTGAAAGCTGATTTTGTATCTATAACGGAACGAGAAAGCTGGTTTAAGAGGTTACGTGGCACACTGGGTGCATTTATTCCCTGGGAAAACACGAAAGGAAGGAAAGCTGCGCCATTATAGATTTTTAGAAAGTGTAGGCGGCACTTAGTCTCCAGCTATTGTTTTTCTTAAATGCCCCGTTCATTTGTGTTTCAGGAATATCTCCTGACTTAAGGTAAAGCCTGTCAATACCTTTTTGAGTTTTCCAACCGGAGTGCAGCCACTCAATATGCAGCCCTATATGTTTATTGAATTGGTAAGCTGCATCGGCACTATAATTCCATCCGCTGCCATTAGCTGTTTGTATAAAGCTAACCGGATGTTGAAAATCTTCCTGTATATTCCAATTGGCGGTAGCATTATATTGCATGGGCTGGTAAGATACCCGGGGATGTATATAGATCTTCCTGGTGATATTGATACCGCCTTCTAAAAAAAGCAGGGCGCCTGTCCAGTCGGCCCGGTAAGTTGTATTAAGATCAGGCATGTCATTGTCTAATAGGTAAAATAATTCCCTGCTGTTAGTGTACCCGGCTCCTGCGCTAAGCTGGAAGGGGTGATGATCAACAAAAGTATAACTAAGCGAAACATCAAAGCTGTTCATATTTCCTTTATCGCTTCTGAAAAGGGTATCGCCAAACGAAGGTTTTATGGGCTGCGTTCGGTTGTCTCCTGCATAGTCAATATCAGTGGCGCTCCCTTTATAAGTGCCCAGCCTGCTATAGTTAGCTTCTACGGCAAATCTTTTGTATATCTTATAATGTGCTCCAATAAAGAACCCGGAAGAATGGACAGGATCATAGATCAGCTCCGAATAAATATTAGGATCTTTCCCTTCTGCATTGCCGGCTATGGACCATCGGAAATCTGTTTTCCTGATTTCTGCCCCGGCTTTTACAGATAAATTGTTTTTAACAGGGTTGGGAAGCCACTGCGCTTTTACCTGCTGACTTGCAATAACAATCAAACAAAAGGAAAAAAATGTATAGGAGGTAAGTTTAATGAGCTGCACAATAATTAGTTCTTTGCTGATGCAACTTACTTTTAATTCAGGTTATTTACAAAAAGATTTCTGATTCCATTGTATTATTACAGTATCCAGACTTAAAATGAACCACGATGTGGTGATATATACAAAAACGAAAAATGTTTATCCACCCGGAACAAATCGCATTTACAAATTATGCAGTTAACGCTGATTCGCTAACGATGCTCAACCACTTAAAAAGTTGAATAAATTTCTATGATGTGTTGTATGGTATGTATCATTTATAAATGTACCGCTTTCCTGAAGCTGGTACAAAAGTGATAAGTAATGAAAAAAGAGAGCAGGAAATAAGCTCCAATAATATATCCCGCGTAAGGAATTATATCATTTATTCCAAACCAGTCTTTGGTAAATATCAGTATAGAGAAGCCTGAAGCGAGCTTGAAAAATTCCCAGATCCAGGCATTCTCACTATTATCCATCAGTTCTGCAAAAGCGTAAACAAACAGGAAGATGAAAAATCCATAAATAAAAATTCCGGGTGATCCGATTGCAGCAATATTCCCAAATAAATAAGATACAAACAAAAGGAGCATCATTAGTTGTACCCATAGCCACACTTTCATAAAAGGTACTAACCTGGTTTCGTATTTATCAAAATGATACACATCGTCTATTTTATATACAGGAAATTTTTGGGCAACATCTGCCGGGCGCCATCCGGTAGGCATCAGCCATATCCTGAATTTATCTTTCCGGCTTTTAGTACGCCAGGCGTCTTTGATTAATAGCCATATATGCTGAAAATTTATTTTTACCGGGTTCCATGTTTGCACAGGCCTTGTAATACCGTAAACAGGCGGCTTATCTGGCAGTTCTTCCTGGAAAGTGCCCAGTAGCTTATCCCAGAAAATAAATATCTGGGAATAATTCTTATCTATATATTCAGGATTGATGGCATGGTGTACCCTGTGATGAGAAGGTGTAACAATGATATTTTCCAGCCAGCCCATCCTCCGGATATGAACGGTATGGTACCAGAACTGGGCAAAGAGGTGCAGCGGGGCTACAACGGCAATGACTTTATCAGGCACTCCCAACAATGCTGCCGGAAGCAAAAAGACCGCGAATAAATTAACGAAGCTGGATATGCTCTGCCGTAATGCACAGGCCAGGTTAAACTCCTCACTGCTGTGGTGTACCAGGTGCCCGTTCCAGAAAAAATTGTAAGTATGCTGGATGCGGTGAACCATATATCCCGAAAAATCCAGGGCCAGGAATGCTACTACATAAGTAAGCCAGGTGGCTTTAATGTGATAAATAGCCAGGTGTTGTACCAGCCAGCTATAGCTGTAAATAGCAATGCTTAGCCCTAATACATCTTTAGTTACGTTAGTTACGCCGCTCAGTAAGCTGCTCACCATATCTGTGGTTCTTACATTGTCTGCTCCCTTCTGCCAGGCATACCATTTTTCAAACAGTACCAGCAGCAGGAAAACCGGCATTGCAACCAATAATATTTTACCGTACGTTTCCATAAACAGGTATAGTAAAATTATAGATTTCTTTAAGAAAAAGTAGGTTTAATAATTATTCCCTGCTCTTTTTCTTCTGGGAAAAGGGCAGGATAGCATCATTAATGGCTTAGTAAGATATTACATCACATTAGTGAAACAACCCATTTTTTAAAGTACTGTGTTGATATATTTTCGATTGGCGATAAAATGCTTGATTATTATGAGCGTTAAAATATACTATGAGGATTTTGCCCTGAACGATTCCCGAAAAACCACAGGAAGAACGATTACAGACGCAGATATTGTATTACATGCAGGACAGTCGGGTGATTTTTACCCGCATCACATGGATGAGGAGTGGTGTAAAACACAACCGTTTAAACACCGTATAGCACATGGCACACTGATCTTTACTGTAGGCGTGGGCTTAACGGCTGGCGTTATTAATGAAGTAGCCATGACCTATGGATATGAAAGGCTGCGTTTTATACGCCCGGTATATATTAATGATACCATCAGCACTACTATTATTATAAAAGACAAAAAGGATCATAAAAAGCCGGGTTATGGCATTGTAACAGAACTGCTGGAAGTGCATAACCAGCATAAAGAGCTGGTAATGGTGTGTGAGCATTTATTGCTGGTAGAAAAAAGGAATCCGGATGCCTGATATCATTTTAAAAGGAATAACCTGGGGCCATAGTCGGGGTATAACACCATTGCAGGCAGCAGCTCAGCGTTTTACAGAACTGCACCCCAATGTGGAAGTGCAATGGCATAAGCGCAGTCTGCAACAGTTTGCCGATTATCCCATAGAGAAGCTGACAGAGGAATATGATCTCTTAATTATTGATCATCCCTGGGTAGGAACAGCAGCAGCTACGCGTTGTGTACTGCCGCTTGATGAACATTTGTCTGCCGGTTATTTACAGGACCAACTGGAGAACAGTGTGGGTGCTTCTCATTCAAGCTATCATTACGACGGGCATCAATGGGCCCTCGCTGTTGATGCTGCAGCGCCGGCAGCCAGTTACAGGAAGGATTTACTGGATACTGTTCCTCAAACCTGGGAAGAAGTGCTGAGCCTGGCCAGGGCAGGCAGGGTAGCAGTGCCGGCCATACCTATAGACTTGTTAATGAACTTTTATACTTTTTGTATAGCACATGGAGAAACACCATTTGCTGATACAAAAGAAGTAATAAATGAGCATACGGGTATTTTAGCCTTATGTGCCATGTATGAGCTATATTCGTTGGTGGATCAATCTATGTTTGAAAGAAACCCGATAGCAGTTGCCGAAGCTATGGTTGGAACGGATCATTATGCTTATTGTCCGTTTGCTTATTGCTATACTAATTATTCCCGTTTGGGTTATGCAGGGAATTTGCTTCATTATACGGATGTGGTTAGCTATAAGGGTAAAAAGCTGAGCACTACTATTGGGGGTACAGGCCTTTCAGTATCTGCTTTTTCAAATCATAAACCAGAGGCGATTGCCTATGCCGCAATGGTGTGCTCACCGCAGTTTCAAACCAATGGTTATACATATAATGAAGGGCAGCCAGGGTATTTAAAGGCATGGCAAAGTGATTTGAATAATAAGCTTACGCATAACTTCTTTACTAATGTTTTACCCGTTATGGAAAATGGATATATGCGTCCGCGTTACCATGGGTACCTGCACTTCCAGGATGAAGCAGGGCTGTATATACAGGAATATTTATCGGGTAAGCAAAAAAATGAAAAGCTGGTTATTGAAAAGCTGAACGCTATATACCAGGAATCTTTAAAGAAAAAAGTTGCTGCATAATGTCTTTGCCGTTAAAAGGTCTTATTGTTCTTGAATTCAGCCAATATCTGTCTGGTCCTTCTGCCGGCTTAAGGCTGGCCGACCTGGGCGCGCGCGTTATAAAGATAGAGCGGCCCGTAACCGGAGATCCATGCAGGAGCTTAGCTATAAAAAATTTATGGGTAGGAGAGGATGCCCTTAATTTTCATGCCATCAACCGGAATAAAGAAAGCTTTACTGCCGATCTGAAAAACGCAGAGGATCTTGCATTAGTACAAAAGCTGATTACAAAAGCTGATGTAATTACGCATAATTTCAGGCCGGGTGTGATGGAAAAGATAGGCCTTGCCTACAGCGATGTGAGGAAAATAAACAATCGTATTGTTTATGCAGAAATAACCGGCTATGGTAAAAAGGGGCCGTGGAAAGATAAACCCGGCCAGGATCTGCTGCTGCAATCTTTATCCGGGCTTACCTATACTACCGGCGATGAAGGAGAGGGGCCTATGCCTTTCGGCCTTTCTATTGTAGACAGTATTTGCGGGATACATGCGGTGCAGGGTATATTGGCAGCGCTTATACGTCGCCAGAAGATGGGTATTGGGGCTTATGTAGAACTAAGCCTTTTAGAGTCAGCCATCAGCTTTCAGTTTGAGCTTTTTACTACTCATTATCATAGCAGGCGGGGGATAAAAAGAAGTAAGGTGAGCAATGGCAATCCATTATTAGGAGCGCCTTACGGGATTTATAAAACAGCAGACGGATATATTGCACTGGCTATGATGAGTATGCCTTTGCTGCAACGGGCTCTGGGTACCACTGAATTGTACGGCTATACACAACAGGATGTGTTTGAAAACCGTGATGATCACAACCACATTATTCAAAAAAAGTTATTGACCAACAGCAGTGAGTATTGGTTGCAGCGCCTGGTGTCGTTAGGTTTATGGGCATCGAATGTAAACAACTGGGATGCCTTAACACAAACGGAGCTGTATAAGAGCACAGAAATGGAGATCAGGATCAATGCCGGGAACGGAGAAGATTATTTTACTACAGGTTGCCCCATTCGTATTAATGGAAAAAAAATGATTTCTGACAGGCCGGCACCCTTACTGGGGCAGCATACTGAAAAAATTAAAGGAGAATTTTTATTATAATGAAATTCCTGCAGGATATATTAGTGGTTGATTTTAGCCAGTTCCTTTCCGGGCCTTCTGCATCCTTATGTCTGGCCGATTTTGGTGCAGATGTAGTGAAAATTGAAAAGCCCGGAACGGGCGATATCTGCAGGGAGTTGTACGTGTCTGATGTGGTCATTGATGGAGAATCTTCTATATTCCATGCCATCAACCGGAATAAAAAAAGCTATGCAGCTGATCTTAAAAGTCCGGATGATGTAAGCAGGATCAAAAAAATAATTGAAAAGGCTGATGTGGTGATGCACAATTTCCGACCGGGCGTAATGGAAAGATTAGGTTTTGATTACGAGAGTGTAAAGCAGCTTAACCCTTCTGTAATTTATGCTAACATAACCGGTTATGGTGAAAACGGCGACTGGAAACATTTACCGGGCCAGGATCTGTTGCTTCAGTCTGTATCAGGCCTTGCCTGGTTGAATAATAGCAGCAGTGCTAATCCCACGCCAATGGGCGTTTCGGTGGTGGATATGCTGGCAGGAGGACACCTGGCGCAGGGTATTCTTTCTCTTTTATATCGTAAAGGTATTACAGGTGAGGGGGGCAGCATACAGGTAAGTATGCTGGAAAGTGCCCTGGACTTCCAGTTTGAAGTATTAACCTGCTATTTTAATGACGGTGGGCGGCTACCTCAGCGCAGCGCTGTTAACAGCGGACATGCTTATGTAGCAGCTCCTTATGGTATATATAAAACAGAAGATGATTATATAGCCATAGCAATGGCAGATATTGTTCAGTTAGGTGTGTTGACCGGCTGTAAGCCATTAACCGTTTATAATGATAAAAAGGACTGGTTTGATAAAAGAGATGAAATAAAATCAGTACTGGCGCGCCATCTTCTTACAAATACAACGTCTTACTGGTTAAGTGTACTGGAGCCCGCAGGTGTTTGGTGTTCCAAGGTTTTGGATTATAAACAGCTGACAGAAGAGGATGGCTATAAATTGCTGAATATGGAAATTGTGGTAAAGACCAGTAATGGGATTTCCATAAAAACCACCAGATCGCCTATAACTATAGATGGGCGTACGCTCTCCAATAATATCGGGGCTCCGGCATTGGGTGAGCACAATAATGAGATCGACCTAAAATTTGAAACAGGTGTAGAACCCGAAGCAGTTAGTGTGCAGTAGAAACTATATATATTCATATGATTATTGATACGCATGTACATATATGGGATTTGGAGCGTTCTGGTTACGGATGGTTAAAAAATGCTGACAGAGTGTTACAGCAAACCTACAGCCTGGAAGAATTAGCAGCTTCCCGTGTTGCTGCCGGTGTTAATGCAGGTCTGCTGGTACAGGCTGATAATACTATTGAAGACACCGCGTTGATGATAGAAGCGGCTAACAGTCATGACTGGATCAAAGGTGTAGTAGGTTGGTTACCATTAACCAGCAGCTCAAAAACGGAGCAATTGTTACAGTCGTTTTTTTTAGCAGAAAGATATTTTAAAGGGGTGAGGCACCTGATTCATGACGAAGCCGATGATGAGTGGTTATTACGGCCAGAGGTGATTGAAAGCTTAAGAGTACTGGCAGCACATCAACTGCCTTTTGATGTGGTAGGGGTTAAAGTAAATCATATAAAGACTGCTTTAAGGGTAGCTGAGCTGGTGCCAGACCTGAAAATGGTATTTAACCACCTGAACCAGCCGCCTGTAAAAAGCGGTGAACGCTTTGGTGAATGGGGGCAGTATATGAAACAGGCCGCACAGCATAAAAATTTTTACGTTAAAATTTCCGGGCTGGGAACAACAGCAGGAAAAGAACAATTTAGCGCAGCGGTAATAAAGCCGTATATAGACTTTGTATTAACAGCTTTTGGAGCTGACCGTTGCTTTTGCGGTGGTGACTGGCCGGTATCTTTGCTGGCTTCAGGTTATGTAGAGGTATGGGAGGTATATAAGCAGGTTATTAAAGAGTTGGTTGATGATGAACATCAAAGGTGTTTGATATTTAGCGGGAATGCTATTTCATTTTATAATCTGGACAAGGTCTGACTAATATTATAGAACACCAATGCTATAGGTTTATAATCGGTTCAATATTAAAATATAAGAATGCAATTATTCTGGGGCATATTTTTTCATGGTGTAGGCGCTTCCTCTGCAGCGTTATGTTACACCCCTGAAAAGAAAGTTAAAGGCTGGAGCTGGCAAACGTACTGGCTGGCCCAGGCTTCTGTATGCTGGTTTTTGCTGCCCCTGTTTATTGCATGGCTCACTATTCCGTCTTTGGGCCGGGTATTGAGCGAAGCACCTGCTTCTGCAATGCGCAATTCGTTCCTGTTGGGAATGGCTTATGGCATAGGCGGTACCGCTTTTGGTATGGCAATAAAGCATATCGGCTTTTCTCTGACCTATGCTATTTCTGTAGGTATATCCTGTGTACTGGGAACTTTAATTCCCCCGCTGATGAATGGTACCATGAGCGATGTATTGAATGGAACGGGCGGACAATGGATATTAACCGGTGTGGTGCTGGGTGCGGCGGGCATTGCTTTTTGTGGCATAGCAGGCAGGCTGAAGGAGAAAGATGTAGCACAAAGCCATGCTGCTTTTTCATTTAAAAAAGGATTGCCTTTATGTTTGCTGGCAGGTATATTATCTGCATTTTATGGTTTCGCGATAAATGCAGGTAAGCCTATTTCTGACATTGCTGCTGATTACGGTGCGGGCAATTTCCAGGTGAATGTGGTATATATATTTTCTAACACAGGAGCCTTTGTTACAACATTGCTGTACACTTTGTGGCTACATGTAAAAAATAAAACTTTTTCAGAATACCGGCATATTAATAAAGGTACTTTAAGCATTAATTATTTAATGGCTCTTTTAACCGGTATGTTATGGTATGGCCAGTTTTTCTTTTATGGTTTGGGACATGTGCGTTTAGGAAAGTTCGAGTTTTCAAGCTGGGCTATACACATGATCCTGCTGGTGTTTTGCAGCTCGCTGGTTGGGCTGGTATTAAAAGAGTGGAAATTTACCCGGCCTCTAACCCGCCGTGCACTTGCTTTTGCGCTGGCGGTACTTTTACTGGCAGTGTTAGTGTTAACTTATGGTAATTACCTGGGAGGAGTATAATATGGATCAGGAACAAATCAAAGCAATTCCTATATGTATTATTGGTGCAGGTGGCATTGTAGCTGATGCGCATTTGCCGGCCTATAAGATTGCAGGTTATACAGTAAAGGGAATAGTCAACCGTAATAAGCAAAAAGCTATTAAGCTGGCTGAAAAGTTTGGTATCGGAAAAGTGTATGATAGTCTTGAGGAAATGGTGGCAGATAATGGAACCGAAGCTGTCTATGATTTTGCCCTGCCTGCTTCAGAGATCATACCTGTGCTTAAAGCGTTACCCGAAAAAGCAACCGTCCTGATCCAAAAGCCTTATGGTGAAAGTATGGATGAGGCGAAGGCCATTCACAATTTAGCGCATGGTAAGCAAATGCTGGCCGGTGTTAATTTCCAGATGCGCTTTGCACCTTATATTAAAGAAGCGAGGAAGATGATCGCAGATGGCGGGCTGGGTATTATTACCGATGTAGAAGTATATGTGAATGTTCATACACCCTGGAATCTCTGGGATTTCCTGTTTGAAAAAGAGCGTATGGAAATTAATTATCACAGTATTCATTATGTAGACCTGGTACGTTCTTTTTTAGGTGATCCTGGAAAGGTATTGGCCCGCACATTTAAACATCCTGAAGCTGCGCAGCTGGCCTCGGTTAGATCCAATATAATAATGGACTACGGGGATATGGTACGTGCAGTTATCCATACCAATCATAATCACAATTATAGTTATCAGAAGCAGGAGTCGTACGTAAAAATAGAAGGTACAAAGGGTGCTGTTAAGATAACTTTTGGTGCGTTGATCAATTACCCGCATGGAACAGATGATAAGTTTGAGTATATTTCTTTAGAGGATGGCAGCAATGTGCAGTGGCGTACAAAAGCGATCAGCGGAACCTGGTTTCCTCATGCTTTTATTGGAACCATGGAGCAAATGTTGTTAGCAAAAGCAGGCATTATTGCCAGGCCGGAGAATAGTATTGACGATGCGCTGCTGACGATGGCCTGTGTGGAAGCTGCTTATGCAAGCAATGAAAGGGATGGGGTACTGATCAATGATTTTTTATAAACCGTTAAAGTGTATATGATGCTGCGATTAAGGTGGTTATTAGTATTTTGTTTAGTGTTGAACACATCATTTGCAGTAGCAATTGAAAAGATAACGATTGTAAATCCGTTAAACACGCAACCCCGCGTGGTATATGGTGTAGATATCCTGAAGCAGGAACTGCAAAAACAGGGATATGCTGTTTCTTTAATAAATACAGCCAGAACGTCTTCTAAAAAACAGAAGCAGGTAATTATTGAAAGTACTTTTGACAGCCAGCTTAAAAAAGAAGGTTTTTCTATAAAGACAGATAAAAAAAACATCCGCATTGCCGGTGCAGACGCCTCAGGTATTTTATACGGATGTTTAGAGCTGTCCGATAGGATTGCTTCTGATAGGTCTGTGCCCGATCATATTAATATAACAGATGCTCCTGAAATGGTATTGCGCGGAGAATGTATCGGCTTGCAAAAACCCTATTATCTGCCCGGAAGAACTGTTTATGAATATCCTTACACTCCTGAAATTTTTCCCTGGTTCTATGATAAGGATTTATGGATACAGGTGCTGGATTCTATGGTAAACAACCGGATGAACTCCCTGTATTTATGGAACGGCCACCCGTTTGCTTCGCTGGTAAAGCTTAAGGACTATCCTTATGCGGTTGAAGTAGATGAAGCTACTTTTAAAAAGAACGAAGACATTTTCAAATTTCTTACCACGGAAGCTGATAAACGGGGGATATGGGTCATCCAGATGTTTTACAATATTCTGGTATCAAAGCCCTTTGCCGAAAAACATGGAATGAAAACACAGGACCGGGAAAGGCCAATTATTCCGCTGATAGCGGATTATACCCGTAAGTCCATTGCTGCATTTGTTGAGAAATATCCTAACGTTGGTTTAATGGTTTGCCTGGGAGAGGCTATGGAGGGAGTTGGGAATGATGATATTGAGTGGTTTACAAAAACGATTATCCCGGGTGTGCAGGATGGGTTAAAAACTTTAGGTAAAACAGAGGAGCCACCAATCGTTTTACGGGCGCATGATACAGATGCTCCTGCTGTTATGAAAGCTGCTTTGCCATTATATAAAAATCTGTATACTGAGGCTAAGTTTAACGGCGAAGCGCTTACTTATGACCGTCCGCGTGGTGCATGGGCTGAATTACATCAAACATTAAGCAAGCTGGGAAGTGTTCAGATAGAGAATGTGCACATATTGGCTAACCTGGAGCCTTTCCGTTATGCTTCTGCCGATTTTATTCAGCGCTCGGTAATAGGCATGCACGAGGTGATGGGTGGTAATGGTTTGCATCTGTACCCACAGGCTTCTTATTGGGACTGGCCTTATTCGGCAGACAGTGTAAAAGAGGGTAAAAGGCTGCTGCAGATTGAACGAGACTGGCTCTGGTACAAGGCCTGGAGCCGTTATGCCTGGAAGGCTAAAAGAGACAGGACGGAAGAAATCGGGTACTGGAGTAAGGGCCTGGCAAGCCAATTAGGTGTGAACGAAGTCGATGGGCAAAATATTTTAAAAGCTTACGAAGAGACCGGTGAGATATCCCCCAAATTATTAAGACGCTTTGGCATTACAGATGGTAACCGGCAAACGCTTAACCTGGGTATGTTAATGACACAGCTGATCAATCCCTATCGCTATGGCCTGTTTACCTTGTTGTATGAAGCTGAAAGCCCCGAAGGAGAATCCCTGGCAGAATATGCCGAAAAAGAGTGGAACGGGCAAAAGCATACAGGAGAAACTCCGGTTCAGATTATCAGGGAGGTAAAAGAGCACGGGGATAAAGCCGTGGCTGCCATTGATGCCGTTAAAAACGTGACCAGGAACAGTGCGGAATTTCAACGTATTAAGAACGATGCATACAGCTATCGGGCTATGGCTTACCACTTTGCTTTTAAGGCCGAAGCTGCTTTGCAGGTGCTGCGTTACAAATATTCTAATGATCTGGCTGACCTGGACAGGGTATTGCCGTTATTAAAAGAAAGTGTTGAATGGTATAAAAAGCTTACAGATCTTACAAAACCTGCTTACCTGTACGCTAACAGTATGCAAACAGGAGGACGGAAAATTCCTTTATCAGGCGCAGGAGGCAGGTATAAGAACTGGGCGGATGTGTTACCGGTCTTTGAAGAGGAGCTGTCCATCTTTCAGCATAAGCTGGACTCTCTCAAAAATGTAAAGC
Organism: Niabella sp.; assembly: GCA_027493055.1. Classification (GTDB taxonomy): domain Bacteria; phylum Bacteroidota; class Bacteroidia; order Chitinophagales; family Chitinophagaceae; genus Niabella. The sequence continues at coordinate 53,135 of JAPUDO010000066.1, read as the reverse complement.
CAGGCCAGGCAAAAACGGTTGTACCATTGAAAAATGCAGAGATAACACTTTTAAACTATGATCGCTTTTATACAGTAGATAGTTTGGCGCATCCTTTTGCCGATAAAGATTTTGCTGTCAGGTCTTTTGCGGGGGAGCTGAAGGGGTTGCAGGGGCTGAAAACTTCTTTCACAGACCAGGTAACTAATGGTACTGAAATTTCTTTCAGCAATAAAAAGCCCGTAAAAGTGCTGGTAGGCTTTTTTAAGCCGCAAAAAGCAGCTTTTACAGTAGATACTACATACCTGAAACAACCTGAGCTTGAAACAAATGCGAGTGCCAATGATTACGGTCAGGCAGATACTAAAATAGCCAATGCCATGATAGTGCCCGGTATGCCGCAGCTGCACGTGCATAGTTATGACTTTAAACCCGGTAACAACACATTGAAGCTTGCCAGGGGCGTGGCTTTAATACTTGGTTTTATTGATGCCGGTGCGCCATTGCCTGTATATGATGCAGGCTTATATGAAAGCGGAAACAGGAAGCAGGTGGATTGGTTATTTGAATAACCTATTTTAAGGTAGTTTGTATCTTTTTGACAAAAGCTTCAGTAACACCGGCAAAACCGGCAATTTCAGCAATAGAAAATTTACCTGACGCCAACAGGTTCTTTACTACTTGCTCTTTACCCTTTTCAATCCCTTTTTCAATATAAAAATCTAATGAGTTCATTATTGTGTCTTTTATTGGTACTGGTAGCAAATTTAATATTTTTTCTTCTTCCAGCTTTGCCCTGCTATACAAATAAATGATAAGCCCTTTTTGAAGGTCTTTGGTGCCTTCAGATGCTAATATTAACAGTTTCACTGCATTATGTTCTAACCACTCTTTTTCTGTACTATGCTTCAGCGCCAAAACAGAAGCTGCTAAAAATTTATTATTCAGCTTTTCTATAGCTGTATCGTTTAAAGCGCCTAAATCGTTATAAATATACTCGAAATCAGGTATATATTGTTTCCAGCTCTCTTCTGCTTCTTCAAAAAGATCTGATAAAGTGCGGTAGCGCCATTTCCCTTTACCATGATAAAGCAGTACAGGAATAACGAGGGATAGCTGCTCTTTGTTGGCTACCTGCTTTTGTAGGGCCGAAAAGATATAACCGCCGATTTGTATGGTTGTATATTGATCAGGATAGCTTTTATGTTCTATCAATAAGCTGACTTTTATGGTTTTTTTCGTGCCTGTTTTTTGGCAGGAATAAACAATGTCGGACATCGTTTTCTTTAACGCTCCGGATAGATAAGTGTCCGGCAGTTGTGTTAATGTGGTAAAATCCAGCTGTCTGCTTATAAAATCGGGTAAATAACTTTTAAAATATTCCACCGCAATACTTTTATCAGATAAAATACCGCGGATAAAATTGTCGTGGATGGAGGTGTTACTGCTCATAGGTTTTATTTTGTTGGATATGCATTTATAGGTAGCCATGATTGTGATGCATTATCCAACAGGGTGAAGTTAATTATTTTTCTCCGTTAACCTGTGCTCCGCTCCTCGATAATTCTATTTAAAATACCAATAGCTGCCTCTTTCTGCGGATAGTAAAAAAGTACAAATTGAAAATAAATATCCCCATCCTTTTTTACTATTCTCCAATTACCTTTATAGCGATTCATATCATTCATAGCAAATACTTTAATTAAAACGATTCAGACAAACCATGATGCATTGCCATAGCATAATACGGAGCTTTATTTTCCTGGTATTTTTTTGTTCAGCGCTTACGGCCGCAGCACAATCCTTTTATGATGTAACTAAATACGGCGCTAAAAAAGACAGCAGTGCCAAAGCAACGGCCGCTATTAAGAAAGCTATCGATGCAGCAGCCAAAGCTGGCGGCGGCACCGTGTATTTTCCTGCGGGAAAATATCTGACCGGTCCTGTACATTTAAAAAGTAACATTACCATTTTTATTGATGCCGGTGCTGAGCTGCACTTCAGTGATGATTTTGATGATTACCTGCCTATGGTAGAAAGCCGGTATGAAGGGGTTGATGTTACCAGCTTTTCTCCCTTGTTTTATGCTAATGGTGTGGAAAATATAACTATAACAGGCCGTGGGCTCATTGACGGGCATGGTACTAAATGGTGGCATTTTGTGGAAGGATATAAAGAGGGGCAGCCGCGATCAAAATGGCAGCTGGAGTTCGACCGGTTAAATAAGGATATTTTGCTGCCCGATGATCCCAGGCAAATGAAGCGGGGTTTTCTCCGCCCGCCGTTCATACAATTCATGAACTGTAAAAATATTCTTATACAGGGTATTACTATTCAAAACTCTCCTTTCTGGACCATCAACCCGCAGTTTTGCGATAATGTAACCATTCATGCAGTAACAGTATTGAACCCCAAGCGCCTGGCGCCCAATACTGATGGCATTAACCCGGAAAGCTGCAGTAATGTGCGCATCAGCGATTGCTTTATTAGTGTGGGAGATGACTGTATTACCATTAAATCGGGTAAAGATTTGCCGGGGAGAACAAAAGCAAGGCCCGCAGAAAATTACAGCATTACCAACTGTACTATGCTGGCTGGCCATGGTGGTGTTGTGATTGGCAGTGAAATGAGCGGCGATGTTAAGAAAATCACGATCAGTAATTGTGTGTTTGATGGTACCGACAGGGGCATCCGTTTAAAAACAGTGCGTGGAAGGGGTGGCGTTGTAGAAGATATAAGGGTGGATAATATTGTAATGAAAAATATACGGGACCAGGCTATTGTTATGGATATGGAATATGCAAAGTCGTCTCCTGAGCCGGTTTCAGATCGTACGCCAAAATTCCGTAATATCAGGCTGAGCAATATAACTGCCTATACTAACGAAGCTATGTATATCAATGGTATTGAGGAAATGCCGGTAAGCGAGATCAGTCTGAATGATGTGGTTTTCCACGCAAGCCAGGGTATTACTATCAGGAATGCAAAAGATATACAGCTGCACAACGTGCGCGTAAATACAACAATAGGCAGCTCTTTAAAAGCAAATAATGTAGATCGCCTGCTGGTTAACGGTTTTGAAACAACCACACCTTTAGCAGATAAACCGGTAGTGATATTAAACAATACTAAAAATGTATTGCTTCAAAACTCATGGCCGTTTGAGGGCGCTGACAGGTATCTTGAAATTACCGGTGAGCAAACAAGAAATATAAACCTTAGAAACAACCTGTTTCGCAATGAATTAGTTTTGGTTGGAAAAGAAGTTAATACTAATGAAATTAAACGGGATTAAAAGTTGTAACATGCGTAAAGTAGGCTTATTATACACGATGGGTATCAGCCTTGCCATTGGGATACTGGTAAGCTCATCAGCATTTTCGCAGGATCTAAAGCTATGGTATAAGCATCCCGCAGAAAAATGGGTTGAAGCATTACCATTGGGTAATGGACGTATTGGCGCTATGGTGTTTGGCGGGGTGGCATCTGATCGCATTCAGTTTAACGAGGAAACACTGTGGACCGGTGAACCCCGGCAGTATAGTCGCCCGGGAGCCTATAAGTATCTTGACAGCATCCGGCAATTATTGTTTGCAGGGAAACAGAAAGAAGCCGAAGCTTTGGCCGAAGAACATTTTATGGGATTGAAAAGTACAGAGGCCGATAATAAGCACTGGATTAAAGAAGTTACCAGGGATATAAAATTTGCTTTGCCTGGTATGGATGATAAAGCCTGGAAACCTATGAAAGTACCGAGTTGGGATGGATGGGAAACAGTAGGGTTTGAAGGGCTGGATGGCGCTGTTTGGCTGCGTACCAGTTTTGTTTTGCCCTACAACTGGAAAGAGCAGGATATGGTGGCGGATTTCAACAGGATAAGGGATTTTGATTACACTTATGTAAATGGGGTTTTGGTAGGCAGCCAGCAAAATACCGAAGGACGGAAATACATGATTCCTAAAAACATCCTGAAGAAGGGTGAGAATACGATAGCTATACTGGTTTTAAATTTTGCAAATAAGGGAGGCATTTATGGGTACAAGGATACTACGGTGCATATAGGCGTTTACCCGGTAAACGATCCTGCTGCGAAAATATCTTTAAATGGGTATTGGAAATATCATGTGGTAAATGACAATCCGCCGCCTGTGGGAGTGTACCAGGACAGCTATCAGCCATTTGGCGATCTGCACCTGGAGTTTGGCAGCACATCGGGATATACCAATTATAAAAGAGAACTGGATATTTCCAATGCTGTGGCTACTACTTCTTATACGCTCAAAGGGGTAAATTATAAAAGGGAGTATTTTGTTTCAGCACCCAACCAGGCAATAGTAACGCATCTTACGGCAAGCAAAAAAGGCAGCCTTGGTTTTAAAGCTGTCTTAAGTAGTCCGCATCGTGATTTTACCGTTACAAAACTGAAAAATAATACGGTGGTACTTTCTCTTAAAGTGCGTACAGGGGCACTGAAAGGAGCGGGTTATTTGCAGGCAGTATTGAAAGGAGGTAAATTAGTGGTTGATAAAGGCGCGCTTGTGGTTTCCGGTGCCGACGAAGCAACGCTTTATTTAGCTGCCGGAACTTCTTATAAAAACTTTAATGATGCAGGTGCTGACCCCACGCTGGCTTGTGTTAAAGCACTGCAATCGATTCAGGGCAAAACCTATACCAGCCTGAAAACCGCACATATTGCAGAATACAAGAAATGGTTCAATACATTTTTTATCAGCTTGGGCGAAGATAAAAGAGCAGCTATTCCAACTGATGAAAGATTAAGCCGGTTCGCCGATGGAAAAGATCCGGCATTTGCAGCATTATATATGCAATATGGAAGGTACCTGCTTATATCCTCATCACGCCCGGGAACTATGCCCGCTAATTTGCAGGGTATCTGGAACGATTTAGTCAATCCCCCCTGGGGTAGTAAATACACTACCAATATCAATGCGGAAATGAATTACTGGCCTGCCGAACTATTAAATTTATCGCAAATGCACCAGCCGCTGTTCAGCATGATCCGCGACCTGGCTATTACCGGCAAGCAAACTGCTAAAGATCATTATAACGCACCGGGATGGGTACTTCATCATAATACCGACTTGTGGCGCGGTACAGCTCCCATCAACGCAGCTAACCATGGCATCTGGCCTACGGGTGGCGCATGGTTGGCTACACATTTATGGGAGCATTACCTGTTTACTCAGGATAAGAATTTCTTAAGAGATACTGCTTATAGCATAATGAAAGAAGCGGCGCTCTTTTTTGATCACTGTTTAGTAAAAGACCCTAAAACAGGGTATCTCATCAGCACACCATCTAATTCGCCGGAGCAGGGAGGACTTGTAGCAGGCCCTACGATGGATCATCAGATTATACGGGCATTATTCAAAAGCGTAATTGAAGCAGCCAACATTTTGAATGTTGATGAAGACTTACGAAAAAGGCTGGGTGAAAAGTATAAGCAGATTGCGCCAAACATGATTGGTAAATATGGGCAATTACAGGAGTGGATGCAGGATGTAGATAACCCCAATAATAAGCACCGGCATATTTCGCATTTGTGGGGTATGTATCCGGGCAATGAAATCAACTACGATGAATCGCCGGCTTTAATGAACGCTGCAAAGCAATCTCTACTATTTCGTGGAGATGAAGCTACCGGCTGGAGCCTGGGTTGGAAAATTAATTGCTGGGCGCGGTTTAAAGATGGAGAGCACGCTTTCCATATGATTAAGATGCTGCTAAGTCCCGTCACCGGTGGGGCTGGTAGTTATCCAAATCTTTTTGATGCGCATCCGCCGTTTCAAATTGATGGCAACTTTGGAGGCGCAGCAGGTATAGGCGAAATGCTGATTCAAAGTCATACCGGTTTTATTGATATTTTCCCCGCTTTACCTGCCGCCTTTGCCAGTGGTGAGGTAAAGGGTATTAAGGCAAGAGGGGGCTTTGAGCTGGACATTAAATGGAGCGCCGGTAAGTTACAGTCAATGTCTGTAAGATCGCTGGCAGGCCAGCCTTTGAAGCTCAGGTATAATGGGCAAACCGTAAATATTGCAACGCAAAAAAACAGGACTTATCGTTTTAATGGATCGCTTCAGCAGTTATAAAAAATATATTTCTGAATTGTTTAAACAAAATCCTTTTACCAGAAAAGAAAGGGTGAAAGAGAGCGTTTTTGTTTCAATACAGCTATTTTGTGATATGCTCCGTTCTCTCCCTCTCTCTGTTCTGTTTCCTCCTTTAGGGGAAAAGCAAAGGGGGCCAGGCTGGGGGATGAGGTCTTACGTTGCGTTTCTGGCAGCTATCTGGATGTTTTGTAGCGCTACTGTTGGCTATGCCCAGGTTCCCCCCCGCCATGCTGTTTCCGTTTCTTTCGGAGGGGCACGGGGCGAGGCTAGTCTCAATAACAACTGGCGAACCCTGGCTGGTAATGATGAAAACCCTGTTCCGGCTGCTTTTCAGATGAATGTAGATGACAGTAAATGGAAGCAGGTAAACGTACCGCATAACTGGGATGATTATCATGGTTACCGCCGGATGCTGCATGGCAATAAACATGGCGATGCATGGTATCGCAAAAAGATCAGTATTAAACAATCAAAAACCGGAAAACGTTTTTTCCTGTTTTTTGAAGGAGTAGGTTCTTATGCAACTGTATATATGAACGAAAAAAAAGTGGGAGAGCATGCCGGGGGAAGAACCACTTTTACTATTGATGTAACTGATCAGATCAAAACAGAGGGTTCCGAAAATATACTGGCTGTCCGGGCATGGCATCCGCCGTTTATAAAGGATCTGCCCTGGGTTTGCGGTGGGTGCAGCGATGAGCGGGGCTTTAGCGAGGGCTCTCAGCCAATGGGTATTTTCAGGCCGGTACATCTGGTAATCACTAATGAAGTGCGTATTGAGCCTTTTGGTGTGCATGCCTGGGCGGATATTAGGAGTAGCAGCGCTTCCCTGCATATTACTACAACTTTAAAAAATTATTCGGCCAGGCAAAGGAAATTTAGCATTACGCACCACCTTGCAGATAGAACAGGCAAGATTATAGCTACTGTATCGCAGCATAAGACTGTTAGAGCTGCCACTGTAATTGAAATTCCCATAAAAAATATCACGCTTAAAAAAGTAAACCTGTGGTCGGACACAGATCCATACCTGTATAAAATCGTTTCTGTTGTAAAAGAAAATAACAAAGAAACAGACAGGTTGGAGACTGATTTTGGTTTTAGAACAGTTAACTGGAGAACGCCCACTAACCAGTTTGTTCTGAATGGTAAACCTGTATTTATTAATGGAGTTGCAGAATATGAGCATCTTATCGGCCAGGGCCATGCTTTTTCGCATGAGCAGGTTGTATCAAGGGTAAAATGGTTGCAGGCCGCAGGCTTTAATGCTTTCAGGGATGGGCATCAGCCCCATAATCTGTTATATGGGAAACTGTTTAACGAGAAGGGGATTTTATGGTGGACGCAGCTTTCAGCGCATGTGTGGTATGATACGCCGGAGTTTAGAAATAATTTCAAAAAGTTGTTAAAAGAGTGGGTTGTGGAACGTCGTAATGATCCATCGGTAGTTATGTGGGGATTGCAAAATGAAAGCACATTGCCAAAAGCGTTTGCAGAGGAATGCACTGAGCTGATACGGTCTTTAGATCCTACTTCGGCTTCCCAGAGATTGGTTACCACCTGTAATGGCGGTGAAGGCTCTGACTGGAATGTGCCCCAGAACTGGACAGGCACATATGGCGGCAATCCTGATCTGTATGGCGAAGACCTGAAGCGACAAATATTAGTAGGCGAGTATGGCGCCTGGCGCACTTTAGACCTGCATACTGAAGGAGGCTTTGTTCAGAATGGACCTGTAAGTGAAGACCGGTTTACGCAGCTCATGGAAAAGAAACTGCGTCTTGCAGAATCAGTAAAAGACAGTGTGGCCGGCCACTTCTTTTGGTTGCTGACGTCGCATGATAATCCCGGCAGGGTGCAGGGTGGTGAAGGATTAAGAGAGATGGACAGGGTAGGACCGGTTAATTACAAAGGCATGTTAACCCCATGGGAGGAGCCTACTGATGTGTTTTATATGTTTCGCAGCAATTATGTACCGGCTCAAAAGGAACCAATGGTTTATATTGCTTCCCATACATGGCCCAACCGCTGGATGCAACCTGGGATTAAAGATTCTATCATCGTTTATTCTAATTGCGATGAAGTAGAACTGTTCAATGATATAAACAATGCTTCTTTAGGAAAACAAAAGCGAAATGGTACAGGCTCCCATTTTATGTGGAATAAAGCGGATATCAGGTATAATGTTTTATATGCTGTTGGATATGTAGAGGGGAAGGTAGTTGCAAGAGATACAGTGGCTTTATATCATCTGCCACAGGCGCCGGGCTTAAATAAATTATATGAGACCGGGGAAAATTTGACTGTATCTCAAAAAGGGCTGAACTATGTTTACAGGATCAATTGTGGCGGCCCCGATTATACAGATAAAAATGGTCATTTATGGAGGGGTGATAAAACAAAGCAGGGCCCGGTAAGGGTGGGGAATAGGCCAGAAGCTCCAATGACTTTGTCGTGGACCAATTCCTTTCCGGAGCTGCCGGCAAACTTTGCTTCGCAGCGAAGAGTGTCTGTTCCGCTTAAAGGTTCCGGAGATGGGGAACTGTTTCAAACCTTCCGTTACGGGAAAGACCAGCTTAAATTTATTTTTCCGTTACCTGCAGGAGATTATTTAGCAGAGCTGTATTTCATAGAGCCCTGGATTGGAATTGGAAGCAATATGGATGGCTCAGGCATGAGGATTTTTGACGTTGCTTTTAATGACGAGACCGTTTTAAATGATTTTGATATATGGAAAGAGGCAGGAACCAACAGGGTGATTAAGAAGATGATCCCGTTTACTGTTAAAAATAATAATCTTACGATAAGCTTCCCCGAATCAAAAGCCGGGCAGGCTATTATTAGCGCAATAGCCATCGCAACTACTAACCAGGAAGTAAAACCGGCGCAGTCATTACCTGGTGTGGCGTTGATAAGAAAGCCGGAGCCAGAGATTAAGATCCGGTCCTGGATGGATATTGGCGACAAAGTATTTACAGATAAAGAAATTGAGTTTAATGAATTGCCATCGGTTCTCTTTGGCGCTGAATGGATGCAAAGAGCGAAGCATAATTCAGGGATATTAAACTTTTCCACACCATTCGGCGCAGATATTTATATAGCTGTTGATGAGCAGCAGCAAATCCCAGGGCAGATCAAAGATTTTGAAAATGCAAATTCCTTTATAGTAACAGATGAAGATGGGGGAAGAAAGTACAGGGTATATAAAAAGAGATTTGAGCCGGGAAGTAATTTTGATTTTACAGGGACACAAGACTGGTTGATTGCAATGATGTTCAGGTCGAGCATGCAACCGGCTTATGACTTAAAACCTACTACTTCTTATAAATCTGAAGTAGCGATCATTAATAGTAATGTACAGAAGCAGGAGGTTTCAGGCAGCGAAAGGACCGTAGTAACGGGCAGCGGGGAGGCAGAGATCGTATGGCCTGTATCAACAGGTGTGGCCGATGTATATTCCATTACGGTTAAGTATAACAATCCGCTGGAGCAGGATATGACCGGTACTATACAATTGTTTGATGTAAGTGGCGTTAAAATGGTGGAAGCCCCGGCGGTCTTTAAATTTACAAGGCCCGGAAAATGGAATTATATTACTATAAATACAGGAAGTATGATCAATGCGGGGCATTATAAAGTGAGGCTTGTTACAAAAAATGCAAAAGGATTGATAGTTTCCAACATTGATATACAATAAATATTATGTATTGGCAAATGAAAAAACTATTGTTATTATTGGCTTTGGCAGGTTCCTGTATCGCTGCAAATGCGCAGGTTTTGCGTGTGGTCAATATCCGGTGTGAGTATAACATCAACCCGCTTGGGATAGAGCAGCAGCAACCTGCATTCAGTTGGGAGATACAGGCGTTTGAGAAAGATACAGAGCAGTCGGCCTTTCGTGTTCTTGTAGCGGATGATAGTGCAATGTTGGCTAAAGGAGAGGCTAATATATGGGACTCCAGGAAAATAAACAGCGCTGATAATGTACAGGTGCTTTATAAAGGCCCGAAGCTGCAGCCAGCGAAAAAATATTACTGGAAAGTAATGGTTTGGGATAAAAAGGGTAATCAGTCTGCCTATAGTCAGCCTGCTCATTGGCAAATGGGCTTATTAAGCCCCAATGATTGGAAGGGTGCCAGGTGGATCGCCCATGATATCCTACCGGATAGTAACAAGTATGTGCCTTTAATACATGGTAATGGTAAAAAGGAGTGGGGAAAGCGTACAGATGTTTTACCGCTTTTCAGAAAAGAAGTTGAAATAAAGAAAGCCATCAAAATAGCAACAGCCTTTATTTCCGGCTTGGGCCATTTTGAAATGAGCATTAACGGCTCTAAAGTGGGTGATCATTTTCTTGATCCCGGGTGGGCGCAATATGCAAAGCAGGCACAGTATGTAACATTTGACATAACCAGTCAGTTGCGTAAAGGTGCTAATACTTTTGGTGTAATGCTGGGCAATGGCTTCTATTACGTTCCTGGTGAGCGTTACCGGAAAATGACGGGTGCTTATGGCTATCCCAAAATGATTGCCCGTGTTTTAATTCAGTACACAGATGGTACCTCAGAAGATATTGTCACCGACGCTTCGTGGAAAACAGCGCCATCGCCTGTTTATTTCTCAAGTATTTATGGTGGTGAAGATTATGATGCAAGCAAGGAACCAAAAGGCTGGAACAAGTTGGGCTTTAATGATGCATTATGGAAACAGGCCGTAACTACTACCGGGCCTGAGCTTGTAGCCCAGCTGGGGATGCCTGTAAAGGTTATGCAGCGCTTTGCGCCTGTGAGCAAAAAAAATATCAGGGCCGGGGTTTGGGTATACGACCTGGGACAAAATTTTTCCGGTATCCCGTATATTGAAGTGAGTGGTAAAAAGGGTGATACTGTTCGGATATATCCGGCAGAACTATTAACTGATAGTGGTACGGCTAATCAAAAGCATACCGGCTCACCGCATTTGTACACCTATATATTGAAAGGGGATGGTATTGAAAAATGGCAGCCGCGTTTTTCTTATTATGGGTTCAGGTACCTGCAGGTACAGGGCGCATCTCCTAAAGGCAGTAATGATACACGTTTTCCTGTGCTGCATAAGATAGAGGGCTTACATACCAGGAACAGCGCTTTGGTTTCCGGGAGTTTCCGTAGCTCGAATGAGTTGTTCAACAAAACACACCAGTTGATCTTATGGGCATTGAACAGCAATTTTACCAGTGTGTTTACTGATTGTCCTCACCGGGAAAAGCTCGGGTGGCAGGAGCAGGTACATTTAATGGGAAATGCTATTCAGCATAATTATGATATTACATCCTTTGCTCAGAAAATATTGCGCGACATACGTACACAGCAATTACCCGATGGCCTGGTTCCTGCTACCATCCCTGAGTTTACAGAAATGCACTTTGCTGATGGCTATTTTCGTGATTCACCGGAGTGGGGTAGCACGGCTATTATTTTCCCCTGGTATATGTACCGCTGGAGCGGTGATAAACGTTTCCTTACAGATAATTACCCTGCCATGCAGCGTTATTTCGCTTACCTGCAGTCCAAAGACAGCAACTATATTTTAATGCATGGTTTGAGCGACTGGTATGATCTGGGGCCTGCCAGACCTGGCTTTAGCCAGCTTACACCCATGGGATTAACAGCTACTGCCTACTATTACTATGATGCGGTGCTGCTTCAGAAAATGGCGAAACTGTTAGGTAAAGCAGAAGACGAAAAGCGGTATGGTACAATAGCGATAAATATCAGGTCGGCATTTAATAAAAAATATTTTAATGCAGTAACAATGCAGTATGGAAGTGGCAGCCAAACTTCTAATGCTATCTCCCTGTTCATGGACCTGGCAGAGCCACAGTACCGGGAGGCCGTGTTGAATAACCTGATAACTGACATTAAAGGAAAGGATAACAGGCTTACTGCAGGCGATATTGGCTACCGTTATGTATTGAAGGTATTGGAACAGGCCGGGCGATCAGATATTATTTACGATATGAACAGCCGCAGCGATGTGCCAGGATACGGTTACCAGTTGCAACAGGGTGCTACAGCGCTTACAGAATCCTGGCAGGCATTACTTAATGTTTCCAATAATCATTTTATGCTGGGGCACTTAATGGAATGGTTTTATACCGGACTTTGTGGCATAGGCCAGGCAGAAGGCTCTGTTGGATATAAACATATCGAAATACGCCCGCAACCGGTTGGCGATATAAAAGAGGCTAAGGCCACTTATCGTTCTGTGAACGGGCTTATATCGGTTCAATGGAAGAAGAGTGATGGGGTATTCCATCTGGATGTTGTTATCCCGCCTAATGCTAAAGCTACTGTTTACTTCCCGGCAATATATAAAAAGGATCCGGTAAAAGTGAATTCAGGGGCTTATAGCTTTATCGTAAAATAGTTATTAATAAATAAAGGGATGAAAAAATATATACCACTTTTTATTTCAGTTTTTATATCGTACTGCACATTTGCCCAGTCACTTAAAGCTGTCCCACAGGCAGAAATGCAGAAAATATATGACGAAGTAAAAACGCCTTATAAATACGGACTGGTGGTACTGCCTCCCGCTGAAGGAAAAAAAATAGACTGCCCTACTGTTTATCGTTTCGGTAACACCTGGTATATGAGCTATATTGCTTTTGATGGTAAGGGGTATGAAACATGGCTGGCAAGCAGTAAAGACCTCCTGCACTGGAACAACCTGGGCAGGCAAATGTCTTTCACTGATGAGGGCTGGGACAGTCATCAGAAAGCCGGTTATAATGCGCTTGTGGATACAAAGTGGGGCGGAGATTATCATTTAAAAAAGTACAGGAAAAAATACTGGATGTCCTATTTTGGCGGATCCTCTTCAGGATATGAGCCGGAACCGCTTTCTATCGGAATAGCCTATACTAAAAAGAAGCCTGTAAAAGCTTTTGAATGGCAACGGTTGCCCGGTCCTGTGCTTTCCTCTTCCGATAAGGAGGTAAGATGGTGGGAAAATCGCAACAAGCTTTTTAAAAGTTATATTATTAAGGATGAAGCAGGGCAAACCGGTCATCAATTCATTATGTATTATAATGCTGTTGGCGATTCTTTACCCAATAACAAGCCTACCCGCTGGTATGAGCGTATTGGTATGGCAGTATCAGATGATATGCTTACCTGGAAACGATTTCAGCGGGAGCCCGTGGTACATCACTCTCGTGGTATAACAGGTGATCCTCAAATACAGAAGATAGGTGATGTTTGGGTGATGTTTTATTTCGGAGCTTTCTGGAAGGGGCGCGAAGCAGAGGCTTTTAACCGTTTTGCCTGCTCTTATGATCTTATTAACTGGACAGATTGGAACGGCGCCGATCTGATCCATTCAACCATCGATATAGATAAAAAATATGCGCATAAATCTTTCGTATTAAAACATAAAGGAGTAGTGTATCATTTTTACTGTGCGGTGGATGAAAAAGATAACAGGGGCATTGCAGTTGCCACTTCAATAGAGAAAGAGAAGAGTAATTTGAGTTTTTAAATACGTGGCTTCATTAACAGCCCCCTTGAAGTTCCTATAAAAACTTTATCATCGTTGGTTTCCACACTAAAAATATACCCGATAGCTCCACCAGTGTCAAACGGTTGCCATTCATTATTTTTGAGATAAAATAAGGAATTGGGAGTCATCAAATTGTTATTGCCGCTTTCAGTTTTCCAGATTGTTCCTTTTTGATCCTTACCAAGTATTGATACAATGCTATTTGTTGAGGACTCAATTGTCCAGCTGTTTCCATTGTATTTAATAGTTTTATTACCTGTCTGTCCGACTGCAAATGGCCTGAACCATATATTCCCTTCGTTGTCCGCCACGGGGCTTGAGACGTATGAAAGACCTGTGATACCCGCGATGCTGGCAAGGGGAACAATGCTCCAGTTCCCATTATCAATTTTTAATATGCCTTTTCCACCAAAGTCCAGCGGAACCCATATAATGCCTTTGCTGTCCACAGCAATTCCGTGTGTAATATCAGTGGGTAATATGGAGTTCGAGGTATTAAAAGTCTTTAGCTCGCTTCCATTCCAATATCCGATACCTTTGGATCCCCACATCCATATATGGTTATTATTGTCAAAAACAAAATCATTAATAAAGAAATCACCTGTCTCTACAATCAGTGAATAATTTTTAAGGTCGTTTATTTTGTAAATGTTTTTTCTATCACTGCCTGTTGCAAACAGGTTTCCATTTCTGTCCCTGACAGGCTTTAACACCGGCGCGTTTTCATCCACTTCATAGCTATTGCCTGATATTTTAGTAAGCTGATAGGTAAGAGGAATAAAGCTCATGTATGGTGGCACATCGCAGGTTGTACAGGTTGTGTAAGATGAAACCCACATATCATTGCCCGAAGCGATAATGCCTGATATTCCTTTTTCATCGAGGTACTCAAGATAAGAATCAGGTAATTTTACGGGTGCCTGTTTTTTACAGGAACAGAACATGGCGATCAAAAAAACGGCAATACAAATACTTGTTTTCATACTAGGGATTAAAATATTGATCTGATCATTGATTATCACGGATATACCACTGCTAAATTAATAAATATTTTGTTTGATAAGCTACCTTTCCCAGCCCGGTCTTCTGGATGGTTCCGGTGCAATAAAAAACATCACGTTCTCTGCGGGAGATGTGGTAGAGAAGGTAAATTTGTAGCTAAAACACTAAAAAAGGAAAAAAACACAGGTAAATGAGCATTTTACTACATTGTGTAAATAGCAAAAACTATGTATCTATGTGCTTCGAAATAAATTGGAACAGGTTCATCTCGAAAAAATAAACGAAGTGAAAAAAATAGGATTGCTTTTTGGCTGGATAATTTTACTGAACCCGGTATTTGCACAGACAGCACGCCAAACAACAGATTTTAACAAAGGATGGTCTTTTATTTTTGGAGATAACGCTGATTATTCCAAAGAGAAGTATAACCATGCTTCCTGGCGTAAGCTGGATCTGCCACACGATTGGAGCATTGAAGGGAAGTTTGATTCTATTCATCCTGCAGGCAACGCTGGCGGTGCGCTGCCGGGCGGTATTGGCTGGTACCGGAAGACTTTTACCGTCAATAGTGCTCATAAGAAAGTATATATAACATTCGATGGAGTGCACAGGAACAGCGAGGTTTGGATCAATGGTCATTATCTCGGCAAATGGCCTTATGGTTATACCGCTTTCCGCTATGAGCTTACTCCCTGGTTAAAACCAGCCAACCAGCAAAACGTGATTGCTGTAAAAGTGGATAATGCGCAGCAGCCCAATTCACGCTGGTACACCGGCTCTGGTATTTACAGGGATGTAAAATTGTTAATTACCGGCAAAACTGCCATTAAAGAATGGGGCGTTTTTATTACCACTCCGCAGGTTACAAAAACAAAAGCAGAAGTAGCCGTTGAACTGGATATTGAGAAACATGGAGCAGGCGCTGTCCGGCTGCTCTCCACAGTGTATGACCCTAAAGGGAAAAAAGTAAAAGAAGTATCTGCTTTTGCGCTTAAACAAGATAAATATTATCAAACTATTAATATGGATAAGCCGGAGCTTTGGTCTGTGAATAATCCGGCTTTATATAAGCTTGTTACAAAAGTGTATCAGAACAATCGGGTGGTAGACGAATATATTTCATCATTCGGTATCCGTTATTTTAATTTCGATGCAGAGAATGGTTTTTCGCTCAATGGAGAAGCAATGAAAATATTAGGTGTTTGTCAGCATCATGATTTAGGAGCTTTAGGCGCTGCTTTCAATACATCTGCTGCAAAACGCCAGCTGAGAATTTTAAAAGAGATGGGCGTAAATGCTATACGGATGGCCCACAACCCGCCGGCAGCAAAGCTTTTGGATCTGTGCGATGAAATGGGCTTTTTAGTGATGGATGAGAGCTTTGATATGTGGGCAAAAAGAAAAAATAAGTTTGATTATCATCTTGATTTTACAGCGTGGCATCAAAAGGACCTGGAGCACATGGTAAGGCGCGACAGGAACCATCCTTCTGTTATCATGTGGAGCATAGGTAATGAAATACGCGAGCAATTTGATTCCACAGGGATCAACCTTACTAAGGAGCTGGTAAAGATCGTCAAAGACCTGGATACTACCAGGCCTGTTACCTGTGCGTTAAGTGAGAGCGATCCTGTTAAAAATTACATCTACCAGTCGGGCGCATTGGATGTGCTGGGTTTTAATTATAAAGTAGATTCTTATAAAGATTTTCCTAAGTATTATCCGGGCCAGAAAATTATAGCATCAGAAAATGTGTCGGGCCTGGCGAGCCGGGGCCATTATGATATGCCTGCTGATTCATTACGGTTATGGCCTTCCTCATCGAAATTCAAGTATGTGGAAAATGGAAATCCTGATTATACGGTTTCAGCTTATGATAACGTGGCCGCTTATTGGGGCGTAACGCATGAAAATAACTGGTGGCAGGTAAAAAGATATAAGTATATGTCGGGACTTTTTGTCTGGAGTGGATTTGACTTCCTGGGAGAGCCTGTTCCTTATCCGTACCCTGCGCGCAGCTCATACTACGGTATTATTGATATGGCTGGCTTTCCTAAAGATGTGTACTATATGTATCAAAGTGAGTGGACGGAAAAACCTGTGCTGCATGTTTACCCTCATTGGAATCTTGCTAAAGGTGGGATAGGTTGGAAACCGGGACAGAACGTGGATGTAAAAGCTTATTACAATAATGCAGACGAAGTAGAATTATTTTTGAACGGAAGGTCATTAGGCCGTAAAACAAAGATAGATACTGCATTTCATGTTTTATGGCGCGTGCCTTATGAACCCGGTGAGTTAAAAGCGGTATCTTATAAAAACAATAAAAAAGTATTAGAAAAGATAGTTCGTGCCTCCGGTGATACTTATAAACTTGAATTGTCTGTAGAGCATAAGATTATTGACAGTAAAAAGAATGAATTATCTTTTATAACTGTTCGTGTTACTGATAAGGAGGGAAATCTTGTTCCTGATGCCGGCCACCTGGTAAGGGTTAATATATCCGGACCTGCGGTGGTAGAAGGCATGGACAACGGGAACCCTGCTGATCTGGATTCTATGAAAGACGCCGAACATCATGCCTATAAAGGTTTGCTCCTTGCAATGATAAAAGGAACTCGTCCGGGGAAGGCTGTTATTACTTTGACTGCTGACGGATTACAGCCAGTGAAGACAGCAATTACAGTGAAGTAGTGCAAACAGAATGCTGTTCGAGGCGTCCCTGACAGCAGTCAGGCAGGCTCGCTTCGAACTTTTATGCTATCGCCTCTTGGCGATATTATTAAAACCTAAAAATATTCTTTTCCTGATTTTAAACAGTAATAATGATGTCAATAAAAAAACTGTTAATAAACCTGGCACTTTCAGGTGCTTTATGTGTGCCTGGTTTTCTTTTTGCAAGTGATGCTGATACTGATCCGCGTCCGCAGAAACCGGGAGTGATCCTGGAAGAGTTTCTCTATAAAAAGGCCGGTTTCCCTTCCTGTCACTCTGCTACTATCATTGAGCTTGATAACGGGGATTTGCTCTGTACTTATTTTGGGGGTACCTATGAGCGGCATCCGGATGTGGAAATAAGACTGTCCCGTAAAAAGAAAGGAGGCGAATGGTCGGCCCCGGTAAGTGTTGCTAACGGAGTGCAGGCTGTAGGTAAAAGAGTTCCTACCTGGAATCCTGTATTGTTTCAACCTGCAGGGGGAGACCTGATGCTTTTTTATAAGGTGGGCCCAAGCCCTAAAGAATGGTGGGGCGAAGTAAAGATATCAAAGGATAACGGGTACACCTGGAGCAAAGCAAGAAGGTTAGAGGGTAAGATCCTTGGACCTGTTAAGAACAAACCTATCCAGCTGGCAAATGGAGTGATACTGTCCGGATCGAGTAGCGAAGCGAATGGCTGGCAGGCTCATATAGAGCGTAGTACTGATGGCGGGAAAACCTGGAGTTTTATAGGCCCTCTTAATGACGGTAAAAAGATGAGGGCTATTCAACCTGCACTGTTAACTCATGCTAACGGAAGCCTGCAAATGCTGTGCAGAACTTCTAATAGCAATAGTGAGTATATTTCAGAAACCTGGTCGAATGATGAGGGGCTAACATGGTCTGAAATGACAGCCACTGCTTTGCCTAATAACAACTCCGGTATAGATGCCGTTACGCTTAAAGATGGGCGTCACCTGTTAATTTACAATCATGCTACCCGCAATCAAAAAGGAATGGGCCATAAGGGAAGAGGCGTTATTAACCTGGCGGTAAGCAAAGATGGAAAAAGCTGGGAGGCTGCTTTAGTGCTCGATTATATAGATCAGCCGGAAAAGCAATATTCTTATCCTTCCATTATTCAAACATCAGACGGATTGGTACATATTGTATATACCTGGCATAGAGAACGGATCAAGCATGTGGTTATCGATCCTGGTAAATTAGTAACTTATCCTATTGTGAACGGGCAATGGCCTTATGATAAGATCCCGTTGGTGCTGAGTACTGAGCAATAAGGGTTAGGATTTCCTTCTTCGCTGAGTCTTTGCTTTATGGCCATGTGCGATGATGCAGGACTCATCTATTTTCTTTTAAAGAACGCTTTCCTGCAATAGGTAATATTAATGGTCTTAATCAGCACTCTGCGCTCTGCCTTTGGCTTTCTATCTGTATCACTTTCAGCTGGAAATATGAATGGCTTATGCAACAAAACTAAATAGTAAAATTTTCCATCCCCTTAGTGAAACCTTGCATTGTTACGGGATTGTTAAGGCTCTACTTTTGAAAAATAAACGGTTGTTAACTATCTAAAACTTCTTTTTATTATTTGTGTAGCTTATAATCAGGTAGGCCTTCATAAAACAATAGAAGAGGTTCAAAGATAGCGGTTGTGTTAAAGGTTTGTTTTTGGAAGAGTGTATTAGTTTTTCTGCTTTTATTCTTTCATTTTGCCTTTGCCTGACTGTTTCAACAAACTATTTTATCGAAACGCTTTTGCGATTGCTTATGGATGAGTACTGCAGTAAAAGCGAGAGTTGTAGAGTGGAAATTGAAACCCGACTTTTTATAATATAGTATTAATCACAAGTTTTTTAAAATCAAAAAAGCCATATGTATTTCAAGCACATTTTAAGGTTTACGTGCCTGTTTATGTTGATTGCTTGCTGCCATACCGTTGTAATGGCCCAAACAAGAACTGTTACAGGTACGGTTGTGGATGATTCCACCCAGGCTCCTATTGCAGGGGTTACCATTACAGTAAAAGATGCTCCTCAATCTGCGGTTACTAACCAGCAGGGTATTTTTACTTTAAATGTACCCACAGGAGGGGCAGTATTGTTATATTCTCATATAAGTTATGCGAGTGGCGAAATCACTGTAACATCAGCAGAAACCATAACTATCCGGATGATAAAAATAAATACCAACCTCGATGAAGTGGTAGTGGTGGGTTATGGTACGCAAAAGCGAAGTGATCTTACAGGAGCCATTGCTACCGTGGACATGCAAAAGGTGGCAGACCTTCCGGTAAGTGGTATTGCAGAAGCACTAAAAGGTACTATACCAGGGCTGAATGTATCGGGTGGTAGTCAAAGACCTGGCGACAACGCAACGCTAAGTATCCGTCAGACATTTGGCTACAGTAAAGATGGCAGTAGCCCACTTCCCTTAGTGGTAATAGACGATGTGATACAGATAGATCCCAATACCGGGTTACCATCGATGGATCAATTTAATGTGCTTGACCCTAACGAAGTGGAGAGTATAACGGTATTAAAAGACGCCGCGGCCGCTATTTATGGTTCAAGGGCTACACAGGGTGCTATTATTGTTAAAACTAAAAAAGGAAAAATCGGTGCACCAAAAATATCGTATTCGGGAAAATTTCAGTTTAATGATGCAATAAGTTTTGGAAAAACAATGAGTGCTTATGAGCAGGGGATATTCTCCAATAGGTTTTTTCGTGCTTCCGGAGGATCTAATACTTCATTCTTTGATGACACAGAATTGGAGGCAATGAGGTCTATAGATTACAACTGGCTGCAAGAAGCCTGGAAACCTGGTGGTGCTATGCAGCATTCGTTAAATGTGAGCGGTGGAGCAGAGAGGGCAACTTATTTTGCAAGTGCAGCATATTATACTCAGAAACCAAATTTAGGTAGTCAGGATTATAACAAATGGTCATTTAGAGCAGGTACGGACGTTAAAGTAGTAAACAACCTAAAACTTTCGGCTACGATTTCTGCTAATAATTCAAAAGTGGAAAAATCATTTACAAAGATTTCCATTAATGAAGGCTCCTATACGTCGGGATCAGAACAAACAGACTATGCGGTTCTGTTGCATATGCCTAAATATATACCTTGGCAATATATGGTAAATGGAGTAACTGAATATGTTTCTCCGGCCTTAGGGCCACACAGGGTTCAGACCAATCCTTCGGGACAAAATAATATTTCCGGTTGGAACTATTTTGGGTTACTAAACAATGGTTCCTTTACAGCTGATGATGATCAGTCCTATAACACGAACTTCTCTTTACAATACGATATACCTTTTATCAAAGGGCTCTCTTTAAGAGCTTCTTACGGGATAAATTATTCAACAGCTAATAACGAACAGGCTATGCTTGGTTTGCGTTTAGCTGCTGCCACCAATACAAATGCGATAGGTTATCATTTATATTCCGATTCCAGTAAATGGAATGTGGCAATGAATAATAACAGGTCTACTGTGCGCTTTTCTGATGAAATAGGAAAAGTGCAACAGTCAAACTTCTTTATTAATTATGATAAGAAATTTGGAAAACATAGTATATCTGCTATGGCTTCAGTTGAAAAGGGCTTGCAGGATTGGCAGAAAAAATTTATCATATATGATCAGCCTGTACCGGGAGGGTATAATGGTTCTTCTCCGTCTGCGGGAACGCTGAACCCTTCTAACACTTATGTTTATAAAACAGCAGGGGGAACCCTAGCCTACCTGGGAAGATTGAATTACGATTATGCAGGGAAGTACCTGATGCAATTTGTATTTCGTTCTGATGCATCTACCAAATTCGCACCGGCAAATTACTGGGGCTTTTTCCCAGGTGTTTCAGCAGGCTGGGTTGTGTCGAAAGAAGACTGGTTTGCAAATAATGTTCAATGGGTAAATTTTCTTAAAATTCGGGCCTCAATTGGAAGAACGGGAAAGGATAATGTAAAAGCCTGGCGTTGGATGCAAACTTATGGCTATGCGGCCGACAAAGGAATGGGATTTGGAAAAAATAACGGCGGAGCATTAGTTGCTGGTTTAACGCCCGGTGATGAGCCGAACCCTAATGTGACCTGGGACAAAACAACAAAGAAAAATATTGGTTTTGACGTATCTGTACTTAATAACAGGCTGTCATTAACCTATGACAGGTATTGGGATAATAACTACGATATGTTAATGACATTGGCAAACCAGGTTGGAGTGCCTATTTCTGTTGGAGGTGGTTTTGCAGAGCAAAATTTTGGCGCGGTGAAGTCATGGGGATCTGAATTTAGCGCAACCTGGAAAGACAATGTGGGTGATTTTGGCTATAGTATTGGTGTTAACTTCGGTACAGGCGATAATAAAGTAACTAAATGGCTTCCGGTAGCGTTTGATTATCCTTCAAATTACGGTAATAGAGAGGGTTATACTTCTATTCGTCCTGCGTATGGCTTCATTACCTGGAAAGGAAATGAAGGAGGGGACGGTCTTTTGCGTACTGATGCTGACATCGATGCTTACTGGAAATATCTTACGGATCGTGCTACTGCGGCTGGTACAACGCCCTCTTATTTAGACATTACGGATAAATCTTTAATTAAAAAAGGTATGCTCGCCTACCAGGACTTGGGTGGTCCGCTTGATGCGACGACGGAAACTATTGCCGGGCCTAATGGACGGATAGAGAAAAATGGCCAGGATTTTACGCAATTGGGAACAAGAAAATCTTTCGGGTTAGCTACTAACATAGGACTATCCTGGAGGGCTTTAACATTGAATACTCAAATTGCAATTTCATGGGGTGGCTATAATAGTATCGATTATATTAAACAAAATACCGGTTCAACAAATATCTTCTGGTCGCACGAATCTTATTTAAATGATATGTATGACCCTGTAGATAATGCGGGCGGCAGATGGCCAAACCTGGCATATTATGACCAAAACTCTTATCGATCGGATTTTTGGCAGATCTCTACTTTCAGGGGATTTGTGCGTAGTTTGGTAATTGGCTATTCGGTTCCAAAATCAATTGCGTCCAAAGTAAAAATGGATGGGCTCCGGGTGAGTTTGTCAGGTTTTAATCTTTGGGATTTCTATAATCCATATCCTGACAAATATCGTAATATGTACGATGATCCTAAAGTGGCTTATCCAACCTTACGTACGTGGTCGCTTGGAATTAACGCAAGTTTCTAACAACAATATTTAATTACGGCACATAATTATAATTATGAAAAAAATAAAAATATTTACCTTCCTTATCGCTGCTGTTATAATAGCCCCAGGTTGTAAACAGGATTTTTTGGAAGAGATAAAAAGCTTTGATAACTACGATGAAAGCATATTTACTAATGAGGTACAGACAGGCTGGTATATTGACAAGTTGTATTATGATTATTTTTCAGCATACAAATCTCCGATAGTTTCGGTGGTAGGACTTTATAATGATACCAGGACAAGATCCACCGAAGAGATTGGAGGTACCGTAACAGATCTGATCCATCCTCAAAAAACGCTTGTTAATGCTAACCAGGCGGATGGTTATTATGGAGCTGCGCTTGGAGCAAGAGCTACTAACGTTCCCTATACGCGTATCAGAACCGCAAATTTTTTGTTAGAAAAAATTGAAGAAAAGGGACAGTCGTTATCAGCTGATTTTAAAGCAAAAGCAAGAGGGCAAATGCTCTTTCTGAGGGGGCTTCAATATTTTGATCTGATGCGGGTGTATGGTGGTGTTCCAATTGTAACCACTGTTCAAACTGCAACGTCAGAGGATCCGTCTGTTCAGTTGCCACGTGCTAAAACGTCTGAAGTTGTGGCACAAATAATTTCCGACTTTGATTCTGCAGCGGCTCTTTTACCAGTGAAGTGGGCTGATAATGATTACGGACGTTTTACCAGCGGTGCGGCCCTTGCAATGAAAAGTCGTGTTTTATTAACCTTTGCAAGCCCGTTGTTTAATCCGGATTGGGATAATTCAGCAAGTGATCGTTGGCAAAAAGCGTTGGATGCCGGACTTGCAGCAGAAAATGCGCTGACCTCGGCCGGATACGGCCTGTATGGTTCCTCCGCAAAAGATTGGGCTGAAATGTGGTACAAAAATGATAACGCTTTTACTAAAGAAGCTATTATTGTACGGTTATTAAGTAGTTCAACCGCTTCATCAGGAATTGAGAGTAATGGCTGGGAGCGGTCTATCCGTGTTACCAAACAAACGGGTTCGGGCGGTATTTCTGCTCCCAAGGAGATGGTTGATTTATTCCCCTTGGCTGATGGTACGCGTCCTACTATTGCTAATGGTTACGACTCTGCTCGGTTTTTTCTAAACAGAGACCCCCGCTTTTATCGCACATTTGCATTTTCTGGCATGAAATGGCCTACCAAAGAAGCAGGTTCTGATGTTATTTGGCTATATAGGTGGGCGTACACTGGCAACAGAACGGCATATAGCGATGGTAATCAGGTAAGTAGTCCTGCCGTTGTTCGCAAAATGACAAATCCTGCAGGAGCAAGTACCGTTTCCGGTTTGGCATATTCTGGTACTGATATTTTTGACTACAGATATGCTGAGTTGTTACTGAATATTGCAGAGTGCTATGCAGCTAAAGGAGATATTGCTAATGCGATTGCTTATCTTAGTAAAGTTAGAGCGCGTGTTTATCCGTCTTCGTCCTCAGCCAATAATTATGGTATTGGCTCTTTAGCAAACAAATATGCAGCTTTAGAAGCCTGCTTATATGAACGCCGTGTAGAACTTGCTTATGAAGGCAAGCGTTACTGGGATACGCAACGCTGGATGTTGTACAATGATGATGCTTCGGCTGGAAATAATACCTGCGAAAAATTGGGTATCGATCCTATTAACGGAACAGCCCGTACAGGAAGGTTATGGCAATATAAAACAGTTATAGGAAATGCAACAGATCCACTCACTGCTGCACGTGGTAATA
The DNA here is from genome assembly GCA_027493055.1 of Niabella sp. Taxonomy (GTDB): domain Bacteria; phylum Bacteroidota; class Bacteroidia; order Chitinophagales; family Chitinophagaceae; genus Niabella. The sequence goes on along the minus strand of JAPUDO010000066.1, from coordinate 28,807 downwards.
TTTCTGTAGATCCTGATGCCGCAGATTTTACTACTCAGTTAAATAACCTGAAAACGTTTTTTGATAATAATATTCAGATCGTGACTACTGATCAGCCAATGGATAGAGATGCATCAAATAATCCCCTGTATATAAATTTTAGACAGAACTATTATATTTCGGGTCTGAATGCTACTGCCTTATCCATAAACCCATGGTTGATGCAAACAATAGGATGGAATGATTATAGCGGAACTCCCGGCACATTTAATTACCGGCAATAATTTGACTTTCATATCACAAAAAAAGAGAAGCAACCGCTTCTCTTTTTTTAATCCAATAGCAGCCAGTAAAATCTTCCATCTCCTTAGCGAAACCTTGCATTGTTAACCCCTTGTTGAGGTTCTAACTTTATTGCCCTAATACAAATAACCGATTGCAGTTATGCACATGTTTTCAAAAAAGATTTTTCTCCCGTTATTGTTTGCAGTTTTTGTTTTCAAAGTACAGGCCCAGTCCGCAGTGGATACTGACTATATGAATGTAGTAAAAGGCCGCGCTTTCAAAATTGCAGCGCCGCTGGGAATAAAAGATTCAGCAAAATTTTACAGGATTAGGGATAAAATAGCGCAGGAGTATGCAGATATTAAAACGATAGATGATGAAAAAGAAGCCGCTGTAAAATCGGTAAAAGCCCGGAACCTGGATAAGGCTGCAGCCGATGCGGAACTAACTAAGATTACTGGTTTTTCTGAAGAAAAAAGAACTGCGCTTAATAAAAGATTTGTTCAATCCCTGGCAGAAGAGTTGAGCGCCGACCAGGTAGAGCAAGTAAAGAACGGCCTCACTTATAACGTGCTGCCGCTTACTTATAAAGCGCACCTGGATATGATACCCACATTAAAAGAAGAAGAGAAAAAATATATTTATGATGCGCTGCATGAAGCCCGGGAACACGCTATGACCGCGGGTTCCAGCGATGCTAAACATGCATGGTTCGGGAAATATAAAGGGCGCATCAATAATTATCTTACTTCCCGGGGGTATGATCTTACCAAGGAAAGAGAAGCCTGGTATGAAAGAATAAAGACAGAAAAAAAATAATGGCCTACTCTTTACATTTTTACGAAAGAATTATATAGTACAGGCGTCAAATAATATGTTCTTATCAGGATGTATAGCATTTTTAATTTAAGACTTCGGAGAGGTTAATTTTTTATATGAATAAAAAGATAATATTAGGTTTTTTACTGGCGGGCACGGTATCGGTTGCTTCAGCCCAATACCCGCAGGTTTCTAAAGAAGATCAGCAAAAAGCAAAGCTGTTAATGGATGCAGCAACAAAACATTCAGACAGTATGTGGTCCATTGCCTATCCCATTATCAAAAAAGAAGCTACTGAAGGCAGGCCTTATATTCCCTGGGCTTCCAGGTATGATGAGTTGCCTCATGCCGCTATACCGGCATTTCCGGGAGCAGAAGGTGGCGGTAAATATGTCACCGGCGGCCGGGGTGGCAAAGTATATGTAGTTACTAACTTAAATGACGATGGGCCGGGCAGTTTCCGATGGGCCTGTGAGCAGGGCGGCGCCAGGGTTGTTGTATTTAATGTAGCCGGTATTATCAAGCTTAAAACGCCTTTGATCATACGGGCACCCTATATTACTATTGCTGGTCAATCGGCCCCCGGTGATGGGGTTTGCATCGCCGGAGAGTCTGTATGGATCAATACACATGATGTGATCATACGTTACATGCGTTTTCGCCGTGGTGAAACATGGGTGGGCCGCAGAGATGATGCCATTGGAGGAAACCCCGTAGGAAATATTATGATCGACCATGTAAGCGCTTCCTGGGGCCTGGATGAAAATATGAGCATGTACCGTCACATGTATAATGATAGTACCGGTAAAATTGAAGACAAGTTCGGAACGGTTAATATTACTATTCAGAATTCCATATTCAGTGAAGCATTAGATACCTGGAACCATGCTTTCGGGTCTACGCTGGGTGGTGAAAACTGTAGCTTTATGCGTAATCTCTGGGCCAATAATGCAGGGCGTAATCCTTCGATTGGCTGGAACGGTGTTTTCAATTTCGTAAATAATGTGGTTTATAACTGGGTACATCGTTCTATTGATGGCGGCGACTATCGCGCGCAATACAATATTATCAACAATTATTTTAAGCCCGGACCTGCAACACCCAAAAATAATAACGTAGGGCACAGGATCTTAAAACCTGAAAGCGGGCGCAGCAAGCTTTCCTATAAAGTGTACGGACGTGCGTATGTAAACGGAAACATAATGGAAGGTTACCCTAAAATAACAGCAGATAACTGGGCTGGTGGCGTGCAGATAGAAGAGGAAGATGGCGCCGGGAAACATGAAGCCTATATGCGCCAGGACAAGCCTTTGATTATGCCCGTACTTACTATTTTAAACGCAGCAACGGCAAAAAGCTATGTACTGGCAAATGCAGGTGCTACCTTACCTAAGCGGGATGCAGTAGATACGCGTATTGTTAAGGAAGTAACAACCGGGAAAGCAGCGGCGTTACCTGGTGTGAAGCTGCCGGAAACTCAGTTCCAGCATCGCCGCTTACCTATTGATTCGTACAAAATAGGCATTATCACAGAGGTAAGCCAGGTGGGTGGCTATCCTGAATATAAAGGTACACCTTATAAAGATACTGATAATGATGGTATGCCCGATGAATATGAAAAGAGAAAAGGACTCAATCCTAATGATGCCGGGGATGCGGCTGCCTATTCAAAAACTAAATCTGGTTATACCAATATTGAGGAATATTTGAACAGCCTGGTAAATGTGAGCAATGTGGTACCAACAGTGGCAAAGAGATAGTTAGTGCTTAAAAATATAAATATGCAGGTAAAAAAAATTATTGCAGGAGCTCTTTTAATGAGCTCTTTCCTTTGCAGTAGTAATAACGTAGCAGCGCAGTATCCTGTTATTCCTAAAGAAGTAGCAGATTCGGCTGAAGCAGCAGGCGCTGAAGACAGAAGAATATCAGACCAGCGATGGCAACAAGCCCGGCTTATTGTAGAAGCTGAAGCCGGGAAGGGCAAGCCCTTTATTCCCTGGGCGGCAAAGCCATCGGACCTGCCCCAGGCAAAAATTCCTGCCTTTCCAGGCGCGGAGGGTGGTGGTAAATTCAGCTTTGGTGGACGTGGCGGAAAAGTACTGGTAGTAACCAATTTAAATGATGACGGTTCGGGAAGTTTTCGCTGGGCCTGCGAGCAGGGCGGCGCCAGGATCATTGTATTCAATGTGGCAGGTATTATCTGGCTTAAATCACCGGTAAACATTCGTGCGCCTTATGTTACAATTGCTGGACAAAGCGCGCCGGGCGATGGTGTTTGTATTGCAGGCGAATCAGTTTTAATAGATACGCATGATGTTGTCATTCGCTTTATGCGTTTCAGGCGCGGTGCCACAGAAGTTACCCGCCGGGATGATGCGCTGGGCGGTAACGGTGTTGGGAATATTATTATAGATCATGTTTCGGCCAGCTGGGGGCTGGATGAAAATATGGTGTTAAAGGGAAGCCCTCCAGGAATAACATC
>JAPUDO010000066.1:0-25232 GCA_027493055.1 Niabella sp. | reverse complement strand
TTTGTGAACAGGGAAGATACGCCCAAAGATGAAAACGGTGATTATGATTTTGAATCGATTGAGGCATTCGATTTAGATTTTTTTACCAAACAGTTGAAAGATTTGGTGGATGGAAAAGAAGTAAAGCTTCCCACGGTGAATATTACCATTCAGAATTCTATTTTTTCCGAAGCACTGGACACTTACAACCATTCGTTTGGCAGCACCATTGGCGGATTAAATACTATGTTCACCCGGAATCTTTGGGCTAACAATATCAGCCGTAATCCTTCGGTGGGTATGTACGGCGATTTTAACTTTGTAAATAACGTTGTTTTTAACTGGTGGAACCGGACTGCCGATGGCGGAGATCATATGTCGTTTTACAATTTCATTAATAATTATTATAAGCCGGGGCCGGTAACGCCTGCAGGACAACCTATCAGTTATCGCATTTTAAAACCGGAATCGGGTAGGGACCAGGCTAATAAAAACAATTTTGGCAGGGCCTATGTTGCCGGGAATATCATTGAAGGAAATGAACGTGTAACGGCAGATAACTGGGATGGCGGTGTACAGCCCGAAAGCAAAGATGTAAAAGCCTTAAACGAGAAGATCCGTACCGATAAGCCGATCCAACTAGCCCAGGTAACGGTAATTAATACAAACGATGCCTACGAATACGTGTTAAAAAATGTTGGAGCTACACTGCCTGTTCGTGATGCTGTTGATAAACGTATTGTTGAGACCGTAAAAACAGGCAAAGTATATGTAGCTCCTGATGCGAAGCCTTATTATGGGCGATTTATCAAACGCCGTTTACATGAAGATTCTTACAAGCAGGGCATCATCACCCATCCTTCGCAGGTAGGCGGGTATCAGGAATATAAAGGCACTCCCTACAAAGACAGTGATAATGATGGCATGCCCGATGATTATGAGATCAGGAATAAATTAAACCCTAAAAAAGCTGCTGACGCATCAGCCATTGCTAAAAATGGTTACAGCAATATAGAGAACTATTTGAACAGTTTGGTGGATATTGCAACGGTTAAACCGGAGAAAAAATGAGCTTTCAACAATCACTGCTCAGTTTTTGTAAGCTAAAGCTTTAAGCCTTATGCTGTCGGCTCTCACTGATTATTGAAAATTGAGTATTAATTTTAATAGTTATTTCAACTAACATACAAATAAAGCTATGTATCTGCGTGCTTTCAGTATCTTTCTCACTTTCAGACTTTCAGACCTCCGGACTTTTTCCTGTCGCCTCCTGGCAATTTTGCTGGTTGCTTTTATGGTCCCGGAAGCCGTTGCACAAAAGCCAAAGCAGGTATTACCCTTAGGTGTGGAGCGTGGGAAAATTACTTACAATCCTGATACTGTAACCGGTGACCGTGTTCCCGATTTTTCTTACTGTGGTTATAAAGCCTCTGAAGAAGAGATACCCTTTATACCTGTAAAAGTAATAGTGCCGGAGATTAAAGGTGATGCTACTCATGCCATTCAAAGCGCTATTGACAGGGTAGCTGAAATGCCCCTGGATGAAAAGGGATTCAGGGGAGCAGTGCTTTTGTCAAAAGGTATCTATACAGTGAACGGTACTTTAAAAATAGCAGCTTCGGGCATTATATTAAGAGGGTTTGGTGCGCAGGGGCAAACAGTTATTTTGGGCACAGGTGCAGACAGGGACGGGCTTATTCGGATAGTTGGTAAAAATGATAAAAAAACAGGAGCGGAAAAGAATATCTCCCAGAAGTATGTTCCTGTAGGTGCTGCGTCCTTTAGGATAAATGATGCGTCAGGATTGCAGGCTGGCGATAGGGTGACTATTAAAAGGCCTTCAACAAAAGAATGGATAGAAGTATTAGGTACGGAAAGTTTTGGTGGTGGTATTTCTGCGCTGGGGTGGAAGCCCGGCGATGTGGATATTAGCTTTGACAGGACAATTACTGGAATAAGCGGGAATGAGATAACCGTTGATGTGCCGCTTACTACATCCCTGGATGAAAAATATGGTGGTGGTACCATTGCAGCCTATGAGTGGCCGGGGCGTATCAGTAGTATTGGTATTGAGAACCTCACCCTGCTATCAGCTTTTGATGCGGCTAACCCTAGGGATGAAAATCATCGCTGGATGGCTATTACAATAGATAACGCCGAAGATGCCTGGATCCGCCAATTGTCTTTTAAGCATTTTGCCGGTTCTGCGGTTTATATTAGTGAAACTGCAAAGAAGATAACTGTTGAAGACTGTATTAGTACGCATCCCGTATCTGAAATTGGCGGACAACGGCGTAATACTTTTTTTACACGGGGTCAGCAAACGTTGTTTCAGCGTTGCTTTGCTGCTGGTGGTTATCATGATTACAGCGCGGGCCACGGTACTGCCGGACCAGTGGCTTTTGTACAGTGTGTTTCAGAAAGGCCCTACAGCTTTAGCGGAACTACAGGCATGTGGGCCTCAGGTGTTTTGTTTGACATTGTTACTGTTGATGGTAATGCCATTCGTTTAGGTAACCGGGGGCAGAACGGGAATGGCGCAGGGTGGAGCGGAGCCAATAGTTTTTTATGGAATTGCAGCGCTTCCTTAATTGAATGCGATAAACCTCCCGGAGCGCAAAACTGGTCTTATGGCTCATGGAGTGAGTTTGCGGGCAAAGGTTTCTGGGCCGAATCAAACAATCATTTATCGCCAAGAAGCTTTTATTATACACAGTTGCAGCAAAGGTTGGGAAAAGATGTAAGCAGGCAGGCTGCTGTGCTGGAAATAGGAACAGAAGCATCCAGCAGTCCGAGCGTGGAAGTAGCGCAGAAGCTTACTAAAGAAGCATCGGCGCCTAAAATGCTGATGGATGAATGGATCATTTTAGCGGCCAAACGTAATCCCATCGGTACCCAGAGCTCCGGTGCTATAGTTATGAAGCCTGTTGTTACAGGTGGCTGGAGCGTTTATCCTCCGCGATCAGCTATGGAAATGAAAATAGAAAATGGCTGGCTGGTAAAAAATGAAAAAGTATTATATGGGCGTCAGCAGGAAGTTCCCTGGTGGACAGGAGGTATAGAGGGAAAGGCACTGCAGCAGGCAAAACAAAAGATATCCTTAACCCGTTTTGTGCCGGGAAGGGTAGGGCAGGGTTTAACGGATGATTTGAATGAAGTAGCAGACGCTATGAAGGCCAATAATATTATTGCCCTGAATCAGCATTACGGACTTTGGTACGATCGCCGCCGTGATGACCATGAACGTATTCGCCGTATGAATGGTGATGTGTGGCCGCCCTTTTATGAATTGCCTTTTGCCCGCAGCGGAAAAGATACTGCCTGGGATGGCTTAAGCAAATATGATCTTACAAAGTACAACCAGTGGTATTGGGAACGGATGCGGCAGTTTGCAGATCTGGCTGAATTAAATGGACTGGTTTTAATGCATCAGAATTATTTTCAGCATAACATTATAGAAGCAGGCGCCCATTATGCTGATTTTCCCTGGCGTACCGCTAATAATATCAACCATACAGGGTTTATAGAACCTGTGAATTATGCAGGAGATAAAAGGATTTTTTATGCAGAGCAGTTTTATGATATAACCCATCCCGTACGCCGGAAGCTGCATCAGCAATACATCCGCAAATGCCTGGATAATTTTAAGCATAATTCCTCTGTCATACAATTTACAAGTGAAGAGTTTACCGGGCCACTGCATTTTGTGCAGTTCTGGCTGCAGACCATTGCAGATTGGGAAAAAAGTAACCAGTACCGCCCGGTTATTGGGTTAAGCGTTACCAAAGATGTACAGGATGCTATTCTTAAAGATCCCAGGTACGCTGCTGTTGTTGACCTGGTTGAAATAAAATACTGGCATTACCAGGCCGATGGAACGGTTTATGCACCGGAAGGAGGTAAGAACCTGGCGCCGCGCCAATGGGCAAGACTCCTTAAACCTAAGCCAACATCTTTTGAACAGGTGTACCGGGCTGTTAAAGAGTACAGGAACCGGTATCCAGGCAAAGCCATTATGTATTCCGGTGATAGCTATGACCGGTTTGGATGGGCCGTATTTATGGCAGGGGGCTCACTTCCTGTATTACCTAAAGAAACTGATACGGATTTTTTAAGGGCTGCTGGAAAAATGCTGCCTGCGGATAAGTATGGCAAATATGCGCTTGCGGGGAAGGATGGGCTCATTATTTATAACGAAGGACAAGAGCAAGCCTCGTTAGATATGTCGGCATATTCCGGCATTTTTGATGTAAGATTTATAGATATCAGAACCGGTACTTTGCTGCCTGGAGTACAAAAAGTTAATGCAGGGAAAAGCGTTTTAGTGACTTTGCCGAAGCAGGCCTGTATAGTATGGATAATGAAGTTTAAAAGTTAATAAGTTGACAGGTTAAGAAACGCGCCGGACTTCGGACATCCCACTATTTTTTCTTTTTAAGGGAAGTGCGTATATCGATGCTCTGCGAAACATTTTGTTTCGTAGGACTATGTTGTAGCCTTTGGCTACATTTAAAAAGTAGACGAAGGATAAAGGGGATACATGATCACCAACACGCTAAATTCAGTATTATAGCCTGTACTTACAAAATGTAACAATTGTTTAATATGATGGAAAAATTTCCTGCTTTTTATTTCTGTTAATAGAAAAAGCTACATTCAATTTGCCATATTGTTATATAAAATTAGTATAGGGTTGACTGACAGTCAGTATATAGCACATTTGCAAAACAGCCTTTGCGATGCATCTGATGAAGCTGCATACAAAAAGCTGTTTTATTATTTCCATCCCCTGTTAAGACGTTTTGCTTACAATTTATTAGGCAATGCGGAAGTGGCAGAGGAAATAGTTTCGGATGTGCTCCTGAATATATGGACCATGCGCGATAGAATTGCTTTAGTGAATGATTTAAAGCTGTATCTGTTTAAATCTGTCAAAAATGCAAGCCTGAATTACCTGAAAAGCGCTGCTTATAAAAACGGTAAGTTAACAGGTGCGTTTGAGGATAAAGATGAGCTATATATATCGCCTGAATCGGAATATATTCATTCAGAATTGCAGCAATTATTGTTATCAGCCATAAACAGGTTACCGGCCAGGTGCCAGATGGTTTTCAGGCTTGTAAAAGAATATGGTTTATCCTACGCACAGGTAAGTGCGGTGATGGATATTTCACAGAACACTATTGAAACCCACATGAAGCTCGCTTTAAAAAAGCTAAAGGTTATACTGGATAGCTATCGTAAGGGGGCATAAATATATATCCCTCCTGGTTGGAATTAGTTCCCCCACACCATCGGAAAATAATTTTCTTTTTCTTTCACGGTAAGCACTGTAAATATTGTCCTCTAATGTAGAGCCGCCATTATGAATAAGGAGCTACAGGATAAAATATACAGTTTACTTGCCAGGAAGATAGCAGGAAATGCTACGCCGGAGGAATTACAGGAGCTGGACCGCTTGCTGGCATCACTGCCCGATTTTAAATTCCTGCATGATCAGCTGCAGCAGTTTCCCGAACTAAATCAGTTGCAAACAAAAGATATTACGGATCAGGCATATGCTGCCCAGTATGTAAAAATATTATATAGTGATAAAGACGGGCGCTGGACATCAGAAAACCCTTTTATTGCAGAAACAGGAGGCAGGAAATCCAGGCTATCCATATTGAAATGGCCTGCAGTTGCTGCTTCATTAATATTGCTGTTGGTAACGCTAACCTGGTTTCCCCCTAAAGAAAAAGAACATACAGGTATTGTTGCAAATCATTTACCTGCAGGGGCAACCGGGCAGGAAAGTACTAAATCAAAAATGACCCTCCCTGATGGAACAATTGTGTACCTGAATGCTAACAGTTATCTTGAATATGATAATGATTTCAATAAGACGGACCGGAATGTTAGCCTGACGGGGGAGGCGTACTTTGATGTGGCGCATAATTCTCAAAGTCCTTTTATAGTACATACATCAAGGGCAACCATAAAAGTATTGGGTACAAAATTCAATGTGAAAAATTACAGCGATGAATCGTGGGAGGCTACTTTATTGCAGGGGAAGATTGAGATGTATTTAAACAGCAGGCCTAAAGATAAATTGCAGCTGGAGCCTTCTCAAAAAGTGTCAGTAGCAGCCCTCGAAAATGTTAGGGCCTCAGATAAGCAACCTGAAGATTATAAAATATCAGTTACTAAAATTAAAACACTGGACAGTGACATTGTGGAAACAGCATGGATGGCAGATAAGCTGGTATTTGTTGATGAGCCTTTAAACAAAATTGCAAAGGATTTAGAACGGGCCTTTAATATAAAGGTAAAATTCCTGTCAGATAAAGCTGCCAGCCAGCAGTACACCGGTACGTTTAAGAACGATGACCTGCTGAAGATTTTGCAGATTCTTGACCTGTCTAACCCGATAGATTATGAACTAACGCATAATGAACTGATCATAAAATAATATGTAAATAAAAAAATAAACGCTTGTATATGATGTAAAAAAAGAAAATAAATGACAGTCAAAAAACAAAAGGAGAATGCGCTAACATTCTCCCTTTAAAAAGTGCATTAACACTTGCCGTTTAATGCGATTTTAAAAATAAAAACCATTCAAAGTTATGCAAAAATCATCTCTTTCGGGGCGGTATGGCCTGCGAAAAATCTTGCTTGTTATGAAACTAATGTGCCTAATGCTATTTTTTGCTTTACACGTCTCGGCAGCTAATTATGGCCAGTCTGTAATAAATCTCAGAGCGCAGGAAACTACACTGCTCAACCTGTTTAAGCAAATAGAGAAACAAACTTCCTACTCTTTTTTTTACAGCAGTAACCAGCTTCAGCTCAGTAAGCCGGTGTACATTACAGCTGTGAATGCTCCGCTGGATGCTGTTTTAGCAAAAGTATTTGAGGGGTCTGAAATGGCCTGGAAAGTGATAGACAACTATAAGGTTGTGATAACTCCGGCAGGGGAATCGAAAGAAGCGGTGGTTAAAGCTGTTACAGGAACCGTGCTGGATACGAAAGGTGAACCATTAACCAATGTTTCTGTAACCATCAAAGGTGCAAAAGTGGGAACTGTTACCAATGCTTCCGGACAGTTTTCAATTGAAGCAAATGCCGGGGATATACTGGTGTTTTCAATTGTAGGGTACATAGAGCAGGAAGTGGTAGTTGGAGCAGAGGATAATTTATCAGTGGTCTTAAACGCTACTGACGCCAGATTGGAGGAAGTGGTGGTAATTGGGTATGGAACCGTTAAAAAAAGGGATCTTACAGGAGCTGTTTCATCCGTGAAAGCAGATGATATTGTGCGCTCACCGGCTCATAATGCCATGGAAGCTTTACAGGGACAGGTGCCTGGCCTTGACATTACCCGTAATTCGGGAAAAGCTACCTCAGGCTTAAATATGAATATTCGCGGCAAGCGTTCATTATCTAAGGCACAGGATGAATACGGAAATCTTATAGCCAACAATCCACTGATCATTATTGATGGTATCCAGGGTGGCAATATTTCAGATATCCCGCCACAGGAAATAGAATCCATTGATGTAATGAAAGACGCTTCATCTACGGCCATTTACGGATCGCAGGGTGCTAACGGTGTTATTATTGTAACAACAAAAAGAGGTAAATCGGGGCGTACTAAGATTTCTTATAACGGTTATGTTGGATTAAATGGCTGGGCGCAATATCCAAAAATGCGGATGGGAGAAGATTATATTCAATTGCGCAGGGAAGCCGCCAAAACATCAGGGCAGTGGAAGGGCACTGCTGATGATCAAACCTTATTTACACCCGAAGAATGGGCGGCTATCCAAAGCAACCAATGGACAAACTGGGTAGATGAAGTACTGGGAACCGGTGTGGTGCAGAATCACCAGGTAACGGTTTCGGGTGGTAATGAGAAAACAAGCGGATTGTTATCAGCCGGGTATTACAGGGAAAAAGGCTCTTTAAAAGATGATCTTTTAAATAAGTTCAATGTGCGTACCAATGTAGATCATAATTTCAGCAACATTTTCCGCGCAGGAGCCGCCATGAATGTAACCCACTATGCAGGATATGAAAGGGCAGAGAATGTGTTGTGGCGGGCAGCAACCAACGTTCCACTGGGATTATCTTATGATGAAAACGGCCAGGTAATTTTGTGGCCGGTAGGAAAGGGAGGTAGGGTGAATCCTTTAGCGGATGAAGCAACAGAATATACCGCAAAGCATCAGCGCCTGACAACAAATATTTTAACAAATGGATATGCCGAGCTGAGACCGGTAAAAGGATTGTCTCTGCGTTCTAATCTGGGAACCAATTTTAGTTTCCGCAGAAATTCGGATTTTGAAGATGCTACTTCTATAGACAGGGCGCAGGATGGCCGCATTGATGCGCTGGCATCTATTGCTACCAACGACAGAACTTTTATTACCTGGGATAATATTTTAAATTATACAACCAGCTTTAAAGAACATTCCTTTGCTTTTACGGGACTGACATCGTGGACGCAATCAAAATTCAGGAGCTCTTACAGCGAAGGCGCCGGCCAGTTAATTCCCAGCCAGCTTTGGCATAATCTCTCCGCTAATAATAAAGCCTCTTACGTGATCCGTTCAGGTTATGTACAAAGCCAGACTTTTTCTTATGCGGCAAGGCTGAACTATAACTATCTTGGCAAATACCTGGTTACTTTATCCAACAGGTGGGATGGAGCTTCACGCCTGGCCGAAGGGCACAAATGGGCGGCATTCCCTTCCGCTGCTTTTGCGTGGCGGGTGATAGATGAAAACTGGTTTAAGGATACAAAGAGCCTGAATGAATTAAAACTGCGCATCAGCTGGGGTATGACCGGTAATTCAGGAATTAGTGAGTATGGAACGCAATCTTATCTGAACTCATTTTCCAATTCAGCGTTCCAGGACAGGGGTTATACTTATTATGTATACAATCCTTTCCTCGGTAACGTGGATTTAGGATGGGAAAGATCTGCTGCAACCAACATTGGTATAGATTTCGGTTTCTTCAAAAACAGGCTGTTTGGTAGTATAGACCTCTATAATACCAAAACAACTGATATTCTTTTGCCAAGAACCCTGCCTACTTCTTTGGGAAGCGGAAACAATACGCCATTCCAGATATACCAGAATATTGGCGCTACCAATAATAAGGGTATTGAATTGAATCTGAATAGTGTGAATGTAAAAAAGGAAAACTTCAACTGGCAAACGGGTCTCACTTTTGCACTGAATAAGGAGAAGATTACAGACCTGATTGACGGAAGGGATATTATAGGCGCCGTGTCAAGGGAAACACAATCGCTTCTTATAGGAAGGCCACTAACCTCGTTCTATTCATTTGAACGGTTGGGTATATGGCAGCTGAATGAAGCCGATGAGGCGGCAAAATACTTTAAAGATGCGGCAAAAACACAGCCATTTAAACCCGGCGATATTAAACTGGCCGACCTGAACGGGGATTTTATCATAGATGAAACCAATGATATGAAGTATATTGGTACTACTTCACCAAAATGGACCGCCGGACTGAATAATACATTCAGGTTCAGGAATATTGATTTTACAGTTTATGTCATCAGCCGCTGGGGGCATAGCATGTCTTATGACTTTACCGGTGCTTATGATCCTCAGGGCAAGGGCAATCAGCCGGCATATCTGGATTACTGGACCCCTGAAAATCCTTCAAATGATTTTCCAAGACCTGATCGTACTGATTTTTATAATTACAGGGGATACCAGGCTTTAGGTATTGTTGATGCTTCTTATATAAAACTAAAAACGGTTTCTCTGGGGTATAGCTTCCCTGGCCGGCTTACAGGCAAATGGGGTATGTCTGACCTTAGAGTGTACGCTTCAGCCAACAACCTGTACACTATAGCAAAGAGCCATTTTGTTAAAGATTATGACCCGGAGCGGGGTGGCTCTGCAAAATCACCATTACAAAGACAATTTGTGCTGGGATTGAATGTGAGTTTTTAATACCGGAGCTTCAATGCTATCAGATCAACTAAAAAAATAAGCCGCTGTGGCGGCCAAACTAAAAAATATACGGATGAAAAATAAGATATTCAATTTGCTAAAAATAAGTTTCATGCTTTTCTGTAGCATTATCGTTCTTTTTTCCTGCAGCCTGAAAGAGTATAATCCCGGGGGAACAACCGCAGATGTGGTATTTGCTTCCCAGGAGGGAATGAATACGCTGGTTAACTCAGCATACGTTAATTATGGCGGCCAGTTTTACGGTCGGGAAGATATTGTAATGCTTACCGAGGGCGGAACAGATCTGTGGATCAATATTGCTAACGGAGGTTACGGAAGGCAGATGACAAAGTATGAAGAACTAACTGCAGGAACCGGCCAGATAAGAAATACCTGGAACCGGCTTTACGAGATCATTAACTACTGCAATGCGGGTATAGAGCGCATTGATAACGTACCTTATAATTCGGCTGATGAAAAAAAATCCCGTAAAGGCGAGCTGCATTTTTTACGGGCCTATACTTATTGGCATTTGGTTGAATTTTATGGCGGTGTTGATTTGAGAACTACAGAAACGAAAACTGCTGTGCTGACAGCACAACGAAGCCCTGCAACAGCTTTTTATGACCTGATGCTGCAGGACGCAGATATGGCTATTGCTAATCTTCCGGTTGATCCCTATCCGGCAACAGATATTGGCCGCGCAACACTGAAAGCCGCGTATGGTTTAAAAGCGCGTATCGCATTGACGAGGGTGGCTTATGAATCTTCACAGACAGAAAAAGATAAGTACTACCAGATAGCCAGAGATGCAGCCGCTTATGTGATCAATAACCAGTCAGCACTTAAAGTTTCTTTATATGGCACGCCGGCTGAAGTATTTGCCCCCGTAAACAATAAGATAAATAAGGAGGCCCTGTTTGTGGTAACGCATTCCACTGTATCCTCGCTCAACCCCCAATCGGGTAATCCTAACCGCCTTCACATGTGGTATAAAGCCAAGTATTCGGTAAAAGCCGGCATGGTGCAGGATCTTAACTATGGTAATGACAATAATGCCAAATCGGGTAGCATGTGCATGATGCCCACCCGCCACCTGCTGGAACTGTACGATGACCAGATAGATGGCCGGTACAAAGCCTGGTTCAGGGAATCCTATTACCTTAATAAGGCCAGCTATTCGTGGACGTCAGATGATCTGGCAGCATTTGAAAAGCCCGCCTCTATGCTTGGCACTACATTAACCTCGGGTCAGCTGGCACTGCTATACACAAAACAAAAGGTAGCTGATAAAAGAAACAAACCGTATGCTGTAGTAGATATTGATGATACCTATACAGGTGATAAAGTATCGTCCAATGCCAGGTTTAATATTTGCTTTCCGTCCCTGACCAAGTTTGATGATCCTAATTTGCCAACGCCCAACTCAAACTTTGGAACTAAAGATGTTATTACAATGCGCTTACCGGAAATGTACTTTATAGCTGCTGAATGTGAGCTCATGATGTCTGGTGGTTCCAAAGCAAAAGCAGCAGAATGGATCAATGTGATCAGGAAACGGGCAGCCCTTGCCGGTAAGGAAAACGATATGCTGATTTCAGCATCACAGCTGACCCTGGATTTTTTGATGGAAGAAAAGGGGCGTGAACTGTGTGGAGAGCATCTCAGGTGGTTTGACCTCAAAAGAGCAGGTAAGCTGTATGATTATGTAAAGGCTTATAACAAGGATATCCCGCTGATTCAGCCCTTTCATGTACTGCGCCCTATACCCCAGATGTTTTTGGACGCTATTACCAACGCCTCAGAATTTGGGCAGAATAACGGGTATTGATCATGAATTATATAATAAACTGTCACCGGGGCTGACCAAAAAGGCTCCTTGATTATCATATTGTCCAAGGGACTCCTTCGGAGAGCCTAACGAAATATAGACAATCAAAGAGTGAGCTTTCGACAAGCTCAGGCTGACAATACTTTTTAGTCAGCCCCAATACAGACATTGCCAAATGGATGGAATATTAACATAACTAAAGTTTAAAATTATAGTAAAATCTTCCATTTTCTTAGCAAAACCTTGCATTGTCAGGCCCTCTTCCAGGCTCTATCTTTATACCTGTAATATAACGATTGTGGATATGCCTGTACTTTTAATGAATTTTAAGTTTTGTTGTCAACGGTGGCTTTGCTTTTCATGTTCTGGTATAGTTCAAATCAATCAGTAGCTGTGTCTAGATGATTAAAAGCCTTTCCCTAGTTTATTGTTCAAAATTGTAAACGTTTACAAAAATTATTTCTGCACTCATTTTTCACTAATAACTGTAAATATATGAACCCCTTCAACACTTCAAAAAAAATGCTGTTGCTGCTGCTGTTCTTTTATAGCATCAATGCCATGGCGCAAACCAGGGAGGTAACCGGAAATGTCAGGGACCAGGCTACCGGTCAGGCCCTGGGAAATGCCAGTATTGTTATAAAAGGTTCCGGCCGGCATATTCCTGTTTCTGAGGATGGAACTTTTTCATTTGCTGTTGCTGATCAAACAACTATTCTTGTGGTAAGCCATGTTGGTTACAATCAGAAAGAAGTGAATGTTGGCAGCTCAGTGACGCTTGATATTGAGCTAAGCAGTGCCGCCACCAGTCTTGATGATGTAGTGGTGATAGGCTACGGTACTACAAGAAGAAGGGATCTTACAGGTGCTGTGGTGTCTGTAAAAAGCGCAGAAATTACGGCAAGACCGGGTCCTAATCCTATGGAGGGCTTACAGGGCAGGGTAGCGGGGTTAGATATTACCCGTTCATCGGGCCAGCCAGGGGCAGGGGTAAATATGCAGCTTCGTGGTACAAGGTCATTTACAGCCAGCGGTAATCCCTTGTTCATTATTAATGGACTGCCCGGTGATTATGCAACATTAAACCCTTATGATATTGAGTCTATCGAGGTATTAAAAGATGCCTCTTCAACTGCGGTTTACGGTTCTGCCGGATCGAACGGGGTTATTATTATTACTACTAAAAGCGGTCGGGCAGGAAAATTAACGGTTGATTTCAATACCTATTATGGTTATAACGGCTGGTCGGTTACTCCTAAAATGCGTACCGGCGATGCCTACCTGCAAACTAAAAGAGATGCTTATAAATATGTATGGGACGCTGCTGCTAATAAATGGTCAACGGCAACCGCACTTTGGAAGTCGGAAGCAGATGATGAAGCTATTTTTGGCGCTGCCAGGTATAAAACATTCCAGGAAGGTAATTTTGTTAACTGGGCAAAAGAATTTTTACGGGAGAATGCAGCCACGCAAAACTATAGTTTAAGCGTAGCTGGGGGTAATGAAAAAACCAAAGGATACATTTCGTTGAACTACACTAATGAAAAAGGCCAGTACAGGGGAGATGATTATAAGCTCTTTTCTACCAGTGCGCGCATTGACCATAAAATAAGAAAATGGCTTACTATAGGTAGTAATATACAGGTATCTTATGTAGACAGGGATAAGGCCCAGGATAAGCTGGAAAATGCCCTTGTTACCGATCCGCTTGTAAAACCTTATAATGATGATGGAACCCTGAATACCAATCTTGGTAATAATGTGTACAACCTGCTTCTTGATTACCAGCCCGGTGTATATGAAAATGTAGATAACAACCTGAAGCTTTTTGTAAATCCCTATCTTGAAATTAAACCGGTAAAGGGACTCACTTTCTTATCCCGCATGGGCACCTGGCTTAATTACTCCAATACTTACCGCTTTGATGGTATAGGCTCCGTAAGCTATACCTATACTAATGCGGGTATTGCAAGAGCCCGGATCAACCAGAACCGGTCAAAAGGTTATCAGTGGGAGAACATTTTAACCTATAATTTTAAAGTAGCTAATGACCACGACTTTACGTTCACCGGGGCCAGCTCATGGTATGATAATCAGAATATGAATACCGAGATGAACCAGAGTAATATACAGTCGAACAATTTTGAGTGGTATAAGTTTACCGGCGATGTAAATACAACAGCCCTATCATCCTTTACTATGTCGAAGACTTTTGGTTTACTGGCACGTTTGAATTACTCTTACCTGGGCAAATATCTTCTTTCAGCTTCCGTACGTCGCGATGGATCTTCAGTACTCTATATAAAAAATCAGTGGGATAATTTCCCGGCAGCTTCGGCAGGATGGATCATTTCTGATGAAGGATTCATGGCTAATACAAAAAGCTGGCTGGATTACCTGAAGTTTCGGGTAGGCTGGGGTATTACAGGAACAGCTAAAATTGATCCTTACAGTTCTGTTTCTATAGTAGAAAACGGCAATATGTCGCTGGGGGGTGTGGCGCAGTCTATATTCCGTAATTCGAGGTTTATTACCAACCCCAATTTAGGATGGGAAAAATCCAATAATACCAATATTGGTATGGAGGCTACGCTTCTTAAAAAACGTGTTGACCTGACCCTGGAATATTACACTACTAAAACAGACGGCGTTATCTGGACGGTAAGCTCCCCGGTTATTTACGGAACTTATACGCCAGGCTCTCAATACCAAACCTACCTCAATATTTGTAAAACACTGAACAAAGGAGTGGAGCTTACATTGAACACACGCAATATTATCACCAAAGATTTTGAGTGGACTACTTCAGCTTCTTTTGCCCGCAACAGGGAGAAGATACTGCAGTTAACCGGTGGGGTTGCCAATAATATTGTCAATACCGGAACGCCCTACACACTTACCATTGGTGAGCCCATCAATTCTTTCCGGAATTTTAAAGTAGATGGCATCTGGCAAATTGGCGAGGAAAAAGAAGCAGCAGCATTTGGAAGGCGACCCGGTGATATAAAAGTGAACGTACCTGGATTAACACGTGAAGGGGAAGGCGTATATTCCAAAACAGATGCAAACGGCGTTAAAAGATACTACTATGCCGATCTTGCAGAAGCAAAAAAATACGATCCTTCTCTTACGGCAACAGCTAATACAACATACACTTACAGCAATAACGATTTCCAGATTTTAGGGCATAATACGCCCAACTGGTCACTTGGGTTTCAAAATGGATTCAGGTATAAAGGCTTTGATTTAACTGTGTATGCTTATTTCAGATGGGGACAGATGATCAATTACAATATGCTGGGATGGTATCAGCCTAATGGATTTGCTACTAACGCAAGCCCTTCCAGAACCATTCCTGAATATTTTAACTACTGGACTCCTGAAAATCCATCGAACGATTTCCCGGTAATGAATTACCAGGCCACCACTTCAAGTATGCTTGGCTTCTCAGGTTTATCGTATGTGGAAGGATCCTTCTTTAAGATTAAGAATATCAGTTTGGGATATACATTACCGGCAAATGTTGCCAAAAAGATGGCGCTTGAAAAATTCAGGATATATGGTACCATAACCAATCCGCTGATAGTAGCAAAAAGCCATTTGCTAAAACAATATGACCCTGAGATGAATGGCGAATTAAGTTATCCTTTAACCAAGCAAATTGTAGTGGGTCTTAATATAACATTCTAATTGTTAAAATCATTAAAAGCAGCATCATGAAATTTAGCATTATAAAAGGAATATTGTATAAATGTGGGTTAGGAGTGCTTATTACATTATACATATCATCCTGCAGTCTGAAAGAGTTTAATCCTGTGTCTTTATCTGAAGAAGATGTCCTGACCCGGTTTGATGGCTGGAAAGCTTATCAGTCCAACTGTTATACAGGGCTTTGGGGGTCGCTTATTGGTATGCAATATGGCCTCGTATCTGAGCTTGGAACCGATTTGTGGACGGCCCCATATAGTGGCGACAATTTGCGGGACCTGATGTCGTATGAACAGTTTACAAACAGCTCCGGAATTGTAAATAATGTATGGACCTTTGCCTGGGGATCTATAAAAGATTGTAACAAAACAATTGAAATAGCAGGCCAGTTAACAGATGGTAAAGCATCTGACATCCAGGTGCTGGTAGCTGAGGCCCGCTTTTTAAGAGCGTATTACTACTCTGTGCTGGTAGCGCAGTTTGGAGAGCTCCCATTAATAGTAATTGATGACCCGGTAAAGAACCTGAGCCCCAAACGCAACAGTGTTCCCGAAATTTATACCCAGATTATTGCCGACTTAAAATTTGCTTTCGAAAACCTGCCTGTAACGCCCTACGAGAACAATCCTCAACGAGTTACCAAGAAGTCAGCGTTAGGTCTGCTGGCCCGTGTGTATGCCCAGGGAGCCGGTGAGGGATTAAGTGAGGACGGGAAAACCTATTGGGTGAGAGCTAAAGAAGTGGCAGAAATGCTCATCAACAACATGGGGGCATATAATGCGGCTTTGTACAATGATTTCGCAGAAGTTTTTGCTGCTGCCAATAACCGGAACAATAACGAGGTTTTGTTTACAGCCTATGGACTTAATCCCTATAATTCATCCTACGATTATTTTACAGGTAACTCAAAACCCAATCTCTACCTGCATTATTATCCCAAATTTGATGATGCATTCGGAACATCCGATGTTTTTAAAAGAAGTGTAAATTCTAATACTTCTAACGCTTATTACGGGCGTTTGAACCAGCAATTTATAGCGCCCACCAAATATCTGATCAATTGTTTTAACGCAGCATACGATAAACGATGGGAAAATACATTTGTTACGGCATTTACAAATTATTCGGGTGTTCAGGCAACTACCAGTCTGGGTAGCGGCGCTCCTGCTCCGGCAAGAGTATCTTACAATGACGCAACTGTTACGCTTACGGCCGCAATGTGTACCAAATATGGTATTGACGCTTCCCACGTAGGAGAAAAGATCTATCCTTATGTCGATGTAAATGCCCGGAACGCTTCCCAAAATGCTACCTGGCAGTATATTCCAATGATCTGGAGTAAAGGCGCCTATTCAGGAAGTATTTCAAATTTAACTACCGCGGCAAATGCCAATGTGCATCCTTACCCGCTGACTGCAGATGAAGACCGGTTTTTTGCTTACCTCAGTAAAGTTCCTCTTACTCCTGCTGAAAAAAGCGCACGCAGGTATGTTACCGTAAATATCGATGACCTTTTCGATCCTTCGGACCCCACAGGCAGCACTTACAAAAGAAATGAATCAACCAATGGGCTTAAACCTTCGGGATTGGCTACCCTGTTCCCTGCCATGATGAAGTTCAATCATAATTTTGATGGCGGATGGCTGGGAGGTAATTTTCAGCAAAAGCTGGGCAATATTATGATCATGCGCATGGCCGAAGTGTATTTAATTGCTGCTGAAGCCACCCTGCACGCAAATAGCGATGGTGCGGCTGCTGCCAATTACCTTAATGTATTGCGCCGCCGTGCCTGCAGGAATATTGCAGACTTTAACGGTGCCACTGGCATGCAATTGAGTACTGCTACTATGAACGATGTGTTTGACGAATATGCCCGCGAGCTTTGCGGAGAGTTCAACCGCTGGGCACTTTTGAAGCGTAATAAAGCTTTTGAAAGCCGTTTAAGCTTATACAATAAAAGAGCTGCTGCAAGTTTTGTGGCAACCAAACATTATAACCGTCCCATTCCGTTCAACTTCCTGAACCAGATCAATAATGCAGATGAGTTTGGAAGTAATGGTTATTAATGTGAGGGATATCCTTTTTTTAATTAAGCGTATAAACAGATACGAGGTACTTAAATTTAATAAGCAATGGCTCCCTTTTATAACAAGGAGCCATTGTTTTGCTCATTGGGAAGTAATTCCTGGGGTTGATAAATTGGAAATAAGGTCTTAGTTTAGTGTCCATAAAATAGCAGGATGTTGAAGTTGAAATTCTATTTGGCTGTAGCAGCACTGTTAAGTGCCGTGTATTTAAATGGCCAGTACAACAGGGCTCCCTTTCGCCCGAAAATCATAGTAGGCATGGTAGTGGACCAGATGCGCTGGGATTATTTGTATAAGTTCCAGGACCGCTATACCGAGGGGGGCTTTAAAAGGCTGATCCGGGAGGGCTTTTCCTGTGAAAATACACATATTGACTATGCCCCTACTATTACAGCCTGTGGCCATACCAGTGTGTACACCGGCTCTGTTCCTGCCATTCATGGTATTATTGGCAATAGCTGGTACGACAGGATAAGCGGCAATACAGTAGGCTGTGTAGATGATAATAAAGTGCAGCTGGTAGGCAGCTCTGCATCCCGCACTGGACAGTCGCCGCACCGGAACCTTGCCACAACTATAACAGACCAGTTACGTATAGCTACTAATTTTCAAAGCAAGACCGTTGGCGTGGCCATTAAAGACCGGGCTTCTATCCTGCCGGCAGGACATACTGCTACAGCAGCTTTCTGGCTGGATAGTGAGGAGGGCAATTTTGTATCCAGTACTTTTTATATGGACCGCCTGCCGGATTGGGCAGTAAAATTTAACCGGAGCAAAAGAATAGATGCCTATTATAAAAAGGGCTGGAACACGCTGTTCCCCCTGAGCAGCTACGTGCTGAGCACGGCCGATGATAAAGCGTATGAGAACACTGCCAATGGTGAGGCAAAACCCGTTTTCCCGCGTAAGCTGTCCCAGTTTATTGGTAAAAATTATGGCGCGGTGAAAAATACACCTTATGGTAATACGCTTACTTTTGAGTTTGCTAAAGCGGCTATTGAAGGATATAATTTAGGCCGTGGTAAGGTAACCGATTTTTTAGCTGTCAGCTTTTCAAGCCCTGATGCTATTGGACATATATACGGTCCTAACTCTGTGGAAATGGAAGACAATTACCTGAGGCTGGACAGGGAGTTATCCCAGTTTTTTGAGTATTTAGATAAGAAGTTTGGCAAAGATAATTACCTGTATTTTCTAACAGCCGATCATGGTGTATCAGAATCGCCGGGATTTTTCCTGGAAAACAGGATGCCATCAGGAGCTGTATCGGGTAAAGAACTTAACCAGGCCATTACGACAGCTTTGCAGGAGCAGCTGGGCATTCCTGATCCCGTTCTTGCTATAGCCAACTCACAAATATATATGAACTGGGAGGCGCTCGATAAAAAAATAACAGATAGGAGGAGGGTAACCGACATCATTGTGTCTGCATTGCGGAAACTGCCGGGAATAGCCGATGTGCTTCCCTCTGAGACACTATCAGCGGCTTCTGTGCCCGAATTGACAAAGCGTATGCTGATCAACGGTTATAATGCCAAACGAAGTGGTGATTACATGATCGTTCTGCAGCCTGCCTGGGTGATGGGAAGCGCCAAAGGAGCCACTCACGGCACATGGTACACTTATGATGCGCATATTCCGCTGGTTTGGATGGGGTGGAGGATACAGCCTGGTTATACCAATAAGCCTGTTGGTATGACGGCGATTGCTCCAACCCTTGCAGCACTTTTGCATATACAGGCACCAGGTGCCTCGGTAGGGGAAGTGATTACTGAAATTACTGTGCCATGATTCCTGAACTGATCCTATCGCCTTTAGCAGTTTAAAATAGTCTTAGAGCATTACACCATACTCATCGTGAGACGCCTGGTTCAACATTATTTAATAATGTTAAATAATCTTTTCCATCTGGGGCCATTCTCATAACTGAACCAGATCATCCAGGCTTTTCCCACTACTGCGCTTTCAGGTACAAAGCCCCAGAAACGGCTGTCCTGGCTTTTGTGACGGTTATCGCCCATCATCCAGTAATAATTCATTGTGAAAGTATAGGTATTGGTTGGTTTACCATTGATGAAATACTGGCCATTCCTGTTTTCTAAAGTATTGCCTTCATAAGACCTGATCACACGCTCATACATGGGGTAGTTTTCTTCAGTAAGTGTAAGCGTAGCGCCTTTTTTAGGGATCCATATAGTACCATAATTATCTACAGACCATTGGTGCGTTGTATCATAATAGGGAAAAAGACTTTCTGAGCCTGCATTGCCCGGGATGATTTCTTTTGTTATAGTAGAAGCATCAACAGCAGGTAATTTTTTGAGGATGTCCAGCTCAG
Source organism: Niabella sp. (assembly GCA_027493055.1). Taxonomy (GTDB): domain Bacteria; phylum Bacteroidota; class Bacteroidia; order Chitinophagales; family Chitinophagaceae; genus Niabella. Next base: position 5,312 of record JAPUDO010000066.1, on the reverse strand, counting down.
GTAATGTAAGGTTGATATGATAGATGCCATTTCCCCAGGTACTGAAATCCGGGCTTCCGCTTTCCATATTCAATGCAATACCTGCATCGCGCAGGAAATCTTCATCAATCTGAAGATTGTTTTTTGTTTTAAAGATATAATAAGTAGCAGCAGTAGGAGATACAAAGGCTGGTTGATTATTAATGTAAACAATGCCGTCTGCAATTTTTAAAGAATCGCCTGCCACACCTACACAACGCTTGATATAATTGTCTGTTTTATCCATCGGGTGCGAAACCACCGGGAACTCTGAAGGATTATCTAATATATACCGGAATTGCTGATCTCCTTTTTCGGCTCCTCTTTTAATATCGTAATAGGGAACAGCAGACTCAAAGCCTTCCTTATGTATTACCGTATCTCCTGCGGGAAAATTAAATACCACGCAATCGTTTCTTTTTACCGGCGCAGCAAACCAACGGATATACGGTAATTCAATCAAAGTGGAATAGGACTTTGTATTGATCCTGGGAAGATAGTTATGTACAAAAGGTACAGACAAGGGGGTATTGGGGATACGCGGCCCATAGCTGAATTTACTTACAAAAAGGAAGTCTCTTACCAGCAATGTTTTTTCCATAGAGCTGGAAGGAATGGTATAGGCCTCAAACACAAAAGTACGTATAAGCGTAGCGGCTACAACAGCAAAAATGGCAGCATCCACCCACTCTCTCCAGCTGGGTTTTTTATGCTTTTTTACACCTTCCGCACCTATAAAACGTGCATCTTTATTATTAGCCAGCCATGGAAAGTAAAAGAAAGGAACCAATGCCGCAGCAGCATGATCCAGGAACGAAAAGCGGCAGAATACTTTTGCAAATTCTATAAAAATACCTGGCGTAATAAACCATCCTACAACAGGAATGAACTGCCAGAATACCCAATGCTTGGGACGTTGTGCAATATCCTGCATGACCCAGGTATTGTAAAAAGGGACATAAGCCTTCCACGATTCGCGGCCGGCTTTTTTGAACAGTTGAGCTAAACCAAAAGACGGTAACAATACAAGCAGTAAACTGATAAAATATATAACTAACAAATGATTAAAAGGCATTGGCCGGAAAATTTTGTGGCAAATTTATTGGAAACAAACCAAATAGTGTAAGAACAGGGGATAATTAACAAATTATGCTTCAAATAAAAAGCCTCCGTTGAGGAGGCCTTTTATATAAAATATAAAATAAAACTTACAGATGTATCGCTTCGCCATAAGCCACTTCAATAGCGTCTTTAACGCTTTCGCTGATAGTTGGGTGCGGGTGGATGCTGTTCAGTACTTCATGATAAGTAGTTTCCAGCTTGCGGCCAACAACAGTTTCTGCAATTATTTCAGTAACATTATAGCCAATCATATGTGTGCCCAGCCATTCGCCATATTTAGCATCAAAAATTACTTTTACAAATCCTTCTGCATGTCCGGCAGCGCTTGCTTTACCGCTGGCGCTTAGTGGGAACTTGCCCACTTTTACTTCGTACCCGGCTTCTTTTGCTTTAGCTTCGGTGTATCCTACGCTTGCAATTTCGGGGTAACAGTAAGTACAACCCGGAACATTGTTATAATCAATAGCTTCGGGTTTGTGCTTGTATTTACCTTCTGCATTAGCAATGGCTTCTACGCAGATGATGGCTTCTTTACTTGCTACGTGTGCCAGGGCCTGGCCGGGAACGCAATCGCCTATGGCATAAAAGCCGTCAACGCTGGTTTTATAGAATGCATCAACAACAATTTTACCTTTATCGGTTTTTACGCCAACAGTTTCCAGGCCAATGCCTTCAATGTTGGCTGCTACACCTACTGCGCTCAGTAAAACATCGGCTTCTAAAACAACCTCGCCGCTAGCCGTTTTTACTTTGGCTTTTACGCCGGCACCGGAAGTGTCTACCGATGTTACTTCGCTGCTGGTTAGTACATCTATACCTTGCTTTTTCAGGCTTTTCTCCAATTCTTTGGAAATATCCTCATCTTCAACAGGTACTATACGCGGTAAAAATTCAACCACTGTAACTTTTGTACCTATGCTGTTATAGAAATAGCCAAATTCAATACCAATGGCGCCGCTGCCTACAACAATCATGCTTTTAGGTTGCTGGGGCAATACCATTGCTTCACGGTAGCCAATGATTTTTTGACCGTCCTGTTTTAATGCAGGCAATTCACGGCTGCGACCGCCGGTAGCAATAATGATATGTTTTCCTTCTACAATCTGAGTTTTACCATCAGCTCCTTTTACTTCCACTTTTCCTTTGGCTTTCAGACTGCCAAAGCCCATTACCACATCAATCTTGTTTTTGCGCATTAAAAACTGAACGCCTTTGCTCATTTTATCTGCTACGCCACGGCTGCGTTTTACAATGGCTTCAAAGTTGGGCGTACCGCTGGCTTCAATACCAAAATCCTGCGCGTGCTTAATGTCGTTATATACCTGGGCACTTTTCAATAAAGCTTTGGTAGGAATACAGCCCCAGTTCAGGCAAATTCCACCCAGGCTTTCCTTTTCAATAATTGCGGTTTTTAAACCAAGTTGAGATGCCCTGATAGCAGCTACATAACCGCCAGGGCCGCTGCCCAATACTACTACATCGTATGCCATGTGTTATAATTTTTATATTTTAGTTTGATAGTAAACACTTTCAAGCCTGGTGATCATTGAACCAAACCTAAGCCCTGCGAATTTAGCTGAAATACATTAAACGGCAAAGGGTAGTGCAGGTGTACCTGTTTTTATAACTTGGTAATTATTAAACTGAAACAGCTCCTGGTCAGGCATCGGTTTTTATTAAACCGGATGAGGATATAAAATGAACCGGAAGTATAGCTTCAGCTTCTTTAAGTTAAGTTTAAAAGCCATAAATCAATAAATGAAAACTTCACATTTTGGGGAGTTTTGTGTGATTTAATCCTGTCAATAATGAGAATAACCCCCAAAGGAATATTAGATGCAGGCTGGTAGTTTTGGTTGTTTTCATAAATGGTACAATGCAGGTTCAGTTTTGCGGTACGTACGCCAAATATGATAGAATTAAAGATATTGAAAATCTATAAATATGAAAAAGCAATTTGAAAATATTGAAGAAATAACCGACCGCAGCACTTACGATGCGGCAATGAAATATTTGAATGAAATAGTTAAAGAGGGCACTCAAAAAGGCTATTTTAAAGATCCGGAAGCCGATAATAAATACACCCGTGAATTTGGACGTATAGGTAGAATGACTGCTGACTACGAAAGGATTTACATGGAGTTCAAGCACCTGAGAGTAAAAAATCCGCTCCTTATCAAGATAGAAAACGAATTGAAAAAGCAGGCACTTAACCAGCGCCAGGCCGCTGAACTGCTGGAAGTGAAAGAAAACACTTTGAGCCAGGTACTTAGTGGCAAACGCAAGGTATCCATGCAGATGGCCAAACGCCTGTATAATGTGCTGAAAATAGATCCTAAAACGATTATTGAATTTGCTTAGTAGTTCATTAGAGCTATTTTGTTTTACACTCCATTGGAAACGGTGAGGGCTTCTTAAAGCATTTTATGCAGCTCTGAGAAATACAACCGTGCTAAACAGAAAGCCCGGTTTATGAAATAGGGTGTCACGAAACACGACAGCCTCATCTGTGTATTTCAAAGGCGAGGTGTATTCCATTTATATTTACAATACCTTTATTTGTTGTTTGGTTGGCATTATGAGCGAAACAATGAAATGATAGAGATAATCAATGGAATGGTGGAAATAATGATACAACAATAGATAGCTCTACGGCTACTCTGAATCTTTTAGTCACAGGCTTATCCCTGCGACTTATCCCGGGTTGAATATTAGGTCGTAATTGTCCAATAGGTAGGATGCGAACTTCTTAAAAGATGTTTTAGGCTTGCGTTGTTTTTTATTGAGTAAAACAAACATACTACTATTTTTATCGCTGATTCTATGAAATTTTGATGGAGGAAACAGGTTTAACATAGCGTAGCTGTAAATATCAAATCGGGCTTTTTTATTCAGGTGCTCGTTTTCTGGACGTGGTACAGCATAAAAAGCAAATGTTATTTCTTTGTTTGATTTTAAATAATCTACCATAATATACAGGCAGGTTGCAATCACTTTAAAAGCATCAAAGTCGTTAAACTCTTTGGTATAGGCATTTTTTGAATTGCGATCCTTTATATCGCAGTATTTTATAGCTGCAAAACCAAAACTAAAAATTTCAATAGTTACAAAGTAAGTTCGCTTGCGCGCTTTAAACTTATAAAAAACTTTCTGAACAGGATCGGGCAATAAGGTGGTGGACACCTGAATCTTTTGAAATGTGTAGACGCAATTAAACACTATTCAAATGAAAAATATTTGTAAGCAGGATTTTTGTCTTTTGCAGGGAGCAGACTAAACCTAAATACTTTTTTACCAGTTTTCGATTTACCAGTAATGGTAATAGAAGATTTACTACCATAAATCAAAACAGGTTGGTCAGCATTTTTTACAGCCTTTTTTGTTTTCCTATTTGTTAAAGATTGCCCCATTATCTTTACAGTTGTTGTATTTATTTACAATATCAAAGTTAATCCAATTATCATTCAGAAACAAAAATAGACAGCAAAAGGAGGGACACTGCTTACTCAACTTTTTTCTACATCTCTATGTGCGTATGAGCGGCAACAAAGCTGATCAATTACATTAAAGAAATGGTGTTTTTTTTATGCAGGTTTCTTATCATTGCTAATCCTACCCAGGTCTTCCGCAGATGTCTTAATGTTTGCAACAATGTTGAAGTATCTCACTATTTCGCAGATGTGTTATAAATGTGCTATAAGTTAAAATGAAAAAAGCACATACATTTTTGTAAGTGCTTGATTTTCAGTGTGACCGTGTTAGGATTCAAACCTAAAACCTTCCCGACCATGGGTCGGGATGCTCTATTCTCTTGGTGATCTATCGGAGAACCCATGCTTAATGAGTTGTTGAATTTTCGTGTGGCTTTTCCATTTTTTAAGTTGCAATTCTCTTTTTCGGGCTTCATTAATTGTTTGAAAACTTTCAGAATAAATAATGATCCAATCATCAGCTTTGGAGGTAAATCCTGTATGTTTTGATAAATGCTTTTTCAATCTTTCATCGGGAGTGGTGGAAGTGCTGCCGATATAAAATTTATTGAGCGAAGCAGAGAAGAGAATATAAGTCCATGGCATAGGTTGCAATTAAAAAAGACATCCGCATATAGCGGATGTCAATTAACTATGAATTGTAGTTTGTGACCGCGTTAGGATTCAAACCTAAAACCTTCT
>JAPUDO010000065.1 GCA_027493055.1 Niabella sp. | reverse complement strand
ATTAACTATGAATTGTAGTTTGTGACCGCGTTAGGATTCAAACCTAAAACCTTCTGATCCGTAGTCAGATGCTCTATTCAATTGAGCTACGCAGCCATTCCCTGTAATGGGAGGGCAAAGGTAAGGATAAAAATGATTCTGACAAACGATTTTTTAATAAAAACGTCTGTACATATTCAAAGAAAATAAACTAAATAGGGGACTCAGGAAATATTTTTAGCCTTTCCCGAATTTATAAGAAAGGTTTTTTGATCAGCAAATAAATCATCTCCCATCCACCATTTTCTTTCAATGAGTTTATAGAGGTCCGTATTCTCTTTTTCAGGTGGTTTTTTAGAGACTAAGAGGCTTTTTAGCAGCAGGTGAATTTTGTTCAGGTACATTTTCATTTTTGGTATATTGTATCATAAGTAAATGGTAATGCAAAAATACCGGAAAAGGATTAATCTTTGACTACCTAATATTTGTGATGGATTAATGCTTATATTTACATCTTGTCTTTAAACATGCTTCAGTTATTTCTGAAATAGGCAAAGACAAAAAAGCCTCTGAACAAGCTGATACTCAAACTATAAATGAATGCAGGAAAATCCATAAAAGTATCTGAAAAAGTAAAAATAACCATCGCTTTATCTGTTAGCGCACTTATTTTAGTAGGGCTTGGGATTTATGCCAACTCAAGAACCGTACGGTATAAAAAATCAATGAGGGATGTTAACCTCTCCGGTATTATTATAACCCAATCCCAGGATGTATTAAATGCTGTACAGGATGTTCAAACCGCTTACCGGGGCTATATCATCACCAATGATTCTTCCTATCTCAAATCGTTTGATATTTCCAGCCGCATCTTAAAAACCCGGATCAGCTCTTTAAAGCGCTTGCCTATGATATACAAGCAAAGGGTGCTTTTAGATAGTATGGGTGCGTTGGTAAATGAGCAAAGGCAAATGGCTTACAGCATTATTGTTAAACGGAGATACCTTTCTTTTTTAGAAGCCTGGAGTTATTTTAATAATGGTGAAGAGAACCGCCTTATCAATAAACTAAGATATAATGTTTTAAATTTTATAAATACCGAGAAAGCACTGCAATCCCAAAAGCTGAAACATGAGAATGATAATTTCAATAAAGTAATATATGTGGTGATCATAAGCGTGATTGTTGCGGTTATGATTATATTATTTACACTTCTCTATATCAGGAAAATTTATCAGCGCTTAATAAATACAGAGCAGCTTTTATTAAAATCGCAGATAAGGTTAGAAAGCATCCTTGATAAACTGCCGGTTGGTGTTATAATAGTAAATACAAAAAGTAACGAGTACCATGCTAATCATAAAGCTGTAGCATTATTAAACCAGCAGTTGCTTCCCGATGGGAGTGTTTTTGAATCGCCGGATAATGTTACGGCGCCTAACAGCACGCTCAAGCATGAGCTGCGTGATAAGCTCTTTATTACCCACGCTATTTATGGGGAAACGAACATAGGGTTTAATGAAACCATTATAGTAGTTGATGGGGCGGAAATACCTTTCAGGGTAAGCGCTATCCCTATTTACAATGAAAGGGGGCAATTGGAATATGCTATTTCTGTATTTGATGATATAAGTAATATCAAAGCATTTGAACGGGAACTGATCCAGGCTAAAAAACTGGTGGAGGAATCTTTGAAGCTAAAAGAGTCTTTCTTAAGTAATATGAGCCATGAGATCAGAACTCCTATTAATGCGATCCTGGGTTTTGCAGAATTATTAGGCAAACGGGATATAGGATCAGAAGAGAATGAATATGTACGGATTATTCAGTCGGCAGGTGAAAACTTACTGAGATTGCTGAATGATATATTGGATTTCTCCAAGCTGGAGTCTAATATGATGGTTTTTGAAGAGCACCCCGTAAGTATTGATGGTATTTTAAATTCTATTTGCAGCCTGTACCTGCCCAAGGCCAAAAGTAAAAATATTACGCTCAGTTATGAATGCGATGCCAATGTGCCCGAGGTGGTTGTTGGAGACCCGGTACGTTTAACCCAGGTAATTACCAATATAGTTGGAAATGCCATTAAGTTTACGCCCAAAGGCAGCATTTTGATTTTTGCTAGGATGATATCATCTGACGAAAAAAAATCCTTAATAGAATTTAAAATAAAAGATTCGGGTATAGGTATTTCCAAGGACAAATTGTCACGTGTATTTAAACGGTTTGAGCAGGCAGGTGTAGAAACAACCCGCCTTTATGGGGGCACCGGACTGGGACTAAGCATTGCCAAACATATTGTTCAGAGCCAGGGCGGGGAAATATCTGTAACAAGTGAGCTGGGCGTAGGTTCTATCTTCACTTTTACAATGCCATTTGATCATTATGATTCAACAAAACAGGTGAACACCAAGCCGGTTGAATCTGTAGCAGATCTGTCGTTTTTAGAAGATCTGAGCATATTGCTTGTGGAGGATAATGTGCTGAATGTAAAATTGATCAATGGTATTTTTATGGGTACCAATGTAAAGGTGGATGTTGCGGAAACAGGTACCCAGGCTATTGAGAAAGTAAAAAATAATTTTTATGATATCATTTTGATGGATATTGAGCTGCCTGATATGAACGGGTACAATACCACCAAAATTATCCGGGATGAACTTAAACTGAAGTTACCCGTGATTGCTCTTACAGCACATGCGCTTGCCGGGGAAAGGGAGAAATGCCTTGAAGCAGGAATGAATGAATATTTGACGAAGCCGGTAAATACCCGGAAGCTGTTCGAGATGATGAGCGTTTTGATGGCCGTTAATATACTGCCGCCAGCACAGGCAAAAGAAGGGAAGTCTGATATTACTACTATCCAATCACAAAAATTATTCTCAACAGAGTCTTTGGTAGTAGACCTGAGCTACCTGCATGAGTTGTCCGATAATAATAAAGAATTTGAAAAAGAAGTGATAGAGTTATTCCTTACACAGGTGCCCCCACAGATGCAGGAACTTGATATAGCTGTCAGCACCAGCAACTATGCCGATGTGAAGATGCTGGCACATAAATTAAAATCTTCTACAGCAGTTACCATAGGTAAAAAGCTGATGCCGCATTTTGAGCTGCTTGAAGAAAAAGCTGTGAAGAACGACCTGAATGATGGCGCTATGAGAAGCTACCGCATTATCAAAAATGTGCTGACAAAAGGCATTGCACAGCTGGAAAACCTGCTTCAAACCTCTTATTAACCTTCTGCATCACTGAAAAGCTGTACCATTTTTTCAATGGGAGCAGCGCCAGGGAAAAAACCGGCCACTTTTTCGATCACCTGCTCTACCAGGGCATCAGGGCAGGACGCACCACTGGTAATTAATATTTTTACAGGGTCTTTTTCAGGCAAATAATTATTGGTCAGCAGTTCCTGGCCGGTGTGAGAATTATAGTGCAATATTTCCTGGTCGGAAACAATTTTTTCAGGGCTGTTTATGTAATAAGTAGGTAGCTGCTCTTCACAAAGCTCTACAAGATGCGAGGTGTTGGACGAATTATACCCGCCTACAACAAAAGCAAGGTGGGCATCGGTGCTCAGCATGGCCGATACAGAGGTCTGATTATCGTTTGTGGCATAACAAAGCGTATCCCGGGTATCGGCAAACCGTTCAGCCAAAGATTCTTTTGTTAGCTGGTGTTTATCAATCATTACCTGTTTCAGGTAATCGGCTATAGCCTGGGTGTCGCTGGCAAGCATGGTGGTTTGATTAACCACACCAATCCTTTGCAGGTGCTTTAATACATCAAATCCTGCGCTGTACTGGCCCTTGAACTCTTCATAAAAATCATCAGCATTGAGCACGCCGGTAATATAGCCAGCCAGCCTCACGGCCTGCGCCATATCTTTTACTACAACGGCAGGTGCGCCTGATGCCGCATGAGAAAATGTGGCCCTTGTTTCTTCGTGAGAGGGCTTACCGTGGATAATGATTGTGTAGTCCTTTTTAGCAATAGCGGCGCTTCGGTTCCATACCTTTTCAACAAAAGGGCAGGTAGTATTATATTTTTCGGTGGGGATGCCTATATCATTTAACCTTTGTTCAATGGATAGGGTGGTGCCAAAAGCAGGTATGAGAACAATATCATCACTGGTAAGACTATTAAAAGGTATCAGCTCTTTCCCGTAAGTATCCTGCAAAAACTGTACACCATGCTTCACCAGGTCTGCATTTACCTGTGGGTTATGGATCATTTCACTTAACAGGAAAATACGTTTGCCGGGATTTTCTTCAACAGTTTTGAATGCGATCTCAATAGCGTTTTCCACGCCATAGCAAAAACCAAAATGCCTGGCAAGGTAAATGTGCACAGGCCCGAAATTAAGCAGGGTAGGAGTGAAATCTTTTTTAAGCTTATCCATTTCCTTCCTGCGTTTTTTAATTGCCGATATAAGAGCGCTCCTGTAAAAAACGGGTACATCAAACTGCTTCATGCCTGCAAAGATAAACAGGAACTGGGGATTAGCATTAACCAAACATAAATAGCGGTTAGTTGAAACAAATATTTTCCTATCTTCATTTTAAAACATTTTCTTTATGAACAGATTAGCTGTAGTAGCGGTGAGTGTTGCATTATTAATCTCCTGCAAGCTGATGCCAAAAGAAGGAAAAGATCATCAACAAACTAAAACAAGTAAAATGTCAGGAACTAACACAGACTGGAGGCATGCAGCCAATATTTATGAAGTAAATGTAAGGCAATATACACCGGAAGGCACCTTTAATGCATTTGTGAAAGAACTGCCACGCCTGAAAGATATGGGGGTGCAGGTATTGTGGTTCATGCCCATAACCCCTATAGCCCGGGAAAAGATGAAAGGTTCTATGGGAAGCTATTATGCCTGCTCTGATTATACCTCTATCAACTCGGAGTTTGGAAGCCTGGACGATTTCAAAAAACTGGTAGATACAGCCCATCATCTGGGCTTTAAAGTAATTATAGATTGGGTGGCTAACCATACGGGCTGGGACCATGTATGGACAAAATCAAATCCTGATTATTATTTGCACGATTCTGCTACAGGTACTTTTCATGTAGCCAGTGGTATGGATGATATTATTGAGCTGAATTATCAGAACCCTGAACTGCGCAAGGCTATGACAGAAGCTATGAAGTTTTGGGTGAAGGAGTGCGATATTGATGGTTTCAGGTGCGACCTGGCATCGTGGGTGGAAGTGGATTTCTGGCAGGAAGCAAGGCCCCGGGTAGATGCGCTAAAGCCATTATTCTGGCTGGGAGAGTTTGACGAGTTGGAAAATCCTGAATATGGTAAAGTGTTCGATGCCAGCTATTCCTGGAAATGGATGCATAAGACCAGGGATTTTTATCAGCAACACCAGCCATTGCATGAGTTGTCAGACCTTTTGCAGCAATATAGTGCTATAGGAGACAGCAGCATGCGCGCCTGGTTTACCACCAACCATGATGAAAACAGCTGGAATGGCACAGAATATGAAAAATACGGGGATATGGCTAAATCGCTTGCTGTATTTAGCTGTACCTGGAACGGCGTGCCACTTATTTATAGCGGACAGGAGCTTCCTTTAAAAGATAAGCGTCTGAAATTTTTTGATAAGGACCCTATTCCCTGGACGGGCCATTATGAGCTGCACGATTTTTATAAAACATTGCTGCATCTTCATAGCAGTAATCCTGCCTTAAGAGGTGGCGACCCCTCGGCGCAAACCATTAAACTGGCAACTACTGCTGATGATAAGATTTTTGCCTATTTACGTAAAAACGGGAACGATGAAGTTCTGGTAGTGCTGAACTGGTCAAGGGATACCGTAAGCTTTGATATTACAGACACCCGGCTGAACGGGTCTTTCAATGAGGTGTTTTCAGGTACTTTGAAAGAGCTCGCTGCGTCCAAAAGCTTTAGTATGCAGCCCTGGGACTACCTGGTTTATACTAAAAAATAGTAGTTCTGCAGTTAAAGGGCGCAACTGTCTGCTAAAAGCCTTATACTCCAATGCGTGTGCTGTGCAGGGCTTCCGGCCCTTGGCCCTGACTGTTGTTGGGTTTCAGTTTCGTAGCACCGGCAGGCAAATAGGGCCTGTTTGCTGCCTGCCGGGTTTACTTTTCTGCATAGTTGACTCAGTACCAACGAAGGCAAAAGCGTATTTAATGTTAGGTAACTGCCGGTGATAGTGCCTGCATGGACAAAAAGCCAGAAACAGCCTGTTATACTTTTTTCCGTTTCCAGCCTCCCTTTTTGAATAATATAAAAGACACGATTGTAATAGCAGCTTCTGCCACAGGAATGGCTATAAAAACGCCGGTTGCCCCAAGGTTTAAATACTTTGCCAGGAGGTATGCCACGGGTATCTGGAATAACCAAAACCCAAAGAAATTAACTTTGGTTGGAGTCCAGGTGTCACCCGATCCGTTAAATGCGTTAATCATTACCATACCTACTCCATAAAAAACAAATCCTGATGCCATTATATACATGGCTCTTTTAGCTACTGAGCGCACATGTTCCACCTCGCTAAAGAAACTAACCAGCCAGTTCCCCAATAGAAAGAATATAAGTGATACCCCAAGCATAAAAATAACGTTGTACTTTACTGTTTTCATAACGCTTTGCTGGGCTCGTTCCGGTGCGTTAGCTCCCAGGTTTTGCCCTACTAATGTAGATGCAGCACCACTCAAACCCCAGGCCGGTAACATAAAAAACATCATCAGCCTCAATGCGGTCTGGTAACCGGCACTGCCATCCTCACCACCTGTTACAGCTACCAGTCTTGCCAGAACAATCCAGCTGCAGGAAGCAATTACAAACTGGAAAATACCGGGTGTTGCAATCTTTACCAGCGACCTGATGATGCCCTGGTCTGGTTTAAAATGCTTTGCTGCCAGGCGTATTATCCCATTGCCTCCAAATAAATAATATACCTGGTACAGCACTCCAATGCTTCTCCCGGTAGCTGTTGCCACTGCTGCACCCGTAAGCCCCATGGCAGGTATGGGTCCTAATCCATTTATGAAAATGGGGCATAATATTACATTGCATATATTGGCTACCCATAAACTTTTCATGGCTATGGCAGCATTACCGGCACCACGGAAAATACCGTTTATTAAAAACAACAGCATAATGGCAATACTGCTGCCCATCATGATTTGCGTAAATGTTTTTCCGTGCGCCGCTGCAGGTTCGGTAGCTCCCATTGCCATGAGTATTTCTTTGGCATAAACCACTCCTGCAATGCTTAAAACAGCATTGACCGCAAATGCAATCATAATCACCTGCGCCGCACTATGGGCCGCTTTCTCATTGTTTTTTTCTCCTATACGCCTGGCTACAACAGCTGTTGCTGCCATGCTCATACCAATAGCTACAGAATAGATAACAGTCAATACAGATTCTGTTAACCCAACGGTTTGTATAGCAATGCTGCTTTCTTTCAGATGTCCTACGAAATACAGATCTACCAACGCAAATACGGATTCCATCATCATCTCCAACATCATGGGTATTGCCAGCATGATGACTGCTTTCCGGATGCTCACCGTAGTATAATCTATTTCCTTGCCCTGTAAAGATTCTTTTAGTACCTGCAGGTATAGCAATGCCTTACCCGTAGCACTTTTATGAATTGTTGTCATTTAAAAGTAATTGTAAACTGATGAAAAGTATAGACAGGCACTGAAGTATTCAGTCCCTGGTTGTGTAAATGCAAAACCGGCTGTACTTAATGTATACGTACGAGGATGCCGGCAATAAGAACTTTCATCTTTCAGATTTTTTAGTGCGGCAAAGATAGGAGAAAATGAAAAGATAGTCAGCTGTTTTTTTGTATAACTAACAGGTTGAGCAATTTTAGAGGTGTTGTATTTCCGGCGTTTGTAACGTTGACAGCAAGCCTGTCGGGCGGGTTATATATGTTAAAACAGCAGCAAAAAATTTTAAAACCAAAGAGCCATCCTAAATAATAAGGACGGCTCTTTGATTTTATATCAGTATTATTGCGCTTACTAACTAAAGTTTTACTTTACTTCTTCGTAAGGAACATCGGTTACATCTTCAGCTGCTGCGCTGCTGCCAGCCTGCTGATCGCCTGGTTGCTGAGCCTGTGCACCTGCTGCATCAGGACCAGCCTGTCCTGATTTGTAAATATCCTCGCTTGCTGAGGTCCATGCATTGTTCAGCTCTGTCATAGCTGCATCAATAGTCGCTGTATTCTGTTGCTTATGTGCTTCCTTCAGCTTTTCTACAGCGCTTTCAATAGTTGCTTTCTTATCAGCGGGGATTTTATCGCCGTATTCTTTCAATTGCTTTTCGGTTTGGAATACAAGGCTGTCTGCCTGGTTCAATTTATCTATTTTTTCCCTTTCTGCCTTATCAGTAGCTTCATTTGCTTTTGCTTCAGCTTTCATTTTTTCAACTTCCTCCTTGCTTAAACCGCTGCCTGCTTCAATGTGGATCTTTTGCTCCTTACCGGTTCCTTTGTCTTTTGCGGTAACGTGCATAATACCATTAGCATCTATGTCAAACATTACTTCAATTTGAGGTACACCGCGGGGTGCCGGTGGAATGCCATCCAGGTTGAACATACCCAGGCTCTTATTATCTTTAGCCATTGAACGTTCGCCTTGCACCACATGAATTTGCACACCTGGTTGATTATCAGATGCAGTAGAGAAAACTTCTGATTTTTTAGTTGGGATGGTGGTGTTGGCTGGAATTAAAGTTGTCATTACACCGCCCAAGGTTTCAATACCTAAAGAAAGCGGGGTAACATCAAGCAACAGCACATCTTTTACTTCACCGGTAAGTACAGCGCCCTGTATGGCAGCGCCTATTGCCACTACTTCATCCGGGTTAACTCCTTTATTTGGCTTTTTACCAAAGAACTTCTCTACAATTTCCTGCACTTTAGGAATACGGGTGCTACCGCCTACCAGGATTACTTCTTCAATTTCGCTTGCGTTCATGCCGGCATCTTTCAGGGCTGCTTCGCAAGGTTTTAAGCAACGGGCAAAAAGATTATCGGCTAATTGCTCAAATTTTGCACGGCTTAATTTCTTAACCAGATGTTTAGGCACACCATCTACTGCTGTTATATATGGAAGATTAATCTCTGTTTCTGAGGAACTTGAAAGTTCTATCTTAGCTTTTTCTGCAGCTTCTTTCAGTCGCTGCAAAGCCATCGGATCCTTGCGCAGGTCAATAGCTTCGTCAGCTTTGAACTCATCTGCCAACCAGTCCATGATCACTTTATCAAAGTCGTCTCCACCCAGGTGAGTATCACCATTAGTAGATTTTACTTCAAAAACGCCATCACCCAGCTCTAATACCGAAATATCAAAGGTTCCGCCACCCAGGTCAAATACAGCTATTTTATGATCCTTACCGCCTTTATCCAGGCCATAGGCCAAAGCGGCGGCAGTAGGCTCGTTCACAATACGGCGAACATTCAAACCGGCAATTTCGCCTGCTTCTTTGGTAGCCTGGCGTTGCGCATCATTAAAATAAGCAGGTACTGTAATTACCGCTTCAGTTACTTCCTGGCCCAGGTAATCTTCGGCAGTTTTCTTCATTTTCTGCAAAGTCATAGCAGAAATTTCCTGCGGTGTGTACAATCTGCCATCTATATCAATACGAACTGTATTATTGTCGCCTTTAGCTACTTTATAGCTCCAGTGACTGATCTCTTCGCCCACCTCATCAAAACGGCGCCCCATAAAGCGCTTTACAGACATAATTGTATTTACAGGGTTAGTAATGGCCTGCCTTTTTGCAGGATCACCCACCTTACGTTCACCATTCTTTAAAAATGCAACCACAGAAGGGGTGGTGCGACGGCCTTCGTCATTAGCAATAACTACCGGCTCGTTACCTTCCATAACCGCAACGCAGCTATTTGTGGTTCCCAGGTCTATACCAATAATTTTACCCATAATATTTATAATTTTTTGTTTTTTACAATTTTGTTATTGCAAACATGTTTTCAATGATTGTGCCGAAGCAATAAACATGCAAAAATGGCAGAAAGCATTGTTTGTAACCTGAAGCGATGTGTCTGAAAAAAATTTAGTACCGTTGTTGCGTTTGAGCTGCAATTAACGTTATAACATTTAAATCAGCTGATCCCGATTTTTAATCCAATACCCTATTTAAAAAGAATATTTGAAAAGATGAAAGCTATTAAATGTTTAAAAATGAAAAGACTGCCAATCTTTATGGCTGCAGCTTTGGCTGTTCTGGCCCTGGGATCCTGCAAGAAAGGCGATGTCATGAATGGTGAGCCTATCAGCCAGTTTGCGCAGGTAGAAGTTATACACGCTGCTGCAGGAGCTCCTGCTTTGGATGTGTCGTTTGACAATAACCGCCTGGGAGTTAATACTTTTACCTTTACTGACAGGATAGATTACTTAAGGGTCACTCCCGGTAACCGTAACTTTAAAGTACTTAACGCAGGGGTGGCAGGCTCAACACCTGTATTTACAAAAGACCTGAAGTTTGAGGCCGGTAGGCATTACAGCGTTTTTATTGTTGATACAGCTGCTAAAATGGACGTAGTATTGCTGAGGGACAGCAGCCGGGCTGCAGGCAGGGATTCAGTACGCCTCAGGTTTGCCAACATGAGTCCCGATGCACCGGCATTGGATCTTTATGTTAAAGGCGATCCAACACCCGTAGCTACCAATATTACTTATAAAACTGCCGGTAACTTTTTTAGCTATCCTGTGGGGCTAAATGTGGTATTTGAGGTTAGGCGTGCGGGACAATCTACTCCGCTGACACTTTCGGATCCGGTTAATTTGGTGAACAGTAAAATTTATACTATCTGGAACGGGGGATATATAAACGGTAGCGGGGCCACAGGCACAAGCATAAGGGTCAGTTCTTTTACACATAACCCTTTATATTATTAATTGATCCGTACTTTTATGAAAACAGCAATCAGCCCCCGTCTGTGTTACAGGCAGGGCTGATTTTTTAGGAAACGATAGGAATAATAAGCTGGCTAAAAAAACAGACATTGGCGTTAAGCGGAGAAGCTTTGGAGCTTATATTGAAAGGATGCCAAAATAACATTGAGCATCATAAAGAGGCACTTTACAAGGGGTTTTATGGCTACCTGAAGGGTGTAGTGATCCGCTATGTGAGTGATGTTCACTTTGCAGAAGAGCTGGTGAATGACAGCTTTATTAAGATCTTCAACAATATATCAACTTTTAATGCATTGAGGCAGGCAGGGGATATAACAGCATCTTTTAAAGCGTGGGTAGCAAAGATAGCTTCACGTACAGCTATTGATTTTTTGCGGAGAAAGCGGATTGATTTTGGCAGGGATGAAGTGACGGATGCCCAGGTAGCTTCAATAAATTATACAGATGTGCATAGTTCAGAAGCAAAGGATATTTTGAAACTCCTTAATGAGCTGCCGCAAACCCAGAAAGCAATTTTTAATTTATACGAAATAGAAGGATTTACGCACCAGGAGATTTCGGGGCTGCTTAAAATACCGGAAAATGTAAGCCGCTCGTATTTATCCAGGGCCAAAACGAAGCTAAAAGCTTTGTACAGCGAAAATTTTAATGCATGAAGGAACAAAACAACGATATTTTTAACCATTTAAAAAACGTTTTACGGAACCATGAGGAGCCGTATGATGAAGGCGCATGGGAGCGTTTTACAGCCCAAAGCGGCACCGGGGCAAAAAAGAGGCCTGTTATAGCTATGTGGAAATGGGCTGTTGCCGCTGCTGTTATTACCGGTGTGGTTATATTGGCAGGTGTTTTTAGTGCAGACAGGGAGGGTAGTAATCACACGCCTGTTGCGATGGACGCACCTGAAAACCATAAAGCTGCGGACAGCAATGCGCCTGCCGGTGATCATACAATTGCTGCTATTGACCAAAAGGAAGACAATCTTTTTTTTGAGGAGAAGAGCACGGGAAGGCATGCTTTTCACAATAACAGGGCTACCGTCGTATTGCCACCTTCTGCCCCTAAAACTGCAGTATTGCAGACCGGTTTGATACCGCCTGACTCTTTTACAGCGCCATCTGTACAGCCTCCTCAGCAACAGGAGATCGTAAATGCACCCGTTGTAAAAGAGCAGCTGGCACAAAAGCCGGAAGTTGACTTTTGGAGAAATAAGGTTATTGAAGATAATAAGCAGCACCAAAAGCCTGTTTTACAGGATAACAACAGGATAATACTGGCTTCCACTCCGGATCCGGCAACAAAAAGAAAGCAAAGCGAAAAGAACAGCAGGTGGCACCCAGGTGTTTTTATATCACCGCTGTTTGGTGATTTGGGAGTAAATATGAGCTACGGTGTTTCATTGGGTTATGCTATTAATGATAAAATTAAAATCAGCTCAGGTATTGCCCACACCAAAGTCACTGCTTCCCGATCGTATGATGCAATAGCCTCTTCAGTTCCTTCGGGGGCAATAATGGCAGATAAGCCCCTTGGGTTACAAGATGCGCCATCCGGTTCCTTAAAAAGTGCCAATAAGGTTATGGCATCCAACAGTTACGTTACCGGGCCGCAGCAGATCAGCACATTGCAGCAAATAGAAGGATCCCTTTCAGGAATTGATATACCGGTAGAAGTGAATTATAATATTGGTAAGAAGCTTTATGCTGCTGCAGGCGTTTCGGGCCTGGTAGTTATTAATGATAACAGGAAATATACTTATTTAGACAGCCGTAATGAGAAAGTGTCTGTGCAAAGCAATAATGGCATGCTGAAAGAGGACAGAGCAGTTATGTTCAGCGAGAAAAATATAACATCGCAGCCTGTAGAAGTTCATGACGATAATGTGCCGTTCCTGGGTTTTTATAACCTGTCTGTTGGCTTCCGGCAAAAGATATCAGGCAGGAATAATGTTTCCCTTGAACCATTTATTAAGATACCAGTGAAGAGTGCTACGCGGCAAAAACTGAATTATAATGTACCGGGTATCCGGTTAAAATTTGACTTTTAAATCCCGTCTTTATGAAGATAAGACCTGCCCTCAACCAGCAGGTCTTTTTATTTTAAAGTTTTCAGGAAAAAGCTGTATCGGTTGAATACTAAGCTTTTATAAAGATTATCAAAAAAGTCAGGTAACGATTTGGTAAC
>JAPUDO010000064.1 GCA_027493055.1 Niabella sp. | reverse complement strand
TTAGCTTTAGACAAATTCTATTCCTTATTTGCGATTATTCTGCCTAAGCCTATATCGATTGATTGAACATTGATTATTGAATATTTGTCCGGACCTGATCATTAATGCGCACCACAGCTGCAGCCCTGTACCATTGTTTCATCATGCCATGGAAAAGAGGCTGCGTTTTTGTACAGTTCCCAGGGGAAGTGGCTCCTCTGCTTAGACTGATTGCCCACTTCATTCATCTCATCCGCATCATACAGCCTGCCGTTTACCATTGTATATTTTACAGACTCTGTATTGTAAATATCTTCCAGTGGATTTTTGTCCAGCACAATCAGATCTGCAAGCTTGCCTGCCTGCAAAGAGCCAATATGATCGTCCAGTCCCAAACTTTTAGCGGGGTTAATGGTTGCTGCTTTTAAAGCCTCATGAGAAGTCATTCCTCCCTGTGCTATCATCCATATTTCCCAATGCGCACCAATACCCTGAATTTGCCCATGCGCCCCCATATTTACACATACTCCTGCATCATTTAGCTTTTTCAGACTTTTGGAAGTAAGTATATGCCCGTTTATATATTCTTCTTCCGGCAGCATAGTACGGTGACGACCCCGTGCATCAATGACCTCCCTTGGTGTGAAGCGCATCAGTCTTTCTTTTTCCCATACATTGGTATGCTGATACCAATAATATTCACCGCTTACCGAACCATAGTTTACAATCAGTGTAGGTGTATAAGCTGTCTGCGACCGTTTCCAGAGCTGTATCACATCATCGTGCAAAACTGTAACAGGCATGTTATGCTCAATGGTAGTATGGCCATCTAAAATCATGCTGGTATTGTGATAAAAGAACGATCCGCCTTCGGGCACTACTTCCATGTTCAGCTCACGTGCAGCCTGTATAACCTGCTGTCTTTGCTCCCTGCGCGGCTGGTTATAACTTTTTACGGAGAAAGCCCCAAAGGCTTTGGTACGCCTCAATGCGCTTTTAGCATCATCCAAAGAATTGATCACTGCTTTAAAATCTCCATCAGCGCCATACAAAATAGTTCCCGTGGAAAACACACGCGGCCCCACTATAGCGCCAGCTTTTACCAGCTCACTGTTAGCAAACACATATTCACTGTTGGCAGAAGGGTCATGAATGGCCGTTACACCATAAGCCAAAGCGGCATAATAAGGCCAATGTTTTTGTGGCGTAATGCCTGTTCTGAAATGACCGGCGTGAGCATGAGCATCAATAAACCCGGGCAGAATAGTTTTCCCTGTAGCATCAATTGTTTTAGCGCCTGAAGGAACAGTCACTTCACCCGTCCTGCCTACAGTTTTAATTTTATTTTCTTCAATAATTATGGTCCCGTTATCAATCACTTCATTACCATTCATTGTAATGATCCTTGCATTGGTAAAAGCTATTGCACCGGAAGGTTTATCTATAGCAACCTGCAAACCGACTTCTACACCTTTTTCAGGTATTTTAAAAAGAGAGTCGGGTTTATTGGCAATAAATCCGAACCGCTCTTCAAGATCAATCGTATAGTACTGGCTTCCCAAAGTATAATGCAGCCGTTTGGCATCACTGCTCCAGTGCAGGTTATAACCGGCATCCTTACTCACTACTTTAACAGGAAAATCAGCAGAAGTGCCGCTGATATCAATGGTTTTGCCCGTTTGAGGAAAAGCAGCCACATAAGCTTTATGCAGGTCAGTAAATGCAATCCATTTTTCATCTGGTGATACTATGAAGTTATTTCCGTAAGTACTTTTCAATAAGAGCTTTTCATCTTCGCCGTCAAGCCTGCAGCTGGAATAGTTATTACCTCCGCTTTCAAAATATATCCTGTCCCCTGCTTTATTAAATGCAGGCTTACTGCCACGCTTTGTTACCAACTGTTCTCCGCTGCCATCGCTCAACATTACATAAATGTCGGGGTCAGCAGTATGTGCAGGCCCTAATGCATCGCTCCCGCCTTCTTTAATAAAAACAATTTTCCTGCCGTCGGCGGAAAAAGAAGGTGTACGGTAAATGGCTTTACCTTTCGTTAGCTTTACCGGCTTTGCGGCGCCGTCCATATTCACTTTGTAAATAGCGCCTGAGTTTTCATCATTCCAGGTAGTGTATAGAACAGATTTTCCATCTGCCGAGAAAGAGGGCTCAAACTCAAAATCGGTTCCCTTGGTCATACGCTCCGGTTTTCCGGCAGGCAATTGCTTTTTCCAGAGATAGCCTACCGCATTAAACATCAGCCATTTTCCATCGGGTGATGTTATGGCCTGCCTGATCACATTGGCTGTAAACCTGTCTGTATCCAGGTTTTGTTTAAATCGAACCGCATCATATATCCGTTGCCGGACATTGCAGGTAAAAGGAATAGGAACTGCTTTATTTACGCCCTCCACCTCTACTTTCATAATTTGCCCGTTGGCCCAGATGTAAATATACCGGTCATCCGGCGACCAGGCATAACCGGTATAAATACCAAAAATAGTCCAGGCTTCCTGCTGGTCCTTACTTAGCTGGTCAAATACAGGCCACTCCTCACCTGTTTCAAGGTTGCGCAGGTACAGCACAGACTTTGTTCTTACCCTTTTTACAAACGCCAAGAACTTCCCGTTATGGGATATCTGGGGCCTTACAGCGCCGCCACCACCACCGGTTACCTTTTCTATCTTACCATCTGCCCTGTCAAAACGGCGAATAATGAATATCTGGTTGTTGGGATCTTTATTGTATTGGAAGAACCCGCCGGGATACATATCTTCACTGAAATATACATACCGCCCATCAGGGGATACACAGGGTTCATTTACATCCTGCTGATCATTTTTACGGGCAGTTAACTGCAACCCGTTACCTCCACTGATATGGTACATCCATATTTCACCGGCGCCCAGCGACCGGCCCGACGTAAAGTGTTTTCGCGCCACCAGGTACTGGCCATCCGGTGTCCATACTGCATTATTCAGCAACCTGAAATTTTCTTTGGTAACCTGCCTGGCATTTCTGGCATCCCTGTCCATTACCCAAATATTATCCCCGCCGCCTGCATCGGAAGTAAAAGATATTTTTTTACCATCGGGGCTGAAGCGTGGCTGAACTTCAAAAGCATGGCCACCACGCAGCAGCCTTGCCTCGCCACCGGTAACAGGCAGGGAATAAATATCTCCCAGCAAATCAAAAACAATTTCTGTTCCATCAGGCGATACATCCAGGTTCATCCAGGTTCCTTCATTAACAGTAAAAGATACTTCTTTGTAAGGCCCTTCGGGATCCGAAACATCCCATTTCTTATTTTCAGCTAAGGTTTGCGCTGTAATACCAAAGGGTAATACCATGCATAGCAGCATTGTAATGAGCTTCATAATTGCAAATGATTATTGGGTATGAAAGTTATAACTGCAGTTTTGTAATACAAAATTTTTATTGATAACCAGAGTTTTCCCGCAGGGTAAACGCATAATTCTCTTAAATTATCAAACAACATTTCGCTGCTGCACCCGCTCTCTTAACAGCTGAATCAACGT
The DNA here is from genome assembly GCA_027493055.1 of Niabella sp. Taxonomy (GTDB): domain Bacteria; phylum Bacteroidota; class Bacteroidia; order Chitinophagales; family Chitinophagaceae; genus Niabella. The sequence continues at coordinate 9,604 of JAPUDO010000064.1, read as the reverse complement.
CTTTCGGTAACCTGTAAGTAAAAGAAAACACCGGTTCAGCGGCCTGCGCAATATATTAAAGTTGATGCGTTTACTCCTGAAGCCATACCTACAGGCTTCTTAAAATATAAAAAGTTATTCGTACATTCGGGGTTAAAGAAAAGCTACCGGGTAAAGCTAAGTTATTGATTATGATTCCTGAATTAACGGCAGCCTTACTTAAGAAGTAATGGCTGTATATTGAAAATAACAGATGGTTTTTCTATACCTTTAGTACTTGTTTAATGAGCGATATTCCTACTATAAAAGAAATAGCCAAAAAGCTTAATGTATCTGTATCCACCGTATCCAGAGCGCTGAACGACCACCCGAGAATTGGCCTTAAAACCAAGCAGACTATCCAGAACCTCGCCAGGGAGCTGAATTACGAACCTAATCCCAAAGCGATCTTTTTTAAACAAAAGAAAAGTTTTGTTATAGGTGTGATATTACCGCATATATCTGAAGATTTTTTTTCAAAAAGCATAAGCGGTATTGAAGATGTGGCCATAAAGCACGGGTACACTATTTTGTTTGGCCAAAGCCATGACAGCATTGAAAAAGAGAAGATCGTAATTGAGGCAATGGTAAAGCAGCGCATAGACGGATTATTGATCTCTTTGTCTAAGGAAACCAACACTTACACCCATTTAGCCTCGCTTGAAAAATACAATATCCCTATAGTTTATTTTGACAGGGTGCCGCCATTGGGAAAAGTAAGTAAAGTGTATTCCAGTGTGTATAAAGGCACAGAGCAAATGATTGAGTGGCTTTTCCGGCAAGGCAGAAAAAGAATAGCTATTATTAACGGGCCTGATGAAATCACAGCCAGTAAAGAGCGGTTAAAAGGTTATATTGATGGTATATCAAAGAAAAAGCTGAAGGTGGATATGCAAATGGTAGAAAAAACAGACTTTTCTGAAAAAGGTACCCAGCAGGCTATAAATAAGCTTTTGAATTTGAAAAAACCACCTGATGCCATTATAAGCTTCAACGATTATGTGCACCTGGATGCTGTAAAATTTGCTATTCAGAACAGGATCAATGTAAAAAAAGATATCCTTTTTGCAAGCTACGCCAATATATCGGTTAATAAACATGCGGCTTACCCCCCTGCTGTATCGCTGGATCAATTCCCATACCAGCAGGGTGAAACAGCTATGAATATGCTTCTGAAAATCATAGAAAAAAAACAGTCTCCGGCGTATAATGGTAATCAGTTTGAGCAGGTAGAAGTGCCTGCCGTACTTGTATATAGCTAAAACAGGATTTATACAATCGTTTGCGCATTTTTGCTATCGGTCTATATTTTATCTTTATCTGAAATGTAATTAAACTATGAATATTACTGATAGCGTACTTGGCCAATATGGTTTTGAGAGGGATGAATATACTATTGAACAATTTGGCAGCGGGCTTATTAATAATACCTGGCTTGTACTTAAGGGTTCAGAAAAATATATTCTGCAAAAAGTAAATAAAAATATATTTACCAACCCATTTCTTATTGCGGATAATATTGAGAAAATACAGGCGCATTTATCTGTTCATAACAGCCATTATTTTTTTACCGCACCCTGTAAAACATTAAAAGGGGAATCTATTGTACTCCTGTCAGATGACTATTACAGGATGTTCCCTTATATAAAAGGCAGTCATACCATTGACGTAGTGCAAAGTCCCTTGCAGGCTTATGAAGCAGCAAGTCAGTTCAGCAGGTTTACCAGCGTATTATCAGAATTAGATATTAACACATTAAATATTACTTTACCCTCCTTCCACAATCTTTCTTTACGATATGCACAGTTTTCAGAGGCGCTCGAAAAAGGCAATAAAGAAAGAATAAAAGAAGCAGGTGATTTAATCGGAGAACTGAAAGCTTATTCGGCTATTGTGGATGAGTACAACAACATAACAAACAATAATGAATTTAAGTTAAGGGTAACGCATCACGATACCAAGATCAGCAATGTTTTACTTGATGATCATCACAAAGGGATTTGTGTAATAGACCTGGATACTGTAATGCCGGGCTACTTTATCAGTGATGTTGGGGATATGATGCGCACTTATTTATGCCCGGTGAGTGAAGAAGAAAAGGACTTCAGCAAAATTGAGGTTCGTGATGAGTTTTATTTTGCCATAGTAGATGGCTACAAAGCCTTTATGGATGATGAATTAACAGAAACTGAAAAGCAATACTTTTTTTATTCAGGCGAGTTCATGATCTACATGCAGGCCATCCGTTTTCTTACAGATTATATAAATGACGATGTTTACTACGGCTGCAAATATCCTAAACATAATTTGGTAAGGGCAACCAATCAGTCAGTTCTACTAAAGCGGCTGATAGAGAAAGGGCCGTTACTGGCCGGCTCTCAAAAAATTATCCTTTAAAAAGAGATTTCTACTTTTTGATTATTAAAACAATTTCCTTTACATTTGCAGCCCGTTCGCTGAGGCGGTATGGTTTCGGGGAGTAGCGCAGGCCGGTAGCGCACCTGGTTTGGGACCAGGGGGTCGCAGGTTCGAATCCTGTCTCCCCGACAAACATAATTGATTATCAATTATTTATAAAATTAGGTAGCAAAATAGATTGTAATTTTTACACTTACTTGCTACCTTTTTTTATTGGGTCCTTTTGATTTCTCGCACCCGGCGTAGAAAATAGGGGTGGGTACGACCGGGTCTATTCTTTATAAATCACAGGGTATTATTTGCTAAATAGTGGTATTTAGTGCACTTTTGTAGTGCGACTCGGTTAAGGCCGCTTGCTTTAATGGGGCCGCGAAAAATATTCCTCGGTTCTTTAACCGGGGTTTTTTATTTCCCAAAACCCAGTATTTACGGCATTTTAGGGATCAGCGAATCACTTCGATTTACGTTTCCTCTTATTTGCTTTCGTGGTACAAAATTTTGTGTCTCTATTGTGCCACGGGCGGTAAGAAGTGTACGTTACTACATATGCTCTAACTTTATATGCTGACCTACCTAAAAACAATGACCCTGAAGTTGTAGTCGTTGGTATTACACCTGGACATGCATTTGTAACGCTTACCAAAACAAATGGTAGTACAAGCGTTAGCCAAACTTCTGGATTTCACCCATTAGTTAGAGCAAAAAGTTCAACCTCTGCAGGTGTAGATAGTAAAATAGCCAACGATAGTAATCATGAATACAATGCCTCAATTAAAATAATGAATATGCCAGAAAGCGAATTTAATATTGCTAAAAACACAACACTTGTCTATGGCAATCTAAAGTATGATCTGAATGATTTTAATTGCACTTATTATGCCGTTGGTATTTATAACTTAGTTCAGGTGTCCGGCTTCAATCAACTTGCTGTTCCTGATCTGATCACAGGTGCTGGCATTAACTATAAGAGAACGCCCATTGGGCTTATATAAGTTGATTAAGCAAATGAAACAAAATAATAACCCAATGGCTTCAAATATTCAAATTGGTAACGGTAGCGCTACTGGAAGCGATGGCGAATATAATTGATTAATGCAATGTGGAAAAATGTACTGAAAATATTCTTGTTTCATCTAAGCGTATTCGCAATTTATTCTTTAGGGATTTCGCTGAAATTTATTTACGATAAATATTCAAACCCGATAGGACATGGTTTTCTTTTATGGATATGCTTATTGATTCATATCATAAGTCTGCTAGTATGAATAAATATTCGAAAACAGATCATCAAGAAGGCTGGGAGGGTCAAGCATATCGTGAGTGTACTATTAATTTTTTTATTATTCGTTACTCTTAGCAATCCAATTCATGAGCTATTGTGGAAACTAAGAGGTGACTAATCCTCTATAGTTAGATAATCTAATAATTTAATTTATGATCAAGAAACACATTTCATTTTGTATTGGTCAAGTCACTTCCCATGCAAAGATCCAATGTAATATGGATCAGTTGTTTGCTATCTGTTTTCAGGTCCTATTAATTCATCAATGGAATGTGAACCACCCAACTCGTCAGCCTGATGTGATGTCATTAACCCGGGAGGTTTTAGCTATTGCATGGAATTCGCCATGTGCTTTTCCAACCCCGACCTAATTATTTCATCTTTTAAACAACCCTGGTTATTTCCATTCAACTATAGTTGTCAATGGTAAATGGTCAGAAAATTCTGAAGAAGCCGAAACTGATTTGACTGGCTGAAAATGATTTGAAACCATTATATAATCAATTTTACGGTCGGGCCTGTCTGAAGGAAAAGTAAAGCAGTCACAAATAGAACCATCTTTAAGCTTTTTCATTAAAACGGCGATTTCCTCCTTTCCGGGGCTGGAGTTCATGTCCCCCATCAAAACAGTAGGCACCCTGCTCTGGCTTAAAATTTTACCGATGATATGTGCCTGGTTAATTCTGGAAGCCTGCGATCTATAATCCATGTGAACAACAGCAAGGCGAACCGCTCCCTTTCTCGGAACTTTTGCATCTGCAGTAAAAAAGCCTACTGATCGGGTGGCCGAAGACGTATCGACGGGAAGATTATATGTTTTGATATTTTGCAGCGGATACCTTGATAATAATGCAATTCCATAAGCCCCGCCCTGAAAATCGAAATGACGGACAAATGTATAAAACATACCTGTTTTCGCAGCAAGATACTCTGCTTGGTTTATTTTTCCGGAGCGTTCGCACACGCTGTCCACCTCCTGCAAACCTACAAAGTCCATATCTGCACATTTGAGCCATACGGCTATCTGCTCCAAATGATTCCGATCCCCGGCATCTGTTCCATGCCTGATATTGTAGGTCATTATTTTGAGTGGCGTTTTTATATCAGGATATAACAAATATTTTTTCCTCATTCTTTTGTATTGCTTCAGTCCCTTTTCCCAGGATTTCCTTATCTGTTCTTCAGATTCTCCACGGACGATTTGTTCACGCAATCGGCTGCTACCAGCTAAAAGGTCGAAATGCAATATTGAATCTCTTGTAGTTTCTGTCAGGCCATTAAAAAAATGCTCCTTATCGGGGTATTGCCGGTACATCCGTAATAATAATCCTATATCCAGCCGCCCACCAAGACTAGAGCCGGATACAAGGTTATTGCTAAAATCTATCCCATAACATATATCACCATTATACTTTGGATTCTCATTCATACCTTTAATAGGTTTTGGACGGAATGAAAAGGGATATAGTTCCTTGAAAAGAGGAGCGCCAACAGCCTGAAACGGGAACAGCGTTCCACGGCCATCGCTAATTGCAGTAGCACCGAACCAACACAATGAAGGATACAGGAAAATTGCATTCAGTGCATTTAAATTAGGTGATGGAGGTATTGTATATCGATAAGGCTTACCGTGGTAGTAGCTATACATGGGGATAACAGTAAGCCTGCAAGGTTTTTTTGTTTTTAACCAACCCTCGCCGTTTATCATTTTTGCATATTCCCCAATGGTCACTCCATGTACAATAGGTATGGGATGTATAGATATAAAACTTTCATATCCATGCGCCCTTACCGGTCCATCGATATAGCCATCATTAGGATTGGGTCTGTCTGTTACAATAAGCGGGATATCGTTTTCTGCACAGGCCTGCATAATGTAATGCAATGTTGAGATATAGGTATAAAAGCGTACTCCTACATCCTGCATATCAAAAAGCATAACATCAATATTGTTCAAGTCTTGCACCGTTGGCTTATATTGATCACCGAACAGCGAAACAACACTTATTCCGCTCGCGGCATCTTTTACATTAGGCACATTGGTAGCCGCGCTGATGGCACCCGCAAAGCCATGCTCCGGAGAAAAAACCTTCACAATGTTTACGCCGTTTGACCGAAGCGCATCAATACTTCTTATCCCGCCGATTAATGAAGTATGATTGGCTATCAAGCCTACCCGCTTCCTTTTTAACAGGTGAATATACCGGCCAGGTTGTTCTATCGCAGGCACAGTTGCTACCACACTTTCACTGGAAATAGCCGCGTTTATATTTTTATTCAGTATAAATATTGTAGCAATATTTAGCAGCACAATTATTAAGAATCGCATAAAGAAAAATTTATCCTTATTCCCATCCACTGTTTTGTCCAAGTTTGGGATTTAGTACAAGATCTGAATTAGCTATTGGTTTTAAATATTTTTTATTGTCGAATACGCGCTTTTCATCATCCCGCCATATTACAAAGCCTTTATCTCCTTCTGAAAGCTTAGCAGATTTCCCATCAAGCACGTAGTAAATCACGCCCGACACTTTGCCGGCCGGTACCGCATCCACAAAAGCCACATCTGGCGTTCCGTTACCATCTAAATCCATCGGTTTGTCTTTTGCTGGCACATAGATCCCCTTCCATTGCATTTCCAGCAACTTTCCTTTTTTCCATCTTAGCAGGTCATTATACCTCAGGCCTTCATAAACCAGCTCTGTTCCTCTCTCTCTTCTTATTTCCAGTAAATATTTATCCCCGATTTCGGGAAAGTAGGTTTGCTGAAGGTAAGTATCCGCTGATTCAGGCACCTGGCTTGCCACCCCTGCGCGATTACGCAACAGCGCTATCGTTTCGCCCCAAACCGTCCTATCCATTTCTCCCAGCTCTGCTTTTGCCTCGGCATAATTGAGTAAAACTTCTGCATAACGCATAAGTGGTATAGAGTTATATGCTTCAGCCTTGCTATCGTAAACTTTATCATCCAGGCTATATTTTAAAATTTGGTAACCTGTAAATGTGTAACCAAAATTCGGTGGCGCAGCACTTCCGTCACTTCTTTTATACCCCACCGAGCGAATGGTTTGGGCCAGCCTTGCATCACGACTAACCATTTCCCTTGCAAATTGGATGGTATCGTATCCCTGTATGTCTGTAAACCTCGAACCATCTGTTTTAAGGTAAGTATTGACAAATTGTTTATTCAACCCCCACCTGGCGCCATAAGTAGCGCTACTGAATTTCCAGGTTATATCATGCCATTTTTTAAGATTATTATTATAAACCACCGCCCACATTACTTCCTGGGCCACAGGCGTTTCTCTTGTAAATAATGCACGATAATCGGCACTTGGGTTACCAGTGTTGTATAAACTATACTGTTTGGCATCTATTACTTTTTTAGCAGCATCAGCAGACTGCCGTAACCAATAAGTTGCCGAGTTTTGCAGGTTCTGCTCCGTATGATACTTCCTGTAAGTTCCTTCAAACAAGCATACCCTTGACTTAAATGCCAGCGCCACCTGCCTTGTAACTGAAGAGGCTGAATTATCTTTTATATCCTGAATATTATTGCAGGCATAATCAAGATCGGTCATTACGGAATCCATTACGAGTGTTCGGGAATCCCGGCCTTTATAAAGCTCATCCACATCGCTCACATCTAAAGGTGTAGAATACCAGGGTACATCGCCATAAGTCATTACTTTATCAAAATAAAAGTAAGCCCTAAAAAAGCGCGCCAGCCCTTCCGCATGGTTTCTTGCGGCTTGGGAGATAACCGGATTATTAAATCGTTTAAGAAAATAATTGATATTTCTGAGGTCGGCCCAGGACCAGCTTGCCTGATTGACAGAGGTAAATGACCCGGCAATAAAAGCCGGCGAATTAGACTTGGACGTATAATCACCCATCTCATCGGCTGTTGCCACCGAGAGCCCCGTGGGTAGCTGCCGCTGGTAGAAGGAGTTGGTGTATAACGCAAGGTCCTTTTCGGAAGCAAAGAATGATTGAGGCACTAATTTATCATAAGGCTCTTTGTTCAAAAAGTCTTTACTACACGATATACTGAGGCCCATTACCATAATAAGCAGGATGCCCAAAAAATTATTATTATGTTTCATTTATAGAATGTTTATGCTTTTAACGGATGGAAGAAGAATTAAAAGGTCAGGTTAACCCCTATAGTTGAAGTTTTTAACATGGGATAAGCATATCCCTGCCCGCTATTGTTTTGCAAATCGCCCACAGGATTTTCAATAATTTCAACATCAATATTATTGGTATATTTATACATACCGGAGAACGTAAACAGGTTTTGTGTGGTAAAAAAGATTGTGGCAGATCCCATATGCCACTTACGTACCAGAGCAGCAGGTAGCTGATAATCTACTGTAAGATTTTTAAACCTCAAATAGCTGGCATCCTGTAAATACCTTGTTTGCGGAGCACCCAAAGCTCTGGCAGTACTGTTAGCAGTGTAACCTCTAAGCCTGGGGAAATAGGCGTCAACATTGTTTTCTGTCCAAACATTACGCATCATTTTTTCGGACTGAAATCCATAGGGTCGGTTGTACAATCCCCAGAACATGCCTGCTTCGGGCGCAAAATACCAGTTACGTTTACCAATTCCCTGAAAGAATGCCGAAATACCAATACCATTCCATCTGGCTGACAGCGTAAATCCAAACTGATAACGGGGAGCGCTATTGCCAATAATACCCCTGTCGCCGGGGTTATAGATGGTATTGTTGCCTTCGTTAATAAAACCATCACCATTCCGATCCAGAAATTTTATGTCACCCGGAAGCTGCTTTCTGTTATTTGAATTTTGTAGGAATGCCTGATCCGCATGATTCGTTATTTCTTCTTCTGACCTGAACAGACCTTCAGTAGTATACCCCCAAATTTCTCCAATTGTATGCCCTACATAATAAGTTGACGCCAAAGTACCGGTAGGATTATTGAATTTTGTTACAGTAGATTTACTATCCCATAAAGAACCGGAAAACCCATACTCAAAAGGACGACCGAAAACAGCGCCTTTATCTTTCCAACCCAGGGCCAGCTCCCAGCCTTTGGTTGACAGGTCGGCATAGTTGCCATACGGAACCGAAGCGCCGAATACTGCAGGAAGCGGCTGCCCTGCCGTAAACATATCTGTTGTTTTCCGGTCATACCAATCAAAATAAATATTGAGTCGGTTTCTGAATGCGGCAATGTCTGTACCCAGGTCAAAAGTGGTAGAGCGCTCCCACGTAAGTCCATCAGGAACAACGCCCGGCAATTGAGTATAATTATTCTGAACACCATTCAGTATAACACTCATTTTACTAATACCCATTTGTTCCATGTAGCGGTAAGGATCTACATTACCATTACCCAACGAGCCAAAAGAGCCCCTTATTTTCCATTCGTTCAACCAATCCGAAGCCCCGCTCAGGAAAGTCTCTTTATTGATTCGCCAGCCTGCCGCCACAGAAGGAAAAAAACCATAGCGCTGGCTTTCCGGAAACTTGGAAGATCCATCATAGCGGCCATTAAATTCAATAATATAGCGATCCATCAATGAATAATTAAAACGATAAAAGGCTCCCAGGTAAGCCCAGGAGTTACCTCCACCAGCTAGTGTGTAGTTCAGTCCGTCCATTAGGTTAAAATCAGGTCTATCGCTAACCAGCAACCCATCCCTGCTACCGTTGAAAGTATTATAGTCGGAGTTTTCTGCATTATAACCAATCAGCGCTTTAACATCATGAATATTATTGAGTCGTTTGGCATATTCAGCAGTAATATTTGCAGCCCAGTATTTTTTGTCATTGTTAAATTGCTGCAACAGACTTCTGCCCAGCCGGCCAACCTGGTTGGGTGCGTTACTATAATCCACATAATTATTCACTCTTT
>JAPUDO010000063.1 GCA_027493055.1 Niabella sp. | reverse complement strand
TTTAGATGTTGTTAACATGGCAATTCTTCTTTTTAACTGGTTATGAAAAAACGGGGTTGCTAATGCCTGTTTGTGGTGACTGATGGCCTTTAGCAGCAACAGCTCTGCATATCCACAGGCGTCCTTCCCTTCGGTTGTATGTTTATCTGCTAAAAATTCCTGTATAACAGATATTTCTTTCCGGTATAAATAAAAGAAAGGATTGAACCAGAACAGGCACAGGATAATTTCTATAAAAAGCAGGTCCCAGCTATGCCTGCTGCGTATATGATACATTTCGTGACGAAAAATATGGCGGCCCTCATCCGACTCCAGGGCGGTGTTTTTATTCCAGAACATCCATTTAAAAAAAGAGAAAGGTGAATGAGGGTGATCGGTTTTGATAAGGGTGAATCCCTGAAAGCGCTTTTCTTCAGACTTGCTCCTGATGGCTACAATTTTATTAACAGCCATAGCTAACCTTATTAGTAAGGATAAGCTTAAAAGAAGGCTGGCACCATATAGCAGGGTTTTGTAATTAACGCTGTTATACCCTGCTGTTACAGTTATATTTTCCCCATTGCTGATGAATATAGCGGGAATACTGACTGTACTTTCTGCGTTTACGGGAATAGGTACTTTTAACAGTGGCAGGAAAATACCGGCAAACAAGGCAAACAGCAAATAAAACCTGTTATATTGATGAAACCGCTCATTTCTTAAAAAGAAGTGGTAGTAACCGTACAGGATGCCTGAGCAGGCTATGACTTGTAAAACGTAAGAAAGCATGGGATTAGTTTTTATCCTTTTGTAACCTGGAAAGTGATGAGTTGTTTGCGATATGACTTTACTTCATTTCCATTTTGCATGGCAGGTTTCCACTTGCCCGTTTTTTTCATCACTCTTAAGGCTTCTGCTTCCTGGCCGTAGCCAACATTTGTCAATGCTTTAAAATCACTGGTACTGCCGTCTTTGTCAACTATAAATTGAATGACCGTTGTGTAATTGCCTGGAGGCGCTCCGTTGTTAACTGCAACTTTTGGATTCAGGGTTTTAGAAAGGATGTCTTGCCAATTGCCAGGGTATTGGGCCTCAATTTCTGTTTTAACAAAGATGTCAGGCTCTCTTTTATTTACAACTGCAACCGGTTCCTCTTGTGCATTATCTTTTTTTACCTCCCGTATTACCTGGAAATTGATGGGTTGTATGCGATAGGATTTTACAGCTTTGGCTTCTCCGCCCTCTTTATTATTTAAAGCCGGGCGCCAATCAGGCGATTTCTGCAATACTCTTACTACTTCTTCCTCCATTCCATAACCCTCATTGCTCAATGGCTGAATACCCGAAATACGTCCATTTTCGTTCACAATGAACCGTACCAATACTTCATATTTACCGGCAGGCGCTCCTTTTTCAGTAGGTATCTGCCCGTCTATATTTCGCTCTAAAAAGTTACTCCAGTTTCCGGGGAAAGCTGCTTCTACATCAATCTTCACTTCACCATCTTTGAGTATGTGCTTGGGGGCTTCTTTTTCTGAATAGCCAATTACCGTAATAGGGTTCAACTTCCTGTACCGCTCCGTACCTGTTACATATTCAGCAAATACTTTTTTCCCATCGGTATTTATTTTTGCGGGTATGGTATCTTTTTTCTCCGGGATATTTGTAGCAGGCTGCATCTCATTTTTTGCAATAATTTCCCGGGCTGACGTTGCAGTAGTTTTATTGTTTGTTATTTGGGGCAGTGCAGCTACCGCCTCTTTAATTTCTTTCTTATAGGTAAATCCAAATAATGCAATAACGGCTACTGCTACAGGTAATACCAATAATTTTCTCAGCCATTGGTGCTGTGGCTTTTTAGATGTTGTTAACATGGCAATTCTTCTTTTTAACTGGTTATGAAAAAACGGGTTGACTAACTGAAGCTGACGGGCTCTTAACGCCTGCAGCAATAAAATCTCTGCGTATTCGTATGTATCCTGTCCTTCGGTGGCATGTTTATCTGCCAGAAATTCCTGGATCGTTTTCAGCTCCTTCCTGTATAAATAAAAAAGCGGGTTAAACCAAAATACAGCCAGCACAATTTCTATGAAAATAAGATCCCGGCTATGTTTGCTGCGGATATGGTACATTTCGTGCTTAAAGATCTGCTCGCCTTCGGCAGATTGCAAAGGTGTTTGTATGTTCCAGAACAGCCATTTGAAAAATGAGAACGGGGCATTAGCATCTGTAGTGCTGATGAACCGAATATCTTCTATGGTTTCCGTAACTGATTTTTTTTTGATATGGATGATTCTTCTTATGGTAAGGGCAAGCCGTACTAATAAAAACAGTACTATCACACTATAGAAAATATACAGCAGGGAAGAAGTATCAAATCCTTCCCGGGCAGTGACCACTATATTCTCTCCCCTGCTTATCAATAGGTACACTGGACTGGATGGACTTGCTTCCGTTACCTGTACCGGTATTTTTATCAATGGCAATACAAGGCTTAGCATAATAGAGAACAGCAGGTAAAACCTGTTATACTGGTGGAAGCGCTCGTTTCTTAAAAAGAAGTGGTAGTAGCCATAAAGGATACCGGAGCAGGCCATCATTTGCAATAGGTAGGTAAGCATACAATTATTTTTTTTGTTGTTTCCTGATTTGCTGCAACAGCGCTTCCAGCTCTTCCACGCTTAAATTATTCTCCTTTACCATAAAGGAAACAATATTGGCAAAGGAGCCTTCAAAGTATCCCTTCACCATTTGCTTTATAGTTTTACCAGAATAAGCTTCTTTACTTACTGCAGCTGCATACTGATGCTGCCGCCCGAATACATTTACAGTAACAAAATCTTTTTCTACTAGTATTTTTAAAATGGTGGCTACTGTATTTTGATGAGGTTTCGGTTCGGGCATAGCGTCCAGCACTTCTCTTAGAAATTGCGGCCCGTTATCCCATAAAATGTGCATGATCTGTTCTTCGGCTTTTGTTAATTGTTTCATTTTTTGTGTAGATATTATTTTAATCCGGAATTACTTCCCATAATTTTTGTCCTAACTTCTCACCTCTGAGGTCTTTTGCTATGATCTGTCCCTTTTCGTTCAGTAAGAAATTGCGCGGTATCCCATAAACTCCATATAACAGCTTTACCGGGCTTTCGTTTCCCTTTATGTCAGAAAGTTGTTTCCAGGGCAGGTTGTCGTCCTTAATAGCCCGCAGCCAGTCCTGCCTGTTATTGTCCATAGATACACTTATTATAGTAAACCCTTTGTTTTTGTATTGATTAAATGCTTTTAAAAGAAATGGATTTTCTGCCCTGCAAGGTTTGCACCAACTGGCCCAGAAATCGATTAAAGTGTAGGTTGATAATAAGGATCTCAAATTATGTGGTTTACCATTGGCATCAGGAATCGTGAAGTCGGGAGCCACTGATCCTATATTTGTACGGGAAAATGATGCCGCTTTCAATTCTATCTGCCTGCCATAATATGATGCCTTTATTGAATCAGTAAACAATCTGTAAAATACCAGGGGATCCCATTTATAGAATTTTAAATATTCATTGATTATGTAGGCTGAAACTATGGAAGCGGGATATTTCCCTGCAAACTCCAAAAAGTATGACTGTGTACTGTGTTCTACAGCTTCGGAAGCACGGTCCAGACTGTCTGCAGAAATATTGCCGGCAGTTTTTTTTAGTCGCATTTTTGCCGCGAACAGGGCGTTGGACGAATCAAGAAATTTTTTATAGTTTGTATTAAATTCGTTGAACAGGTTTTGCGCATAGCTGCCTTTTGCTTCGAACGCAGATAGAAGCGGTTTTGCAGAAAATGTTATGAATGTTTCTCCCCTGTCTATAAACATAACGGGTGACAAAAAAGGCCTCCGGTTCTCAACCGCTTTTATACCAACCGTAACTTTATAAGGCACTTCTGTTTCTCCAGTAAAGGAAAATGAGCCTTTGGTTATTTTAGCTGAATCTGTCTGTCCTCCAAAAGGTTTATCATTGATAGTATCTTCCTTCATGAAATAAACCCATCCTGTATCAGCACCCTGCACCTGGCCTTTCAGGGTGAAGCTATTGTTCACTATAGTATCCTGGCTTTGGCTAGTATTTTTCTTGTCCTGGTCAGGCGTTTTACAGCTATAAACTGTCAGAATGATAGGCAAACCAATCAGGCAGGTATGATAAAAAGGACATTTCATTTATTAAAAGTCTGTTATTACTGCAAGATAAAACTAATTATTTAGTTTAACAACTATTTTTTTAGTTATATTTTAGGACACTAAATTATAATAGTACTGATTGCTGTTTTTCACTTATTTTGCAACCTTACCATTCATAAAGATCATGCAGCAACCGATTATAGAAATTAGTAACGCGAATATTTACCAGGGCGATAATTTAGTGCTGAAAGAAGTAAACCTTACCGTAAGGGAAGGGGAGTTTGTGTACCTGGTAGGAAGAACAGGTACCGGAAAGTCGAGCCTGCTGAAAACGCTGTATGGCGATCTGCTGTTAACAGAAGGTGATGCTGTTGTTGCGGGTTACCAGCTAAAGAATATGCACTGGCGCGATGTGCCCTTTTTAAGGCGTAAGCTGGGGGTGGTGTTCCAGGACTTCAGGTTGCTGACAGACAGGAGCGTGGCTGATAACCTCAAATTTGTTTTGAAAGCTACCGGCTGGAAGGATAAGAAGGAGATGGACGAAAAAATAAATAAGGTACTGGAACAGGTGGGTCTGACGCACAAAGCCCGTAAAATGCCTTTTGAAATGAGCGGGGGAGAGCAGCAGCGTGTAGATATAGCCCGTGCCCTGCTAAATAGTCCCAAGCTGATACTGGCTGATGAACCCACGGGAAACCTGGATCCGGTTACAACGGATGAGATTATGAGCCTGCTTTTATCTATTGCCAAAGAAAGTAATGCTGCTATTGTAATGGCTACGCACGATTATGCGGTGGTAAAAAAATATCCGGCAAGACTTATTAAAACAGAGGACGGCAGGGTGATTGATAACGCTACCATAGATAATCTATAAACTGCCCGATGTTTTTGTCGTTGTTGTAAGTATCTTCCAATAATCTTTTCCGGAGCTTTACTTCCTCTTCTTCAAAAGGAAGATAATAAAGCTGGGAAATAATAGAGGCAATTGCATTGGCCGTAGTACCAATATGGCATGCATCTTTCAACCCGGTTCCTTCTACCATAGCAGGCGTGGTTACACAATGCCTCCCCTTGTATAAAGCATGCAGCAATTTTATCCGTACGCCGGTAACATTTTTGTTAAAGCCGGGAAGTATATTAATATGCGCTTTTTGTACCAGGTCTTCCATTTCCCGCTCGCTGGGATTGCTCACTAAGCAGGTGTTCTGGCATAATCCCGCAGCCTTTTGTATGCTTTTGGGCGGATTTTTTCCCGCAATAATAAAAGGGATCCTTACCAGGTTAAATACATTGCTTAGCAGCCATAGTGCAGCTTTTTCTGTGTCGGGGTTGGCAAGGTTGCCATGAAAGAGACAGAGACTCCCCATGCCTTCCGGAGAATCTACCGTTTGCCAGGAAGGAAAAATAGGAATAGTTTGTACATTGCTAAGGCCGAGGTTTGCAAAGCTGTCCCTGTCCTCATCAGATACACAGGCATACAGGCATTCATCAGGTAATGTGGAAGTATATTTTTTGGTCAGCAGACTTTCTGCAAGGTAAAAGGTCTTTTTGGCAGGGTTTAGCGTGCAGCGGGCCATTTCACGATAATGAACAGAGGCTTCATTGTGCATGCGCACACATATTTTTCGATGCTCCTGCTTAATATGATTGATAATCCCGGTAGTGTGCAGCCCTTCCAGCAAAACGGGGTGACTATCTTTATTAATATTTTCAACAAGGGTATCATTGCACCGGCAGTTAACGAAATAGGGCGTGTTCAGCGACAGGCAATCCAGGGCATCCTTTCTTTCGTATGATTGCACAGTTTCGCAGTATTTGTTTAGTTCCTGCGAATTGCATTTTTCGTTAAACCTGAAATAGTGTAAATGTATCTTAACGCCCTTCTTATGAAATGCTTTGATCCGGTTCATCATATCAATAGCATCGCCACAGTCAGCAGGACAAGGTGTATCCAGACATACAATATGCAAATAACGGCTCAAAATATTATTACCACTTCATAAAACTAAAAAAGTCCGGCAACAGGCACGCCGGTCCTGCTGCTGATTGTCTTCATTAAAACATCAGGCTGGCATAATTGTTCGGCCGTGAAGGGTATTAATATAGAATGTTTAATTTTAATGGTCTGGAAGAGGACTGAAAGCGTAAAGCAAAAGGCTTGAGGCTACTGCCAACATCTACCTTCTGACCTCGGACTTTAGATTAAATGTATAAGGCTTTTCGATTCAAAAAGGTCGCCGCAGGCGACAGAATAGTATTGCGAAGCGAGGACGCTTCGCACAGCGGCACTATAAAGGCTAAAAGCATAAAGCTTGAAGCCAAATGCTGGTTACTATCGACATCCGACTTCAGACCTCGGACTTTCTGACTTTTCCAACTTTTCTGACTTACTAAGGCATCCCCTGCATTCCCCCCTGCATACTTTCCTGCTCAGCCTTTAAGTTTTTACGTTTGAGCAATGAGGCATCGAACTTTCCGAACCTGTAAGAAAAATTGATGCTGAAGAATTGCTGGTCGCGCACGCGATACTGATGCTGGTTAAAGAACCCGACAGAAGTATACACATCATTGACACGGGTTTTGAAAATATCGCTGCCGGTTAACGTAACAGAAGCCGCTTTGTTTTTCAGGAATTCATACTTTAAAGCCACATCAACACCGTAAGTAGGCATACTGTAACCCTGGGCATTTCCGCTTACGTTACCACCAAATCCTCCGCGGCCACCTCCGCCTCCGCTGCTGGCACCGGAACCGCCAGGTGCTAACACTGTTTTGGAGTTATAGTCTCCGGACAGCTGTAAAGTGAAGTTTTTGGGTAGCTTGAAAGTGTTGTTGATCTTAGCAAACCAGCTATACATTTGCCCGGCTGTTGTAATGGAAGGATCATCGATATTGATCTTTGAAGTGTAAATATTAATATTACTGGTTATATCCCACCATTTGGCAGGGGCATTTTTAGCCACGGCTTCAAAACCTCCTACAAAGCTGGAATTGGCATTCATATAGGTATTTACAATTACCAACTGGTTCGTTAATGGGTTGGTTTCCTGCGATTGATACCTGGTTATTAAACCCGTGGTGTTTTTGTAGTAAACCGATAGAATAAGGTTATTGGTCCTGTCGAAATTCTTTGAATAGGATAATTCAAGAGAATTAGTGAACTCTGGCTTCAGGTTAGGATTACCCCTGCTCAGGTTCAGCGAATCGGAATAATCTACAAAAGGAAACAACTGGAAGAACCCGGGCCTGTTGATCCGGCGGCTGTAATTCAGTTGCAGCTGCTGGTCGTTAGGCAGTTCCTGCGATAAAAATATGCTTGGGAAAAAACTAACGGGGTAGGAGATGCTAAAGTGAGAAACCGTGTCTTTAGTGCTGCTGCCACTTCTTACAGTATTATATACAGTGCCTTTATAGTCTGAGCTTTCCATACGCAAGCCCAGTTGATAGCCAAACTTTTGCCCGATCTTGCTGGAAAAAGTGGCGTATCCTGCATACACCTGGTCTGCATAATTAAATTTAGAAGATAATAATGGCTGGGGTATTAAAACATTCCCTGCCCCAACGAGGTTATAAATGTTCTCGCTCGATGTTTTTGTCTGGTTGAAGCGTACTCCTGCTTCCAGCTTGGATTTGTCTGAAAGAGGGTTTGTATAATCCATTTGTGCATTAACCCTTTCATTGCCGCCATTACCATTTTGCTGCTGCCTGCTGGTGCTGGTGAGCGGACCATTACTCAGGAGGTAATTATTATTGGTGATAAGGTTCACATTTTCGTTTCTGCTTTTATTGTACTGTCCGTCAATAGTAAGCTGATGGTTATTTTTAGGGAAGTTATGAACAAAGCCTACAGCGCCTCCTTTCATGTTAAACTGAAAATTGGCATCTGCTGTACGCAATATTTTTGATTGGATATTATTGGTGCCGGTAACCGTATCAATTAAAATGTTACTGTTGGAAAAATTCTCAAATTTTCCGTCCACTATCATACCTGAAAGCGTAAGTGTGTTCCTGTTATCTAGGAAATAATCAAATCCCGCCCTGCTGAACAGGAAACGTCCATCACCAACAGCGCGATCTGTCTGGCGCAGGTTTATAGTGGTATCGTTTAAAAAGGTGGAGCGTTCTGTAGTACCGTCAGATATAGTTTTGCGCTGGTTATAGCCCAGGTTCGCAAACACGTTAAACTTGCCCTGGCGGACATTGATATTGCCGCCAAAATTGTACCGGCCCCGCTCATCAACACCTGCACGTAAAGAACCATTGTAGCCTACTGTTCTTGTTTTTTTCAATACGATATTTAAAATACCTGCTGTGCCCCCGGATGCATCATATTTTGCCGATGGGTTGGTAATTTCTTCCACACTGGCAATCTGATCTGCAGGTATCTGGTCCAGCGTAAGGGTAGTGGGTCTTCCATCCACGAAAATTTGCGGACTGGCATTACGTACACTTATATTACCATCAATATCTACATTTACTGAGGGAACGTTTTTTAAAACATCTGTGGCAGTCCCCCCTGCAGAAGTAAGGTTATTTTCAACATTGTAAATTTTCCGGTCTATGCCCAACTGCACTGCTGGTTTAGAGGCGGTAACAGTAACATTGGACAGTGTCTCAACATCAGGAGCTAACCGTATATTTCCCAGGTCCTTATCCAAAGCGCCCAGTAAAGCACTCATATCTTTGGAACTGTTAGCCAAAGTTTTCCTGTCTATAAATGAAAAAGGCCTGGAATAGGTTTTGTGTCCTATGCCAGAAATTTCTAATTTGTATTGCCCCATTGCCGGTATGCCTTCAACCCTGAAATTCCCGTTAGCCGAAGCCAGTGCACCTGTTACCAGGACATTTTTAGGTGTTTGGGTAGCCGAGTCCATTTTAGCCTGAAACAGGCGGATAGTGGCAGCGTCAATAGGTTTACCTGTAATCGAGTCTATTACTTTGCCATAAAGTGAACCATTAGGCATTTGACCATTTGTGCCTTGCTGAGCTACTATTATATTCGAGAAAAACAAAACCAGCCCTGTAAAAATATATCGCATTAAAAAAATTTAGGGTTTGACGCGAAAAGTCGCTATAACTTGTCCTGACTTTAGATGATAAGTGTAAAAAAATGCTTAAAGATGGTAACGCGGGGGAAACAATTTTACTTTAATGAAGCATGTAAAACAAAAACAGGTTCACCAGCCCGATGATAAAACCGGTCAAAATGCCCATATAACTAAACTTCATCAGTTCTTTTTTCAGAGGCCTGCTTAAATCTATTTGCTGTAGCTCTTTCTTAATAATGGTCTCTATATCAAAAGACCCTTTAAGGTCGTTTACAATATTGCCCATAACTTTGGGAAACAGAGCTTTAAGTTGGGTAATAAATACTTCTTTTATCTTGTCGGTGGTTTTATTGCCCACAAACATGGCCAGCATGGGTATTTCCTGGGGAAGTTTTACCGACAGAAATTCATCAATATGTGTTTCTATCATGGGCATAGCTTTTTCTATCAAAGCCGGGTTGCTTATTTTTTCCTCTATTGCAGAAAAAGGAAGCATAGCTTGTAATTGTGCTCCCAGTGATGCTGCAATTTTATTTTTTTGCGCAGGCAAATAGCTGTGCAAAAAATAGTTGCCTAAAAAAATATGGAGCAGCCAGCCTATGCCGCCAGAGATAAGAGGAGTTAAAAAAATCCAGGAGTTCATAGAGAGTATTATAAAAAAACCCTGAACATTTA
Source organism: Niabella sp. (assembly GCA_027493055.1). Taxonomy (GTDB): domain Bacteria; phylum Bacteroidota; class Bacteroidia; order Chitinophagales; family Chitinophagaceae; genus Niabella. The sequence goes on along the minus strand of JAPUDO010000063.1, from coordinate 60,550 downwards.
TTCAGGGTTTGGGTGGCTAACCGGGCTCGAACCGGCGACCCTCAGAACCACAATCTGATGCTCTAACCAACTGAGCTACAACCACCATTTTAGGGCTGCAAATGTATATAAAAAAACAGGAAATAAGAAATTTTTTGTGGAAAAAACTTTACCTGAGAAAGATCGATGCTTTTTTCGTCATTCCGTATTCTGCAAAGGGAACGATGGAATCCCAACATAAACCCCTTCTTGCTCAGGTCTCCTGACCTGGGCATACCTGTTACTAAACCAGTGAAATTTATATTAAGTAACCCTAACGCACTGGCCGGGAGGCCAGCGCGAGGAGAGTTCCGATATCTATCAGAAGAGAAATCTCAACGCATAGATAAATTACGAAGGACTCAGCTTTTTACGGGATTTTTTTGTGCCAGGAATGCAGCTTTTTTTATTACTCTCTGCGTTAAACAATATGGATTGATGAAAAATCATACCACATATTGTGATTTTTTCAAATTTTTACCAAAAACATTTCAAAATGTTTTCTTAAATGCAACCATAAGCGATGGATAAGCGTTATTTTTGAGTGGTGCATAAAATTATAAAATACATATTTAATATGAAGAGATTGCCGTTTTTGTTATTGTTGGTTATTGTGGCCGGGTCGTTCTTTGCATTCAAAAACAAAATAATCCCTAATAGCGCAGCCGTAGGTAAGTATGAGCTGATTATGCAAATGGTAGCTAAGCTGCTTTCACAAGGACATTACGATCCTAAAGCGATCAATGATGAATTTTCAGAAAAGGTTTTTAATAAATATCTTGAAGACCTGGATCCTAAAAAGAATATCTTTTTAAAGAGAGATGTAGACTCTTTGGGAGCATTATATGCCAAACGTATTGACGATGAGCTGCAGGGAGCTGCTGTAGAAAGCTTCATAGGTGTTTCTAAAGTATTTGACCAAAGAATTGCGGAATCTGCAGAATGGAAAAAGCAGCTGCTGGACCAACCATTTGATTTTACAGTAAATGAATCTGCTGAACTGAATGGCAAAAAGATGGCCTATCCGGCCAGCCAGCAGGAACGCCTTGACAGGTGGAGAAAAATGCTGAAATATTATGCTTTAGAACGCTATGTGGACCTGCAGGATGCCAAAGGCTCTTTAAAGTCAGGTAAAACAGATGCCCAACTGGAAAAAGAAGCCAGGGAAAAGGTGGATACGATGATGACCCGTATGTTTGACAGGTATAAAGTAAAGTTCACAGAAGAAGATAAATTCAATCTTTTTGTGGATAATATTACTACTGCTATGGATCCGCATACGGAGTTTTTTCCTCCGGCTGACAAAAGCTACTTTGATGAAGAGCTTAGCGGCAGCTTTTTTGGTATTGGTGCCGGACTTCAGTACACAGAAGGGTTGATCAAAATTATCAGTATCAATGTAGGAAGCCCTGCTGCCAAATCGGGAGTGCTTGCTCCGGGCGATATAATTACCAGGGTGGCCCAGGGAAAAGACGGGCAGCCTGTAGATATGTTGGGATATGATGTACAGGACGCTGTGAAGCTGATCAGGGGTAAACAGGGTACAACCGTGAGGCTTACTATTAAAAAGCCCGATGGCAATGTAAAAGAAGTGTCGCTGGTGAGGGAAAAGATTGAAAACGATATTGATACTTACGCAAGAAGCGCCATCATCAGGGACAGTGTTAAGAATACCAAAACAGGGATTATTTACCTGCCCGAGTTTTATACACCTTTCCAGGATCCTAATGGCAGGAGAAGCTTTACGGATGTAGCCAGGGAAGTTCAGAAACTGAAAGATGAAAAAGTAGACGGAATCATTATGGATTTGCGCCGCAATGGTGGCGGATCATTATATGATGTGGTGCAAATGGTTGGATTATTTATTAAAGAAGGGCCTGTGGTGCAGGTTAAAGACAGGATGAACGGTCCACAGGTATTAAAAGATGAAGATCCCTCAGTTTTATATACCGGTCCGCTGGCTGTTATGGTTGATGAGTTCAGCGCTTCTGCTTCCGAAATTTTTGCTGCCGCTATACAGGACTATAAAAGAGGTATTGTGATTGGCAGCACTTCTACTTACGGAAAGGGTACTGTTCAGCAAAACATCGGTTTGGATCATTCAGGATTTAAAAGAGACGGTGATGGTGATTTGGGCGCTGTAAAGCTTACGCTGAGGAAGTTTTACCGCGTTAGCGGCGGCTCTACACAACTAAAAGGGGTAGAATCTGATATTGTGCTTCCCAGCCAGATGGAACTATTAAAGCTCAGGGAAAAAGACAATGAATATGCATTGCAATATGATGAGATTTCAAAATCCAATTATACTCCCTGGAATTCGGCTTACGACATTAATACATTAAAGAGATTAAGTGAGGAACGCCTGTTAAAAGACAGCTCTTTCCAGATCATAAAAAGGAACAGCACCTGGCTGGCCAATGAAAATGAAAGAAGCTACCCTTTGAATATTGATCAGTACAGGGCAGAGAAGAAAAATATTAAGGTAAAAGCAGATCAGATCGTTGCAGCCCAAAAGCTGAAGAAGAACTTAGATGTGTCCTTATTGCCTATGGAACTGGATAAGTTCAAGGACGATAAAAATAAGCAGGAACGCTTAAAGCTGTGGGTCAAAGGGCTTAGTGAAGATATTTACCTGAACCAGGCGGGAGCAGTAATGGATGATATGATTGCGGAAAGTAAAAATGTTGCTGTAGTGAATTAATATAGTGAAATAAATAATGATCAGGAAATCTGCCGGTTGTCAGCTGGCGGATTTTTTATATCAGGTGTATTACAAGCTACAATATTATCCGGGAGTTGAAAGTTTTTAGGAAACAAAATTTATGATTGAAAATCCCAAAATAGCAATAGTGGGGCTTGGTTATGTGGGCCTTCCGCTGGCAATTGAATTTTCGGGGAGCTTTCCTGTCATTGGCTTCGACATTGATGCCAGAAGGATAGCTGATCTGAAGAATGGAGTTGATAAAACAAAGGAGGCAAATGTTGAAAAGCTGAAAAAAGCATTGAGCTTAAATCCTTCTTCTGCTAATACTAATGGTTTAATATTCACTACTATACTGGAAGACCTGAAACCGGCCAATATTTTCATCATAACCGTTCCAACCCCTATTGACAGGTATAATGTTCCAGATCTGGGCCCTTTACTAAAGGCGTCAGAGATGATTGGTAGTGTGTTGAAAAATGGGGATATAGTAATATATGAATCTACTGTATATCCGGGTTGTACCGAGGAAGATTGCGTACCGGTTTTAGAAGAAGTTTCAGGACTGAAGCTGAATGAGGGTTTTTTTGTCGGTTATTCGCCGGAGCGTATTAATCCCGGTGATAAAGTAAATACGTTGACGTCAATTGTCAAAGTTACTTCAGGGTCTACTCCGGAAGCAGCAAAACAAATAGACAACCTTTATAAAAAGATCATTAGTGCAGGAACTCATTTAGCCCCGAGTATTAAAGTAGCCGAAGCTTCTAAAGCTATAGAAAATGCACAACGTGATGTAAATATTTCTTTTGTAAATGAATTAGCCTTGATCTTTGACCGACTTGGTATTGATACTAATGACGTGCTGGAAGCGGCTGGAACCAAATATAATTTTTTAAAATATAAGCCTGGCCTTGTTGGCGGACATTGCATCAGCGTAGATCCTTACTATTTAGCCCACAAATCCTCTCAATTAGGGTATCATCCGCAGGTTATTTTGTCCGGCAGGCGGGTAAACAATACCATGCCCGCCTTTATAGCTGGTAAAGTTGTAAAACTGATGATCCAAAAAGGAAAAGCGATAAAAGGATCAAAAGCGCTTATTTTAGGTATTACCTTTAAAGAAAATTGTCCTGATGTTCGCAATACCAAAGTGATACATATTTATAAGGAGTTGAAACAATTTGGCTTACTTGTTGATATATATGATCCTTATGCTGATGCGCAGCATGTTGAAAATGAATATGATATATCTTTGTTGGGAACTATAGATAATGAGGTTGGGTATGATGCAATTATATTGGCTGTTGCTCATGAAGCGTTTAAAAGATTTAATTTCGGAAAATATAAAAAGCAACATGCCGTTATTTTTGATACTAAAGCTTTCATAGACAGGGACCTCACTGATGCCAGGCTCTGAAAATGAGACAGAGGTTTATGTTATTATAGTCTCTTTCGAGCGGAAAACTTAGCCAAAAGAAACCTTGCAGACATTGTCTGCCCCGATTTTTTTACAAAAAATCTGCCCGAATAGATAGGTTCACCCTAAATTTGCACACTATTTGTATATCACAAAGCCGTCCTTAATCTTATGATAAATATGAAAATGAGAAATATATTCAGCATCATTTTTTCATTCCTTATCCTTTTTTTTATTTCTGTAACTGTTAATGCCCAGGCAGATTATAAAAATATGAAAGTAGACCAGCTTTCAGATGCCCAGATCAGGGAAATGATGAAGAAGATGGGAGATATGGGTTATTCAGATGCTCAGCTGGAACAGGCAGCTGCTGCAAGAGGTATGGACGCTACAGAAATCAAAAAACTAAAAGACAGGATTACTGAGATACGCCAGCAAAATACCGAAAAAACAGAAGCTGAGATTGCCAGCGAGGATGGAGAAACCAATACCGGGCGGTCAGCAAATATAACTACTGGTCAGGCCGCTGCCGGACCAGGGAAGCCTAAATCCCGCATCTTTGGATCGGACCGGTTTGGCACCGGCTCCCTTACTTTTGAGCCTAATATGCGCATGCCAACTCCCAAAAATTATGTAATCGGGCCTGATGATGAATTATTGATTGATCTTACCGGGGATAATGAGGCCAGCTATAAACCACGGGTTTCTCCTGAAGGTCTTATTTCAGTGGAATATGTGGGCCGTATTGCTGTGGCGGGGTTGACGATAGAGCAGGCTTCTAATAAGATCAGGTCGGCTATGCAAGGTACTTACCCTGCACTTCGTTCTGGGCGCACGCAGCTGGCAGTTAACTTAGGTAATATCAGGAGCATAAAAGTAATCATCAGCGGGGAAGTAACAAAGCCCGGCACTTATACGCTGTCTTCTTTAGCCAGTGTTTATAATGCTTTGTATGCTTCCGGCGGTCCTAATGAAAATGGTTCTTTCAGAAACATACAGGTTATTCGTAATAATCATGTGATTGCTACTGTGGATCTTTATGATTTTCTTATTAATGGTACACAGATGGAAAATATCCGCCTGCAGGATCAGGACGTGATTCATATACCGATGTACCAGATAAGGGTAGATGTTACCGGCGAAGTTAAAAGGCCTGCCATTTATGAGATCCGCGCCGATGAAAGTCTGGCCGATGTGCTGAGATATGCAGGAGGCTTCTCAGAAATGGCTTATAAAGCAAGAGTTAAAGTATTTCAGAATACAGCTACAGAGAAAAAAGTGCTGAGTAAAACATTGTTAGAATATCCTGATTATAAACCCAGGAACGGGGACAAAGTGATTGTTGATCCTATTCTTGACCGGTTTGAGAATAAAATACAGCTGGTAGGGGCTGTGTTCAGGCCCGGTGTGTATGAGCTTACACCGGGATTAACGCTTAATAAGCTGATACAGCAGGCGGATGGCCTGAAAGAAGATGCCTTTATGAACAGGGGATATATTATTCGTTTAAATGCTGATAATACCAGTTCAGTAATTCCGTTTGATGTTTCCAGTGTTGTTCAGAACACAACAGCCGATATTGAGCTAAAACGGGAGGACATTGTGCAGATATCATCCATATTTGATTTAAGAGATGAATATACGGTAAGCATCGGCGGTCAGGTGAGGCAACCCGGATCTTTCAACTTTTCCCGTAATATGCGTGTGGAAGACCTGGTACAGATGGCTGGTGGTTTTAAGGAAGGCGCCAGCCCGGCTAATATTGAAGTAGCCCGCCGTGTAAAAGGTTCCGACCTCAGCCAGAAATCTGCTCAGGTAGCCCAGGTATTTAATATCACCGTAAATAAAGACCTTAGTTTAGCCGATACCGGATTTATACTGGAGCCTTTTGATATAGTATCCGTAAGATCTGTTGAAGGCTATACAGGCCAGCAGCAGGTGCAGGTGTTAGGTGAGGTATTACGTCCGGGTATTTATACCATACAGTCAAAAAATGAGCGTATTTCCGATCTAATTAAAAGAGCCGGCGGTCTCACGGCCTTTGCTTATGCTGAAGGCGCTTCTTTAAAACGCCCTGCTTCAATAACAGGTGATGCAGAGGAGGAAAGAATCAGGGGTATGAACTTAGAACGTCTTAAAGAAGCCGGGGCCAATGACTCTTCTGCAAAAGCTAACCTTTACCTGTCTGCAGTTGCTTCAGACCTGGTAGGTATAGAACTGAATAAAATCTTGGAAGCGCCGCAATCCAGGTACGACCTGATAATAGAAGGAGGAGATATCATACGGGTACCTACTTTGATGCAAACTGTAAAGGTAACCGGAGAAGTGCTGCGCCCTATTTCTGTGGTATATAAGCCAGGAAAACCGTTTAAATATTATATAAACAGTGCCGGCGGGTTCTCTAAAATGGCCTATAAGCGGGGAGCGTTTATCAGCAATGCCAATGGTTCGGTGGCAGGCACTACAAAGGCTTTGTTCTTTAATAATTATCCCGCAGTTAGCCCGGGAGCGGAAATATCTGTGCCTCAAAAGGTAAAAAAGGAAGGGATGACTGCCCAGGGGTGGTTCGGCATTGGCACTGCCGCCGCATCAATTGCTGCTATCATATTTGCCATATTAAATAACAGTGGTAATGGACAATAACATGCAGGAAAACATAAAGAGTGATTTTACCGGAACTTCAGATAAAGAAGAATCTTTAAAGGATTTCATAATAAGCATACGCGATTGGGTAAGATATTTCTGGTCGAAAAAAATAATCATTATTATAGTTGGTGTTGCCGGTGCGGGGCTTGGTTTTTTATATGCGCTGAACAAAGAGCCGGTTTATACGGCCACTACCAGCTTTGTACTGGAAACGGGTAGTACTAGAGGTGCTTTAAGTTCTTATGCAGGTATTGCCTCAGCATTTGGAATTGATTTGAGTAGTGCTGGCGGCGGTTTATTTGAAGGGGAGAACATATTGGAGCTGTATAGGTCAAGGAATATGATTAGTAAAGTTCTTCTATCAGAAGAAATATTTGAGGGTAAAAAGCAATTGTTAATTGAGCGTTATATTGATTTCAATAAGTTAAGAAATATTTGGGAAAAAAAATCGGAATTAAAGAATATTAGATTTAAACAGGATAATCAATACACAGATGCTAGAGCGCAATTATTGCATGATAGCATAATGTCACAAATTGTAAAAGGAATTGTAAAAGGAAACCTAGAGGTCGTTAAAAAGGATAAGAAATTAAATATTATTTATGTTACAGTAAGGTTTCTAGATGAGCTTTTTGCTAAGAGTTTTAATGAAAAACTAGTGCAAAACGTAAATAACTTTTATTTAGAAACAAAAGCAAAGAAAAATCTTGAGAATGTAGTCATTTTACAGGCTAAAACTGATTCAGTAAGAGGACTGATGACAGGCGCGATTAATAGAGCTGTTGAAGTAGCAGATGCTACTCCTAATCAAAACCCTAGCCGAATGACTCCACGCATTGCTCCTATAGAGAGTGCCAAAGCAAGTGCCGAAGTGAATAAGGAGATATTGAGTGAACTTATTAAAAATCTTGAACTTAGCAAGATATCTTTGAGTAAGGAAACTCCATTAATTCGAATTGTGGATGGTCCGATATTACCATTAGAAAAAATGCGATTTGGAAAGTTGAAAGGTTTGATACTTGGTGGATTTCTAAGTGCATTTATTATACTAGTTTTTCTTATTGTACAAAAAATAATCAATGATGCTTTAAAGAGCGTTTGAAAATCAACTATCAGTTCAGTTTTGAGATAGTGCATAATCTGGGAATATTTTAAATTTATAGCAAAAAATATGGTACCATTAGTTAAAACGAATCTTCCCCCTAGGGAGATTTTGTTACCAGAACTTGAAAAAGTATTATATAGCGGGTACGTTGCTCAGGGCGAACAAGTAGATTTGTTTGAGAAGCGATTTGAAGAATATATTGGTTCAAACTATTCATTATCGGTAAACTCAGGAACTGCTGCTTTACATATAGCATTAATTTTAGCTGGAGTTAAAAAAGATGATGAAGTTATTTCAACAGCACTCACTGCAGAGCCTACCAATGTTTCAATAAAAATGAGTGGAGCTAAAATAAGATATGCTGATATTGATGCTAATACTGGATCTATTTGCCCAAATTCCATAGTTCAGAATATCAACGAACGTACCAAGGCTATAATGATAGTTGACTATGCGGGTATTCCAGTTAACGTTTCAAGTATTCAGACTATTTCTAAAGAATATAACTTACCAGTTATTCATGATGCGGCCCATTCTTTAGGTTCAACGTTCAATGGTAAAAAGGTTGGCTCTCATTTTCCATATTCAGTTTTTTCGTTCCAGGCAATTAAGCATTTAACTACGATTGATGGTGGTATATTGCAAATAGAATCACAAGTTGAATATGAAAGAGCGAAGTTAATACGTTGGTTTGGTATTGATAAGAAGAAAACAAGGCTGGAAAATAATATTTGTGAACAAGGATTTAAATATCATATGAACAATGTGAATGCAGTAATAGGCTTGGTGCAACTAGCGCAAATCGATATGATTGTTAATGCACATATTGAGAACGGAAAATACTTTGATGTTGAGTTAAACGGTATTACCGGTGTTGAGCTTTTGAAATATTACGTAGAGAGCAAACCTTCTTATTGGCTATACACTTTAAAAGTAGATAATCGTGATGGGTTTATTTCGAAGTTGGCAGAAAATGGGATAATGGCTTCAGAATTGCATAAAAGAAATGATTATCATGACTACTTAAATGATTTTGCTCAAGTTTTACCTGAGCTCGATAAGTTCTACAAAAGAATGGTACACATTCCTTGCGGTTGGTGGGTTAGTCACGAAATAAGAGAAAAAATAGTTTCACTAATAAAGGAAGGATGGTAAATTATGATTCCGCTTTTTAAGCCTTACATGCCGGCTGATGTACATGCCGAAATAAATGAGATTTTATATTCAGGTAAATTAGCTTTTAGCAAATGGGGTAACATGTTCGAAGAACAACTGCAACTTTTTTTAGAAACAAAAAATGTAGCAGTTGTTAATTCCTATTCGTCAGCTTTGCATATAGCTCTTAGTACTCTCGGAATCAATTCTGGGGATGAGGTAATAATGTCGCCAATGTGTTGTTTACAATCAACACAGCCTTTAGCAACTAGAGGAATAAAAATCGTTTGGGCAGATATCGATCCTAATACAGGTACATTAAATCCCGAAAGTGTAGAAGGAAAAATAACGTCCAAGACTAAAGCTATTTTTCATAATCATCATATGGGCTATGTAGGCTATATTAATGAAATCAATGGGATCGCGAAGAAATATGGATTATTTAGTATAGATGATTGTGTAGATGGATTTGGAGGAGAATATGAAGGGCAAAAAGTCGGAAATTGTGGATCAGACATGACGGTAATTTCTTTTCATGCAGTAAGATTACCTAATACTATAGAAGGGGGCGCAATTAGCTTTACAAGTACGAAGTTTGCGAAAAAGATAAAAATGTTACGCGATTTGGGGATTGACCGAACAAAATTTAGGGATAATATGGGTGAGATTAGCGAAACTTATGATATTCAATCCCAAGGATATGGTGCAACTTTAAATGAAGTTTGCTCTTTTATTGGACATAGGCAAATGCAAGGCAAGCATATAGCTAGCCTGTTTACTCTTCAACGCAATAATGCAGATAAATGGAAAGTTGTTTTAGATGATTCCAATATAAAATGTTATCCTCTTAGCTTAGTGAGTAATAGTATACCTAGCTATTGGGTCTATGGTATGCTGACTGATAATAAATTAGAGTGTATAAAATATTTTCGGGAAAGAGGATTTTATGCTTCTGGAGTACACTTAAATAATAATCGATACTCTGTCTTTGGAAAATACAATTTATTAAAAGGGGTTGAAGAATTTTATAGACGTTTCTTTGCATTGCCATCTGGTTGGTGGGTTGATGAGAAACAAATTAAACTGATTTAAGTATGTTCGAGCTACAGATAGTTAAACATGCCGATTTAATGCCCAACGATTTAGATGAAATAATAAGAATCAAATCTGCTGTTTGGCCATACAGTTATACACAGCAAATTAAATGGATTAATGATAATTTAAAATCAGGGGATTATCATTGCATTCTTAGAAGTGAAAACTTTCCAGTTGCTTACATGAACCTAATTGAAATGAATTTTCTATTGGATACAAAATTAACCGTAGGAATTGGGATTGGAAATGTTTGTACTGTTGTTAGGGGAAAAGGTTACGGAAAAGCAATCATGAAAGAGGTAAGTAATTATTTGATTACTACGGATCAAATAGGCTTGTTATTTTGCAAAGAAGCGCTTATCCCTTTTTATGAAAAATGCGGTTGGAAACTAATAGATAATTCATCTGTTTCATCGTCTTCCTTAAATATACCGATATATACTATGGGATTCTTATTACCCAATATTTTTAATAAACTTATATATTCTGGAAGGCTATTTTAGTTTTCTCTCAATATTATATTATCATTATTGAAATGAATTCCATTTAATGGTGAGAGAAGAAAAGTCATATAGGGCAATATTTAAGACCATCGTACTTTTTGCTGGAGTTAAAATTGGCGTTGTGTTAGTCAATTTATTGAAAAATAAAATCATTGCACTTTTTGTAGGAACGACTGGTATTGGTTTTCTCGGGCTTCTTAGCTCAGTATTATCGTTAGCTACCTCCGTATCTGACTTAGGTATTTCTAAAAGCGGAGTTAGAACTATTTCAATAAGTAGTGTTAGTGGAAACCAAACCAAACTTGGTAAAGATATAAAAAGCTTTAAGCTTCTTTTGCTACTTCTGAGCTTCTTTTTTTCACTTTTTCTATACTTGTTGGCCTTTCCTATATCCAAATTCATTCTTTCTGACGAAAATCTCGAGAGCTATGTAAAGCTTTTAAGCTTGGCAGTTTTTTTTTCATCGTTGGCAAACGGTTTTCTTGCAATAATTCAAGGAGTACGTAACCATTTATATTTAGCCAAATCTACTACACTTGGTGCGATCTTGGGGTTTTTGGCTTCGGTTCCTTTGTTTTATTATTTAAGAGAGAAAGGTATTGTCTATAGCTTTATTATTTCAGGCGTAGTAGCATTTTTTTTTGCATGGGTTTACTATCAAAAGTTGAGCATTAAAACATATAATATCAAATTTGAAGAATTTATTGGGCAATCAAAAAATAATATAAGACTTGGTGTTTCCATGATGATGGTAACCTTTTTTAGCGGTTTAAGTGAGTTCTTACTACGAAGTTACCTAATTAAAAATGGCGGAATACAATATTTAGGGCTCTTTCAAACAGCATATACAATAGTTGTAGGATATTTTGGAATTATCTTTACAGCTATAACAACCGATTATTTTCCGAGAATCTCGGCAATAGCAAATTGCAATATCCAATTAAAAGATGAACTCAATAAACAAGCGTTATTAACAATCTTAGTGATTAGTCCGCTTTTAATGCTTCTATATGTGTTTATGCCAAAAGTAATTGCTTTGTTATATACAAAAGACTTTCTTGAATCTATAAGATTTATAAAATACTCACTATTTGGTATTATTCTTCAGGCATGTTCACAACCACTAGGAATGATATTATTAGCTAAGAATAACTCGAAAATTTTTATTATTTCTGTTTTAGGTTTTCAAACTTTTTTTCTTTTAAATTATATCATACTCTATAATCTATATGGATTAGATGGATTAGGCATGGCTTTTTCAATAAATATGTTAACTCATTTTATTGTACTGCAATTAGTTATGCATAAATTATATTCTATTACTTATACCAAGCAGTTTTATAGATATTTTTTACTTATACTATTTCATACTTTCTTAGGTTTTTGGGCTTTCCATTGTAATTTTAAACTTTTACAATACTTACTTCTTATTGCTTCGTTTTTTGTTAGTATAACGATTTTAAAGAAATTATTAAATTTTGGTTCTATAAAAAAAGCTATAATTGATAAATTAAAAAAATAATGAATTTGCTAAAAAAAAGACTTAAATTTATTTTTAACTTATTAAAAATAAATTGGTTTAAAACTATATATATTAATTTTAAAACACAGAACTTTGTAAACGCTTGTAGATTTCCGATAATAGTTTGGGGAAAGTGTAAAATAATTGCAATTAATGGCGCTATTGAATTTGAGTGTCCTATAAGGTTTGGTATATTACAGTTTGGAAAGGATATTGATGGATTTCCTGCTTCCTTTTTACCAACCACTCTGTTGATTTCGGGAAAGCTTTTAATCAAAGGGAATGTAGTGTTTTCGGGCGGAGTTAATTTATCAATTTGGAAAGGGACAGTTGAAATAGGTAATTTTTGCAGATTCGGAAGTGGTTGTGTTATTAAATGTATAGAGGGAATCTCGTTTGGGAAAATGACTCGTTTATCAGCCCACTGTGTTGTTATGGATACAGATGTGCATTTTATTAGAAATATCGCTACTGGAGTGACTAAAAAGGCATTTTCTCCAATAGTTATTGGCAGTTATTGTTGGTTGAACGCCGGAACATTAGTTGGAAAAGGAGTTCATTTGCCAGATTGCTGTATTACAGGAAGAAGTGCATTCTTAAGCAAAAATTCTGTTATAGGAGTAGAATCTTGTTCTTTTTTAGTAGGTTCTCCTGCTAGGGTCAGGGCAAAAGGAGTGGTTCGTATATTTTCAGAAAGTGAAGAAATAAGGCTTCAAGAGTATTTCTTAACTAATAAAATTGCTCAGGAAACTAAAACATTTTTAGGATTTCCTGACGAAGAATATCAAACATTTGCTTATTTTATAATTTAAAACCCTCTCGATCAAACGTTTTATGAAACTAGCTTTTTTGCTAATTGCTCTAATTGTTATTTCGTTGTCATGCAAAAAAAAAGTTGAAAATATTGTAAAATCGGTTCCCTCAATGGGAACAGTAGAAGATTGGGAAATGCCTTCTGCAAGGATAATATCTTATTTTATTGAAAGTTCAGCAGGAGTAAAAAAGATTCGCTTTAAAGTAAAAACTTCCACTAAAAATCCAAACACAGCAAACTTAGTTTCTGAGCTTTATGAAGACAATGCAATATTACTGTTACCATCTACCTATACAGATTCTGGTATCAATACCAAGCTGATTATCTATTGTCATAGTGGAGGCGGTTATGTTTCAGAAACTTCCAGTGAAGTAGAAACAGATATTTATCCAAAGTATTTTTTAAGTTTAGGTTATGCTGTTTTGGATGTGAACGGGCTTCCTAAAGAATATGCTGAAAAAAATAAAATAGACATGGGAAGGCATTGCGGAAGTTTTATAGCGCTTCGGGAATATATAAATGCCTACAATTTAGTTGTAAAAGATTATAATATAGGGGATGTGTTTCTTTTTGCCAATTCACATGGTGGTTTGATTGCCGCTAATCTTGTAAATCTTACAAAAATACCGTTTAAAGCCCATGTGGCAGTCGAACCTCAAATGTCGCTCAAAGAGAATACTTGGTTTGTAGAGACCGGAAAGCTTTCATTTGGAGAATTTAATAGATTACAAAATAGGGCTAATATCATTAAAATATATGGTATGAAAAGCGTAACTACTTTAGGAGAGTTGTTAGCAGCAAATTATGAAGAAAATAAGGTTCAGAAATACGATCCGTTTAAATATGTATTGGATAGTAATATTAAATATAGGGTTCCTTATAAAATAATAAATACAAAAGATGATAATATCGCATATTATGAAATCGCTAAAAGATTTGTAAACTTTTGCGTTACTAAAGGAGCAAATGTTGTTTTATCTTCTGTTGAAAGTGGAGGTCATACAAGCGAAGCCAGGTCGGGTATAGTTGGTAGCTTTAAAATATACAACAATTCATATAACTTAACTCCTACTCCTTACGAAGTGGCCAGTTGGTTCCAATTATATGGTGGATTGCCAGTAAAAACGTTTTAGAGTTCTTGTTTTTCATGACTTTATATTAAAATCATAATGTATCATACTTGTTGAGGAAGTAAGGATAGCAGTCTTTTTGTATCATTGCATTATATTTGTATTATTTATTCATAAATTTAATAAATGGTGTACTTAATTGTACTATAGCCATGACAACTTAATTTATAGTGACTTATCCTATACATGTTATCCTAAGGATTATATTTATTTCTCTAATATGAAAGAGTAACTAAGTAAAAAAGTTTGCTTTATCGCCAGTAAATTTAAAGAGCAAGTTTGTGAGGGTCCTGTGATAAATATGTAGACAAATTAATTGAAAATGCCCCCTATCTTAAGTATTGTTATCGCAACTAAAAATCGAGTCAAGTATTGTATAGCCGCTATTGAACATATATTAAGTTTCAATGAACATGATTTTGAATTAATTATACAAGATAACACAGATAATCTTTCCTTAAAGGAACATGTTGAAAACAACTTTTCAGATTATAGATTAAAATATAATTATACACCACCTCCCTTTTCATCGATTGACAATTTTAACATGGCTATTTCCTTGGCTAGTGGTAGATATTTATGCTTAATTGGTGATGACGATGGAGTTTGCACATCGCTTTTTCAGATTGTAAAATGGGCTAATGAAAATAATATTGACTCAATAAGTCCTGCAAAGTTTGTGAGCTATGTATGGCCTAATAAGGAAACAAATGGCAAGATGACAATACCATACTTTTCCACGAGAATTTGGTATAATAGTCCCTTAGAATATATACAACCGTTAGTTAATAATGGCATAATTCAATATTTAGATTTTAATTTGCCTAAATTATATCATGGGGTTGTGAAACGAGAGTTACTTGAGAAAGTTAAATCTATAGCAGGAAATTATGTTGGAGGATTAAGTCCTGATATTTATTCAAGTATTTCATTGTCTTTGGTAACAAACTCAAATCTTGTAATTGATTTTCCGCTTACAATTGCTGGAGCCTGTGATCAAAGTACTACATATGATAATTCTAAAGGCAAACATTCCGGCAAGCTAGAGGATGCGCCACATTTAAGAAGTAGGGAAAATTATGTATGGGATAACAATGTTCCTGCATTTTATTCTGTGCCAACGATTTGGGCAGAAAGTGGTATTAAGGCAATAAAGGAATGCAATATAGAAGCCGATATTAAAAAGTTGAATTTAATTAAAATATTAGCTGCAGCAATAAACGATTCGCCTGCATTTGCATCCTTTTTCATGCAAAAAACAATTGAAAAGTTGGAAAGACAAGAATTATTCTCTTTTAAAAGAAAAGTATTTGCTTATAGGTTGATTCTTTATATAAAAAAAGTTTGGAAGAAGTTAGCTAATAGAATTCCAAGGAAGTATATTTTTAAATTACACAGAATAACTGGGATTTGTGATATTAAAAAAGCTGCAGAGATCGCAGACAGGATTTTGAGAGAGTATGAACTTGAACAAAAATTAAATCATCATAAAAAGTAATAAGTTTATATATGTAAATATGAGCAATTATAATGAATATGAATTCTCAGTAGTTATTCCGCTTTACAATAAAGCTGAATACATTAAACGTTGTATAGATTCTATTCTTTACCAAACATATACAAAATTTGAAATAATAATAATTGATGATGGTTCTAATGATAAAGGAACTGAAATTGTTAATTTAATTAGTGATCCACGAGTTAGGCTATACTGTCAAGAAAACGCTGGGGTGTCAGCAGCCAGGAATAAAGGTGTCCATTTCGCTAAGTATGGCTTGGTTGCTTTTATTGATGCTGATGATATATGGTGTAAGGGTTTTTTAAAACAAGTAAATTTTTTGGTAAATAAATATCCGGAAGCTGCAATTTATGCCACGAACAATTATTTTGATTTTGGAAATGGGCGCAAACAATATGAAAATTATAATGAATTGTTTAATGGAGATAAACACGGCATAATTGAAGATTATTTTAAGCTTTTTGCGGAAAAGGGGAAATCCCCTTTTTCCAACTCTAACTACGCAATTAAAAAAGATATTTTTACTGCGATAGGAGGGTATAAAAAAGGGGTGCGATTAACAGAGGATAGTGATTTATGGTGTAGAGTGGCCATAAAATACCCAATAGCCTATTCTATTGAGCCTTTGGCAGTTTATGATATGAACACTACAGGTAATACCCATATGATGTATTATCCTGACGAATATGAGGTGACGAAGACTTTAATTCAAGCATTGCGATCAAACACTATAAAAAAAAAACATATAAAATCGGTAAAAAAATTAATCGCTTTTCAAAAATTGAATTGGGTTAAGCGTTCTATTCTTACAAATACTTCCGGAAATACTATCAGACAGCTTTTTAATCCTAGTTTAGCTTTTTTTTATCCCAAAGATTTTTTAATGTGTATAATTGCTTTAGTAGTTCCCAAAAAAACTATTTTATTTGTACTTAAACGGAAAAAGTAGCTCGTGTGATTTATTATATAATAATTATTATCCTTTTTGTATTTGCGTTTCTTTTTGAATTAAAAAAGAGTAAGGCTGCAAATTATGTTTTTTCTATATTAGCTTTTGCTATATTATGTAGTATTGGAGGATTACGATTTCAGGTGGGACAAGATTGGGAATCATATACATCTTTTTTCAATAACATTGAATCGATTAAGAATACCCCTAATGATAAGTTCGAAGTTGGATTTACAGTTTTGACTTACCTTCTTAAAAAGATCAGTGACAATACTCAATTTTTTATATTTGTGATTTTTCTAACAGCGTTTTCTATAAAGTTTTGGATTTATAAAAAGTTTAGTACAAATATTTTCATTTCGCTTATTATATATGTCTACACAATTTTTGTTATTTATGATTTAAACGGAATGAGACAAGGTGTAGCGATAGGCCTAACATTAGCAAGTCTTCCCTGCATCATTCGAAAAAAACTGATACCATTTTTAATTATTGTTTTTCTTGCCTCATTCTTTCATAAATCTGCTTTAGTTTTTATACCTTTTTACTGGTTGAGTAGAATTAAGCTGTCTAATAAAATGTTAGTTTTTTTTCTATTCATTGTTTTATTAATTGCAGTTCCGTTACGAGATTTTTTCAGCACAAGTGACTTTTTTTTTAATTTAATGGATACAGAAGATTTTGGTAAGTATTATACATATGTAACTGACGATGTGAATTTTGTTTTAAATGTTGAAATAATCAGCTTTACTGTGTTTCAAAGACTTATTATTTTTATTGGATTTTTGTTTTATTTTCATAAAATCAATATAAATGAAAATCTCAAACTCCTTTTACGTAATGGATATTTGATTGGTATTATTTTGTTTTTATTGTTTTCGTTTAGTTCAGAAATGGCTGCGCGTATAAGTTATTATTATAAAGGGCTTGAGGCTATTTTTATTCCCTTTATAATATCTGCTCCTCAAAAAATGCTATCGAGACTACTTCTTTTATTATTTTTTACAGTTTTTGCGATGATCGGGCTGCAGCGAATACTTGAAATTCCAAATGGAGGATTGCTACCATATAAATCAATACTATTTAATTTTTAAATGAAAAGTGGAAAAAGAGTTTTATTTTATTCGAGCGTAAAATCAAAAAAATTATTCGCTGTTCAGCAATTTTATCGTACTGATATTCATATCTTACGTGAGATTGGCTATAAAGTTTCCTTAAGCAATAGTATTTTCGATTTTTTTGCCTTCTGGAAATATGATATTGCTTTTATCTATTTTTATCGCTTTGGCGCAATGGTTGCACTCTTATCAAAAATATTGGGGAAAAAAGTGATTTTTACGGGTGGAATAGACGCCTTAGATAAGGAATACGCTACGGGTAAAAAGTACTACATTCAAAAATTGCTGTTCAAAATTTGCTATTATCTTGCAGATAAAATTATAATCGTTTCCAATTCTGACAAAAAAAATATCCAAATAGTTTTGAACGAACTTCCTGAAAATAAATGTGAAATGGCTTTTCACACAGTTAAAAAAGAATTGACGACATTTCCTGAAACGTCTAAGAAAAAGCTAGTTACAACTATTGCCTGGATGGCAGATGTTGAAAACATATATAGAAAGGGGGTTAATAAGGCTATTTTCTTCTTTAAGGAATTGATTAAAATAGATACTGATTTTCGGATGATTATTGTTGGCACATTAGGAAAGGGCTCCGATCATATTTTAAAAATTATTCAAAGTGAAAATCTTACTGACTATATAAAGTTAGTTGGAAGCGTGGATGACGATACTAAAATGAAAATTCTTAATGAAAGCTCTATCTATTTGCAATTGTCAAAATATGAGGGCTTTGGAATGGCCGCTATAGAAGCTCTGGCGACCGGGAACTTGGTTGTGCACACAAATAAGGGCGGTTTGGCTGATGGAGTTGGTTTGTTTGGAATAATATGTAACGATGTAAATTACGAGCTGGCTGCACAAGAAGCAGTATTAACACTCAATAACAATGAAGCTTTAAAAAAAGTTAGATATTCCGCAAAAAAGCATATCGATGAAAATTTTAGGTATGAAACTCGTTTGGAAAAATTTCGTACTATATTCAATGAGCTTTAAAAAAAAGGGGAGCCTAATTCTTTTTTGTTTATTGAATTTACAATTTGGATTTTGCCAGGTATTAAATCTGATAGATAATGGCAAAAGTTTTTATAAGATTATAATATCCCAAAGTGCTACAGACACTGAAATATTTGCAGGAAAGGAACTGCAAAAGTATCTGCATCAAATATCTGGAGTAAAGATTCCTATTTTAAAGGATAATATAACTAAACAAAGGTTTGAGATACAAGTTGGAAGAACAAATAGAAATAATAAAGTTGATTATGCAGCATTAAATAAAGACGGTATTTTAATTAAAACATACGGACAGGATCTTATTCTTACTGGGGGGAGCCATAAAGGAGTCCTTTATTGTATATATGAATTTTTAGAGAATTATTTAGGTTGCAGAAAATTTACTAAAGATGTAGAACATATTCCTAAACAACCAAAAATAAAAATAAGTGCTTCCATCTATTATTTTAAACTTCCTTCGTTTGAATATCGGACTACTTATTTTGTTGATGCTTTTGATTCTTCATACGTAAATTGGAATAAGTTAAATTTTCCATTTGAAGGTAGAATTCATGCAGTTCACTCACTAGGATGGTATATTCCTGCAAACGTCTACTTCAAACAGCATCCGGAATATTTCGCATTAGTAGAAGGGAAAAGGAATCCAGCTCAACCTTGTCTAAGCAACCCAGATGTTTTTAGGATAGTAAAAGATGCGCTTCAAAGAAAGATGGCTGAATATCCTGCTAATCAGGTTTGGTCAGTAAGTCACCTTGATAATATTCTATTTTGTCACTGTAATTTATGTGAACCAAAACATAGATCAGGAAATGGATTTAGCGAAACACTTATACCTTTTGTAAATAAAATTGCATTGGCATTTCCTAACAAAACAATAAGTACACTAGCATATAATCAATCTATGATGTCTTCTAAAAGTGTATCGCCAGCGAAGAATGTGGAAATTATGTTTTGTTTTACTAATATTGATAGGGCTATTTTAATCGAAGAAGATAATAGACCAGAGGCTATCAAACAAAAAGAAGCTCTTTTAGAGTGGAGAAAACAAACGACTAACATTTTTGTTTGGGATTACATAGTGAATTACTTTCATTCAATGGCACCATTTCCTAATATTCAAAGCCTCAAACCTAACTTTGATTATTTCAAAAGACTACATATTTTAAAAATTTTTTCGCAAGGTATTGGAAATCAGAAGGCCGAGTTGTCAGAATTAAAATCTTATATAGTAAGCAAGCTACTTTGGGATAATTCAACGGACGTTGAAAAACAAATTAAGGAATTTACGGATTTCTTTTATGGCCCAGCTGCTCCTGATATTAGGAGTTATATTAAGCTTCAACAAGAACAAGTTAGAATGCATCACGTTTCTTTAAGTGTTTGGGGGTCTCCCTATGATTACCGAAATGATTTTCTTTCTTTAGAAAATATATCAAAATACAATTCAATATTAAATTCAGCCTATCAGAAAGTAAAAAACAACAGCAATTATAGCAAACGAGTTATAAAGGAGATTTTGTCAGTTTGTTATGCTGAACTCGAAATATATAAGCGAAATATCCAAACAAAAAGGATAAGACTTTCTCCTGAGATTAGAAAAAAAATCGCCTTTTTTCAAGAAAATGTAAAATCGATAGGAATAGAATTTGTTATGAATGGAGAAAAAACTCCCGAGGAATATCTTCAAGATTTTTGAATTATTTATCGGGTAGGTTTTTTATAACGAAATCACTAAATATATAATAAATTGAAATGAAGAATGCTATTTTTGCTTGTCAATGTAACCGTTTAATCTTATCACCTTAATACAGATGAAAATTCAAAACAAAACCCTCCTTATTACTGGCGGCACCGGCTCTTTCGGGAATGCCGTGATGAACCGTTTCCTGGATTCGGATCATTTTAGAGAAATACGCATATTCAGCCGCGATGAAAAAAAACAGGACGATATGCGTAAACGTTATAATAACCCTAAGATCAAGTTTTACCTGGGTGATGTGCGCGATCTGTCGGGTGTGGAAACTGTAGTGAACGGCGTGGATTATATCTTCCATGCCGCAGCATTGAAACAGGTGCCTTCCTGCGAGTTTTTCCCTCTGGAAGCTGTAAAAACAAATGTACTGGGTACTGACAATGTACTAAACGCTGCCGAAAAATACGGGGTGAAGAGGGTAGTGGTGCTAAGCACTGATAAAGCTGCTTACCCAATTAATGCTATGGGTATGTCTAAAGCATTAATGGAGAAAGTAACCGTGGCCCGTTCCCGTAACCTGGATGATAGCAGAACTGTTTTCTGTGCTACACGTTATGGAAATGTAATGGCATCAAGAGGATCAGTAATACCCCTTTTTATTGATCAGATCAAAGCAGGCAAACCGCTTACTATTACTGATCCGGAGATGACCCGCTTTATGATGACCCTTGAAGATGCCGTAGACCTGGTGTTGTATGCTTTCGAAAATGGAAACCAGGGCGACCTGTTTGTACAAAAAGCGCCGGGTGCTACTATAGAAACGTTGGCAAAAGCATTGCTGGAGTTGTATAATGCCGGTAACGAAATAAAAGTAATCGGTACCCGCCATGGTGAAAAAGTTTATGAAACCCTGGTAAACAGAGAAGATATGCTGAAAGCAGAAGACATGGTCGATTATTATCGTATTCCTGCTGATACACGTGATCTGAACTATGAACAATATTTTTCTGAAGGAAATACAAAAGAAGGATTGATAGAAGAATATCATTCCCACAATACGCACCGGCTGGACGTGGAAGGTATGAAAGAGCTGCTTAAGAAGCTGCCCGTTATAAGAGAAGATATATTAGGCGAAACCAATGTTGTACATTACCCGGTATGATGCAGGAATCTCCATTTATAATTGAAGGTGCCTGCTACAGGGACGACAGGGGCGAGCTGAGATATAACAATGCTTTTGATGCATCGCCGGTAAAGCGCTTGTACCTTATTCAAAATAGCGAAAGCAATCCTGTGCGTGGCTGGCAGGGCCACAGAGTTGAGCAAAGATGGTTTATAGCCGTTGTGGGCGCATTTGCAATAAATGCAATTAAAGTAGATAATTGGGACAATCCTTCCAATAGTCTGTTGTCAGATACATTTAGCATTAACCAGGAAAGCCTGGATATATTGTATGTGCCCCCGGGATACATCACAAAAATACATTCGTTAGAGAAAGGTTCAGTTCTGTTAGCTATGAGCGATTATCTGTTGGGTGAGATAAAGGATGAATACAGGTTCCCTCCTGATTATTTTACTGTAAATAGTAGTAAGTAGTGAATAGTGAGTAGGTAGTTGTGTCTAAAATCTATTGTCTATCGTCTAAAATCTTTCCTTCAATCTTTCAACTTCAAACTATACTATGATCAAAGTAGGTATTACCGGCCAGGCCGGGTTTGTAGGTACCCATTTATACAATACCTTAAAACTTTATAAAGAAGAATTTGAGCTGGTACGTTTTGACCGTTCCTGTTTTGAAAAGGAAGATCAAATGGATGCTTTTGTGCAGCAGTGCGATGCAATAGTACACCTGGCGGCAATGAACCGCCATAACAATGCGAATGTTATTTATCAAACCAATATGAGCTTGGTACAATCGCTGGTTGCTTCTTTAAAGAGAACCAGCGCCAGGCCACATGTTATTTTTTCCTCTTCCACACAGGAGGGAAAAGATAACCTGTATGGAAAATCAAAAAAAGAAGGCAGGTTCCTGTTAGCAGGGTGGTCTGAAGCAACAGGGGCTGCAGTTACCGGGATGGTAATTCCCAACGTTTTTGGCCCTTTCGGGAAACCATTTTATAACTCTGTTGTAGCCACTTTCTGTACACAGGTTACAAAAGGAGAGACACCGGAGATACACGTAGACGGATCTTTAAAATTGATTTATGTAGGCGAACTGGTACAGGAGATCATCAATGTTATAAAAAAGAAAACTGCTGATTCAAATTATATGGTACCGCATACTGCGAAAGCAAAAGTGTCAGAGATATTATCCCTGCTTCAAAAGTATAAAGCCGAATACCAGGATAAAGGTATGATACCCGCCCTGGCTGATAGTTTTGAGCTGAATTTATTTAATACTTTCAGGTGCTATATGGATATAGTCCGCCATTTCCCGGTTAAATTCACACAGCATACTGATCCACGCGGTGCTTTTGTGGAAGTGATCCGGTTGGGAATGGGGGGCCAGGTTTCGTTTTCCACTACAGTTTCTGGTATTACAAGGGGTAATCATTTTCACACGAGAAAGATAGAGCGTTTTGCTGTTATAAAAGGGGAGGCACTTATTCAGCTCAGGAGGATAAGTACAGATGAGGTGCTGAACTTTCAATTATCGGGTAATGAACCGGCCTATGTAGATATGCCTGTTTGGTATACGCACAATATTAAAAATACAGGCAATGAAGATCTATACACTATATTCTGGATCAATGAATTTTATAACCCCGAAGATCCTGATACCTTTTTTGAGGACGTGTAAAGGTTAGGGAGTCAATAGTCCATGGCCAATATAATTATGAGCTATACATTGAAATGTGTGATCGTTCTCTGTTTAATTGCTCCACAATCGATAGTCAGATATTGAAAATCCAATTCACTGATTTGTCCCTTGCGGAGTATATCTTTGTAATCATAGAAATTAGTCAAACCTTATCAGTATATGAATCCTTTGAAAGTGATGACAGTAGTGGGTACCCGCCCCGAGATCATTCGTTTGTCGAGAGTATTAGCTGCTTTAGACAAATCTGAAGCTATTGAGCACACCATTGTGCATACCGGGCAGAATTATGATTATGAACTGAACGAGATCTTTTTTTCAGATCTTGGAATAAGAAAACCAGATCATTTTTTAAACGCAGCAGGAACAACAGCTACGGAAACTATAGGAAATATTCTTATTAAAGTAGATCCTTTGCTGGAACAGATCAGGCCGGATGCTTTTTTGGTTTTAGGCGACACCAATAGCTGTCTTTGCGCTATTCCTGCTAAGAAAAGACAAATACCTATTTTTCACATGGAGGCGGGAAACCGTTGTTTTGACCAGCGGGTACCGGAAGAAACGAACAGGAGAATTGTAGATCATATATCAGACATTAATCTTACTTATAGCGATATAGCACGCGAATATTTGCTGCGCGAAGGATTGCCTGCGGATCGGGTTATTAAAACAGGTTCGCCTATGTTTGAAGTGCTCACGCATTACCTGCCTCAGATTGAGAAGTCAGATGTGTTACAACGTCTTAATCTGGAAAAAGATAAGTATTTCGTGGTGTCATCGCACAGGGAGGAAAATATCAATTCAGAAAAAAATTTTAACGGCCTCATTGATTCGTTAAATGCTATAGCAGAAAAATACCAGTATCCTGTTATTGTATCCACACATCCCCGCACCAGGAACATGATTGAGAAAAAGCAGGTGCAGGTAAGGCCTGAGGTTCAGTTTTTAAAGCCATTAGGCTTTCATGATTATAATGCTTTGCAAATGCATGCATTTGCTGTTCTGTCTGATTCAGGAACTATTTCTGAAGAATCCTCTATCTTAAATTTCAGGGCATTGAATATCCGGGAAGCACATGAAAGACCGGAAGCGATGGAAGAGGCTTCAGTAATGATGGTAGGTTTATCGCCCGAAAGAATTATGCAGGGGCTTGTGCAATTACAATATCAGCAAACAGGAGCGGAGCGTAACTTCAGGCAGGTGGCTGATTATTCTATGCCCAATGTTTCGGAAAAAATGGTGAGGATTATTTTAAGTTATACCAGCTATGTAAAACGTGTGGTATGGTCTAAAGCTATTTAGCAATACTGTAAGTTTTTTATGAAGAAAAAAAGAATATGGGTGGTTTCAGAAGTTTTTTATCCTGACACGGATATTGCTACTGCCAATATAGCCACAGAGATTGCTTTAAAATTCCGAGAAAGTTTTGAAGTGCATGTGATTTGTGGTCCGCAGGACTATGAACGGAAAAACAGCTCTGTTAATGGCAACGAATTAGAAGATATTCACATTCATAGGTGGAAGTTTTTCAACTATAATAAAAATCATAAGCTCAAACGTTTGATCAGGGTGATTGGAATTTCATTGGGCTTGTTTTTTTATGGATTTAAAATAAAAAAAGCAGATAAAGCATTTGTTATTTCAAATCCTGCTTTTATAACACCGTTTTTTGGATTTTTAAAATGGCTGAAAGGGTTTGAATATATATTGCTAATGCACGATGTGTTTCCGGAGAATCTGGTTGTTGGCGGATATATAAAAGAACCCAGTATGCTCTATCATTTAACCAGATCCCTTTTTGTTAAATCAAGATCAACTGCAGACAAAATTATTGTGATTGGGAGGGACATGAAAGAGCTTCTTTTAAAGCATTATCTTGCTAATCGAAGAGATGATATTGTAGTAATACCTAACTGGGCCGATACGGAAGCTATATTCCCATTAAAGGAGGCGCAGAATAAGTTGTTAGAGGAATATCAATTGCATAATAAGATCATCATACTTTTCGCGGGGAATCATGGAGTATTACAGAATTTACTATCATTTATAAAGATCATTCAGCAGACCAATAACCCTGATATGCATTATGTTTTTGCCGGGGGGGGAGCTACGAAGAATAACCTGGAATTATTCGTACAGCAGAATAGTATTGAAAATGTTACCTTTTTGCCATCATATCCAAGATCCGAAATGAATAATGTACTCAATGCCTGTCATATTGGTTTGGTAAGTTTGAGCGATGAAGTTTATGGAGTTGGAGTTCCATCTAAGTCATATAATGTTTTGTCTGCAGGTAAACCCATCCTGTTTTTGGGAAATACGCAAACAGAGATAGCCCAATTTGTTCTGGAGAATGGCCTGGGCTGGGCTTTCGAATATAGAAATAAGCACGCTATTGTAGATTTTCTGAACAGGCTTTCTATGGAAGGCCTTTCTGATATTACGACTAAAGGAGCCAAAGGCAGGGAAATGGTAAAGAACTATTATAAAAAGGAAGATGTTCTGGAACGGATCATGAATCATGTTAGTTAGATATACTAACTAATTATGGCGCGATTCATATTACACAAATATTTGATAACAATATGAACTACAGAAATTTTCACGGAGAACCGATTGCTGAAATAGGTTTGGGTACCTGGCAGTTAGGCAGCGCTGACTGGGGTGTTGTGGATGAAGATAAGGCATTTGAAATTTTAGAGACTTATACCACAAACGGCGGGAACTTTATTGATACAGCCGATGTGTACGGAATGGGTGTGAGCGAAAATATCATAGGGCGCTACCTGAAACAAACCGGCAAAAAACTGTTTGTTGCTACCAAGCTGGGCCGCAGGCAGGATGCGCCTAATGGCTGGCCGCAGAATTTTACCTATGAGGCTATGCGCCGGCATGTGGAAGATTCGCTTCTCCATCTGGATATGGACCAGTTATTCCTGGAGCAGTTGCATTGCATTCCTTCGGCAGAGCTGGAAAAGGGAGAAGTGTTTGATCATTTACGCCGCCTGCAACAGGATGGCCTGATCCGGTATTTTGGTGTAAGCGTGGAAACTGCCGATGAGGCCCTTAGTTGTTTAAAGCATAAAGATGTGGCTTCCCTGCAGATCATATTCAATTTATTCAGGCAACATTTGCCCGGTTTATTTTTTGAACAGGCCAGGGAGCAGGGTACGGCGCTTATTGCAAGGGTGCCTTTGGCCAGCGGACTATTAAGCGGGAAGTTTACAGCGCAAACCGTATTTGACAAAAACGATCACAGGAATTATAATGCCAATGGAGAGGCATTTAATACAGGCGAAACTTTCAGCGGTATCGAGTTTGGTAAAGCCCTGCAGCTTGTAGATAAGATAAGCAAAATATTACCCGTAGCTAACCTGGCCCAGTATAGTTTAAAATGGATTCTACAGCACCCTGAAATTACCACGGTCATCCCCGGCGCTTCAAATGCTGCACAAGCTTGCAGCAATATAAAGGCAGCTGAGCTTTCTCCGATAAGTGAAGAAATGATGCAGCAATTAAGGGATTTATATAGCCGTGAGATCTATCCTTCCATCAGGGGGCATTTTTAAAAGCCGGTTTAACCCTGTTGCGAAAAAGTTTTATATACTTTTAATTGTTACACTAGCAAAAGGATACCTGCTTGCAGCAGGCAAGTATGGCATCTTTGTTGTACCTGCCTGTTGGGTAGACAGCTCACTCACTTTTTTGTGTTGCATGTTCCGGCCCGCATATTCGCAGCAAAACGGGTAATCAAAAATTGCCAATAAAAAAGCTACACTGATGTTTAACGATGCTACAATACAAGAGGTAAACGAAGCGCTGAAGAGTGCATGGGACGCCTTTCATATCTATAGAAAATGTTCGTTAAAAGAACGGGCTCACTTTATGCGCTCCATTGCGGAACAAATAGAAAGCTTAGGCAACGATCTGATAATAACAGCGGGTAAGGAAACCAATTTGTCCGAGGCGAGATTAAGAGGGGAGCTGGCAAGAACAATATTCCAGCTGAACTCCTATGCAGCAGCCTGTGAAAGAGGCGAATGGCTCGAAGCCCGTATTGATACGGCTATTCCCGATAAAGCACCACCTAAACCGGATATCAGGAAAATGCTGGTGCCTTTAGGGCCGGTAGTTGTTTTTGGCGCCTCCAATTTTCCGTTTGCTTATTCTACTGCCGGTGGTGATACGGCAACAGCCTTTGCTGCCGGCTGCCCGGTAGTTGTAAAAGCACATCCTGCCCATGCCCAAACCAGCAAGCTGGTAGCAGGTGCCATCATAAAAGCAGTGGAAGCCTGTCATTTACCTAAAGGTGTTTTTACGCATCTGTATGGCAGGAGTTTTGAAGTTGGTCGGGCTTTGGTAACGCATCCTTATACCAAAGCAGCGGGCTTTACGGGTTCCTTTACCGGTGGTAAGCAGTTGTTTGACTGGGCTAACCAGCGTAAAGACCCTATCCCCGTTTTTGCAGAAATGAGCAGTATAAACCCCGTATTCCTGCTTCCCGGAAAAATGCGCGTATCGGCTGCTGCAATTGCAAAACAATATGCAGCTTCAATCACTTTGGGGTCAGGACAGTTCTGTACCAATCCCGGTTTACTGATAGGCCTGGAAGGGAATGATCTTACTACATTCATAACTACACTGGCGGCAAAAATAAAAACGATTGCTCCTGTAACCATGCTGAACAAAGGTATTTATGAGAATTATGCAGACAAAAGAGCACAGGCTTTGTCTTTGCCGGAAGTACAGGTAGTTGCTGTCTCAGAAGTGGCATCAAAAGAAATGCAGGGTATCCCTACTGTAGCGGTTGTTACCGCAGATGTTTTTATAAATAACCCCGTTTTGCACCAGGAAGTATTTGGCCCTTATTCTTTAATCATAAAGTGTAAAGATATGCGGCAAATGACAGATGTAGCCAGGCATATTGAAGGGCAGCTGACCGCTACTTTAATGGCAACGGAAGAAGATACAAAAAGTAATGCGGAACTGGTGGATGCCGTTCAAAATCTTTGCGGCCGCTTTATTTTAAATGGTGTGCCCACAGGTGTTGAGGTATGCCTTAGTATGCAGCACGGCGGCCCGTTCCCAGCTACAACCGACTCAAGGTTTTCTTCGGTAGGCGCAGACGGTATTAAAAGATTTGCACGCCCGGTAGCTTATCAGAACTGGAGCAATGAACTGTTACCTGATGAATTAAAGAATGAAAATCCTTTAGGTATCTGGAGAACAGTAAACAATGAACTGACTAAAGAAGCAATGAGGTTTTATAGTTAAAACCTTTTCAAAGCGCCAGAATGTCCATCAGCACTTCATTACATTAATGCTTCTTAAACAGATACGCTTTATATTTCTTTATTGGAAGCTGTGTAGTTCTCCTGGCACATCTTTATTTACCACCACACAGGTAATGCCTTTAATGCTTTCATTTGTGCGTTTGCATATCCAGTTTTAATTCCTTTTTGGAAAGTGGCAGGGAATTTGAAATGTATTCATCATGAATCATTTTTTGTCTGGTACAAAAATTTGATATGTTAAACCTTAAATCAAATGAAAATGTACAATCAATTAATTACAGCGCTTAATCAATGTGCAGCCACCTGCGATCATTGTGCTGCTGCCTGTTTGAAGGAAGCCGAAATACACCACCTGGCCCAATGTATCCGTACAGACATAGCGTGTGCCTCGGTTTGCCGAAGCACCATAATAATGCTGGAAAACGGAATATCGGAGCAGTCTGCGCTTCGGCTGTGTGAAGAAATTTGCAGGATTTGTGCAGAAGAGTGCAGCAAGCATACACACGAACATTGTAAAGCCTGCGCAACAATATGTGATGAATGCGCCCGCAATTGCAAACAGGCTATCGCAGCTTAAAACGGGCAAAACAAAAAAGATACCTGACAAATAAAGCAGCATATTCTTTAATACTAAATATAAAAATCATGAGAGGTTTATTATGGCTTGTAGCGGTTATATGTATTATAATTTGGGTTTTAGGGTTGATGGGCGTAGGCGGCGGTATGGGAATGGGTAATTTAATTCACATTTTGTTGGTTATAGCCATCATTGTAGTTCTGTATAACATTATTTCGGGGCGTAAACCCCTGGATTAAAGAACCCATTGATAATCCTGAAAAATTGTTGTGTCATGCGCTATTACAGGAATAGAAGAGGAAAGGGCTTTGTGTACGCTGATGAAGAGGGGTGTGTTGTTACCGATAACAAATTGAAAGCCTATTTCAAGTCACTGGTCATTCCCCCTGCATGGAAAAAAGTTGAGATCAATACTTCTCCCCGTGCCAGGATATGGGCTGCAGGCTTTGATGCAAAGGGCAGGAAACAATATATTTATAACAGTAAATTCCGGCGCAGGCAGGAGGAAAAGAAATTTGACCGCATTCTTCGCTTTGCCGCTCAACTGGAGCATATGCGCCGTGTAACTGGGCAACACCTGCGTAAGCGAAAACCCAACCGGGAAAAAGTGCTGGCTACAATGGTACGGCTCCTGGAAACTGCATTTTTCCGGCCGGGTAATGAGGTTTATGCTAAAGAAAATAAGAGCTATGGCCTTACTACCTTACGAAGCAAACACCTGGAAATAGCTGGCAACGAAATGATTTTTTCTTATAAAGGTAAATCGGGCCAGCAACAGGAAAGACACGTAGCAGACGCCAGGCTAACAAAAATTGTTCAGGAGCTGGATGAAATGCCTGGCTACGAAATTTTCAAATATACAGATGAGGCTGACATCATCCATGATGTTAAGAGTAATGACCTCAATGAATATATCCGTGAAATAATGGGTGAGGAATTTTCAGCCAAAGATTTCCGTACCTGGGCCGGAACAGTAATTGCCGCAATGGCACTGGATGAGATGGGTGCTGTAGAAGTCAGGGAACAGAAAAAGCTGAACAAAAATATCCGTGAAGCAGTGGTAAAGGTGAGTGAGAAATTGGGTAACACACCTGCCATTGCCCGTGGTTCATATATTGATCCGCGTGTTATTGACAATTATATGCATGGCAAAACATTAAGCTATTTTAAAAGAGAAGTGGACAAAATGCTTAAAGCAAATGAAAAGCTTTCAGTAGAAGAACTGGGCGTATTATGTTTGTTAAAAAGGAGATGGAATAAGAAAAGTCTCGCCTGAAAATATAACAGTCAGCATTTTTTTTGAAAATTGTTGTTGTTACCGGGTTAAAAATATCCATTTTGTTTGTACCAGGTGGCTGGTATCAAATTTGAATCTTATAAGCCGTGATACATGGAATCAGGCTTTCACCATAATTCCTGAGTGTTATGAATAAGTCCTCAAAAAAAAGCATACGCCCCAAACAATCCCAGCAACGCCCGGGGCAGCAAGATAGACTGGAGCCTGTCTCCGAAACGTACCCGGTTCTATATCCCCAGGGCAGACTCCAAGGCAAGGTTGCTATTATAACCGGCGGTGACAGTGGCATTGGTAAAGCCGTTTCTTTATTGTTTGCAGCAGAAGGTGCAGATATTTTGATTGCTTACCTGAACGAAACAGAGGATGCACGGCAAACGCAGAAAGAAGTAATATCGTTAGGTCGTAAATGTGTACTCGTAAAGGGAGATCTGGGTAAAGAGCTTCATTGTAAAAAAGTGGTTGAAAAGGCAAAGAGCGCTTTCGGGCAAATTGATATATTGGTAAACAATGCAGCACTTCATTGGGAAGAAAAAGAT
Source organism: Niabella sp. (assembly GCA_027493055.1). GTDB lineage: Bacteria > Bacteroidota > Bacteroidia > Chitinophagales > Chitinophagaceae > Niabella. The sequence continues at coordinate 29,629 of JAPUDO010000063.1, read as the reverse complement.
ATCCGGGATATTGATACAGCTCAATTAATGCGCACTTTCCACTCCGACTTTTTTTCTTATTTCTGGATGTGTAAACACACAATTCCTTACTTAAAGAAAAATGGCTGTATTATCAACACAGCATCCGTAGTAGCTTACAGAGGAAGCCCAAAGTTACTGGATTATGCCGCTGCAAAGGGCGCAGTGATTAGCTTTACCCGAAGCCTTGCTGATAATTTAGTAGAAAAGGGTATTCGTGTAAACGCAGTGGCACCCGGGCCTGTGTGGACGCCTTTAATTGCTTCAACATTCAGCAAGAAGGATGTCAGCACTTTTGGTAGCGATGCACCAATGAAACGGGCTGGAATGCCTAATGAAATTGCTCCTTCATTTCTTTTCCTGGCGTGTGAGGATAGCGGGTTTATCAGCGGACAGGTATTACATCCAAACGGCGGGGAGGTTATTAATGGCTAAATACTCATTCACTATACTCATTCAATTTTAATATTATGGCAAAGTATTCTAAAAAAGCCGGGGAAAAAGTAGAAAAAGCTATGCATGAAATGCACGAAGGTCAATTAAAAACCGGTACGGGGAAAAAAGTAACAAGCAAAAAACAGGCAATTGCAATTGGATTATCGGAAGCCCGCGAAGAAGGCGCAAAAGTGCCTGCCAGGAAAAAAGCAGCTCCCAAAAAGAAGACCGCTGCAAAAAAATAAAGTTACAACGGATGCTGTAAAATTATATTTCAATTGTGTAGTTAAGGTCAGATGTGGCAAGGCAAACGCGGAAATTTATTTCTTTAAATATCCGAGCAATGTGGCGCAGCTATGCAACGCTTTTAATGGGGGAATTAATATCTTCTATAAATGGGTTACCGCTCTGCGGTAAGATAAAGCACCAATTCAGCCGCATAACGGTTGATATATTTAAATTTATGTGGCCGCCCTGTCAGATGTGGCTGAAAATAGTGAGCAGCCGCTTACCTGTTTTTAGGTAGAATAAAACAAAATACAGATCCTTTCCCTGCTTCACTTTTTACATGGATAGTGCCGTTATGACGATTAACTATTTCCCTGCTGATATACAGCCCCATTCCCAATCCCGGGATATTGGAATCAGTATTTACAGCACGATAAAACCGGGTAAACATTTTATCCAGATGTTCCTTATCAATACCTATTCCCTCGTCCTCAACAGATACAGAAACAGTATCTGCCTGTTCGTTTACATCAATTTTTATCAAACCGCCGGCAGGGGAATATTTAACTGCATTTCCTAAAAGATTGATAAGCACCTGTTCTATCCGGAGCCGGTCTGCAGTTAACTGAACAGGAGTAGCAGCATCAAATTTAAAGTTATGATGTGTCTCTCCTTTAAAAAGATCAATGCAATCTGTAATTAACCCGGTTATATCAAAAACTTCCGGGCGCAGCTGAAGTAATCCTGTTTGAGCTTTGGAAAAATCAAGCAAATCGTTTATAAGAAAAGTAACCTTGTCAACCTGTTTAATACAGCGCTCAACAATTAAAAGACCTTTTTCTTCCAAAGAAATATACCTTTTCAAAATTTGCAAAGATCCGCTTAATGCTGTAACGGGCGTCTTTAACTCGTGGGTTACGGCTGCAATAAATTCATCTTTTTTATTACTTAATACTTTGATTTCATTGTATAATTGATCTTTCTCCTGCTGTATTTTAATTTTCTCAGAAATATTTCGGGCAATTTTTGATGCCCCGATAATCTCACCTTTTGCATTCAGCACCGGAGATATTGATAAAGATATGGGAATCACCTTTCCAGATTTTGAAACTCTTAATGTTTCAAAATGTGCCACTTTATTGCCTTTGCATATTTCGCTAATAATATGCGTTTCTTCCGCATACCTGTCTGGCGGAATAATCAATGAAATATGTTTACCTATAGCTTCGCTTTCTGTATATTCAAAAAGAGCTTCTGCTCCTTTGTTCCAGCTTGTTATAATACCTTGTAAGGTTTTGCTTATAATGGCATCATCAGAATTATTAACGATAGCTGCTAATATACTTTGTTTCTCTTCTGCTTGAGATATATGGGTAGTCAGTTCAGGCATAACAATATCAGCAAAAAATAAAGTTTAAAATAAATATGAGCTTTGCTTCGATCCTTAAAGATATAGCTTTCTGAATTATAGATGTCGGTTTCATAAGCGAAACATACGCTTAACCAATTGTTTATAATTTCTTAAAATACAAATCGGCTGGTTAGCGAATTATGTTTATAGGTTTGCAATTCAAAAATTATTAAATGTATCGGCCTGGAGTTTGGCAATCTCACAAGCTTGGGTTGTTAGTGGAAAATTAAGATATCCCAAAACAAAATAAGAACCTTCTGTAAAAAACTAAGGAATAACGCATATAAGAATCCCAATAAATTAACTAAACTATCAACAATGAAAATTGGACTGAAGCGACATCGCTATCTGGCTGTCTTTCTATTGCTCTTACTGGGCATTTCCTTTAAAGGATGGACGCAAACGAATACAATTATTACAGGTATCGTACGTGATCAAACTGGAGTTGTAATGCCTAATGTAACTATTACGGCGATCAATTTATCAGACAGTACTATACAAAATAGTACTACAACTAATGAAGCTGGTATATTTCGTTTTTCGCAACTTATTACCGGAACCATTTATCGTTTTAGAGTATCGCATATTGGCTTTCAGCCACTAATGATTGACAACTATAAGGTTAAAGCGGGAGAAAATGCTCCTCTTGCTATAAACCTGACGTCCGCTGCCAGTGCGGCGCTGGAAGAAGTAATTGTAGTGGGTTATGGAACACAAAAAAGAGAAAATGCAACAGGTTCGGTAGACCAGATATCTTCCAAAAGCCTGGAGAATAGACCAGTTACCAACCTTACGCAGGGACTACAGGGTATGTTGCCTAACCTGAACCTGAAAATGATGGATGGTAAGCCTACACAATCGCCAAGCTATAATATAAGAGGTACTACTTCTATTGGTCAGGGTGGTAGTGCGCTGATCCTGATTGATGGTTTTGAGGGTGATCCCAGCCTTTTGAATCCTAACGATATTGAAACTATTTCTATCCTTAAAGATGCAGCTTCGGCGGCTATTTATGGAGCAAGAGGTGTATTTGGTGTGGTTTTAATTACTACCAAGAAAGGTGTAAAAGGGCGTACCAATGTTTCGTACAGCAGCAATTTTGCATCAAAATCGCCTGTAGTCAGGCCTGATTTAGTAACCGATGGTTATACCTGGGCAAAAATGTTCTCGGAAGCCTTTGTGAATGGAGATGGCGCCTTCCCGCAAAATGTTAATAAAACACAGAAATTTTCTCAGGCTTATTTAGATGAGTTTAAAAGAAGAGTAGAATCGGGAGCGCCCTACAATACAGTAGAAGTAAATCCCACAACGGGTGAATACACTTATTATGGCAGCACCGATTATTATGCCGAATTGTACAAAAGAAATACAACTGCTTTTGAAAATAACCTATCGGTGAGTGGAGGCAGCGATAAAGCAACTTTCCTGGTTTCGGGTCGCCTCTTAAATCAGGCTGGCCTGTTTCAGTATAATTCTGATGATTATGGCATGAAAAATATACGGGCAAGAGGCTCGGTACAGGTGTTTCCCTGGTTAAGTATTGAAAATAATACCGACTATTCTATTATGAATTACCACAATCCCATTAACGTAGGTGAAGGTGGCGGTATCTGGAGAAATATTGGCGATGAGGGGCACCCTACCATGCCTATATATAATCCTGATGGCAGCTTAACTTTTTCGGCAGTTTACACGGTTGGTGATTTTATATACGGTAAAAACGGAATTGATACCCGCCGCGAAGTATTCAGGAATATTACAGGTTTGAGAAGTAAGTTCTTCAACAATAAGTTTCGTGTAAATGCTGATTTTACTTTCCGAAATACGAGTAATGACAAGGAGCAAAAACGGGTGCAGGTGCCTTATAGCAATTTCCAGGGAGTTACTTCTTATGTAGGTACTACTACCAATGATCTGTTATTCGATTCACGCGACACAAGGTATTGGGCAACTAATATTTACGCAGAATATGAAAACCGTTTTGGAGACGATCATTACCTGAAAGCGATGGCTGGTTATAACTATGAGCAATCTACTTATAAACGTATTTCCGTACAACGTAACGGTATTATTTTTGAGGATGCCAACGACTTAAATTTAGTATTGGGGCAGTCTATTAACACTGGTGGTGGTTATGAGCAGTGGGCTATTTTGGGCGGCTTTTCAAGGTTGAACTACTCTTTTAAAGACCGCTACCTGCTTGAAATAAACGCCCGTTATGATGGCTCTTCTAAGTTCCCGGCTAACCAACGTTATGGATTCTTCCCTTCAGTATCTGCTGGTTGGAGAATTAATAAAGAATCGTTTTGGAATGTATCCCCAAAGGCTATTTCTGATTTGAAGATCAGAGCTTCTTATGGAGCGCTGGGTAACGGTAATATTGCTTCTTATGCTTTCCAGGAGATTTTCAATATCAGCCAGTCGGGAGTTATTTTAAATGGGGCAAGGCCTCAAATCACCAGCAACCCAGCTGTAGTACCTGACGGTTTAACCTGGGAAACTTCTACTACTACCAACCTGGGGTTGGATATGGCCGTGTTATCAGGACGATTAACCTTTATGGGTGATGTTTATGTTCGTAAAACAACTGATATGTTTACAACCGGACTAACACCCCCTGCAGTATTTGGAGCCGGTGTGCCTAAAGGAAACTATGCTGATTTAACTACCCGCGGTTGGGAATTTTCTCTTACCTGGAATGACAAATTTGGTAGCCCTGAAAAACCTTTTAACTATAATGTAAGGCTGACTTTATCAGATAACAAAACAAAAATAGACAAGTACAATAACCCTGATAAATTGCTAAGCGATTATTACGAAGGGCAAACGCTGGGTGAAATATGGGGTTATGAAACGGAAGGTTTCTTTATAGATGAGGCTGATATCGCTTCACATGCTAAACAAAATCCTCAGATGAGAGCCTCTCCGTCAGGCCTTTGGTTCCCGGGGGATATTAAATTAAAAGATCTGAATGGTGATGGCTTTATTAATGTAGGCGAAAATAAAGTGGGTAACTCTGGCGACAGAAGAATTATTGGTAATTCAGCGCCCAGGTATATGTATGGTATTAACCTTGGCGCAGACTGGAATAATATATTCTTCTCGGTTTTCTTCCAGGGTGTAGGCAAACAACAGTGGTATCCAAGTACTGAAGCCGAAATGTTCTGGGGCCAGTATAACAGACCCTATAATAACATACCTGCTTTCCATTTGGGTAATATGTGGACACCTGAAAATACTGACGCTTATTTCCCAAGAACCATGTCAAGAGCAGCTTCCAATAATACCAGCCGCACTTTAGGTGTAGCTCAAACCCGTTACCTGCAAAATGTGGCATATATACGAATGAAGAACATTCAGTTCGGATATAACCTGCCTTCAAGATGGGTAAATCGAATTGGCGTACGCAATGCAAAAGTGTTTTTCTCTGGTGAGAACCTTTTCACCCATTCACCCATGTACAAAATTGTTAAAAACACCATTGACGTAGAAAATGCTGTGCCTTCAGACCAGGATCTGAATCCAAACAGTACTAACGGAGATGGTTACAATTATCCTTTATTGAAAAGTTACTCATTCGGACTAAATATTGGGTTTTAACGCACTAAAAAAACAAGCAGATGAAAAAAATTTATATAGGAATTTTGTTGGGCAGCCTGTGTTTTGCTGCCTGCGATAAGCTGGATCAGGTACCGCAATCAACCGCGTCCAAGAAGGCCGTTTTTGGTACAGAAAACGGTTTAAAATTATATACCAATTCATTTTATGGAATGGGCTTCCTTCCCAAGAACTCAACCAGCCAGGATGCTATGTCCGATTATCTGGCAGTGAGGTCTGTACCGGATTTTATCCGTGAAGGAGGTTTTGCTGCCAATAATAGTTCAGGTTGGACCTGGAATGATTTAAGGAATATCAATTACTTCATACAAAACTGTAATGATCCTGCAGTACCGGAGGCTGTGCGCAATAACTACCTGGGCATAGCCCGCTATTTCAGGGCATACTTTTATATGGAAAAAGTAAAACGTTTTGGCGATGTTCCCTGGATTGGTAAAGCTTTGGATATTGATGATCCCGCATTAACCGCTGGCCGTGATAAAAGAGAGCTGGTGATGGACTCCGTGTTGGCTGACCTTGATTTTGCCTGTGCCAATATACAGACTGCTAATGATCCCAGCCGCACCACAATCACTAAATGGGTGGCCTATGCTTATAAATCGAGGGTTTGTCTTTTTGAAGGTACTTTCAGAAAATATCATACAGAATTAAATCTTACCGGCACTGCCGCCAAATGGCTGAACGAAGCTGCAACAGCAGCCGATCAGATCATTAAAAACGGCGGTTTCTCTATTAATACAGCCGGAGGGGCAGGTGTCTCTTACCGCCAGGTATTTACCAGCAATACTCCTTTAGCCAATGAAGTATTACAGGCTGCTGTTGCCGATGTAAACCTGGGTGTGCTTAATGAAGCCAACTGGTGGTGGACCAGTGGTACTTACGGAGCCAAAGCCAGCTTCACGCGCACTTTTATCAACACTTATTTAAAACTGGACGGTACTCCTTTCACCAATGACCCCGCATATCCTACTATGCTGTTCAAAGACGAGGTAAAGAATCGTGACCTGAGGTTAAAACAAACTATCCGTTTAGGAGATTATAAAAGAATCAGCAACGGGCAGCAGATACCGGCGCCGCCTGTTTTCTCTTATACCTTTACAGGATACCAGCCTATTAAGTGGACGCTTGATGATATGTATTATGATGCGGGCGCCTTAAATACCAATGCTATAGCATTATTTCGTTACGCTGAAGTATTACTGAACTATGCAGAGGCAAAAGCCGAGCTGGGTACCTTAACAGATGCTGACTGGGCATTGACTGTGGGCGCATTAAGATCAAGGGCGGGCATTACCGGTGGATTAACCACAAAGCCTGCCACTGCCGATCCCTACCTGATAGCCCATTACTTTCCCGGTATAACCAATCCCACTATATTAGAAGTAAGAAGAGAACGTGGTATTGAATTAAGCCTGGAGGGATTGCGCTTTCCCGATCTGCTAAGATGGAAAAGAGGTGAATTAATGCAGCAGGAGTGGAACGGCTTTTATGTTCCGGCATTAAATACGCCTATGGATTTAAATGAAGATGGTATACAAGACGTAGCATTTTACCAGGGTACACGACCTACTCCGGGTGTAAGCGGCGTTACCTATGTAGATGTATCATCCATGATTGGTAATGCCGTTAACTCACAATTGCTGAAAAACGGTACATCCGGCGAGCTGGTATGGATGAATGAAATTTCGCGAAAATGGAACGATCGTAATTATTACTATCCTATTCCATTGAACGACCTTCAGCGTAATCCTAATTTAAAACAAAACCCGGGCTGGGAATAAAAACAGCTTCTTAAAAATTACAGCAAATGAATCTGAAAACATATACCATTGCCATATTTATACTGGCAATCTCCTGTAGCATTAATGCACAGAAAATTACCGTAGGCACTTTTAATATCCGTTTCGATAATCCACGCGACACCGGAAATTTATGGAAAGACAGGGCGCCTGTTGTATCCAACCTTATCCGTTTTCATGGCTTCGACATACTGGGCGTTCAGGAGGGATTGATGAACCAGCTGGAAGACATCAGCGCTGCCCTGCCGGAATACGCCCGTTATGGTAAAGGCCGGGATGATGGTAAAGATGCAGGGGAACATTCCGCTATCTTTTTTAAAAAAGACCGGTTTAAATTATTAAAAAGCGGTGATTTCTGGTTATCAGAAATACCTGACAAACCGGGTAAAGGCTGGGATGCTACCTGCTGCAACAGGATCTGCTCGTGGGTGTACCTTGAAGACAGGAAAACCCGAAAGAAATTCTATACTTTCAACGTGCATTACGATCACCAGGGTGTTATAGCCCGCCGCGAGAGTAGTGTACTGATCCTGAAAAAAATCACTGAAATAGCTGGCAATAGTCCCGTGCTGCTAACCGGCGATTTCAACGGAGGCAGGAGGAGTGAATGGTACCTGCATTTAGCTACTTCTAACCTGTTAACCGATGCGTATGCAAACGTTAAATTCCCTTACGCCAACAATTCTTCTGCCAATGGTTTTAGAACACCACGAGGGACAGAAGTTATCGATCATATCTTTATGACAAAACAATTTACCTCCAGCAGGTGGGGGATATTAACCGACACTTATTTTGGTAAATTTCCTTCAGATCATTTTCCTGTTTTGGCAGAAGTTGAGCTGAAATAGAAGAACCTTGTTTTACTAAGAAATCTCCTGCGCTAATATTAGTTCAGGAGATTTTTTTTACTGTTCTGTAGGGAATATTCATTGCAAAGAATTGCCTGATATTTTCTAAAATACCTGGGATTTCCTGACTGATGGAAAATTTCATTTCTTAGAGCTGCGCATCGCTTTTACTTTTTTTATATCAGGGGCTGCTGCCAGTTTTTTATACGCCTCTGTTTCCCTGCCATATAAAGCAATTTTACCTTTTTCGTCTGCATGTACGCCAAAACCATATCGCTTGGTCAGTGGTGAGGCTCTGAAGCAAGGTTGACCTTTGGAAAAAAATACCTACCCGGCATTTTTGTGCGCTGCCCGGGTAAGGTCATTCTTTGTTGCATATACAAGAAATAATACATCATCAGACGTGAACTTATAAAGGTGCTTTGCTATCATTTCATATTGTAACAGCGCTGCCGTTTTTACACTTCCTTTAGATTTTGGCACTTCGGCCATTGCTGCCGGGCAGTCTTCTGCTACCTCAATAAAGGTATTGGTATAATTAGTGGTATGCTGTTTTGGGGCCATGCTGTTTTTCCTGAAAATACTTAAAACAACGCAAAAAAAGAAGCTGCCCCAAAAGACAGCTTCAGATAAAAAATATTATTATAAAACTAATAGTGCCACCTTACAAAGGCTTCCATGGCAGCGTAATGGGTAAGACCAAGATCTGCATAGATCTTTGCAGTAGCGACATTGCGCTCTTCTGCCCGTTGCCAGAATTCGCGGTCATCACTTCCCTGGAAGGGCACACTGTCTTTTTGCGACTGGTGGATGAAAATGCCAAAACGCTTCTTTAACACCTGCGATGGGCTCATAGGGATGGCCATTTCAATATCTTCAATATCCCATTCCTGCCATGCCCCTTTATACAACCATAACCAGCAATCGTTGATCCACTCATCACCTTCAGCTTTAATACGCTGCAATGCTTTCAGTACCGCATTAAAACAAACCAGGTGAGTTCCGTGCGGATCTGCAAAATCACCGGCACAATAAACCTGGTGTGGTTTTATTTCACGTAACAGATCAACAGTGATCTGTACATCTTCTTCTCCCAATGGATTTTTTTCAATAGTGCCTGTTTCATAAAAAGGCAGGTTTTGAAAATGTATATTCTGAGGATTAATACCCACATAATTACAGGTAGCTTTGGCCTCGCCTCTTCTTATCAGGCCTTTAATTGCGCGGATGGTAGCAGTATCAACCTGTCCGGGCTTTTTCTCAGCAATATATTTTTTGGCTTCGCCGAGGATTTGTCCGGGTATTTCTGAATTGATATCGGCTATTTCGTTAAAGCCAACAGCAAAATCTAAAAAGCGGGTTACAAACTCATCAGTTACAGCAATGTTACCTGATGTTTGATAACCTACATGAACATCATGCCCCTGGTCATGCAGGCGCAGGAAAGTACCGCCCATACTTATGATATCATCATCCGGGTGAGGAGAGAAGATAATCACACGTTTTGGATAGGGCTCAGACCTTTCAGGATGTCCGGGGATCACTGCATTAGGCTTACCGCCGGGCCAGCCGGTAATACTATCGCGAAGCATATAGTACACTTCAAGGTTTATTTCATAAGCATCTCCCTTTTCTACCAGCAAATCACTTAAACCGTTATCATTGTAATCCTCGTTGGTAAGGCTTAAAACGGTTTTACCCAACTGAAGTGCCATATTAACTACTGCCTTCCTGATCATTTTAGGTGTCCATTCGCACTCACCTGTAAGCCAGGGCGATTTAAAGCGGGTTAACTGTGCTGCTGCCGCTTCATCAATCACAAAGCTCACATTGTCGTGGTTTTGAAGGAACGATGCCGGAACCAGTTCTGAGTCCTCATCTTCCACGGCTTTTTTCACTGCCATAGCTTTTGCCGGACCCCAGGCCATCAGTATGATCTGTTTAGATTTCATGATAGTACCAATACCCATAGTAATGGCCATGCGCGGTACTTCAGATACTTTGGCAAACTCGTAGGCATTGGCCAGCCTGGTATTGTTGCTAAGGTTTACCAGCCGGGTTTTGGTATAGATACCGGAGCCAGGTTCATTAAAACCAATATGCCCGTTATTTCCTATACCTAATATTTGCAGGTCAATGCCGCCTGCAGCTTCTATTTGTTTTTCGTATTCGGTGCAGGCTGCTTTAATATCATCTTTTGCAATCTCTCCATTGGGGATATGAATATTTTCCGGATTAATATCAACATGGCTGAATAAATGCGCGTTCATAAAGCTGTTATAACTCTGCGGCGCTGTTTTGCTTATGGGATAGTATTCATCAAGGTTGAAAGTAATTACATTACTAAAGCTTAATCCTTCTTCCTTATGCATACGAACCAGTTCGGCATAAAGGGTTTTGGGACTGGAACCTGTGGCTAAGCCTAAAACGCAGGGCTGATTTTGAGCTTGTTTCTTACGAATGAGATTAGCAATGGTTTGGGCAATAGCCAATGATCCGGCTTTTACATCCGCGAAAATATCAACGTTTATTTTTTCAAGGCTGTCTAATTTACCAATAGTATCCTGTTTCTTGCTCATAAGTATATAAATTGATTTTTTAGTTTATTTATTTAAGTAATTCAGGTAACATTTAGCTCATTATTATTATTTGCTGTAGTAATTGATACCCCACAAATCGTATCGCTTTTTCTGTGTTTCCAGTCGTTTGCTGAAGCCGTCCCAGTCTTTTTTATCCTGTGGTGACCATAAAGACTCGCAAAGCGCAGCCACACGGGGGAAGAGCATATACTCAACTTTTGCGGAGTTAGTAATATATTCAGTCCATAAATTAGCCTGACCTCCCTGTATATATTGCTGATACTCCTTTCCAAGTTTTTCCGGCATCAATTTCCAGCCATATACTTTTTTGATAGGCAGAAAGCCTCCGTCATTATTGGTAATGGTCAGTGAATCATCCTTTGCTACCTGCTGATGATCAAAATAAGCATAAGAGTTGGGGGTCATAATCACGTTATGTTGCTCAGTAGCTGCTTCAATACCACCGCTTTCACCGCGCCAGCTCATTACCCATGCGTTAGGAGCCAGCCCGCCTTCAAGTATCTCGTCCCAGCCCAACAGTGTTTTTCCTTTTCCGTTAAGATATTTTTCCATTCTTTGCACAAAATAGCTTTGCAGGTAATGCTCGGCCTTATGTTTCTTATCTCCTTTTATATTAAGCTCTTTAATTCTCTTCTGGCAAAGAGGGCATTGCTCCCAGTTTTTCTTTGGTGCTTCATCACCGCCTATATGTACAATTTTAGAAGGGAACAGCGGCAGTACTTCATCTAACACATTTTCCAGGAACTCAAAAGTGCTTTCTTTCCCCGCGCAGAAAATATCATCATATACACCCCAGCTCTGCATTACAGTTTTACCTGTAGTAGCGCCAGCCCAGTTCTGAGCTTTATTTCCCGCTCTTTTAAAAAATTCAAAAGAAGATTTTTCAGGAAAGCAGCTTAAGAAAGGATAAGCGGCAATAGCTGCGCTTCCATGTCCGGGCATTTCTATTTCAGGGATAACAGTAACAAACCGGTCTGCTGCATACTTCACTATTTCTTTAGCCTCCTCCTGGGTATAGAAACCACCATAGCGCTGGTTGGTATTGCCGGTGCCGGGAAACTTTCCTATAATAGTACCATTACGCCAGGCACCTACTTTTGTTAACTCCGGATATTTCTTTATTTCAATACGCCAGCCCTGGTCATCGGTAAGGTGCCAGTGGAAATAGTTCATTTTATGAAGCGCCAGGAAATCAATATATTTTTTTAAAAAATCAACAGGAAAATAATGCCGGCTTACGTCCAGGTGTAAGCCTCTGTACTGGGTAGCAGGAGCATCAGCAATGCTCACTGCAGGAACGGTAAGCGCTGTTGACTTTTGTAGAGGGAGCAGCTGTATTAACGTTTGCACACCATAAAAAGCGCCAGGGGCAGAGCTTCCTTTTATAATAATGGCTTTCTTACCTGCATCTAAAGTATATTCGTCTTTCCCGGTATTTGCAGCGGTAATAATGATACCTTTATTGCCTGAAGATTTTACAGGAAGTTTAAAGCCGTAATAGCTATTCAGGTAATCGTTTAAAAAGTTTGCTGATTTTATTTCATCTTTGGTACCGGCAACAATAACAGTATTACGCTTTATAGTAAATGTACCAGCCCTTTCTGTAATGCTTGTGGGTTGGGGAATAATATTTACTTTCTGAGCTGTTAAAAAGTGACAACATGCCAGCATGGTAAATAAAAATGAAACTGATTTGAGCATAGCAAAGATTATTTTTTATGAAATGCCAAGATAGGTATTTTTATAATACCGATGTGACAGAAATACAGTGCAAACGATTGCTTAAAAAAAAGTTGAAATGACAAATAAGCAAATAGTTGAAAAATTTTATGAGGCATTCAGCCGGAGGGACTTTGAAACCATGAATAGCTGCTATGCAGATGATATTATTTTTAGCGACCCGGTATTTGGATTACTGGAAGGACCTGAAGTGAGGGCTATGTGGCAAATGTTATGTACCAATGCCACAGACCTCATTTTAACTTTTGATGATATTAGAGAAATAGATCATGAATATATAACCTGCAAATGGGTAGCTTCCTACACATTCAGCGGCACAGGTAAAAGGGTGACCAACCATATAAAAGCATTTATGAAGATCAATGATGGGAAGATCATTGAGCATAGTGATGGCTTCAGGCTTAGTACATGGCTGGCACAGGCATTTGGGTTAAAGGGAACGCTGCTGGGCTGGACGGGTTTTATGAAAGGAAAGGTGCAGAAAAGCGCCCGGAAGAGCCTGGACCGGTTTATGGAAAGAATGAATGGGGGGCAGTAAGCAGGAGTCCGGAACCGGAAAGTCAGAAGGCCGAAGTTGAAGTCGGTTATTTAAACGGTTGATGTTATCAATGAGTATTGAAAGTTGAGCATTGATTGTTGAATATTAAATATTCAATATGCAATAATTCAATGCTCAGAGTATAAGTGCGAGCTTACTTTATACCACCAAAAGCAGCAAAGCAAAGGTTTTTGTGTAAGATTTCCACTTTACTGAATCCTACCTGCTGCATCAGGTTTAACTGGTAGGTTACAGAGCGGGGAGAATCTTCTTTTTCAATGTAATCCAGTACTTTTTCACGATACTCTTTACCGCCGAGGTTTTGCAGGTAGTTTCCGTATTGATTCCAGGTATAATTGTTCAGTGACTCATTATCCTGGGTTACCAGGTCGCTTATCATTAAACAGCCACCTGGTTTAAGCAGGGTATATAATTTTTGAAAAACGAATATCCAATCGGCATCATCACGTAAATGATGCAAAACAGCCCCGGCTAAAATGATATCGAAATGATTTTCAGGCAAAGCTATTTCCCGGATATCTCCCTGGTATATATGCACTACATTGCCTGTTTGTGCTGTTACTCTTTCATAAGCCTTGTCCAGCATGGGCTGGCTGAGATCTGCCAGTGTACAGCTGAGGCCGGGCAGCTTATCCAGCATTTTCAAAGTATAGTTACCCGCGCCACATCCTATATCTAATAACTGCGTTGCGCCCGGAGCGATGCATTTAGCCGCTTCGGTGATCAGCTCCAGGGAAATCGCAGCGTCGATAGTAGACTGCTGACCGGTTTCAACATTAGAAAAACGTGCTACATCATTATCAAAGCGTTCCCGTATTTCTTCAACGGTTGATTTCATATACTGAATATTATGGCGCTTAATATTATTTATGGTTTTGCGATCTTTTCAGCCAGCCATAAATACTCGGAGGCAAAATTGTGGATACTTTTTTCAAAGGCAGGGTCTGTTAAATCCCCGTTCGCGTCAATTTTTTTATCGATAGCAGGTATGATAAGCATTTGCGGGCAAACTACTGTAAATAACCCGGCGCCTAATAAAATCAATTGCTGGGCGGCTCTCATACCCCCGAAACCGCCGTTAGATGCTGTAACCACGCCCAGGGTTTTGTGCAATTGTTTAGGGAAATGGTCTACCAGGTTTTTAAGGGAAGGAGAGTAGCTGCCATTATATTCAGGTGTAACAAAAATGAAAGCATCTGCTTTAAAAACACGTTCAAATAAAGGTTTCCATTCATCAGGAGTATTATCAATAGAATTAAAGACCCTTTCTACCCAGGGCAGCTGGTATTCCCTGCAATCAATAATACCAACATGGTGTGTTGAGTTTTTCTGAAACCATTTTTGAACTGCATAAGCCGCGCGTACTGTCAGGCTTTCTTTCCTGGGGCTTCCCGATATTATTTCGATATTCATTTAATAAAGTTTAGAAAATAACAGCGAAATAAAACATTTGTTCTTAAAAGTTTTGAACTTATTGGAAATCGAGGCACATGCTTCTGTTTAAAATCTTATTTTCGGTTTATAAACCCGTGACGATGAACCGTAAGCATTTTTTACAATTAGGAGCTTTAACAGGCATTGCTGCCGCTTTTACAGAGAAAGCCCGTTCTCAGCGTATTGTTAAGGTAAGCGCCCCGGTTGTGGTGGCTACCTGGGATGCCGGCTTAAGGGCTAATAAAGGCGCCTGGGAAGTGCTGGGTAAAGGCGGCAGCGCATTGGATGCCGTTGAAAAAGGGGTGATGGTTACAGAAAGTGAGCTCAACTGCTGTGTGGGCTTGGGCGCTAATCCTGACCGGGATGGCTTTGTTACATTGGATGCCTGTATTATGGATCACCAGTTTAATTGCGGAAGCGTGGCATTTTTAGAGCGTATTAAGCACCCTATATCTGTAGCCCGCCGGGTGATGGAAAAAACGCCGCATGTAATGCTGGTGGGAAGCGGCGCACAGCAATTTGCACTGGCCGAAGGGTTTCCATTGGAACCGCAGGAACTTTCTGAGGATGCAAAAAAAGAGTATGAGAAATGGAAGAAAACCTCGAAATATGAACCACAAATCAACAGGGAGAATACAGAAAATAAAGGGCATGGGCCTTTTGCTCCTTCACAAATAAACGGGGAATGGAACCATGATACCATAGGTATGGTGGCCCTGGATGCCAACGGGCATTTAGGAGGAAGCTGTACTACCAGCGGCATGGGCTTTAAAATGCGCGGCCGCCTGGGCGATTCGCCTATTATAGGTGCCGGACTTTATGTAGATGGTGAAGTTGGGGCCTGTACCGCAACCGGACAGGGAGAGGATGTTATAAGAGTGGCCGGTTCGCATAGCGTGGTGGAGTATATGCGCCAGGGCTTTGGGCCGGAGCTGGCCTGCCAGAAAGTAATAGAGCGGATCGTAAAAATTAAAGGCGATGACGCTAAAAAAATACAGGTGGCTTTTCTGGCTATTAATAAAAACGGGGTAGTGGGCTCCTGTGCTATTCATAAAGGATTCAGCTATGCACTTAAGACCGCCACTACCGAAAGATTAGTAGAGGCCAAGAGCTGGTTTAGTTAGGCAGATGGTTAATGCTCATTTTGGGGGAACGCTTACCAATCAAAACAAGTGATAAAGTAACTCAAAAAACATTCGCTGAAGAATATGAAGAATTTATCAAAAGATATGAATTTGAAAAATATAAAGGATAATATTGCTTTAATTAAAGCCCATATTACTTTTCCGGTCAGTGTTGACACTGACCGGGGCGCTGCCGTGGTTTGTGTCTGCACAAACCATCTGGTATCTATTTCAATGTTGATACCGGATTATCATTAGCCCATTCTCACTCACCTATAAATCATGAACTTTGGATCAGACATTTACATTGGAAATTGCAACATCTGATTTTGAATCAACCAGAAATGCTGTTGCCGGCGGTGCAGACCGGATAGAGCTTTGTGCAAACCTGGGCGAAGGCGGAACTACACAGTCATACGGAGTTATAAAGAAATGCCGTGAAAGCTTTGATGTAAAAATATATCCTATTATTCGTGTAAGAGGAGGTGATTTTTTTTATACCGATGAAGAATATGATTGCATGTACCAGGATGCTTTGATGTGCAAGGAGCTGGGCTGCGATGGCGTAGTAATTGGATTTCTGCATAAAGATGCTACTATAGATATAGAGCGGACAGCAAAAATTGTGGAAGCGGTAAGTCCGCTGGGTGTAACTTTTCACCGGGCTTTTGACAGGTGCGCAGCACCCTTTAAGGCCCTGGAAGATTTAATTAATATTGGCTGTGAACGAATATTAACGAGCGGACAGGAGCTGAATGCTCCAGACGGAGCGGGGCTGATATCTGAATTGAACTTAATAGCGAACGGTAGAATTGTCATAATGCCCGGCAGTGGGGTAAGAGATGCTAATATATTGTCACTGGCAGCGCAAACAAAATGCCATGAGTTCCATACTTCATTACGCGAGCTTAAAAAAAGTGTTATGAATTTTTTCCCGCCTGCATTTGAGGAAAATGAAGAAAATAATCATTACAGCATAGATGAAGAAAAAGTGCGACAATTAAAAAATATACTGGCCCAGGCGTTTTAAGAGATCATTTTATTTCAAAAGTAGTCTCGCTGTAAAATGGGGTACCTTCTTCAGACATGCCGTTAAACACCACTTTATATCTTCCTTTAAAATCGGAAGAGGATGCTTCAATGATATTTGCGCTGTTCCCTTTTAATGTAATATCTGGCTTCCATAGCAGCGTAGTTCTATAGTCGGGAAGCCTTGGGTCTCCTTTATAATTGTTGTCATACCGGGGAAGGAAAAATTCCCTGTTTAGCTGCAGCCCGTCATACGCTGCCGAAACAGTTGCGGGGTCAAGATCAAAAGCGTCAAACCTGGAATCATAAGTTTCAAAGCTGGCAATACCTGAAAACACAGCATTTCCCAGAAGGTACCTTCTGGGCACTACGTCCAGCTTTTTCACTTTTAAAGGATCATAGCTGAAAATGCTGTTATAGTCTGAAAGCGGTACTCCATCAAGCAATACCAGTATATTGTTATCATAAATATTGCCATATTTTTCGTCAAAAATGGTCATCCTGAGTTTTGAATTACGGATCGAAACATTAATATTGGTTACATATTCCCTCAACACTTCTTCCATGGTGGAGAAGCGCTTATAATCGTCCAAAAGGTAACTAAACTCCGCTTTACCAAAAAAGGGCAATGTGTCTTTAAAAGCCGGTGCCTGAAATATATTGATCTGTTCGGGATAATAGCTGTTGGTTACCTGCATTGCAATACTTCTTCTTAAAAGATCGGAACTGTCTGCTACATTCAGCCATACCTTGTTAGCAGAAGCATTGCGGGCTGTAAAACCGGCAAACGGATCCATCAGTTCCACCTTATAATCTGCAGAATTTTTTTCAGATAAAGTTTTTACAATGACATTACCGGAGCCATAGTATTTTTTTACATTAAACCTTACAATACCGGCAGTATCGCTGGTGCCTAAATAAAAGCCAAAAGGAATGGCAGATGGTATAGAAAGCGCACATCTTATGCCCGGTGCAGGTTGCCCGTTCCACAGGCTGGTAACCCGGGCAGTTACTATATGGCCATCGTACTCAGGTACAAGATTACCAGCCTTGGAGGCTATAGTAAAATTATCCGGACCATATACCAAAAGTAAATTTTCAATTTCAGATGCATTATAGGAACCATTGCTTAATAAGCTGGCCAGGTCTTCACAGGGAGTGACACCATTTGCGGGGGAATAACTAACAGAAACAGAACCTTTAATGATTGAGGATGCGTTATTGCCGGAAATACTGATATTCATTTTCTCCCGGGGTGAGTAAACCGTTTTATCGGTAGTAAGCTGCAGCTTTTGGATTGCGGTACGTCCGGGTTTGAAAATTAAACGTTCGGCTACTGTTTGATTGTTGTTATCTAACAGTATCACGTAGCTGAGCCCGGTCTCTAGCCCCGACTTTTCTATATCAATACTTTGCTTACCAGAATGAATCACGAAGTTGTTTGAAACAGTTAAACCGTTTACCGGCTTAACTAAAAGCGAAACTGTGCCGGACGCAGTCTGGGCGGATGCTATATTTATCCTGTATTTGTCTGTTTCTTCCGTTACCGACAAGTGGTAACCTGTATTTTTAACTGAAGGAAGTGTTTGGACAATGCCGGTTGGTCCCGGGTATTTTAAGATACATTCATATTGCCTGTCTGCTTTAGGTGTAAAAGTGAATTGTCCAAGGCCCAGCCGGCCTGTTAGAAAGCTGGCAACTGTATCTTTTTTATTTTCGATAATATACCCGTTAATATTTTCAAGAGGCCTGTTTGTGCGGGTTTCTGTAACCTGCAGGCCTATTTTTGCCGGCACATTGTGCAGCATGGCACCGCTTTCAGGAAAGAAATTAACAACAGCAGCTCCATTTGACAAAGAATCCGTTGAGGCGCTGTTCCTGATAGTATTGATGACCGTGATTTTTTTGTAGAAGAAGTATCCGGAGCCGGCGTTTTTGAGTTTTGTACTATAGGCAGTAAGTGTGTACACTCCCGTAGAAAGGTTTAAAGGTAAATAGAAACTTCCGTCACCAGAACCATTGGTAAGGTGTGTTTTTGCCTGTGCAACCGGGGTTCCTTCGTTATTTAATAATTCAACATATAGTATACTGCTGTTGAAATTGGTAGTAACAGCATCGGTTCCGGCTTTCAAAAAAGCTTTAAACCATATTATTTCACCAGCCAGGTAGGAGGGCTTATCTGTATGTACAGATACGCTTTCTTCTTTAACCGGCTGGAAGGATGAAGTTGTTTGTGCCCTGCTTTCCATACATACCGCTACAAGTATGTATAAAACTATACTACTCAACCCGTGTTTTATGTATGTCCATTTATTCAACATGCTCTTTTCAATAATTTTGTTTACCAATAAGCAGGCTTCTGAAGATTGCCCCCTCTTTCCCTGCAGTCCACACATACAGGAGTAGACGACAAATAATCGGAAATAAGAGAACCCATTCTCGGTTCTTCCACTATAGGAATGAAATCGCCCTTAGCCATATAATAACGTACACTGTCAGGTGTTATCAGCCTGGTATCGCACAGCTGTCTGAAATTCCATCCCGAAGGACGGTTGATAAATATTCGTTTTTGGGTAACAGTGCTCGCTGATACATAGCCAATCACTATTTCGTCAGGATTATTAACACATTTAATATTTCCCCGTATTTCAGAAGGTTGCGCATCAAAAATACTACCTAAGGATTCTGTATTCTTCTTCATCAGGTCAAAGAATTCGTAAGCATCCTTATCCAGGGCATATTGTTTTAAAAGAATGCTGTATCTTACTGATAAACGCTCATCACCACCGGGTATCCTGTTTATTGGTTGTTCAAAGATTACGTCGGAGGTAAGTTGAGCAGAGCTTCCAAAGAGTATCTTACCTGATTTACTATATTTCCAGCAACGGAATATATACTCCGATGGTTCTCTTTCTCTTATTAATTTGGGTTCATTGGCATCATAAATAATCGTGGAGTAATAATAGCTATTGATTTCCCAGGTTTCTTCATAGCTCCATTTATAGTAGCGGGTATTATTTGCCGGGTCGTGCGTATTCACGTATAGCTGCATGTTGCCATCCTGCGGCTTATAGCTGACGCTGTCAATCTCGGGAGAAGTCTTCACTTTTACATAGCTGGAAAGGTATTCTTTGCCATCCATGGTTTTGATCCTTAACCTGTATTCATTATTTGCTGATAAAGCCAGGTTGCTGCTTTGGTAAGTACCGGCATCAGCCATAGTTAATGGCCTGCTTGAATTGTCGTTGCCTTCAACCGTTACAACGGCATTGGTCTCTCCACGTAAATTGCCTATGTTCCCGTTTATGTCATACGTTCTTGTAATTCTTACGGTAGTAGGTTCATTGCCTGCATTTAAAACTCCTTCCACAACCAGGAAATTGGTTTCTGTAGATGGTATTTCAGGGAAATATTTGTCTTTACAGCCGGTAAAAAAAGCCGGCAGCAGGAATATCCAGATTATATTAAATATTTTAGACATTTTAAAAACGGATATTATAATTGATAAAAGGTATGGCGCTTCCGAAAATAGATAGCTGGTACCCGTTCACACGTCCGCCTTCGGTGGCAAAGTACACAGAATAGGGATTTCGCCTGCCCAGCATATTGTACACACCAATGGTCCATGAATTATGTGTTTTTTGATGTACTTTATGGTTTCCATCTATGTTCATTGCAAAATCTGTACGGTAATAATCGGGGATACGGTATTGATTTCTGTCGGAATATAAAACACGTTCCGCACCTTCATAATAAAACTTGCCTATAGGATAGGTTATAGGCCGTCCGGTGCTGTAAGCTGAATTTAAGGAAAGGCTAAAGCGATGGTTTATACGAAAATTTCCGGCAAGGATAAAATCATGCGGCTTGTCATAATTAGCAGGGTAAAAGTCACCACCATTTACCATACTGCCCAAACCTGTTTCGGCTGATCTTAACAGGATACGGGAATAGGTGTAGCCTATCCAGCCGTTAAGCTTGCCTACAGGCTTTTTGATTAACAGCTCAATACCATAAGCTTTACCTTTTGTTCTTATAACATCTGTTTCAATATTATGATTCATGAATAAGTTAGCGCCCGGCTTATAATCAAGATAGTCTTTGATATTTTTATAATAAGCTTCAACAGATGTTTCAATAGTATTGGAACGAAAATTTTTATACAAGCCCAGAGATATCTGGTCACCTTGTTGCGGTCTGATATTAGGATCGCTTAGTTTCCATATATCAGTGGGTGAGATGGCTGTTGTATTAGACAGCAGGTGTATGTACTGCCTTTGTGTATTGTAACCCGCCTTTACTGAAAAATCAGGCGTAAAGGCATATCGTAAGGTAAACCTTATTTCTGGTCCGTGATAATTATTAATAAATTTTCCTTTGGCATATTGTATGGTGCTTTGCCGGGTATCATCAGTCATAGGCTGGCCTGCGGCATAATAGCTAACGGATTGAGGTCCCAGGAAGGAGTAGAGCGAATATCGCAAACCGGTTGTAAAAGACAGTTTATTGGTAGGAGTGAAGCGGTGGGAAACATATAAAGCATTTTCCAGTGCCCTTTCTGTATTAACAGTGTCAGGCCTTACCAGTGAATTGGAATTGAGCGGTTCAAAAGTGCCGGGCCGCAATTTATAGGCTACAGTATTCAATCCAAAATCAAAGCCATGCTTCTGGCTGTGATAATATACAAAATTGATCTTTCCAAAGTACTGCCTGATATCAAAGAATAATTTAAAGGCATTTACATAATTTTCTCCGCTCCTGATATCATATTTATAATAATCGTAACCACCTATTATTTCGCCCTGCAACCTTTTTGAGAAACGGTGTTGCCATTTTAAAGAAAAGTTACGGTTGTCATAGCCATAAGTAGTATCCTGATTCAGCTTGAACTGATCGCGGCTGTAGTACCCGTTGAAGTAGATATTGTTATTACTGTCTATATTATGGGTAATACCCAGATTGAGATCCTGGAACGAAGCCCTGCTTTTGTCATACTCATCCGGTAACAGGTCTATAAGCCAGTTGGCATAAGTGGTACGGCCTCCAAAAATGAAAGAGGTTTTGTCTTTTACGATTGGCCCTTCGAGCTGTAACCGGCTGGTGACAAGCCCTATACCGGCCGAACCGGATATTTTCTTTTTATTTCCTTCCCGGCTGTTGATATCTAAAACTGATGAAAGCCTTCCACCGTATTTTGCCGGAACAGAGCTCTTATATAATTCCACGTCTTTTACAATCTCTGGATTGAAAGCTGAGAACATCCCAAAAAAATGCGAAGGATTGTAAATCGTATTTTCGTTAAACAGTATAAGGTTTTGATCAGCCGATCCCCCTCTTACATTGAAGCCTGTACTGGCTTCACCTACTGTTTTTACACCCGGTAAAGTAGTGATCACCCTCAAAATATCTGTTTCACCAAAAACAGTAGGCACTCTTTTTATTTCATCAATAGATAAGCGCGAAACTCCCATCTGGAGGTTCCTTACATTTCTTGTACGTACAGATGATACTACTACCTCTTTAAGTGTTGGTATCTGCTCCTGTAAGTCTATATCCATTCTGCCGTCAGCATAAACCTGCAGAGTTAAACGGGTTTCTCTTATACCAAAGCCAATGATATGCAGCACGTGTTTGCCCGGCGGCATATTGATAGAGTAGTTTCCGTAAGTATCTGAGATAACAGAATAGGTATCATCTACCAGGATTGAAACATTTGGAAACGGTTCCCCCGTACGGGCACTTCTTACTATCCCGCTCAAAATTGCGGTAGGTTTATAGGGGGTATTTTTATTACCAATTTCATGTATTTTATTTTCGGCAATAGCTTTCCGGGCTTTGCTATCAAAACCGTAGTCTGTAATATCAGCAGTTGCTCCTGTAATACCTGTTTTAGTATAAAAACCAGCCGGTAAAGCTGTAAGCATAGCCATCCTGCTGGTAATATACACTTTTTTTTCAGCGGCATCTATGCCTGATTTTAGCAGGGTAGGCTGGAGCGCTTTGCCTAATGCCACATCAAGCGGCTCTTTTTCTATAAGTATATTTATATATAAAGAATCGAGCTGAGTGGTATCGTAATAAAAGTAGAACCCGGTTTGTTTTTCCAGGTCCTTAAAAAAGTCTTCGGCTGCTGTTTGTTCATACCTGCCCGAAACAGCCGGTAGATTTTGGGCACTGCAATAGTTCTGGCAGGATATTGCCAAAAGTACGGATAGGAAAAGGTATAGTGCTGCTCGCATTTATCGTTGCTGGTTGTAAATGTGAATGCCTGTTGTTATAAAAGCCTCCGGATCGTTCTTAAACTTTATATTCCTGGACCTTAGCGCTTTTGCAACCAACTGCTTTTTTTCTTTAATTGTTTTATAAAATGTTTTCCTGGATGTGACAGGATAAAATTTGTTATCTTTCAATACATAAAATTTATCTGTAACCAGGAAATCGCGTTCAAGGCTCATGCCTACTATGGATTCCTTTATTATTTTCTGCCTTTTACAAAGAAATGTCAGCGTACCCCGCTCCAGTACCTGGTAAAACCCTTTAGGAAGGATACCATTGTCAATTCTTATAAAAGTAAAATCGCGGAAAGTAAATGCCGATACCCTGTCACTGAACAGGACATAGGGCAGGTTATCATCACTGCGTACAATCAACTCATCGGTATTGACATCGTAGATCAATGGCAGATTCTTATATGCTATACCATCATAAACAGCTGTACCTATTTCCTTTTGTATATCGTTGAAGAATGCCGTACCCTTGATGCCCGAGGGATAGCCGCTGAAAAGCCTGCCATTATATATAGGTAAATCCCGGTTAAATGTTTTGTAGAATACCTGTGGCAAATAAGAGTTGGAATCAACAGAAAAATCAACCTGCTGAGCAAATGTCTTGCTGAAAAAAAACAGGAATGCACAAAGGGTTACCGGATATTTAATTTTGAAACGCACCGTCATGGTTTGATAAAGATAGCAAACGGAATCATCTGCTCAAAAAAAAGCTTGCATGTTTTTTAATAGCCCAGGCTTATGTCAATTGTTGTGCCTGTTCCTTCAGCACTTTTAAGCTCATAGCTTGCACCAATGGTTTTTGCCCTGCTTTTCATATTCATCAAACCAATACCCGATTCCTGAATGCTTTCCGGCAGGAAGCCTTTGCCATTATCTTTGACAGATACCTTCAGGCTATCGGGCTGCGGGTCTATGGAGATTTCAATATTGCAGCCTGGCGCATGTTTGGTAGCATTGCTAATAGCTTCCTGTATAATCCTGAATAAAATAATTTCCTTTTTAGGATCGAGGGAAACCGGCATATCTGTTGTTTTGAGTGTTCCTGTACATATACCCAGTTTATTTATTTTGTCTATTTCCAGCTTAACAGAATGAATAATACCTGTTGTTCTTATTTTTTCACCCAACAAAGTCTGGGATATATGCCTCAGGTCCTGCAGGCTGTCGGTAATAATATCCCTGCACGACTGAAGCTTTGTATTACCTGCGTTATCTTTCTCCTGCAGCGAAAGATTAAGATAAATGGATGCGGCTGATAACTGCTGCCCGATATTATCATGTAATTCCCTGCTGATGTCATCAAAAGCTTTTTCCTGTATTTCAATAGTACTGGTCAGCAGGTCCTCATTAAATTTTGTTTGCAGTAAATGTTTCTCTTTAGTATTTTCCTGCTGCTTTTTATAATAAGTAATAACAAAGAAGATAATAAAGCCTGCAAGTATGCCAAACAACAGGATACCCGTTATAATAAAAACATATATCTCGGAAATATTATCCTGCATTTGTCACTTTTTTATTACGCCGGCTGTTCATATAAATAGCAATACCTGTGATAATATAATTTTGTATAACCAGGTAGTAGATTATACTATTTAAGGTAGCTACTTTATTATTCCTTACAAGTATATTAAAAAAGCTCCAGCAAAAAAATGTGAATAAATACAAAAACAGGCTGGAAGTATTGTACCAGAACAGCTCTTGCTTTAATAATGGCGCTTCCTCAATCTTAAGCAGCATATTTTTAAATAATAATAGCGAGCATAGCACATAAACAGGATATGATATAAGTATATTATTTGACGGGAATTGCCAGACGGTTTGAAAAAAAACAGCATTGATAAAAAATATCAAAAGAACTACCGGCCAGGACCATGCGATAATAGTCCTGCTATTTTTGAGATAAAAACTGTAGAATGCTGTAAGAAAAAAGTATTGTAAGGAAAAATAAACGGGATATACCGGGGAGCTATTACGGTATTCTTTCGCAAAGAAACGACTTAAAGATTCGCTTATGAATGTTATTAGGATAAATACAGTTAAAATCTTAAAAGGGCTATTTAACTTTTTAAAATTAAATAGCCCGATAAGGATAATTATAAATAAGATAATAAGATATATTAAAAATCTGCCTGACATAAAAACTAAAAAGAATCTCTTAATCTCCACAATTTACAGGGCAAGGCTCTATAGAGTCAAAATAACCGCCTTCATCCATAATATCACCAAGAGGGTAGCCGGCTACATTATTCCTTTTCTGCATAGTGGTAGTTCCTTTTATAGCGGGAACTGCACCTCTTACAACAAGGTTAAGCGCCTGTCTTTTATCTTTTGAATAAGGGCTCACTTTACCAAAATAAATACTATATCCCACAACAGCAGCGCCTTTATCTGTTTTTTTTATCATGCTATCGATACTTTCCAGCGTTTTTTTTGACAGCCAGAATCCGCGCAATGTTTCGCCGCTTTCGGTAATTAATTTATAGGCATCACCAAGCGAGTCCTGGGAGGTAATATAATTGTTTATGTATTCCTTAGCCGTTTTTTCTGGTATCGGACCGGCTTTTGTAGGAATGTCCGGGATTCTGTCGTTACTCTTATTTCTTACAAGATCAAACACATAAAACAGCAAAAAGCCTAATAATACAAGGAACAGGTAAAAAGGTGTTTTTTTTACCGAGAAGGTTTCGTTAGTTGCCATAATGTTTAAGTTTTAGTATAAAAATAGATATGATTACAATTTTACAAATTCTTTTCTCAGTGCTTCAAGGCAAAGTCCAACGCGGCTTAGCACATTAAATTTTCTGAATAAAGATTCACGATATCCGTCTATGGTTCGCTCGCTCAGATGCATTTCAGTAGCAATTTGCTTATAGGTAAGGTCGCTGCATGCGTATTGCAGGAAGATCATTTCCTTGGGTGAAATCTGTATCTCTTCCTTCTCATCTACTTTCATTAAAATACGCCTGAAGCTGATGTTCCCTGCATCTGCATTATAGAAGCCTTTCCTGTTAATTTCATCCAGAGCCTTTTCAAGCTCATTAGGGTGTGTATCTTTAAGCAGGTATCCGCAGCATCCGGCCTTAAACATAGAAATGATGGCATTATCGTCAGCATTCATAGAAAGAGCCACAGGTTTTATCTGGGGATAGTTTTCAGATAGCCATTTTGCAGTTTCAATACCGTTCATTATAGGCATATTTACATCTATCAGTATAATTTCAGGCAGCTCTTTTATTTTTCCGAGCTTTTCCTGCAGATCTTTCCCGTTTGATGCTTCCAGCACAACCTGGTAAACTTTAAAGCTTTCCAGCATTAGGCTAAGAGATTTTAAAAAAAGCTGATGGTCATCTACGAGGGCTATCCTGGTTTTCATCTTTTTCTGGTTTATCGGGTATAAATATAGTAACTCTTGTACCTTTCTCAGAAGATTTATATACAATATGGCCACCTAATAGCTTTACCCGGTATAACATATTGTCCAAACCCATTCCTTTTTTCATGATCCCGGGTTTCATTCCGGTACCATCATCAGATATATTGATTTCAATATGCTCCTCCTTTTTAGTAATACTGATGTTGAGGTTGTTGCAGCCGCTATGCTTGATGGCATTTTGTATAGCTTCCTGCATAATCCTGAAAAGAATGATCCGTTTGGATGAAGGGAGAGAGGGCTCATATTGAATATGGAGCGATGCATTGATCACACCGGAGCCATTTACCCGTATCACTTCTGCTTTAAGATTTTCAATCAGGTTAAATTGAGACAGCCATTCTTTATCAAGAGATTTGGACAGGGACCTTATTTCATTAATGGCTTTGCCTAATGTGGCATTGGCTGTGATCAGTGTATCCGGTGGTGTTTTGAGATGTCGTTCGGCAAGCCCCATCAGCATGCGTGAAGTGCTCAGCAACTGCCCCACATTATCATGCAGCTCTTTACCAATCTGGGAAAATGTTTGCTCCTGCACTTCTATTTGTGAGCGTAGCAGCTGGTTATTAAAATCTTCTTCTAACAGCATCTTTTCCTTTAAATGTTTGTAATCCCTGCGTTTATAAGCCATGAGCAGAATAACAATAAATAAAGTGATCAATAACAGGAATACAGAAGCACCAAGTATTACAATAATATCGTTCGATAGTTTTTGCATAGAACTCCATAACTTATGTACAGGCTGCAGATAAACAGTAAAATATTATGAAAACGCCATAGCACAGCAACTGTACTGATATCTGTATGGATCAGGTACCTATAAGATATAAATATAAAAAATGCCCCGGCGTAATAGGTGAAAATTCCTACCACGCACCAAAAAATACTTGTTTCGGGGATGCTTATTTCTTCGGAAGTATTAATAAGCTTTGAGTAAAAAAAGTAGAGGCAAAGACTAACAATAATAATGCTTTCAATAGCTGCGCTTAAACTATTGAAGTGAGAAACGCCATCACCGTTTTTCATCAGGTACAGTGAAATTGCCAGGTAAAAAGCCAGTAAGGTATAAAGTGTAGCAGGCTTTAAATGTACCAGCTTTTTTGCGAATAAATAAAGTAGAACAAGAAAGCTTGCTGTAAAATTTATTTTATATACCCAGTAATTATTTGCATCAGCCCAGTCCAGGGCTGTAGCAATAGAATTACAGACAAATTGAACAAGGCAGAAAATAGTGATCAGCACCATTTCACTGGAAAGATGCCTTTTATTATACAAAAGAAAGGTGCCTGCAAAAGCGGGTCCGATGCTGTCCAGAATATTTAAAAGCTCTGTAAGTAATTTCACGGATTATAAGTTTTCCTGCTATCAATATTTTTATGCTACGCTCAATTAACAACCGGGAGGGCTGGGGCATCCATCTACACTTTCAAGGGTTTGAACGGACATAGCTCTCATTTTTTGCCCACCATTATCAGCGGTAGCTTTGATCTCTACCACATTGATTGTTTCTTTATCAGCAGTTTGCCTTACCTTAATTTCCTGACTGATAATAATTCCTTTGGCAGTGGGATTCTTTTTTAAAAGTGTCTCAATTTTCTCTCTTGTAAAATAAAATTCCATTTTACATTGATTGTTTTTGGCTATGTCCATACGTGTTGATTTTATATAAACAAAATTAGGAGAGTGGGAATATTACCAATACGGGAAAATTCCCGTATAAAAACCGTTATTTTCCCGTTGCTGGTCTATAGGCTGTATCCCTATTTTTGAGTAATCAAGCAACCGATATTACACAGGCTAATTTATGAAAAGCACCACTTTCAGCCTATGACCCATCTAAAATGGCAGGTGATGGAATCTTATAGTAATATTTTTCCTACCCTGCCATTATTTCCTGTAAGATAAACTGCTTTTTCTATGCTGCTGTAGGCACAGGCATTAAATCCTTCCTTACTGATTGTTTTCCAGTTTTTACCGGCATCATAGGTAATATCAATACCCGATAATCCTGCTGCAACAGCTGTATCCTTACCTGCAAAGCAAATACAGCTCCTGTATCCACCGGTTGGTGTGTAAGGCAATTGCCATGTTTTACCGGCATCTGTACTATAAACAAAAGCGCTGTCTGCCTTTTCAGGATTTTTATAGTCTCCGCTGACTACCAGGATGTTTTTCCCCTGAATGGCAAGCCCGTTAGCCCCTGTCATTTGTTCTCCCTGGGTGGTTGGTAACCTCATAGCAGTTCTGTTCATAAAAATCCGGGAAGTTCTTCCTCCGCTTACCATGTAATATTGAGACCCGGACCATACAATATTTGTTCCGCTTGCAGCAAAAAAAGCTTCACCGTCTTTCGCTGCCGGTAACTTCAGTGTATCGGTTTCCTTCCAGGTATCACCCTCGTCTTTGGTTTCCGCAACAAAGATCTTTCCGTCAATAGGATCGCCAATAACCATCCCTTCCTTCCTGCTTTTAAAAGCCATGGCATCCAGGAACATTGCAGGATGATTGTTCTGATACACTTTTTCCCAGGTTTTCCCTCCGTTACTTGTTTTAAAAATATAAGCAGGAGCCGCAATGCCCATTACAATAGCGGTATTACTATCAAGCGCTTCAACATCCCTGAATTCATTTTTCTCCTGGCCCGGCACTGTAAACCATTGCCATGTTTTCCCCGCATCTGTTGACCGGCCTGCTGTGCCACCACTGCCGCTCACCCAAATGCAGTTTTTTGCTATGCTTAAGCCACGGAAACTGGTCTTTGTACCCTGGGAAAGAATTTCCAGTTTCTGGGCCGAAAGGCTGGTGCTGAAAAAACATATAAGCAGGGACAGCAGCGGTATCTCTTTCATGAATTAAATGTAAGCCAAAAAAATAAAAAGTCTAATTTTATGCAATCGATTACATTTTTTTGTTTAATATTGCATTTTACAATTATTGATACGACTAATGCCAGCATTTCTTTTTGAAATATTTTTTACACATATATAAAAACATAACTAGTTATGAAAGTCCTCTTAGGCGCTAAAGAATACTTTGGGGGTATTCCGCAGATAAAGTACGAAGGGTTAG
>JAPUDO010000062.1 GCA_027493055.1 Niabella sp. | reverse complement strand
AGAAGATGGTCCTAACCAGGTAGCTCCTCCGCATCCTAATCTTCGCAAAAACTAATTAACTTTTTGCAATAACAAATACAAGCCTTCCTCTTTCGGGGAAGGCTTTTTTAATGTCTTATGCAGGGTATTTCTGAAAATTCGAGGACTTGTATATTTCAAAGCCTATCTAACAGATCGATATTGAGAATTTTTAATTCTTCAGCTACTTAAAAACTCTTTTCGTTGTTTTTATGGTCGATCATCAGTTAATTGAAAATCAATGCTGCCTCAAAAGGCCGTTTTTTACAGGAAAAGGCTCATTTTGACACTATTGGAATCTCTTAAAACTTAATGCTGAAGTACGTTTCCCGTTTTCAGGGAACCCTATACAAAAAGCAAGAGCTGCTAACGATGAAATTTTTACTTTCTGAAGAAAGCACAGTCAGTTCGTAGCTAAAACAAACAATAAGTATTTGCCATAGGCGCACGGATATGCGACGCTAAAACTTCTGAATATATCTTATAATGGGCATAATTTTTTTCTTTATACCCCTATTACAAAAATTGCTGCCAGCTTTTTGAAGCATTCATTGAAACAGCTTGCAAAAAATGATGACTATAAAAATCACAAATAGCGTTATCTGTCTCTGTGGCATTAAAAATGTAACCGGAAATTAAACAGCAAGCTATAGCAAAAATCCAGGTGCGTTTTAATCTTCCATTTCCGCTCTTATCTCTTCGCTTATTTTAACCAGTACTTTATCTATCCTGTGACCATCCATGTCCATAATTTCAAAGTCAAAACCATTCCATTCCAGTTTGTCAGATGCGATCGGGATACGTTTCAGCTTATGTAAAATGAAACCTGCAATAGTATCAAACTCCTGCTCGCCCTCATTCATCCAATCGGCCTTATCAAAATAAGAAAGGAAGTCGTAAAATGGCAACTGCCCGTCTACCAGGAATGTGCCATCATCTCTCCTGATCACTTCATACTCATCATCATCCTGCTGCGGCATATCTCCTATTATGGCCTCCAGGATGTCTTTTATGGTGATCATGCCTAATACACTGCCATACTCATCCACTATAAAACAGGAATGTAGCTGGGACTCTTTGAACTTTTCCATTACTTTAAAGGCCGTATTGTTTTCCGGTACAAAAAGCGCTGGCCGCATCAGTTCCTTAAAAGGGATCGTATCTTTGTTAGTGTAAAGATCCTTAAGTGAGATCACTCCTTTTATATTGTCAATTTCACCTTCGCAAACAGGATAAATAGAATGCGGTTCTTTAAGTATTTTTTCTTTAATGGTTTCTTCTGTGTCTGTTGTGCTGAACCATACAATATCACTGCGGTGCGTCATCAGTGAAGTAATATTTCTATCGCTTAAATGAAACACACGCTCAATAATTTCCTGCTCTGTTTCTTCCAGTGTGCCCTGCTCTGTTCCTTCGTTGATAATGGCTTTGATTTCCTCTTCAGTAACCTGGTTATTATCTGATTTTATATTAAAGATCCTGGATATCAGCTTCGTGGATTGAGTAAGCAGCCAAATGAAGGGAAAGGTGATCCAGCTTACGATGCGCATGGGCCCTGCCATAACTTTCGCGATCTTTTCAGGGGAGGAAAGACCTATGCGCTTGGGGATCAATTCACCAAAAACCAGGGTAAAATAAGTAATTACAATAACCACTAAAGTGCTGGCAATACCACGGCTATAGGGTGCAAGAGCCGGAATAGTTTTTACAAAACCTTCAATATCACCAGTAATATTATCACCTGAATAAAGACCGGTTAAAATACCGATGAGTGTGATGCCAATTTGTACAGTGGACAGGAAATGATCAGGATGATTGGCTAGCTTTAAAGCTTCCCTGGCTTTTTTATCTCCTTTGTTTGCCTGGGCCTCCAACCTTGCTTTTCGGGCCGATACAAGGGCTATTTCCGCCATTGAAAATACCCCGTTAAGTAAAATAAGTAAGGCTATAATTAGTAGTTCCATTAATATGTTATTGATTGCTTATCGAAGATAGGAAATCCGAATTTGCTGTTAAATAAGCTTCCCGTTAAAAAGCCTATAAGAAGGCCGAGCAGTGTGCCGGCGGCCACGTCAAAAGGATAGTGCACGCCTACATATACCTGTGCTAACCCTATAATACCAGCCCAGACAAATAATATCCATGCGTATTTAAAAAAGCCCCGGAAAGTAACAAAAAAAAAGGCTGCCACACCAAAGTGGTTGATGGCATGGTTGGAAACAAAACTGAAACCACCGCTGCACCTGCCTAATACCATGCGTACATGCCCGATCATTTCGGGGTCGGAGCAGGGGCGCAGTCTTTCAAAACCCTCTTTAAAAATACGCGCGCCCACAATATCTGTACAGGCTACGGTAGCTAATACAAGTGCAAACCACCACCACCCGTTTTTTTTGAAATTTATTATAACAAATGCTACTATGAAAAGATACAATGGCCCCCATATAAAAGCATTGCGCAGGAGTGGCGCCAAACCGTCTAAAAACGGATGAGCCATTTTAATATTGATCAATTCAAAAAGCCATCGGTCAGCATGAACAAACCAATCCGGCAAAGGAATATAGCCAGGTATATCCATAAATTGCAAAAATAGCAATACTCTTTCAATAAGATGTTAAATATAAAAAGATGCTTCTGATTTTACATCTTCCTATCTTAGCGCACATGAATCGTAAAAAATTTATTGCTGCTACCGCTACCCTGGCTGCTGCTCCGTTTTTACAGCTTAGCGCTAAAGAGGTAAGTGATATCAAAGCTATTATCCCTCCTTATTTAAAAAAAGGGGATATGATAGGGATAACCGCTCCTGCAGGATATATGACCCGGGAAGCTATTATTCCCGCCGCTACCTTGCTGCAGCAATGGGGATTCAAAATACGGGTGGGCTATACAATTGGTAAGCGTAATTATACTTTTGGAGGTACGGACAGCGAGCGTTTGGAAGATTTGCAACTGATGCTGGATGATCCGCAGGTAAAGGCCATAATGTGCGCACGTGGCGGCTATGGCTCGGTAAGATTAGTGGACCAACTGAACTGGAACAAATTTAAGGAGAACCCTAAATGGATAATAGGCTTTAGTGATATAACTGTTTTGCACGCCCATATCCACAAAAATTCAGGCATTGCCACTATTCATTCCAAAATGTGCAACAGTTTTCCTGACGTATGGGATAGTGCAAGCCTGCTGCAGAAGCAAACTATTGAATCGATATATAAGGCGCTAACCGGGGAGAAAATGGAGTATAAAGCCCCTGCATCTGATTATAACCGTACCGGTAAAGCAAAAGGACTGCTGGTAGGGGGCAATTTAAAAACGCTTGAAAGCCTTGCCGGCTCTGCTTCTGATATTACTACAGAGGGAAAACTGCTTTTCGTGGAGGATACGGGAGAGTATCTTTACAGTGTAGACCGGATGTTCTGGAATTTAAAAAGGAGCCATAAGCTTTCGGGGCTGGCCGGCCTTATAGTAGGAGGTATTAAAGTAAAGCAGGATGACCCCGCTGAGTATTTTGGCCAGACCATTTATGATATCATTTCAGAAAAAGTAAAGGAATATAATTATCCTGTGTGCTTCGACTTTCCGGTGGGGCACCAAATAGATAATTTCGCTTTAAAGTGTGGTACAGTGCATGAGCTGAATGTGTTACAGAACGGAACTACACTTGCTTCTGTCTGAATTTTATTTAAATTGTTTCCTGCCTGCCTCAAAGCTGCAGCATTTCAAGAAAATTTATTTATATCTAATCATAGAAAAAGCAATGATCATAAAAACTCCTCCTTACCTGAAACCTGGAGATACTATTGGTATTGTATGCCCAGCCGGTTATATGGCGTTTGAAAAGGCAGCTGAATGCGTACGTGTATTAAAGGAAGAATGGGGCTACAACGTAAAAGCAGGCATGACATTAGGCAGCCATTCTGAAACTTACTTTTCAGGCACAGATGAGGAAAGGATAAATGATTTCCAGGCAATGCTGGATGATGATGAAGTGCAGGCAGTGCTTTGCGGACGGGGAGGTTATGGTATGGGCCGGATAATTGATAAGATCAATTTCAAAAAATTTAAGAAGAAACCCAAATGGGTGATCGGTTTTAGCGACATAACGATATTTCATACGCATGTGTATTCTAATTTCAAGATATCATCCCTGCATGCGCCTATGGCAGCCGCTTTCAATGATGAAGCATATAAAAACAAGTATGTGCTTTCATTGAAAGATGCTCTTGAAGGGAAACGGGCCCGATATGCTTGTGACGCCCATGGTTTAAACAGGAATGGTAAAGCTATAGGTGAATTAGTAGGAGGTAACCTGGCGTTATTGGTGAATGGCATTGGTACCGCTTCTGAAATTAAAACCAAAGGACGCCTCCTTTTTATTGAAGATATAGGCGAGCAGAAATATGCTATAGACCGCATGATGCACCAGTTAAAACGTAGCGGGAAACTGAATGATCTGGCAGGTCTTATTGTGGGATGCTTTGCTGATACCCAGGATACGGAAAGACCTTTTGGTGCTACTGTGCAGGAAGTTATATATGATATTGTTAAGGAATTTGGCTATCCGGTATGCTTTAATTTCCCTGTAAGCCATAACAAAGAGAATTATGCCCTGAAGGTGGGAGCCTGTCATGAGCTGAAAATAAGCGCCAGAAAAGTAATGCTGGAAGAACTTCGCCACATATAAGATTAGAGATCAGGGTATTACATAAAAAAAAGTCCCCTACATTAAAGATGTTGGGGACTTCATCAAAAACCATTAACCATTAAACCTTATCCTATGAAAATTCACTCCGAAGATACAACGATAAATGTCAGCTTCCAAACGAATGTTAATAAAAATTATAAATTTTCACATTTTTTTATAATTTTTGCTCTTTACTTATTATTATTTTTATTTATAGATACTATTTTATTGTTTAATAGATAAAATCTACTTTGGCCCTGTTGTACCCTCCTGAAGGAATCTGTCTTTTTGATCAGTGTTGCAACACGTAAATCTGGGAAATATTTATACAACCCTCCGGTTTTGAGGTAATAAAAAAACCATCAAATATTGCATTTGATGGTTTTTTGTATTATTTGTGTCCTAATTGGGGCGCCAGGGCTGATTTAGAACGTATATCTTGCTGATATACCAGCATTAGGATAGAATCCTTTGTACACGCTGTAATCAAAAGGCTCAACAACGTTAAAAGTAGGGCGTACATCTGCCGATACAGCCAGAGGTATTTTTGAGAATTTATAATCTGCTCCTGCTGCGGGGAAAACACCTAATCCAAAACCACTGTAACCATCTAGGTTGGAGAAAGTATTGGAGGCAATAACACCGCCGCCAACAAACCATTTTAAACCCTCTACCGGTTTAATATCGAAGTGATGTTGGTAAGAGCCAGACACAGCAACGTTAGTCCATTTATATATGCCCGCTCCATAAGGACGAACTCCTAAGTTGAATTCTAGAGCGCCAGCGGTACTAATAAAGGTTTTGTACGCTGCAGATGCAACATCATAATAACCATTTCCCAGGCGTACCCCAATAGATTGTTTATAGTCGCTTTGCGCAAATAAACCTGTGGCTAAACACATTAAAGCCAGTCCTAATGTCAATTTTAGTTTCATTGTATATAGTTTTTAACAAACACAAATGTAAGGATATTAATGTTATATATGTTTGCGCATCCCAAATATTAGGTAGTAAAAAATAAGCCCGTATTTGTACGGGCTTATAAAAAATCAGTTCTAAAAGAATATTAATAATCGTTGCTGCGATCGCGGTATCCGCCGCCGCCATAGCCACCACTGCTTTTCCTGTAACCGCCGCCGCTGTTACCGCCGCCGCCAAAGCTTCTTTTTTTGAATCCGCCGCCGCTGTTACCGCCTTCTTTGGGACGGCTTTCATTTACTACAATATTTCGGCCATCCAGCTCAGTGCCGTTTAAGGCTGCAATTGCTGCCTGTGCTTCGTCATTATTTGCCATTTCAACAAAACCAAAACCTTTGCTGCGGTTTGTGAATTTGTCTAAAACTATTTTTGCTGAAGATACTTCTCCGTGCTGGCCAAATAGATCCTGTAAGTCCTGGTCTTTTAAATTCCAGCTTAAATTACCAACGTAAATGTTCATTTTTTTTGTTTTAAAAAATTTAGAAGAAAGTGAGAAACAGTAACCAAGATCAATGAACATTTATGTAGCATGGAACCTTAATACTGAATATACACCATAATAATATTGCAAATATACTGGTAATTTTATGGTATCAGCAAGAAATTTATTTTTACGGTATAATCACAAAAAACGCCCGGTGTAAAAACCGGGCGGAAAATTTATTTTCAGCGTAGAAAAATTATTCTGCAACCACTTCAAATTCCAGCTCGGTTGAATGGCCGTTGCCGAAATCTATAGTAGCTTTGTGCGTACCTAATTCTTTTACTTCTTCGTTAATCTGGATCTTCTTCCGGTCAATTTCGTAACCTTTTTGCTCGCGGATAGCCCTGCTGATCTGGAGGTTAGTTACGCTACCGAAAATTTTTCCGGTAGTACCGGTTTTAGCACCAATTTTTAAGGGAGAAGCGCTTAGTTTGCTGATAACATCGTTGATTGCTGCAAGCATAGCATCTTCTTTCTTTTTGGCTTGTTTAAGCCTTTCTTCCAGCTGCTTTTTGTTGCCAGTGCTGTTTTCAACTGCTAATTTACGGGGTAATAAAAAGTTACGTGCGTAACCGTTTTTTACATTTACTACCTCGTTGGTAGCGCCCAGGTTATCAACATCCTGTATTAAAATTACTTCCATTTTTGTATTGCCTGTCCACCGCAGGCGGGTTTTTAGTTCCCTTTTGCCCAATCGTAGATTGTGACTGTCTGGCACCATGGGCACCATTAGGGAAGGTTACTAATTAGTAAGTAGGAAATAGTGAATAGTTAGTAGGTCTTCCCTACTTGCCATTTGCTACTGCCTGCTTCCTTTTTTATTTCAAAAGATCTGTAACGTAAGGTAAAAGAGCCATCTGGCGTGCTTTTTTTACAGCATCAGAAACCCTGCGCTGGAATTTTAAGCTGTTACCCGTTAAACGGCGGGGTAACAATTTACCTTGTTCGTTCAGGAATTTTTTAAGAAACTCAACGTCTTTATAATCAACGTAACGGATACCATATTTTTTAAAGCGGCAGAATTTCTTTACACGTTTGTCGCTTTTAATGGCGGTAAGGTATTTTATTTCATTCTTTGCCATACTATTAAGCCTCCACTGCTTTTTCGGTTCCTGTTTTTACGCCACTTGCCTTTTTAGCATTATACTCAACGGCGTATTTGTCGAGTTTAGTGCATAGATGACGAAGTACTGATTCGTCGCGAAGAAGCTGTATTTTCAGCTTCTCATTGAAGTCGGATGGCGCAGTGTACTCCATAACCCAGTATAAACCAGTGGTTTTTTTCTGGATAGGATACGCCAGTGATTTCAATCCCCATGGATTTTCATGAACGATAGAGCCTCCTGCTTCAGTTACCATAGCGGTAAACTTTTTTTGAGCAGCTTTAAACTCATCTTCGCTTAAAACCGGGGTAAAAATCACCATCAATTCATAATTGTTCATTACCCTTGAAATTTAGCCTGTCTTGCCCGACAGGCAGGTTAAAAAAATAAAATTATCCCCAGCTTTTTGCTAAGGGGCTGCAAAGATAGGATTTTATGTTGATAAGTTGCAGGGTTAACAGGGACTGGAGGCACAAAAGTTTTTCGCAGTATCGTTGGTGAAAAACACCAATAATGGCCGTGCTGCCGCTGTTGTGTCTTTTGATCAACAGCTAAATCACGAAAAATATTTATGCACCCCGGGGACTTCAAAGATCCTTGGGGAGTTTCTTTGGCTTTGGAAGAATAGTTGACAAGAATATCCCACATCTGATAATCTAACATCTGTTAGCCTTAAAGGGCCTTTATCCTGATATAAAAATCGGGCACAACGCTGAGACCAGGCCCTCCGGCATCTTTTACCGTTATTTTTTTTGAGGCTTCTGTTGGGTATATCCATTTGCCATTAGTGAGCTTTACCGGCATATTAAACCCTTTTACCACATTGG
Organism: Niabella sp.; assembly: GCA_027493055.1. Lineage (GTDB taxonomy): Bacteria > Bacteroidota > Bacteroidia > Chitinophagales > Chitinophagaceae > Niabella. The sequence continues at coordinate 65,363 of JAPUDO010000062.1, read as the reverse complement.
TCCATTTATATGAAATTATATCCCCTTCCTTTTTGTATTGTAATTCCGGTATGTTAGTGGTACGCAGGTATTGGTCAAATATGTGGCTCAGGTCTTTCCCGCTTTTTTGGATCATATAACGCTCTATTTCCCGCCCGATTACTGTTTTATGATAAAAATCTTTTCCTAATCCTCTTAAAATATTTTTAAATGCCGCATCATTATCAATAACCTGCCTTATAGTATGCAACATATTGGCTCCCTTATAGTACATATCGCCGCTGCCTTCGCTGTTTACCCCGTAAGTACCAATAATTGGCTTATCGTTCAGTATATTTTTTCTTGTGCCGATCACATATTCACTGCCGGCTTGTTTGCCAAACAGGCATTCAGTAAATAAGGTTTCGCTGTAGTTGGTAAAGCTTTCATGTACCCACATATCAGCTATGTCCTTGGAAGTAATATTGTTTCCAAACCACTCATGGCCGCTTTCGTGCACAATAATGAAATCAAACTTCAAACCCCAGCCGGTTCCGCTAAGATCACGGCCCAGGTATCCCATTCCATATTTATTTCCGTAAGCTACGCCGCTCTGATGCTCCATTCCCAGATGCGGTGCATCAATGAGTTTATAGCTGTCTTCATAAAAAGGGTAAGGTCCCATCCAGCTTTCAAAGCATTCTATCATAGGTTTTACCACTGCAAACTGTTTTTTAGCTTTTTCGAGGTTATAGTCCAGCACCCAGTAACTTAGATCCAGAGATCCTTTTTCCCCTGTCATATTATCGGTGAAATTCACATACTTACCTATATAAGGGATAATATTGTAATTGTTGATCGGATTTTTTACGGCCCAGGTAAAAGCGGCGGTGCCATCCCCGTTATTTTTTTCGGAGACCAGGCGTCCGTTGCCTACACCTACCAATGTATCGGGAACGATGATAGTTAACAAAGCGCCGTTATCAGGCTCATCCCCCTGGTGGTCTTTACAGGGATACCATACACTGGCGCCCAGCCCCTGGCAGGCAACACTGACCCAATCTCTTCCTTTCTCATCTTTGGTCCATATCCATCCACCATCCCATGGAGCCCTTTTCGCCTCAACGGGCTTGCCGTGAAAATAAGCAGTTATTTCCCTGGGTCCCGGCTTTATTTTGTACTTAGCCTTTGGGTCTCTGAAAGTAACCCAGTAAACATTGCCTTCTCTTGTAAGGGGCAGCAATTTTCCGCCACATATAATACTGTCAATGATCATGGGTTCCTGCATGTCAATCTGCATTACCCTGGCGCCGGTGTCATAAAACGTAATCTTATTTTTTCCGCTTAGGGTTTTAACCTTTAGATTGGGTTGAATAGTGATGTCATATTTTAATACGTCCCAGCCTTTGCGGCCCTCACTATAGCTGCCTCTGAGGGTATCCTGCCGGGTAAACTTTGTGTTTAAAGTGCCGGATTGTGCATGTGTATCAGTACATCCTATTATAGCCCAGCATAGGCCCAGCAGTTTATAAAAATTTTTAACCATAAGCGTGATTAAGACGTAAATTTAGGCCTCAATCTTATATAATTTCACAATATTGATAAACATTCGGGCACAATATTCACCTCTGTTGAAATTAATCATGCTGTTGGCATTACCGGGCTTAATAAGTTCCTGCTTCTCTAAAAATAAAATGGGAAAACAGGTCTTTCATTATAATGAGTATACCGGCATTGCATCGCTCGACCCTGCATTTGCTAAAAACCAATCTACCATGTGGCCGGCGCACCAGTTATTTAATACGCTGGTGGAGATTGATGACAGTCTTAATATTAAGCCATCGCTGGCTACTCACTGGGATATATCGGAAGATAAACGCACTTATACTTTTTATTTAAGGAACGATGTGCTGTTTCATAACGATGCCTGCTTTCCTCAAAATAAAGGCCGTAAAATGGTTGCCTCGGATGTAGTATTCAGTCTCAACCGCATCATTGATCCTAAAACCGCCAGCCCCGGAGCATGGATCTTTAATGGCAAGGTGGACACGATACAGCCTTTTACCGCTTTAAACGATACCACTTTTCAGCTAAAGCTGCAGCAACCCTATCAGCCTGTATTAGGTATTTTATCTATGCAGTATTGCTCTGTTGTGGCTCCGGAGGCTGTGGCCATGTATGGAGCGGATTTCAGACAGCACCCGGTGGGAACAGGACCTTTTAAATTTGTGGTATGGGAAGAAGGACAGGCCCTGATCTTTGCTAAAAATGAAAACTATTTTGAGCGGGACAGCACAGGGAATAAGCTTCCCTATTTAGATGGAATAAAGATCAGTTTTAAAGACAGCCGGGCCACAGAGTTCCTGCTTTTCAGGCAGGGGCAGCTGGACTTTATTAATGAGCTTGATCCAAGCTTTAAAGATGAAGTGCTGACTAAAAAAGGAACGCTGCGCGACATGTGGAAAGACAAAATAGAGCTGCAAACCCAGCCTTATCTTAATATTGAGTACCTGGGTTTTTTGGTTGATAGTACCAACCCGCTTATAAAAAGATCTCCGCTGCGCTTTAAAAAGGTAAGACAGGCTATTAATTATGGCTTTGACAGGAAAAAAATGATCCTTTATTTACGCAACTCCCTGGGAACACCGGCCGAAAGCGGCTTTGTGCCAAAGGGATTGCCTTCTTTTAACGATTCTCTTGTGAAGGGATATTTCTATAATCCCTTAAAGGCTGCACAGCTTTTAAAAGAGGCGGGCTTCCCCAATGGCAAAGGGTTGCAGCCTATAAAATTATTGACTATTTCTATATATGCTGATTTTGGGAACTTCATTGCCAAACAGCTGGAAGAAATTGGTATTCCTATACAGGTTGAGGTAGTTCAAAAATCGCTGTTGTTTGAAATGACATCGGGTTCCAAAGCGGCTTTTTTTCGTGGTGGCTGGATTGCAGATTATCCTGATGCAGAAAATTATTTATCGGTTTTTTATTCTAAAAATCCCGCCCCACCTAATTATACAAGATATAAGAGCGCTGAATTTGATAAGGTATTTGAGCAGGCTATAAAAGAGACCAACGATTCGCTTCGTTATGTACTATACCGGAAAGCTGACCAGATTGCTATTGACGATGCTCCTGTGGTGCCGCTTTGGTATGATAAGGTCATTCACCTGGTTCAAAAAAACGTAAAGGATTTTCCACCCAATGCCCTGAACTTGCTGGAGCTAAGAAGAACAAAGATCGAGTAATATTATTTCTTTTCATATTTCCAATTCCTGCTTTTTCCTGCTGTTATCCACTCTATAGTTGTGGCTATTCTTTTATCGCGCGTGGTTTCTGTTTTGGCTTCGTTGATCCATTGTATATATTCTTTGCGATGGGAGGGCGGCAACTTTGCGAATGCCACTTTTGCCTGTTTATTTTTTGTAAGCGCTTTTTGCAGGGCTTCGGGTACGGGCAGCTCTGCTGACTTTTTGGGAGGCCTTTTCTTTAGCACATAGCCTTCATCTATTAAGTTCATTGCTTCTTTGATGCATGTGATAAGCTCTTTTCTGTTGGCAACTCTTTTACTGAAGTGATCCTCCCAAAGCTACCCATTCCTTTTTTTTCACCTGTATTTTTATTCCGATAGGGTTCCATTGTTTTCATCAATGCTTCCTGCCAGAAACCAAAGGAACAGTGCTCCTTAAAAGCCGCCATGCTGCATATGATTTTTTCTTTATAGCTAAAGTTGGGGAAGCTCCATTTTATTTCTTCCACAACCTGGGGGCAGGCGTTATGCACTATTTTCCTGAGATGCAGCAAAACCGGTTGCGCAAAGGGTTGCGACTTTGCAATATATTCGTCAAGCTTAAAATTGCTAATGGCCATAATTTCCACTAAAAAAGCAAGCGTGTGGGGCTTGCTTTATAAAAGTAAGACAATCTTTCAAAATTATGAATGACCAAACAGGTTGCCTACAGCCCCCTCCAGCATGGGGAACTTTTCCACTACATAATTTTTAATGGCTTCCAAAGCCTTAGCAGCCTGCTCGTCGGTAAGGCCTGCTTCTGCTTTTAATTTTTCTACTAATTCATTCATGTTTTTTAATTGATGGTTAATAGTTCATAAATGCTGGTTACTGGATACTGGTTACTGGATTGTTACTTGTTAGGTCTTCTGACCCCGGACTTCCGGTCTCCGGACTTTTCTGACTCTAAACTACGCTGCTTTTACTAATCCCATTTTGCTTTTGCTGAACTTACGTTCTGCGTAATCTTTGGTAAGCGTAAAGGTTTTTTCTTTAGATGAGGGCAGCTCATACATGGCATCGGTCAAGATACTTTCGCAGATGCTGCGCAGGCCTCTTGCGCCCAGTTTGTATTCCATTGCTTTTTGCACCATGTAATCATATACCTCTTTCTCCACTTTTAATTCTATACCTTCCAGCTCAAACAGTTTTTTATATTGCTTTATTAAAGCATTCTTTGGTTCTGTAAGAATATCGCGCAGTGTAGCCGCATCCAGGGGCTCAAGATGTGTTACCACCGGCAGCCTTCCCAGCAGCTCCGGAATAAGGCCAAAAGCTTTCAGGTCCTGGGCATTCACAAACTTCAGCAGGTTCTTTTTCATATCTTCCTGCTGGGCCTTATCAACGTTGAAGCCAATGGTATTGGTTTGTACCCTGCGGCCGATAATTTTATCTACTCCGTCAAATGCACCACCGCAGATAAATAAAATGTTTTGCGTGTTTATTTTTACCAGCTTCTGGTCGGGGTGTTTTCTGCCTCCCTGCGGCGGTACCAATACGTCAGTGCCTTCCAGCAATTTCAGCAAACCCTGCTGAACCCCTTCTCCGCTTACATCCCTGGTAATGCTCGGGTTATCGCTTTTACGGGCTACTTTATCTATTTCGTCAATATAAACAATACCGCGCTCAGCTGCTTCTACATCGTAATTACAAACCTGCAAAAGACGGGTAAGGATACTTTCCACATCTTCACCTACATAACCGGCCTCTGTAAATACTGTAGCATCAACAATGGCAAAAGGAACATTTAAAGTTTTGGCAATGCTACGGGCTAAAAGTGTTTTTCCTGTGCCGGTTTCACCTACCATAACAATATTACTCTTTTCTATCTCTATTTCGTTATGAGGATCTATTTCACGGCCGCTTTTTTGCTTTAATCTTTTGTAGTGATTGTACACGGCAACAGCTAATACTTTCTTGGCATCATCCTGCCCGATAACATAATCATCAAGAAAGGCCTTGATTTCCATCGGTTTTTTCACATTGAGTGAAAAGCTGCCCTGCACTTTACCGGAACTGCTTTCCCTGAGATGTAATTCCTGGTCTATAATTTCCTGGGCATGCTCTACACAGTTTTCGCAGATATGGCCATCCTGCCCTGCTATAAGTATTTCTACTTCTTCACGGCTACGGCCACAAAATGAACAATGTAGAACAGATCCTGATATTTTTTCCTTCATAATATGTTTGCAAAGTTAAAAAAAACCACTCTTAACAAGTGGCTTTTTTAAGAAGTATAGTATAAAATGCAACTACTTTGATCTTGTTTTTTTAAACAGATGAAAATGAACTTGTTATATAAGAGTGTATGCTTGTTCCTTTATTCTTGAATTTATAATTTTTCTACAACTTTATCTGCTATTCCGTATTTAATAGCTTCTTCGGCGTCCATCCAGTAATCACGGTCAAAGTCGCGCATAATATCATCAATGGTCTTACCACAGTTCTCTGCCAGTATTTTAGCGCCTATATGTTTTACCCGCTGGGTTTGCCGGGCCTGGATTTCAAGATCAGAGCTTACGCCGCGTATAAACCCGCCAAGGGAAGGCTGGTGGATCATTACTTCTCCGTGCGGATAAATATACCGGTGCCCTTTTTCTCCGCCGCTTAATAAGATGCTGCCCATTGATGCGGCCAGCCCCATACAAATGGTATGCACCGGACTGCTGATCATTTTCATGGTATCATAAATAACCATACCGCTGGTAACCACGCCACCCGGACTGTTAATGTAAAACCGGATGGGTTCGCCGGGTTTGTCAGCTTCTAATAATAAGAGCTTGGTGGTAACTTCGCGGGCGCTTTTATCATCTACCACACCCCATAAATAAACGGTGCGTTTTTCAAAGAACATTTTCTCCAGGCGCTTATTGAGCATCATCAGCTCATCGCGCTTATCCTGTGGTTCTTTAGCTTCATCATCACCCTCATCATCATTTACGATAGGGCTTTGCCACTTGTTGTTGTATATTTTTGAGAAGTTCATTTTATTTTGATTAAATTTTTGAAGTTTGGTTTGCCCAAAGCTAAAGGCCGGAGGGAGGCGTAAAGCATTTTGCCTTAGCCCTTCTTTTTGCTCAGCAAAACTACTTCATCTACAATGCCATACTCTTTTGCTTCCGGCGCAGTCATCCATTTATCGCGTTCAAAGTCCCTTTCTATTTGCTCAATAGGAGTACCTGTATGCTCGTTTACAATTTCGTATAAATCGGTTTTTAATTTCCGGATCTCGTTTACGGTAATTTCTATATCGCTTGCCTGTCCGCCTATGGCACCGCTTGGCTGGTGCATCATAATGCGCGAATGCTTTAAAGCAGCGCGTTTACCGTTGGTTCCGGCTGCCAGCAGCACACAGGCCATAGAAGCCGCCATACCAATACAAATGGTAGCAATGTCAGGGCTTACATACTGCATGGTATCGTAAACGCCCAATCCTGCATACACACTGCCTCCGGGACTATTGATGTACATATTGATATCGCGCTGGCGGTCAGTACTGTCTAAGAAAAGCAACTGTGCGGTAATAATATTGGCCACTTCATCCGTTACGGGATAACCCAGGAAGATGATGCGGTCCATCATCAGGCGGCTATACACGTCCATTACAGCTACGTTCATAGGACGCTCTTCTATAATATTGGGTGTAAGCGCCGTTACCAGGTGGTTGCCGTAACTATTAAGGGTATTGCTTGAAATACCCATGTGCTTTACGGCATATTTTTCAAATTCGGAATTATATGTCATATAATAAAATTGATATTGGGGTAAACGTACAAATTTCTGTCCATTTACAAAAACATAAAAAAGGGTGACAGGTTGGCGGATTCTGTTTATTTTTTTGTGGTCATTTGGGCAGGGATTGTTCAGAAAGTAAATTTCCCAAATTCAGGATGGGCCCGCGCAAATTCAGGAAACAGGCTTTTTGATTAATATTGGGGAGGGACATTTGTACTCTAAATTATTAAAATGAGTCATATTTACACAAAAGCTGTAGTACTATTAATATGTTTAAGTCAATTTTTGGGAAGCGCCTGTGCCCAGCCCTCTTATTATATGCGATCAGCGTTTTCTACAGATTCGATAATATTTTTTTCTGATAATAATTATATAAGTGTTGAGGATGAAGAGGTGAAATCGCAGCCTTATGATGTACGGATGCCTTTTCCTGACTTTCGCTATTTCATTTATGGTCCTGAATTGAGAATTTCTCTTTACAGGATAAGTGAGCTGATGCAAAATGGAGGCGGCTTCAGATCCAACAGCAGGTATAGGGATGCTTTACCCGTAGATGCATCTTATTTTAACCTGGCTACTTTAGAATACCGTGTTACCAAAAACTCAGTTCCTGAAAACGACTGGAAACCTGTTTTAAACACTGCCAGTTATTTTGATACGTCCAGCTATATAGATACATTCAACGTTCAGATTAACAAAAAAGAAAGGGAAGGCAAGGTCTTTTACCGGAAAGGGAATCTTCTTTACTATAACACAAATATATCAAATGGCGACAGCTTGTTGGTTTCTTTCCGAAAAGGAAAGTCCATTCCATTTTTAAATCTTGGCTTTGTTAAAAAAGACCCGCTTTTGTCTCCTCCTTGTTATATGGGCAGCTTTCACAATCAAGATGAAGAATTTCCCGTTGAAAAGTTTATCCAGGAAGCGTATAAACATTATCTTACGAGAGATCAATCGTTTTACCGATACTGGCCCGGCAGTAGTGTAAGGCAAAATGATAAGGTTTTTGAAGATAGCAAACTGGCACTTTTCTTCCGGCCAAGAACGGATATTGCCAATGACACGGCTTTTGAATACCGGCTGCTTACAAACGGCAAAGCTTCGCAATGGAAAAAATCTGATAACATTATTTATGCCTACGATCTAAAAGCCGGTGATCAATACCGGCTGGAAGTGCGTTATACCGATAAGCCGCAATATGTTTACCCTTATCAATTTTACGTCCCGGCTAACTGGTATCAATCAGCCTGGTTCAAAGCGGCCATTGTTTTCGTTTTGCTTTTGATCGTATTGCTGCTATATTTATTCTTCAAAAACATCAGAAGAAAAAGATTGCAGGCTGAACAGATAAATAAAATGAAAGCCCTTTCAGCACAACTGAACCCACATTTTGTATTCAATGCCCTGGGATCCATACAGGGACTTTTGAACAACGGGCAAATCGAAAATGCCAATCACTATCTTTCAGGGTTTGGTAAGCTGCTCCGGAACACGCTAACCAGCACCGAAAGAAATACGATCACATTGCAGGAAGAAATGAGCAATATAGAGCACTATATTAAACTTGAGCAACTAAGAAAAGATTTTAATTATATTGTAGAGGTGCAGGATATTATTAATTTACTGGAGATTGAAATGCTGCCTTTATTATTTCAGCCCGTAATAGAAAATGCAATAAAGCATGGGCCAAAGGGCGATGTAGCTTTTGAAATGAAATTGAAGATTAACAGAGATAATGATAACATGGAAATATCCATTGAGGATAATGGGAGGGGGTTTGATATTCATGCTCCTAAAACCGGCCAGGGGATTAAGCTAACCAAAGCGCGCATTGATCTGTTCAACCTTACAGCAAAGCATAAAAAGATCATTCAGAAGATCAGCAGTAATGAAAAAGGAACCATTTTTTATCTGACCTTTATTAACTGGCTACGTAATGATTGAAGCAATTATTGTAGAGGATGAATTGCTGAACCGGAATAATCTTCAGCAATTAATACAAAAATACTGTAGTGAAGTTCTTGTGGTTGCCACAGCGGAAAGTGCCGATGAAGCCATACCACTCATTAACAAACACCACCCTCAACTCATATTCCTGGATATACAAATGCCGGGAAAGGATGGTTTTGCAATGTTGCGGGCATTTGAAAAGATTGATTTTGAAATAATTTTTGTAACAGCTTACAGTGAATATGGCATACAGGCAATTAAGTTTTCAGCAATTGATTACCTGCTTAAACCCATTGACATTAATGACCTGAAAAGTGCTGTAAATAAAGCTATAGAAAGAATAAAACAAAAATCAGAAAACCAAAATCTTCAGAACCTGCTTCATTATTTGAAATACAATGATAAAGCTGATCACCGCATTGCCATCACCTCTCTTAAAGAGATGCGCTTAGTGCCTGTAACTGATATTATACGTTGCGAGAGTGAGAATTCTTACACTTTCTTTTACCTGGAAAATGAAGAAAAGATCTTATCCACTTCTCCTATTCTTTATTATGAAGAATTATTGTCCGGCTACGGTTTTCTGCGATGCCATCAGTCGCACCTGGTGAATAAAAAATACGTAAAGAGCTTTATAAAAAACGATGGCTACTTTTTGCTGATGAATAATAATGTTATGATACCTGTATCACGTCAGAAAAGAAATACGGTACGCTCAGCGCTGCTTACCATAGGATAGCGCACAAAAAAAGACGCTATCAAAAATAGCGTCTTTGAAATATTCTTTAATCTGTTTGTTAATGATGATGGGTGTGCTGGTGCTCGTTCACCATTTTGGTAAAGTCTTCAGCGCTTATTTGTTTGGCCGCAGGCTTAATTTGTGTGGCAGCCCACTCAAATACTTTTTGGGACTGGATGCGGCCATAAGCATCTTCCACATATTTGCGGTCTTTCATCATCCTGTCAATATAATCCCTTATCCAGGGCTGCTCTTCGCTCTCAGGCATCATGCCGCCCATATAACTAAACAACTGTGCCTGGGCAAAAGCCCTCAGCTCATCCGGGGTTACCTCAATATTCTGGTCTTTTACTATCTTTTCTGATATCAAAGTCCATTTTAACTGGTTGAGGAAGGTTGGCATTTCGCTGTCGATCTGTTCTTCGGTTTTTGCTGGCTGACCGGCTTCAGGATTTGCATTTTGGGTTACCAGCCATTTGCGAAGGAAAGCTTCTGGAAACTCAATAGTGGTATTATCTACTAATTGGTGGAAAACCTGGTCCTGTACCTGGTTGCGGCTTTGGGACGCCCAATATTCAAAGATCTGATCTTTAATTTTAGCGCGAAATTCCTCTTCTGTTTTTACTTCGCCTCCGGGGTAAAGCTGGTTGAAAAATTCTTCATTCAGCTCGCGTTTTTCCAGTTCCGAAACTTTAGTGATCTCTAATTGAAAAGTTTTCTTTTTGTCGGCTTCGCTGTCTTTGCTCAGCCCCAGGTCTGAAGCAATAAACTCCAGCTCTTTATCTTCAAAAGCATCGCCTAAAGTAATATGGATGCTGTCGCCGGCTTTTTTACCATTCAGTTCTTTTTGAACTTTTTCAGCAAAATAGCTCAACAGCAAAGAATTGTCTTTTTTCACACCCTCTTCTGCTACGTTGCCATCAGCGTCAATCTCAGTAAAAGTCAGGTTGATTACGTTATTGCCGCCATCCACAGCTTCTTTGTCAATCATATTACCATAGCGGTTTTGAAGCCGTTCTACTTCTTCATTGATCATTTCATCGGTAATATCAATATTGTAGCCGGTAATATCAGCTTTTGCCAGGTCTGCCAAAGTGAATTCTGGCTTTAGACCAATTTCAAAATCGAAGCTATAATCAGCGGGATTGTTTACATCCAGCTTTGCAAGGTCGGTTTCTACCGGAAGCGGCTGGGCAAAAATCTCTGTTTTTTCGGTCTGAAGGTAGTTGATCAGCTCTTTATCTACTGACTTCAATACCTCATCTGTAAACAAAGAGGGACCATACATTTTCTTTATTAAACCGGCAGGTACTTTACCCGGTCTGAAGCCCTGTATGCTTGCTTTTTTACTGTATTCTTTCAGAGATTTTTCAAACGAGGGAAGATAATCGGCCTTGTTGATCTTTACACTGATCTTTTCGTGTAGCTGGCCTATGGGTTCTTTAGTAATTGTAGCCATTTTATTAGTTGAAAAGTTAACAAGTTGACAGGTTGATAAGTATCCACAAGACAAATACCTTGTCAACTTTTAAACCTATCAACTATTTAGTCCGGATGAAGGGACTCGAACCCCCACACCTTGCGGCATCAGATCCTAAGTCTGACGTGTCTACCAATTTCACCACATCCGGATAAAAGAACTGAACTCCGATTTTCACCGGAAGGGCTGCAAAAGTAAGGCTTTTCTTTAATATTGCAACTTTTAAAATTGCATTTAAGAGGTCTGCGGAATTTTAAAGGACAGGGCTTTGGCGCTTTAAATTAAGGAGATAAAAAATTTTTCATTGTATTTTTTGATGAAAGCTCCCCTGTTGCTGTTACATTCCTTGGCGCAGGCTAAACCGCGAAATATTTATTCATTTTTCAAATTTATATTAGTGTTCAACTATTTTTATTGTAGTTTAACAAGTATTTTTTTTATATTTCAGTTAGAAATGGTTTAAAAGGCACATATTACTAAAATATCCTGATTACAATAGACGAAGAAAGCTGATAATGAAGACTATAGAGCAAAAACCCAAATATAATTTAAACGAGGATGAGGAGAAAAAGCTGATAGTAAGGGAGTACCGCGCTCTCATGAGGCTTTTGAAAGACAAGCTGAAGCCGGGTGATAAAGATCTGATACGGGCCGCTTTTGAAATGGCTGCAGAGGCGCACAGCAGCATGAGGCGCAAAAGTGGCGAACCTTATATTTTACACCCCATTGCCGTTGCTAAAATTTGCGTGGAAGAAATAGGGCTGGGGGTGCGCTCCACTATTTGTGCCCTGCTGCATGACACGGTTGAAGATACCGATGTTACGTTACAGGACATAGAAAAGGAGTTTGGAGAGGAGATATCAAGAATTGTGGATGGGCTGACAAAGATTTCCAATGTTATTGACACTACCGCTTCCCAGCAGGCTGACAATTTCAAAAAGATACTGCTTACGCTTACAGATGACCCCAGGGTGATTTTGATAAAACTGGCGGACCGCTTAAATAATATGCGTACGCTGGACAGCATGAAGCGGGAGAAACAGCTGAAAATATCATCCGAAACCATGTACATATTTGCGCCCCTGGCGCACCGCATGGGGCTGTATGCTATAAAGACTGAGTTTGAAGACCTGGCCATGAAATACCTGGAGCCGGATATTTATAAAGATATTGCCCGGCGCCTTGCAGACTCAAAAAGGGAAAGAACACGTTACATCAACGAATTTATCAAGCCTATCCGGGAAAAGCTGGAAAAAAATAACTTCAATTTTGAAATATACGGGCGCCCCAAAAACATCCATTCTATCTGGAATAAGATGAAAAAAAAGCAGGTAGCCTTTGAGGAGGTGTACGATCTTTTTGCCATCAGGATCATTTTGGACAGTTTGCCCGAAAAAGAAAAGGAAGAATGCTGGAAAGTGTATTCCCTGATCACAGATGAATATACCCCTTCTATTGAACGCCTGCGCGATTGGGTAAGCAATCCTAAAGCTAATGGATACGAAGCGTTGCATACAACCGTAATGGGACCGCGCGGTAAATGGGTAGAAGTACAGATCCGCACCAGGCGGATGAATGAAATTGCAGAAAAAGGGCTTGCTGCGCACTGGAAGTATAAAGAGGGCACAGCCGCTGAAAACCGCTTTGACAAATGGTTTCAGCAGATACGTGAAACGCTTAATAATGATGATCCTGACAGTGTGAGCTTTTTACAGGATTTTAAAACCAGCTTTTTAACCGAGGAAATTTATGTGTACACGCCTAAAGGCGATATTAAAATGTTGCCGGCCGGCAGCAGCACCCTGGATTTCGCTTTTGCTATTCACTCGGCCATTGGTGCCAAGACTATTGGCGCCAAGGTAAACCATAAGCTGGTACCGCTGAGCCATAAGCTAAGCAGCGGGGATCAGATAGAAATTATTACCAGTAACAAGCAAACCCCATCGGAGGACTGGCTTAAATTTGTTATTACGCCTAAAGCCAAAAACAAGGTTAAGGACGCCCTGAAGGAAGAAAAGAAGAAAGTAGCAGATGAAGGCAAATACACGCTAATGCGTAAACTGGAAGGCATGGGGGTAACCATGTACCAGGGTAATATTGAAGCCATCGCACAATATTATAAACTCAATTCCAACCTGGACCTGTTCTACCAGATCGCTATTAAAAATATAGATCTTAAGGAGCTTAAAGAGTTTAAGGTTTTTGGGGACAGGCTGGAAGCTCCTTCTCCTGTAAAAGCTGCAGAGCAGAAGTCCGAGATCATAACGGCCCCGGCGCACCACCCCGTACCTGCCAAAGATGCCGAGCTGATTATTTTTGGAGAAAGCAGCGATAGAATAATGTACCACCTGGCCCATTGCTGCAAACCTATTCCCGGCGATGATGTATTTGGTTTTATCACTACCGGTAAAGGGCTTACCATACATCGTACCAATTGCCCCAATGCTGCCAAGCTGATGGCCAATTACGGGCACCGGATCGTAAAAACCAAGTGGGCTAAAAACAAGGAGATCTCTTTCCTTACCGGTATTAAGATTTTGGGAATTGATGATGTAGGCATGGTAAGCAGGATCACCAACCTTATTTCGGGTGAGCTTAAAATAAATATTGCAGCACTTACCATAGAAGCTACTGAAGGAGTATTTGAAGGTAATATAAAGGTTTTTGTGCATGATAAAGAGGAGCTGGACGAGCTGGTAGAACGCGTTCTGAAACTGGATGGGGTAGAAACCGTGGAAAGGTATGATACAGAAGATTTGCCGAAATAAAGGGGCGCCTCCTTTATATGGAGTAAAATGCAGGATACGTGTTTTCAGAAAAATTTATACACTATTGCGCTCCACACAACATACATCATACAACGTACATAAAAAAGCCCCTATTTTTGCACTTCATTTTTTTAACCAAAAACTTAATAGATGGTAGATGTTATTTTAGGGCTTCAGTGGGGTGATGAAGGCAAGGGTAAAATTGTGGACTACTTTGCCAAGGACTATGATGTTATAGCCCGCTTCCAGGGTGGCCCCAATGCCGGTCATACACTTTATAAAGACGGCAAAAAACTGGTATTGCACCAAATACCATCTGGTATTTTTCACGAGGGGAAAATTAATATTATCGGTAATGGTGTGGTGCTTGACCCCATTACTTTAAGAAAAGAATGCGAGAAAGTTGCCGAATTTGGCATTGACCTTAAAAAGAACCTGTTCATTTCGGAGCGTACCAACATCATTGTACCTACGCACCGCGCCTTAGATAAAGCCTCGGAGCAGGCAAAGGGTAAAGGTAAGATTGGGTCCACATTAAAAGGTATTGGCCCTGCTTACATGGATAAAACCGGCAGAAATGCACTTCGGGTGGGCGATTTGCTGATGGATAATTTTAAAGAGCTTTACGAGCAGCTAAAGCAGAAACATCAGGTGATGCTCAGCACTTATCATTTTACCGATGACATAACTGCTGATGAAAAAGAATTTTTTGAAGCGGTAGAGTTTTTAAAAGAATTAAACATTGTCAATGGTGAATATTTCATTAATAAGCTGATCAAAGAAGGTAAAAAGGTACTGGCCGAAGGCGCCCAGGGAAGCATGCTGGATATTGACTTTGGTACGTTCCCGTTTGTAACATCGTCCAATACTATATCTGCCGGCGTTTGCAGCGGGCTGGGTATTGCTCCCCAGCATATAAAAGATGTGATTGGCATTACCAAGGCTTACTGTACGCGTGTAGGCAGCGGGCCTTTCCCTACCGAGCTTGAAAATGTTGATGGACAAAGGCTTCGCGATGTAGGGAATGAGTACGGTGCCACCACCGGCCGGCCGCGTCGCTGCGGATGGATTGACCTGGTGGCTTTAAATTTTGCCTGCCTCATAAACGGCGTAACCAGGATAGTGATGACCAAAGCAGATGTGCTGGACAGCTTTGAAGAGCTGAATGTTTGCGTTGCATATAGCAAGGAAGGGCAGGAGCTTACAGAAATTCCGCTGCGTTTGGACCTGGATCACTACGTTCCTGTTTACCGGAAATTTGAAGGCTGGAATACAGATATTACCCGGGTGAAATCTTATGAAGCCCTGCCTGGTAAAGCAAAATCGTACATTGATTTCATTAATGGCTACCTGGGTGTAAATGTTGATTTTATCTCTAACGGCCCTGAAAGGGATCAGTTAATTGTGGCGTAATTTTTTCGTGAAAAAAAATTATTTTTAAAAATTTGGCGGTTTAAAAAGTTCGGCTAAAATTTACAGTATAATTTATTAGATATGGCAAAATCAAATAAATCAAAATCGAGTGAAAAAGAGGCTTTTGATGAGGAAAAGCCGGTAAAAAAAGTGTCTAAATCAAAAAAGGACGAACCCTCTGACGATGAAGATGATGACATCGAAGAGGTAGAAGACGATTGGGAGAAAGCTGAAGAAGAGGAGGACTGGGATAAAGACTTTGAGGAGTTTGATCTGCCCAAGTCGAAAAGCAAAGCTGGCGGCCGCAAAAAGTCTTATGATGATGACGATGATGATTTTAAGGTAGATGATGAGTTCAAGGACCTGTTTGGCGGGGGAAAGGATGATTTTGATGATGACGATGATGATGATTTTTAATCCTATTATTTTTTAGCACCTTTTGCAGAGCAAATTTGCAATAAGCGATATAAATGTTTTTAAACAGAAAGTGTTGAATTGGCTAAAACAGTTCAGCACTTTTTGCTTTCTAGACAGCAACCAGTATGACAGCGATAATGAAATGTTGATTGGGGCGGGTGTGGCGCGCCTTTACACTTCTTCTTCGGAAGATGCTTTAAAGGAATTTCAAAAGTTTATTGATGAGAAAAGATCCTGGCTGTTCGGGCATTTGGGATATGAGCTGGCTACTTCGGAAAAGATCCGCTATTCAATAAAAGAAGACCTGTTGCTTTTCCCGGACCTGTTTTTCTTTGAACCTGAAATAGTGTTAAGTGTTAAAGCCGGTGCCCTGGAAATTATAGCAGATGATCCTGAAGCGGTTTTTAAGGCTGTTCAGCAACAGATACCCGGGCAAAGGAAAACGGAGCCCGATGCTGTTATGGTTGTTGAGAACAGGATCGGTCATGATGAGTATATAACTGTCATCAACCAGCTTAAAGGCCATATACAAAGAGGCGATTGCTACGAAATAAATTTTTGCCAGGAATTTTTTGCAAAGCATGTTGAGGCCAACCCGTTGCTGCTGTTTGAGAAACTGAATGATCTCTCGCCCAACCCGTTCTCAGGTTTATACAGGATAGAAGACAAATGGCTGCTATGCGCCAGCCCCGAGCGCTTTATTAAGAAGCAAGGCCATACCATCATTAGCCAGCCTATTAAAGGCACGTTGAAGCGTGATCTGTTTGCTGACAGCAATTTAACGGAGGAACAATCCCGGCTTTTGCAAAGTGAAAAGGATAAAGCCGAAAATGTAATGATCGTTGACCTGGTGCGGAACGACCTTTCCCGCATCTGTAAACAAGGTAGTGTGAAGGTGGATGAGCTGTTTGGTATTTACAGCTTTCCGCAGGTGCACCAGATGATATCCACTGTTAGTGGAGTATTGCGGGATGATACCAGTTTCGCGAACATTATTAATGCTACGTTTCCTATGGGCTCTATGACAGGTGCTCCCAAACTAAGCGTTATGAACATGGTTGACCGTTACGAAAAAAGCAGGCGGGGTATCTTTTCAGGAGCTTTAGGCTATCTGAACCCCGATGGTGATTTTGATTTTAATGTGGTGATCCGGAGCCTTATGTACAACCAGTTTACAAAGTACCTGTCTTTCCAGGCCGGCGGTGGCATTACAGTTTACAGCGATCCGGAAAAAGAATGGGAAGAGTGTATGTTAAAGGCAAAAGCGATCAAAGAAATATTAGGAAGCTAATTGCTCTGTATTATTTTTCAGCCAGTCTTTTCAATGTCTCATTATATCGCTCGCTTATGGAATCAAGCTCTTTAGATAAATCAATAGTTTGGGTCTTCTTAGGGAGCGGTTCCGAATGTTTAAGTATCTTATCTACTTCTGTTTCGCTATCAAGAGTTGCCAGCTTTTGTAATACCGCTCCATATTGTTCTTTCACTTTATCATAATGCCGCGAAAGATTTAATATCTTTCCGGTATCTGCTGAAGATGCGTTAGCCAGATACGTTAAAATCTCTTTTAGCATTTTCTCATCTTCCAGCCGGGAGATTTCTTTTATTGCTGCAAGCTGCATTTCTGCTACACTCATCTTTAAATTTTTTTTAGTGTATTCAAATTTACCAAATCTTTACTTCTCTGCCACATAAAACAGATCCAGGCAATCATTACCGGCATCTGCCAGGAAGTAGTCCGTCATCTTGATTTTTGACACCATTTCGTTATCGCTGTTCAGCATTTTTTTGCGGTTCCAGCGGTTCATAATATCATAAGGTATTTGCAGGCACCAGCGGGGCAGGTTGTATTGCAGGTTCAGGATATCAAACCGGGTTATTCTTTCTACGGCTTTTTTATTGGCCCAGTAGTACTCCATTACAGTGTCATCTCCATAAACGCCCAAAGTTCTTACTTCCTCAAAGCTTTGCAGTAAAAGCGCTTTAAGCTCCGGCACCAGGTACTCGCGGATATGCCAGGGGTTGCGGGTAAGCGACATCTTTTTGTTAGGGGTTGTAACAATCAGCTTGCCGCCTTTTTTTAATACGCGATGGATTTCCTGTACAAATAATTTATCGTTTTTGATATGCTCAATTACCTGGAAGGTAATGACAAAATCAAAGCTGTTATCGGCAATACCGGTAAGCGGGGGAATGCTCATTTTCAAAAACTCAATGTTACTGCCAGCCTTTACAAGTCCGGCAATATTATCATTTTCAAATTTATCTATGGTAACAAACTGCTCCGCTTTGGACGCAATCATTTCAATACCATAGCCGCTGCCGGTGCCTATTTCCAGCACTTTGCCATGCACCAGCTTGGCCCCTTCGGCATAGGCAAATAAGGAGCGCTGAAATACATAGTTGTCTGACGCGTCTATATGAGAAACCCTTTCTGCGGTCTGGATCAGTGCCATATTATTTTTTTATGTTGAGCAGGCAAAAGTAACTACATATTGAGCAACTGCAATAAAAGCCTGCAGTAAGGGCAAAAAACTTTTTCGGCAGTTTACTCCCTCTCCTTTGTATTCCTTCTTCCTTTGGGCGAATAAGAAGGGGACTTAGGGTTGGGGGTGAGGCCTCTGCGGAAAAAATATTTCTGCACCCATATTTCATCAGTCCCGTATAAATTTTTATATTACAGAAACTTTACGCATGAACAGAGAAATTTCAGGCTGGTACAGCCCATCGCTTTATAAAGATATGCCCATTGTATCTTATGGCCATTATGGTTTTGCATTATTGCTGGTGCCAACCGCCGGCGCAGATTACCTGGAATATGAACGGTTTCAGATGATGGACTCCCTGGCTCCTTTTATTGATGGAGGAAAGCTCAGGGTATTTTCGGTAGACAGCGTTAATAATGAAAGCTGGATGAACAAAAGTATGGCTCCCGGGGACCAGATAAACCGGCACATGCAGTGGAATGACTATATCTATAATGAGGTTATCCCACATATAAAAAATGTTACCAGCGGGGAAACGCCCATCTTTATCAGTGGCGCATCTTTTGGCGCATTGCACAGCATGAACCTGTTTTTGAAGCGCCCCGACCTGCTCAATGGCGTTATAGCCATGAGTGGTGTATATGACCTTACTTATTACAGCGATGGTTATATGGATGATAATGTTTACTTCAATAGTCCGGTGCATTACATGCCTAATCTTACGGATCATCATATCCTGGAAACCATAAGGAGCAGCCAGCACATTCATATTTTAACCGGAAGCGGGGCTTATGAAGACCCACGGGCTGGGGGGGAATTTGCGCAAACCCTTTTCAATAAGGCTATTCACTACGATTTTCAAAACTGGGGTCCGGATTATAAGCACGACTGGCCAACATGGAGAGATATGCTGCCTAATGTACTGTCCACAAAGTTTTGATTGTGGTACATAGGTTATCTTACCGGTTCTCAGATAATAATAGTAGTGTTAAGTTAAGTGTGAGCTGTCAGTAGTAAATAGTGCGTAATTTTGGATACCTGTTCACAACTGACCATTCACTATTCACTTTAAATGCACCAGTTCTTCATTAGCATAACAGTAGTAAACATGATCAGATAAGTTCCTTCAATAGCTTATCAAACTCCTTTCCGTCAATCATTCGTGCTCCCAGGCTTTCCAGGTATTCCGTGTACACCTGGCAGTCTATCAGCTGTATGCCTTCAGTAATAAGGTGTTGCACATACTTTGTAAAAGTGTATTTAGAGGCATTGCTTACCAGGCTGAACATGCTTTCTCCAAAAAAAACCTTACCCAGCCTGATGCCATACAGGCCGCCCGCCAGCTCACCGTTTTGCCAAACCTCTGCGCTGTGCGCATAACCCAGCTTGTGAAGCCTGTTATAAGCCGCAATGATCCCGTGGCTGATCCATGTGCCATCCTGACCAGCTCTCGGTACATTTTTACAATGCGTTATTACCCCGTTGAAATCCTTGTTAACAGTAAACTCAAAGGCATCCCTGTTCAGCAAAGGTTTAAGGCTTTTGGCAATTTTCAGCTCCTGCGGAAATAATACAAAGCGGGGATTGGGGCACCACCAGAGTATAGGCCGCTCGCTATACCACGGGAATATACCGGAACGATAGGCAAGCAATAATCTTTCTGCAGACAGGTCACCCCCTATTGCCAGTAACCCATCGGGCTCCGCAAGGTGTACCGGAGGAAAAGCAACTGATGCATCAAGGGCAAAAATGGGCATTGAATTATTGAATATTGCAGATTGAATATTTGTGCCTAAAGAAAGTATTGCTTTAAGCAACTACTTCTTCCACTGTAGCATTAATGCCCCTGTCCAGGATAGCATCACACATAGGTTTCAGATCCTCGTATTCACCTTCTTTCACCGCATATTTTCCCTTAAAATGAATGATATATGAACATTGTTCTGCCTGTTCAAAACTATGGCCGCACACTTCCATCAGGGTCTCAATAACCCAGGCAAAAGTGTTGACCTCGTCATTCCAAACAATCAGCTGGCACGATGAAGCCGTAGCGGTAAGTACTTCTTCATCTGCTAAAAACTTTGTATGAGTGCTGCTTTGCATATTGCAAAGATAAATTTTTCTGTAAATTGAGTTGGGACGCGCTAAACAACTGCCTTATAAAAAAAGTATTTTTTTATATACTTTTTAGATATCTTTAAAACCTTTTTGTAAAAGATAGCTTGTTTCACTAATTCGAAAACTACAAAAATAGAGATCTATCTTATGGCAGATAACGTGTATGATGCAATTGTTATTGGCAGTGGCATATCGGGTGGCTGGGCTGCAAAAGAGCTCACAGAAAAAGGCCTGAAAACCATAATGCTTGAAAGGGGACGCGATGTTAAGCATGTGCAGGACTATGTCAGTGCGAATAAGAATCCCTGGGATTTTCCACATCGTGGCAGCCGGACACAGGAAATGATCAAAGATTATCCTGTGTTAAAAAGGGACTATCCGCTAAATGAGACCAATCTTAATTTCTGGGCAAACGAAAAAGACTGTCCTTATGTAGAAACCAAGCGTTTTGACTGGTACCGGGGATATCATGTAGGCGGAAGGTCGCTGACCTGGGGGCGCCAGAGTTACCGGCACAGTGATATAGATTTTGAAGCTAATGCCAGGGAAGGTATTGGTACAGACTGGCCTATACGTTATAAAGACCTTGCTTCCTGGTATAGTTATGCCGAAAAGTTTGCAGGGATTAATGGGAGCAATGAAAATTTTCCCGGTTACCCTGACGGGGACCTTATGCCGGCAATGCCGCTTAACTGTGTGGAAAAGGATGTGGCTGACAGGATCAGGAAACATTACAGTGGCTCACGTATTATGACCAATGCGCGCGTAGCTAATATTACCAAACCACTTGAAGGCCGTACTGCCTGTCAGTACAGGAATAAATGCTGGTTGGGATGTCCGTTTGGCGCTTATTTCAGCACGCAGTCATCTACTTTGCCGGCAGCTATGAAAACCGGTAATCTTACCCTGAGACCGTTTTCTATTGTTACCAAGATCATTTACGATAAGGATACGCAAAAAGCCAGAGGAGTGGAAGTAATAGACGCAGAAACCAACAAAACTTATGAATACTTTGCTAAAATAGTTTTTGTGTGCGCTTCTGCTTTAAATTCTACATGGGTACTGATGAACTCTGCTACCGATATCTGGCCGGATGGTTTGGGCAGCAGCAGCGGTGAGCTGGGCCATAACCTTATGGATCATCATTTCCGCTGTGGCGCATCGGGGAGGGTAGAAGGTTATGAAGATAAATATTACTTTGGGCGAAAGCCAGGCGGTATTTATATTCCGCGTTTCAGGAATATTGGTAATGATAAAAGGGATTACCTGCGTGGCTTTGGCTACCAGGGGGGAGCCAGCAGGGAGAACTGGCAACGCCAGATAGCAGAGCTTAGCATTGGCGCAGCGCTTAAGGACGCACTTTGCGAGCCGGGCTCATGGACAATGGGGCTTGGCGCTTTTGGCGAGATACTGCCTTATCATGATAACAAAATAACGCTTGATAAAAATGTAAAAGATAAATGGGGTTTACCTGTTTTGAATATTGATGCTGAAATAAAAGAGAACGAGAAAAAGATGCGCATAGACATGATGAATGATGGCGCCGAAATGCTGGAAGCCGCAGGATTGAAAGATGTGCATACTTACGATAGTGAATATGGTTTTGGACAGGGCATTCATGAAATGGGAACTGCCCGTATGGGCCACGATCCTAAAACATCGGTACTCAACGGCAACAACCAGGTATGGGATTGTAAGAATGTGTTTGTGACGGATGGTGCCTGTATGGCCAGCGCCGCCTGTGTGAATCCATCGCTTACCTATATGGCGCTCACCGCAAGAGCTGCTGACTTTGCCGTAAACGAATTGAAAAAGGGAAATTTATAAGTTGACAGTTGGCTGATGACAGTTGACAGAACATCACTCAACATATAAATGATAAAGCGATAATAAATTTATAATACAGAATGGTTGGCAGTTAAAAACCTCACTCCTGTCAGCTGTCAACTATCCTCTGTCATCTTAAATAAAAATCATGAACAGAAGACAAGCCGTACAAAAAGTAGCGCTGCTAATGGGAGGCGCTGTACTGGGAGCAGAATTGTTTATCCAATCCGGTTGTAAACCTTCGGCTAAAGAAGGGGCACAGGCCGGAGCCGGCTTTTTTACCAAAGATGAAATAGCTTTTCTTGATGAAATAGCCGAAACCATTATACCGCGCACCACTACGCCCGGCGCTAAGGATGCCGGCGTGGGTGAATTTATGAATGTGATGGTACGCGATTGCTATACCCCTGATGACCAGGAGATCTTCAGGAAAGGGTTGGATGCCGTAGAAAAGCTCAGTAAGGAAAAATACAGTAAAGGCTTTATGCAAATTACACCGGAGCAACGCTCGGAACTGCTCACAGCCCTGGACAAGGAAGCAAAAGAATATACACAAACAACAGCATATAAAAGCAAAAAGGAAACTTTATATAAGGAAGAAATCATTAAGGACTCCGTTGAAAAGGCAAAAGGCAATTTTGGTTATGTAAAAGCTGTAATGCCCAGGCATTATTTCAGCATGATGAAAGAGCTTACTTTATTAGGCTTCTTCACCTCTGAGCCTGGTGCTACCAAAGCGCTTCGCTATGCTGCCGTTCCGGGTAAATATGACCCTTGTATGCCTTATGTGAAAGGTGATAAGGCCTGGGCTACATAGGCACAAAATAAAGGTTACCGGGATCTATGGCCGGCGTTTTTAATGGCTCTGTCAATGATGTCCAGGTAGCCGTTTTCTTTTTTATCAATGCTCAGTTCCCAAAACATAATGCCGCCCAGGCCGTTTTCCAGTGCATATTTTGTTTTTTTTGTAATGGAGGCTTCGTCGTCAAAGGTTACAAATATTTTATCATCAGGGTTATAGGCATGGCTGGCATGGGCTGCTTCGTCATAATAAAAAGTAAAGCCATTTTCTTTATTAATGATCTTATCAAAATAAGCATTGTCAATAAAGCTTTTAAATACTCCCGGCTGGTGAAGGCCATTATTTATATTGGGTACATTTTCCCAACTCCTGCCATAAAAGGCGGCGCCAATGACCATCTTTTTTTTAGGCACTCCTATTGAAGAAAGATAGCTTACGCAGTCATGTATTGATTCTTTTTGCTGACTGTTGCTGTACAGAGGTGTATGATGACCGGTGTGTGGTGTGGCCCCGTTTACCATGTCATAATTCATCAGGTTTACGTAGTTAACAACAGGCATCACACTTTTCCAGTCCACAGCCTCCAGCAGGTAGTGCTTAAAGCCGCCCGCAGCAAAGCTTATTTCCTGTTTCTTTCCTAAAACGCTTCGCAATGTTTTCAGCAAAGCTGTAAAGTTTTCTTTATCCTCCGGCTTGTAAGGGTGACCCGGATGCCCTTCTATGGTAGGATATTCCCAGTCCAGATCAATGCCATCTGTTTTAAAATAAGCAGCAAGCGCTTTCACAGAGCCGGCAAACGCAGTTCTTCCTGCCTGCGTGGAGAACACATCGGAACAGGTTTTGCAGCCACCCCATCCGCCCAATGACAATAACACCTTCAACCTGGGGTTCCCTGATTTTAAAGATACAAGTTTTTGTATGGTTAACGAATCTGCTGCATTATCCACGTTAAGCCCGTTATCTTTTAAATGGCAAAAGCTGTAAATAATATGTGTCAGCTTTTCAACAGGGAAACTGTCAATTTTATAGGCGTTGGATGCGTAATAAGCAATCACTCTGAAATCTTTATTTTTTACCGGCTGGCTGTAGGCCCTTACACATAGCAATGCCAGTAAAAAAGCAATGGCAGCAGTTTTAAATAAACTTTTATTCATATCAAAAGGCTTATGGCAATCATTTTTAGCTACATCCCAAACTATTGCCGCAGTTCAGGCATTTATAGCAGGTGCCGCTTCTGATAGTAATATGCCCGCAAACATTGCATGACGGTGCATCGCTCTGCATACTTTTAACTGCTGCATTTACTGCGTCAAGCCCTGATGCAGCAGGTGCTGAGGCTTCAGCATTTTTTGATGGAACGGTATTAACCACACGCATATCGCCTACTTCATGTACACGGTCACCAATTGTGGGTGTACTTTCATCCCAGTCTTCATCATCCACGTTATTATCCGCACTGTTTGCTTTATCAAGAATATGCACAAGATCGGTACGGCCCAGGTAATCATAAGCCAGGGCCCGGAAAATGAAATCAATAATAGAAGTAGTGGATTTTATATTCGGGTGCTGCACCATACCCGAAGGTTCAAAGCGGGTAAATACAAATTTTTCTACAAACTCTTCCAGCGGAACACCATACTGCAAGCCAATGGAAACTGCAATTGCAAAGCAATTGAGCATACTGCGCATGGTAGCGCCTTCCTTTGCCATGTCTATAAATATTTCGCCTAATGTTCCATCGTTATACTCACCGGTCCTTAAGAAAAGTGTTTGCCCGCTTATTTTGGCTTTCTGAGTAAAGCCCCTGCGTTTGGCGGGTAAGGTACGGCGCTCAACAATCATAGCCAGCTGGCGCTTTAAGCGGGTATCGGCACTGTTCTGCACCCGTTTATTTACTTCCTCTAATAATTCTTCAACGGTAAGTTTACCCATATCAACGATATGGGTTTCTGTAACCTGGGCTGCTGCTTCAGCCTCTTCCCCAACATCAGTTTTCTTTTTCTTATCACTCGTATTGCTTAACGGCTGACTGAGCTTAGAGCCATCACGATATAAAGCACAGGCTTTCAACCCCAGCTCCCAGCTTAGCTTATAGGCATCGGCAATTTCTTCAACAGCGGCCTCGTTAGGGAGGTTAATGGTTTTGCTGATAGCGCCGCTTAAAAAAGGCTGTGCTGCGGCCATCATGCGGATATGACCATGTGCATGAATGTAGCGTTTGCCGGTAGGGCCGCACTTATTGGCGCAATCAAAAACAGGCAGATGCGCTTCTTTCAAATAAGGCGCACCTTCAACAGTCATGGCGCCACATACATAAGTATTGGCAGCTTCAATCTGCTCACCGGTAAAACCTAACGCTTCCAGTAGGCTCCAGCTGAAATCATTGTAGTCTTCCGGTTTGAAGCCCAGGCGTTGCAGGCAGGCTTCTCCCAAAGTAAATATATTAAATGCAAAGCCTATCTCGAAAGCAGTGCCCATGGCTGCATTGAGCTTTTCTATCTCATCGGCTGTAAAGCCCTTAGCTATAAGGCTTTGCTCATTTATATAAGGTGCATTTTTTAATGTAGCATGTCCCCTGGCATAATTTACAATATCTTCAATCTGCTGTTCACTGTATTTCAATGTATGCAATGCCTGTGGCACGCTTTGATTGATGATTTTAAAATAACCGCCGCCGCTCAGTTTTTTAAATTTTACCAGTGCGAAATCGGGCTCTACGCCGGTTGTGTCGCAGTCCATCAGTAAACCGATGGTGCCGGTTGGAGCAATAACCGTGGTTTGCGCATTACGATAGCCGTATTGCTCACCCAGCTGAACGGCATTATCCCAGGCTCTTGTAGCTGCTTTTAACAGGTAGTCCGGGCAATGTGCCGCGTTAATACCCATAGGCTTTATTTGCAGGCCCTCATAAGCCTCGGCTGCATCGTAGGCTGCTGCACGATGGTTGCGCATCACGCGCATCATGTACTGTTTATTGGCTTCAAAGCGCGGAAAGGCTCCCTGGTGTGAGGCCATTTCTGCTGATGTAGCGTAAGCCACACCCGTCATGATGGCTGTAACGGCACCGGCAATACCCCTGGCGGCATCACTGTCGTAAGGGATCCCGCTCACCATCAGCATACTGCCCAGGTTAGCGTATCCCAGTCCAAGCGTACGATAATCATAACTTAGCTGCGCTACTTCTTTGGAAGGGAACTGTGCCATCAGCACCGAAATTTCCAGAACGGTTGTCCATAAGCGGCAGGTGTATTCAAAACCTTCAACATCAAAAAGATTTTCTTTTTCGTTGAAAAATTTACGCAGGTTTACACTGGCCAGGTTACATGCGGTATTATCTAAGAACATGTACTCGCTGCAGGGATTGCTGGCGCGTATAGGCCCGCCTTCGGGACAGGTATGCCATTCATTAATAGTGGTGTCATATTGTGTTCCGGGATCAGCGCAACGCCATGCCGCATAGTTGATCTGGTCCCAGAGATCCTTCGCTTTAATGGTTTTCATCACTTTACCATTGCTCCTTGCTTTCAGTTCCCAGTCGCCACCTGCTGCCAGCGCTTTAAAAAATGAATTGGGTATACGGACAGAGTTGTTACTGTTTTGCCCGCTTACTGTGCGGTACGCCTCGCCTTCGTAATCGCTTGAATAGCCTGCTGCTATTAAAGCCGCTACTTTATCTTCTTCCTGTACTTTCCAGTTAACGAACGCTTCAATTTCCGGATGGTCCAGATCAAGACAGACCATTTTAGCGGCGCGGCGCGTGGTTCCCCCGCTTTTGATAGCGCCTGCTGCCCGGTCGCCTATCTTCAAAAAGCTCATTAAGCCGCTGGAAGTGCCGCCTCCGCTGAGCTTTTCGCCCTCACCACGGATATTGCTGAAGTTGGTGCCCACACCGCTGCCGTATTTAAAAATACGGGCCTCACGTACCCACAGGTCCATAATACCACCGTCATTTACCAGGTCATCATCTACGCTCAGGATAAAACACGCGTGAGGCTGTGGCCTCTCATAGGCGCTGGTAGATTTTTTTAATTCCCCATCTTCAGGATCAACATAATAATGCCCCTGGGGCTTGCCGGTAATACCGTACACCTCGTGTAAACCGGTGTTAAACCATTGCGGACTGTTGGGAGCGCAGGACTGGCTGAGTAAAGAATACACCAGCTCGTCATAAAAGATCTGCGCATCCTGCTTGCCTGCAAAATAACCATAACGTTCGCCCCACATACGCCAGCAATACGCCAGCCGGTGGGCTACCTGCTTCACGCTGGTTTCCCTGCCTGTAGTTCCCTGCCCGACTGTGTCATTCAGGCGGGCGTCAGGCTGGGGAACGCCTGCTTTTCTGAAATATTTCTGTGCCAGGATATCTGTGGCTATCTGGCTCCATTGCTTAGGTACTTCCACATCATCCAACCGGAATACTATTTCGCCCGTTGGGTTTTTGATCAACGAGGTACGATAGTCATATTCAAACATGTCATAAGGACTGATATTGTCTTTTGTAAATTTCCTGGAGAATACAAGGCCTGTCTGTGTGGATTGTGTACCTGCCATCTTAGATATGTTTAAAGGTGAAAAAAATGAAACAGCAGGTCTAAATTATTCTATGTTACAGAAGATTCCGAGAGACAAATATGCACAAATGTGGAAAACGATGCGTAGGGACTGGTGAAACCGAAGCCAGTAGCTACGTAGTGAAGAAAAATATTATTTGTTGGATATTGATCTATATCAACTCTTTAATTGCAGCAACCACCCTGTCTATTTCTTCTTTAGTATTATGCCTGCTGAAGGAAAAGCGGATGGCCATTTTGCCGGGATCGCCGGTGATGGCGTTAATCACATGCGAACCCTGGTTGGCGCCGCTGCTGCAGGCGCTTCCGCCAGATACGCAGATGTTATGGATATCAAGATTGAACAACAACATGTCAGATTTATCAGTAAGCGGAAAAGATACGTTAAGAACTGTGTACAGGGAGCTCCCGCTATAATCTCCATTAAAGCTGATACCGGGAATATGCGCCTGCAGCTGCCCGGCCATGTATACTTTAAGATCCTTTATATAAGCCGAATCTTTTTCATAGCCGGCCATTGCCAGTTCCAGGGCTTTGGCAAAACCTACTATACCGTAAACATTTTCGGTACCTGCACGCATATTGCGCTCCTGGCCGCCGCCATGTATCATTGGCCGGGCCTGTATATCCCTGCTTATATATAAGATACCTGTTCCTTTGGGCCCATGAAATTTATGTCCTGCGGCCGCAATAAAATCTACCTGTATGCGGCTAAGATCAATGGGATAATGGCCAACCGTTTGTACACAATCAGAATGAAAAACAGCATTGTATTTTTTACATAATGCGCTTGCTGCGTTAATGCTTAGCAAATTGCCTATTTCGTTATTGGCATGCATGAGGCTTACCAGGCATTTCTTACCTGCCGTAGCCAGCTGCTCTTCAAGATTGTTTAAATCTATATGTCCGTCAGGTAATAATTTCACAAAGCCTGTAGTAGTGCCTTTACAGGCATAATGGCTTACCGTATGCAATACTGCATGGTGCTCAATGGGCGATGTGATGATATGCTCACACCCCAGGTCGCGGATAGCAGAAAGAATAGCGGTGTTATTACTTTCCGTTCCGCCGCTGGTGAAAAATATTTCGCCGGGATGGGCGCCCAGTAACCTGGCTACGGTTTTGCGTGCGTTCTCAACGGCCAGGCGTGTTTCGCGGCCGTAGGAATAGATAGAAGAGGGGTTGCCGAAATGTGTGGTCATGTAGGGCAACATGGCCTCTAATACTTCTTTATCGAGCGCGGTTGTAGCTGCATTATCTAAATATATTCTATCCATAACAGTGCGTGAGGTGAAAAATATGAGGCGCAAAGTTAAGGAACAAAAGGTGGGTGATCTATGATTGTGGTCATTATTATGCAGCTATCAAGTTCTGAACTTTTTAAATGAGGACCTCAGGAACGGGAATAAATATTATAAAAACGAAAATTTTTATAATAATGAGTTGCCAGTAAAAATGTCGGTGAAGTCATGTTTTTTGTTGCCTCAGGCAACAAAATAATGCTGCGAAACTGCAAGTTTCGCAGAACGTGGCCATACCTTGTTGCAGCGGTGGTTTTTATTCTATGTTCAAATTGCTAAAAATCAATCTTATAACTTAGGTTCGGAATAAAAACAGCTTCACGCTGTGTGTCCACCATTTGTGTCCGGTAATTGTATTGAAAGCCCAAGTACTCTTTATACTGAGTCAGGTTAATGATTTTCAGCGCAAATTCGTGAGCCGTTGTCTTTTTGTTGAGTTTGTAACTTGCCGTAAAATGGCTTGTAAAAGCGGGCGTGTATTGTTGGGAAAAAGCCCGTGTTTCGTCAAAAACAACACTTTGATTGGCAACGGAAGCGGTTGCGTTTACAGGCGAATAATGGTCACCACCCTGAAAACTTAATCGTGCGTTCAAATTCAAAATGCGATTTTTATTTTTGCCCAATAGCCACTCTTTGCCTGTAAGAAAGTTTAAAGCTATATTACGATTGTAGCGTGTATTTCGCCACACTTTATCATCGCCCTGATATTCGGAATTGAATAAAGAAGCCGTTGCCATGTAGTAAAAACCTCTGGACAGATATTTCTCGAAAGTAACGTCTAATCCATAGTTTCTTCCCTTGCCTGTGTTTTGAAGTTTCCCGCCAAAAAACCAATCGTTTTGTTGGTTGATTAAAGAAAATGAATTTCCCGCCATTACCGGCACGTCAAACAACTGCTGAAAATAACCCTCTACTTTAAAATGTGTAAATTCCGATGTGCTGATGTCGTAACCCAAAACCAGATGATGTGCCCTTGTAAAACCTAATTTCTTGTTTACGTATTGGTTCTGGTTGTCTTTTATGAAGTAATAATTCAACCGTTCTAAACGACTGTGCAAGCCGTATGCAAGGCTCAGGGTTTGTTTAGGGGCGAACCGGTATTTGATGCCTGCTCTCGGTTCAACTGACCATGCATTGTTATAGGCAAA
This sequence comes from Niabella sp., assembly GCA_027493055.1. Classification (GTDB taxonomy): domain Bacteria; phylum Bacteroidota; class Bacteroidia; order Chitinophagales; family Chitinophagaceae; genus Niabella. The sequence goes on along the minus strand of JAPUDO010000062.1, from coordinate 35,364 downwards.
CCATTGTCCGTTTATTCCCATATTCAGCGTTATTTTATCGTTGATATTTATCATAGAATTGCTGTAAGCTGCAGCCAATGTGCTGCTGCCGCTTTCGCTCACCAATGTTTGTAATGGCATTCCTGCCATTATTGCATTCTTTAGCAGCATACTATAATTCATATTGGTAATGACGAAGCCCGATTTGTTGGTATGCCTTGCGCCGAATTTTGTATTGAGAAATGAAGTAAAAACAAGGTCGTACAATTTGTTATCCACTACGTTTTGGGGAGATAAATTAAAGCTGCTGTCAGCTATTTCGTTGTGCAAATCAATTCCGTTAGCTGTTACTGCAAAAGTGGACTTAAGGTACTGCCTGTGGTTCAGGAAAATTTTGTGGGTTATTCCTGCAGTTCCCATATATTGTTTTACGTCTTCATTTTCTCTGTCTTCATTGTATTTCCATTCGTCGATATCTGCTTTTGCTTTTGCTCCTGAACGGTCAATCAACCCCATTCCCCAAATGGAGAATGTTCCTGCTTTTAAAGTCGGGAAATTTAGTTTGAAAGAAAGGTCCTGGTATCTTACACCACCTGCATTGGCGGGCAAAAGGGGAGCCAGCAAAGCCAAAGTAGAATAGCGGTAATTGAAAATATAGGAAGATCTGCTTTTCTTTGAAAAAGGCCCTTCCGAAGCGGCATCAATACCTATTAGGCCTAACTGGAAAGTATGTTCGTGTTTCTGATTATTGCCATTTCGCATAAAAATGTCAAAAACACCTGATAAGGCATTGTTGTATTCGGCAGGCATGGCCCCCGAAAAGAAATCGGAATTTGCCAGAAGTTGCGTGCTTAATGCAGTAAGGCCGCCACCACCAAAAGCGGCTACATCTGCAAAGTGGTTTGGGTTAGAAATTTCAACGCCTTCCAATTTCCATTGTAATGACTGCGGACTGTTTCCTCTTACCACAATCGCATTGTTGCCTACATTGCTTGACACGCCGGCAAAAGCTGAAACTAATCGTGCAGGGTCGTCAAAACCGCCTGCATAGCGTTTGGCTTCTTCCACACTCAACATTCTGGCACTTACCGTAGCCATTGAATTGAGCGGTTGTTCTTTATTTACTTTTGTTTTAATAACTACTTCATCAAGAGTGCTGGTGGTTGCTTTCATTGTGACATCCAGAAAATTTTCTTTAGCCGATGTTACCTGAATTTCCCTCAACATAGCGGGAGAATAACCTATATGGGATACGATAATATCATATCTGCCGATTGGAACATTTTTTAGTGTAAAATTTCCCAGGCTGTCTGTTGTTGTTCCGATTGTTGTGTTTTGCAAACCAACGGCCGCATAGACCAGTGGCACATTTGAAGCTTCGTCAATCACAGTCCCACGAATGGTTTGTGTGGGTTGTTGTGCAAATAATCGAGTCGATAAGAGCAGCAAGATAAATATGGAAATGGTTCGCAGCATAATTTTAAGATTAAAAATAGCTCAAAAGTATTTGTAATATTAATCATGGACAATACTGATTTATCAGTATGCGGCAGCTAAACTAATCCCAGTTTTGAAGCCAACTTTACAGCTTCCATAGAATTGCTCACACCCAATTTCCCCAAAAAACGTTGACGGTATGTGTTCACTGTGTGCAAGCTAAGGGAAAGTTTATCGGAAATCTCTTTGCTTAACAAACCTTCTTTAACTAGTTTCAGCACTTCTATTTCTCTTTGAGTAAGATTGATTGTTATTTCTTCCTTTGGCTCAATAAAAGGGATGATTTTTCCCGTTTGGAAATTCAGCATTTCACTTTTTAGTCCCTCGTTCATATTTTTTTGGTTGGGTGAAATATCCAAAATGCTCAACGCCAACCAGAGGTTGTTCCTGCTGTCCAATTCCAAAACCTGTTGCTGTTCTACCACCCGAATATAATTGCCGGTGGAGTTTAAAATTCGGTATTCGCTAACTAATTTATGATTTAGTTTTTCGTTTGCTGAAAAGTTGAAAAATAGTTTAAAAACTGACAAGCTGTTTTGCATCAACATCACAAAATCTTCGGGGTGGATTTTAGTGTCCAAAAAATGTGGTCCGCCACTTTCAACTTCCTGTTGGCTGTAACCAAACATTGCACCTAAATTAGACGAATGAAAGACGTTTTCTTTCTTGTAGACGTCAAAAATACTGATAACCGAATTACAGGTATCGGCTAATTGATGCAGGTTTGGTTTGTGGCGTTCCAGGATAGCATAGTCCAGGTCGTTAGCCGAAAATTTTTGTTGTTCAAGCAGCCTGAAATAAGTTTCGTTGATGTTTATTGTTTCTTGTTTTATCATCTGTTACTTCTGTGTTTGTATAGTTGCCTTACCATTGCTGCCAGCGAACAGGGCTTGCTGCTGTGCTGATATTTATATTCGTTTGGCCGAAACCGAAGTTGATGATTGCAATATTGCCGATGTTATGTTCATGGGCCAAATTTATAACGTCCTGCTGGAACAACGAATAAAAAGATGAGGATTTATCCGTAAGCAAGCATGGCAGCAACGTCCATATAAGCAGCATATTATTTTGATGTTGGATTTTTTTCTGTCTCGTATTCGAATAAATTATGCTTCTATGCTTTTTGATTGCTCTGTTATGTCTTCTGGTTTATCTCTGAATTTTTTGTATTGTTCAACATCTTTGAAGGCATGAGTATTAAGCAAAGTGGCATAACCGTTTAATAGGTAATACCTTTTTTGCCCATTATTCTTTCGGGGTTGGAAAGTGGCTCAAAGCCGTACTGCGCATAAAGTCCATGTGCATCCTGCGTGGCAAGCATAAATCTCCGTACTTCAAAACTTTCTGCCAGGCTGCAGAAAGCCTGTACCATTGTTTTAGATAACCCTTTCCCCCGGTGAGGTCCCAGTATAAAAACATCAGCCAGGTAAGCAAAAACTGCCTGGTCCGTTATCATGCGCCCAAAACCAACTTGCGTCCCCTGGCTATCATATATACCTAAACATATAGCGTTTTGAATGGAGCGCTCTACTATGGCCAGCGGAATACGCTGTGCCCAGTAACTTTCTTCGCTTAAATATTTATAAACTGCAGCTATCTGAATTTTTGATTTATCGAAAGAGAATAAATAGTTGTTTTTATAAAAATCACCAGGTAATGTAGTAACGTGCATTTTATTATGAATTGAATGAATAAGCTAAGCTATATTTTATAGATTTGTTTGTCCGCCCTGGCGGTTTATTACTGCTTCGGATGATGTATTGTCTTTTTGTTGTACCTGCGCAGCTTCTTTTTGGCGCCCGGCAGGCCAATACTTGATTTAATACCTTCAAGCGTGGTTTTGATGATGTAGTTGATAGCCGATTTCTCCTGCCAGCGTTCAAAGAAAACAAGCGATTCCTTGCCCCTGTTGTTTTTACGCACAATAAAGGCCATAGCCAGCCCGCTCACCAGCCTGTTAATAAGGGTTTGGTTGGGCAGGTCTTTCTTGTTCAGCAAACCCACTTTCAAGCCCCTGTAATTCATGTATGCAGCGCCCACTGATGCATCGTTATTGCCAGTGGCATTTACATTAAGGCTTCTCAGGCTGCCGTCAAAAACCTTAACGCCTGCCAGCGGCACCAGCACCGTATTGAATTTTGTAAGATCCATAGGGCCTGTAGCAAGATTCATGCGCATATAACCTGTAGTGTCCGCGTAAGATTGTGCCACATCAAGCGTTGTATGCAGGCTGCCCAATACATCTGCAGCAGCAAGTATATAAATGCTATCCGTGGGTTTGATATCATAATTCCTGATATTGCTTATCAGCACGTTCAGGTTATCTACCGGAACAATACCCAGGGAGTCTGTATCAGGATTGATCTCCCAATAGGTAACGTGCATGTTATGGATGCGTACACTATCAATATCAAGGCTGCCTTTGATCTTTCGTAACATTTCAGCAGGGAGCGGTTTATATTTGATAACCGTATCCGGCTGAGTTTTGTCTTTGAATGTAAAGAGGTTTACATCATTCAGTTCTATACGGCCAATGCTTAGAATGCTGTCCTGGCTGTATTTTTCCAGGTCAACGGGTCCGCCGGTAATTTTGCCGGTATGTATTTTTAAATAATCTTCATTAAAGGCCTTGGCTATCCTGTATGCTTCAACAGGTTGTTTGGGCTCAAAACTCAATGAATCCATGCCTAATATTTTATCCTTTACGGTAAATCCGTACCATTGCAAAGTGTTTTTCCCGGTAGAAAATGTTCCGTTGGTGCCGTTTATATGCAGCTTATCACTGTTAATGAGGATATCCACCGGGCTTTGAATAAACTTTGAGCTTAAAGCAATATTACGTACATCACCTTTATCCAGCTCCAGCAGCGAGTTATTTTTACCCAGGCTGTCAAAAGCCATCTTATCCAAAGAAAGGATGTTCAGGCTGGTTTGCCAGTCTGTTTTGCCCTGGTCATTTGTTTTCACCAGCACATTGTTGAACTCCAGGTTCAGTTTATTATCGTTGGTGGCGGTTCTTTTGCCTTTGGCGCTGATGAATTCAAAATTAGTAAGGAACATTTTTACCTGGTCTGCTTTAACAGGTATCTCCGGGGCAGATGTTAAGTGAGTAAGTTTAAGATAGCTATTTAGCTGAACCCCGTCCCAGTTAATATAGCTTGCCGCATTATCTTTATTAATGAGCGTAAGCTTAATATCGGGCCTTTCAAAAAGTGCAGAGCCGATGTTTATTGCAGTTTCCTTTTTCTTTGTCTCCGGTGCTGCTTTTTCTTTTTTTCCCAGCGTTGCCTTAATTACGGGGTTTGTAAGTACTATATCTTGCAAGGTAAGATTTCCTGCCGCTATTTCTGTAATATCAGGAATGATTGTAAGCCTGGGAACAGCCGCAATGATAGAGTCGATTGGATTTAGCTTCTCAAACCGGATGTCTTTCAGCACGCTGTTATTTCTATCTGTAATACTCATTTCGGCAATAGAGGCGTGCATGTCGGGGCCTGAAAACGAAAAATCCCTGCCATCAAAACCAAGCCCTTTTATTTCAGGCTTACCTGCTACAGGGCTGGCAAATTCATTTACAATAATGGTATTAAAATAACCGGTTAGCTTGTTTTGCCTGATCGTAAGATTTATATCAGTATGATTTCCTTTTATATCTCTTAAGATCAATGAAGTTTTTGCTTTGCCCACCTTATCTCCATTATGCTGCCTGGCAGTGCCTGCTTTATCTGCTGTAATGTTTGCCCTGCTCCAGCTTACGCCGTTCACGGTGAGGCTCTGGCGGGCGCTGTCTAATACAATATCCCCTAAATGTATGTTAGCGGCATTGGCCTTCAAATTACTGGATTGCAGCAACAGGCCTTCGGCTTTTAAGCCGCTTTTATTTTCTGACAGCGCTACTTTATTAAGATGAACTGTAAGGTCATTTTTTTTGAAGATACCTTTATCAAAGCTCAGCACGTTTACAGAGCGCTGTACGCTCTTCATCTTATTGGCGCTGGTGAGATCATTAGCCCGCAAATCGAGGTTGGTGTTAGAAAGGCTAAGGGTAGCACCGCTGCCAAACCGGAACACTATATTGCCGTCATGTATCCGGAGGTTTTTCAAATCCATCACATCATCAATACTATTAAGCGTTTCAAAAAGGTTTCTTGAACGTTTTCTTTTCCTTTTCCCGTTTCTGGTATAATCAACTACAGGACTGAAAAATTCGGCGCTTTGAGCAGAAAAAATATTATCATATAAAAGAGATTCCCATGAAAGCCCGCGTACCCTGAAGGTGGGCATAGCCAGGACCTTAACCGGGCGGCCTTTATCGTACTCTTTAAAGGAAAATTTATTAAGGTTAATAACATCGTCTTCAAATCCAATACTGTCAAAGGCAATCCGGTAGCGCCCGTCGTTCAATACATTCTCAAAATTGTGCAGGGTCATAATAAACTTATCCAGGTGGATGGGGCGTTCTTCATCCTGGCGCACGGTCAGTCCATATATTTCAAAATTATTATTACGCGATGAAAAAGTGCTGGCCTGGGCTTTTTTTATGGTACTTATGTCAATGTCAGCATTTTTTACCCCTACATAATTAAGCATCATATCACCCAGCAGCTGCTGTATAACGGCATCCACACGTTCAACACCTACTTTTTTTTCTTCCGTATTTTTTTGTTTTTTAGATGTTTTCTGGTCGCTGTCTATGTCCAGGAAAATTTGTGGGCGGTTACAAAATACCGAGTCCGCAATGATTGTTTCAGTACTGTACAGGGAGTCAAAATTGATATTAGTGAGCTGCAGTTTGTCAAAGAATATCCTGAAAGAGGTTCTGGAGCTGTCTCCTTTTACAGCACGTAATGTACAGCTGTCAAATTCTACCCGCTGATTGGCGAGGTTTACCCTGAAATCTTTAAATGCAATAAAGTGCCTGCCGCCGGGGAAAGCCAGGCTCTGGTTAAAAGTTCTTATTGCAATATTATCTGTAAACGAGATCTTTTCTTTTCCCTTTTTACCCGCCTGTGTGGAATCAAACTGTAAATTGTCTAACTGTATATAAATATTACTTACAGCAAAAGGCTGCTCATTCTTTTTGGTATTATCAACCAGTGAAAAGCTTCCGTCTTCTAATCTGAATTTATCAATATGCAACACATTGATCGCATCGGTAATAGATTTTGATATACGGCCCATTTCCTCTGCTACCGAAAAATTGCTGTTTGAAGTGTCTTTAGCGGCTTTGTTCTTAATGCGGGGAATATTCCTGGTAAATACCACGCGGGGCGATTCAAGCCTGATGGAATCTATCAGGATCTCCCTGTTAAAAAGCAAAGGCAGGAAGCCGCGGGCTTTAATATGAATCAGTTTTGTGTTAACGGAATAGCTTGTGGCTATGGTAGAATCAGTAGTAAAAATAGAGGCTTTTTCAAGCACTATCTTATTTTTAATCCAGTTGAACCTGAACTTGCCTACTTTTAGGTTCAGCTTTCCTTTTGACTGTGTATGGACTATTTGCTCCAGCGCTTCTTCGGCATGATCTATAAACCAGAAATTAAATGCCAGTATAACAGTAGCAATGATCCCGAATAATATAAGACCGGTACGATAGGTAAGTCTTTTAAAGCGCAAACGCTTTAGCTTCAGCTCCCGTAAATTGATCTTTTTTTTCAAGCGACGGATATTGTTTACAGACAGTCAGAAATTTATATACCAATTAAAAATACACAAAAGGCCGGATAAAAATACCGGCCTTTCAAACATAAAACTTTCTTTTTTTAGCTTACCTGGCTGCCATTGGCCACCGCCTCATCGCTGCTCACAAACCTCAGCTTACCATCTGTATCTTCTGCCATCAGGATCATGCCATTACTTTCAATGCCCCGCATTTTTCTGGGTGCCAGGTTGGCTACCACCACCACTCTTCTCCCAACAATGCTTTCTGGCTGAAAATGAAGCGCTATTCCCGAAACAATGGTTCTTTTCTCAAAACCCAGGTCAATTTCCAGTTGTAGCAATTTATCTGCTTTTTCCACTTTTTGGGCAGACAGCACGGTACCGGTACGCAGGTCTATTTTTGCAAAGTCGTCAAATTGTATAGAGGGCTTAATGCTTAAGGCTGAAGGTGAAAGGCTTTGTGCCTCCTGCATTTTGCTTTTTGCATCAGGCTTCTGGCTTTCAGCTTCCGGCTTTGTGCTTCCTGCCTTCAGCTTTTGTATCTGCGCTGCTATCTCTGCATCTTCAATTTTCCTGAACAGGATTTCGGGCGCGCGTAAGCTGTAACCCACACTCAAAAGATTTATTTTACCGGCATTGTCCCAATCCAGCATTTTATCCACCACTTTCATCATGTGCAATAATTTCTTAGCTGTTGCCGGAAGGAAGGGGTTGATCAAAATAGCCAGGTTGGCAGTTAACTGCAGGCAAAGATGAAGGGTATTGTCCACAGATTTACGGGCCTGTATGGCCACATCGGCGCTCTCCCCTTCGGGAGGATTCAGGGGGGCTTTCCATGGTTCTTTTTCCTGCATGTATTTATTGCCTTTGCGGCTCAGGTCAATTACTTCATACAATGCATCTCTGAAGCGGTAATGCTCCAGCGCGGTTTGTACTTTTACTTTTGACGCTTCAATATCGGCAATGATCTGCTTGTCCTTTTCATCCAGGGCATCTGTATGCAGCTTAGGCACTTTGCCGCCACATAATTTGTGCATCAGCACAAAGCTGCGGTTCACAAAGTTTCCGAAAATGGATGCCAGCTCATTATTGTTCCTGTCCTGGAAATCCTTCCAGGTAAAATCGTTATCCTTGTTCTCCGGCGCATTGGCACAAAGCACATAGCGCAAAACATCTTCGCAGCCGGGAAAATCTTTTATGTACTCATGTACCCATACTGCCCAGTTGCGGCTGGTAGAAACCTTATCGCCCTCAATATTTAAAAACTCGTTGGCGGGTACATTGTCCGGCAGTACAAAATCTCCGTGCGCTTTCAGCATGGCAGGGAAAATAATACAGTGAAAAACAATATTGTCCTTGCCAATAAAATGCACCAGCTTGGTATCTTCCTTACACCAGTAATCTGCCCAGTTGCCGGTAAGTTCTTTAGTAGCAGAAATATAACCGATAGGCGCATCAAACCAAACATACAGTACTTTGCCTTCTGCATCGGGTAGCGGCACTTTTATGCCCCAGTTGCTGTCGCGCGTCATGGCCCGTGCCTGCAAGCCGTTATCCAGCCAGCTTTTACATTGGCCAAAAACGTTGTTTTTCCATTCTGTATGCTCTTCTAATATCCATTTTTTTAAAAATTCCTCATAGTTCTGTAAAGGGAAATACCAGTGTTTGGTTTTCTTTTTTACAGGTACCGCATCACTCAGGGTGCTTCGGGGGTTAATTAGCTGCTCCGGCGACAATGAGCTGCCGCATTTTTCACACTGGTCACCATAGGCATTGGGATTATGACATACAGGGCATTCGCCGGTGATATAACGATCGGCCAGGAACATATTAGCCTTCTCATCATAATACTGCTCACTCTCCCGTTCTTCAAACAAGCCGTCATCATATAGTTTTTTGAAGAAATCAGAAGCTGTTTTATGGTGTACGGGGCTGGTGGTTCTGGAATAAATATCAAACGAGATCCCCATTTGTTCCATGCTATGCTTTATTTGTTCGTGGTACTTATCCACTACCTGCTGCGGTGTTACGCCTTCGTTCATGGCACGGATGGTGATAGGTACACCGTGCTCATCGCTGCCACCCACAAACTTTACATCTCTTTTTTGCGCACGCTGGTAACGCACATAAATATCTGCCGGTATATAGCAACCTGCCAAATGCCCTATATGTATGGGCCCGTTTGCATAAGGCAGCGCTGCCGTAACCAAAACCCTGTTAAACTCGCTCATAACCTGTAAAAATGCTTTTATTTAGCCTGCAAAAGTAATTAACAATTGTGAGAATGCGTTTAAGATGTACGGTGTACGATATAAGATGTACGATATATGGTGTAAGACGTACGCACAAATGCGAAAGCTTTATGCCTTATGCTTTTGGCTTCCTGCTGCCTGCTCATCACTCATTACTCATCATTCATCAGCCTAAAAGTATTGTTAATTCACCTATGGTTATTTATAACCAGGTTGATAAACAGGTATTTTGCACAGAATAACGTATCGCTCATGAAACCACATTTAACAACGCTGTTTATCATTCTTTTTGTAACTAATGGGATATGTCAGAAAAACGCCGGGCTTATAGAAGCGCTCAATACAATCATAAAGCCTATCACCACCCTCAACCCGGAAGATGGTTATGACGACGTTCTTTTTTTAAAAGAAGCCCTAAAAGACGCAACTATAATTGGTATTGGAGAAAGTACGCATGGAACAGCATTATATGATGCATATCGTTGGCGGCTGATTAGATTTTTAATAACTGAAATGGGGCTTAAAGCCATTGTAGACGAAAGCGATGTAATAGCAACAGAGTACATAGATGCTTACATAAATAATCAAACCGATAGCTTGAAATTGATTGGAAATACACGACCCATTATTATGAATAAAGAGGGATTGGATTGGTTAAGAAAATTTAATCAAAATAAACCGATATCGGAACGTGTACATATTTACGGAGCAGAGGTTAGGGGCTTTTCAAATATTATCGGTAAAATAAAAACACTTATTCCAATAACTGAAGAAAAAGACAATCAGGTATTTAGAAAATTTTCTGATAACGCCGGAATAAGTTTCGGCAACCTCAGCAAAAACGACTTTCAAAATCTTGAAAATATTATTAACAGGTTAAGCATTAATAACAGGAATAATGAACAGGTGTACTATTTATCGCTTTTACAACAAGTTGCTGATTTTGGGTATAAAGACTTGTTTACAAAACAGGGATTTAAAACAAGAGATAACTATATGATGGAAAATATAAAATCTGTTGTTGATAAAACACCAAACAAAAAAGCTATTATACTGGCACATAATGGGCATGTTCAAAAAACAAAATTTGGAACACTTCCATCACTCGGCTATTTTTTAAATGAGTTCTATCAGGAAAAATATCGTGTAATTGCAACAGATTTTAACGAAGGGGATGTAATTGTTTATAACATGAAATCTGGAGAATATATCAGACAATATTTCAATGGCGTAGATGATTCAAAAGCCATCGAGTATTATTTTAAGCAATGTAAATACACCAATTTTATTGTACCAGTTAGTGATGCCCTGAAAAATCCTGTAACAAAACCTTTCATTACTAAAAAAATAAAAATGCTTCGAAATCTGGGGGCTACAGGTACAATTATTAGTTATAAACTTCGAATGGCGGATAATTATGATTTTATAGCTTTTATTAATAATACGCTTGAATGAAAGCCTGAAACGCCACAAACTTCCGACCCCGGACTTCCGGACTTTCGGACTTTCTTTTCCACAAATCCAATAATTCGGTGGCAGGATCTTAAATTTGCAGCCCTAAACAAACTTATCAAAGCAATATGCCTCTTATTAAAAGTATATCCGGAATTCGCGGAACCATAGGTGGAAAGACCGGTTCTACGCTTTCTCCTGTTGATGTAGTGAAATTTACTGCTGCTTATGGTGCTATACTGAAAAAAAACGCTGGTAAAGACAAAAAAGTTAAAGTAGTAATAGGTCGCGATGGCCGTATCAGCGGCGCAATGGTCAGCAACCTGGTTCAATCTACCCTTTCTGCAATGGGTATTGAAGTGGTTGACCTGGGTTTAAGCACCACGCCAACCGTAGAAATTGCCGTTCCCATAGAAAAAGCTGATGGGGGTATTATCCTCACTGCCAGCCACAATCCTAAGGAGTGGAACGCACTGAAGCTGCTGAATGAGAAAGGCGAATTTATTGCAGCGGAAACCGGCCAGGAGTTATTAAAAATTGCGGAAGCAGAGGATTTTGATTTTGTTGGAGTAGATAAGCTGGGAAAGATAACTGCAAATGATTCCTATATGCAGAAGCATATTGATGCTATTCTGAATTACCCGTTGGTGAATAAGGATGCCATTGCTGCCAGGGGTTTTAAAGTAGTAGTAGATGCTATCAATTCTACCGGTGCTACTTTTGTTCCGGCGGTGCTACATGCGCTTGGCGTAGAAAAAGTGGTGGTATTAAATAAGGAAGTTACCGGGAATTTTGCCCACAACCCCGAGCCTTTACCCCATCATCTTACTGAATTAAGCAATGCTGTTGTTAAAGAAAAGGCAGATCTGGGCATTGCTGTGGATCCTGATGTGGACAGGCTTTGCTTTGTATGCGAAGATGGCAGCATGTTTGGAGAGGAATATACGCTGGTGGCTGTTGCGGATTATGTGCTTTCTCAGCGTCAGGGTAACACTGTAAGTAATATGAGCAGCACCAAAGCGCTTAAGGAAATTACCCTTAAAAGAGGCGGTGAATATTTTCCTTCGGCTGTGGGCGAGGTAAATGTAGTTGCAAAAATGAAGGCACATCAAGCAGTGATTGGGGGAGAAGGCAATGGCGGTATTATTGTGCCTGATTTTCATTATGGCAGGGACGCGCTGATTGGCATTGCGTTGTTCCTTTCCCACCTGGCCACCCAGAAAGGGAGCATTAAGTCTTTGCGCCGCCAGTATCCTGATTATTTTATCAGCAAGAACAAAATTGAGCTGGATAGCAGCATTGATGTAAAATCTGTTTTTAAGAGCATCAAAAAGAAATACGCCAAAAACCCGATCAATGATGAAGATGGATTGAAAATAGAATTTGATAATGACTGGGTGCATCTGCGCACATCCAATACAGAACCCATCATCCGCATTTATTCTGAAAGCGATTTTGAAAGCAAGGCCAATAATATTGCCCACAGGCTGATGGAGGATATAAAGGAAGAGATTAAATAGCCAAAATGTTCTATGTTTGAGAGGGTTTATTGCATTAAACAATAAACCGTAAACAAAATGAGTTCAAAAATCAGGCGACAAAGTATCATTTCTTCGCTTATTATATATAGCGGGTTCCTGATAGGATTCGTTAATGTTTATTTTTTTACAAGAAACGGCGCTTTTTCTACAGACCAGTATGGTGTGTATAACATAATTATTGCCGCAGGCATTTTTTTAGCCTCGCTGGGTAGCCTGGCAATGCCTGGGTATATACATAAATTTTTTCCTTATTACCACGACAGGCTATCGCCGGAAACAAATGATCAGATCAGCTGGGCATTGCTGATCAGCCTGCTGGGGTGCGTGTTGATAGCTGTTGGCGGCTGGGCGTTTAAGGGATTGGTTATACGCAAGTTTGGTTCCAACTCCGCTCTTTTTATTCAGTATTACCAGTGGCTGTTTCCTTTTGTATTTGGCCTTATTTTATATAACGTGCTGGAAGCTTACGGATGGGTACTGCAGAAATCTGTTCTCACAACTTTTTTGAAAGAAGTACAGTGGCGATGTATTATTACTGTTCTTGTTGTTTTGTTTTTCTTCGGTATTATTAAAAGCTTTGATACTTTCATTGTCCTGTTCTCGTTTTCCTATTTCGCACTTTTCCTTACGTTGCTTACTTATCTGCTGGCCGCCCGCAAAATACATCTTACGTTTAAGGTAAGCGTGGTAACAAAAAGGTTTCTGAAAAAAATTGCAGGCTTCTGCATGTTTGTATTTGGCGCCGGTATTGTTTTAAACCTGTCGGCTATATTTGATACCATAGTTATAGCCTCGGTGCTTCCCAACGGGTTAGAAAAAGCGGCAGTTTTTTCCCTGGCACAATTAATGACCAGCATTATACAGGCGCCGCAGCGAAGTGTAGTTGCTGCTGCCATACCACATTTGTCAATAGCCTGGAAGAACAAGCAAATACCAACCATCCAGAATATTTACCAGAGATCCTCTATCAATTTACTTATGATTGCCAGCGTTCTGTTTGTGCTGATTGCATTGAACTATAGACAGGCCGTGGTTACTTTTGATATCAACAAGGATTATTTACTTGGTTTTGTACCCTTTATTTTTCTGGGCCTTACCAGGGTTATTGATTCAGGTACCGGCGTTAATGCACAAATTATAGGTACTTCTAATTTCTGGCGGTTTGAGCTTTATAGTGGCCTGGTATTAATGGGATGTATGCTGCCCCTTAGTTACTTATTTGCCAAACAATTTGATATACTGGGACCTACCATTGCAGGGCTTATATCAACTATTATTTATAATACTTTCCGTATTGTTTTCTTATGGAAAAAATACAGGCTCTTTCCTTTTACGCCCAAATCAGTTTACATGCTTAATATTGCTTTGGGGGTATATATCATTACCTGGCTATTATTTGACAGCTGGAGCGGGCTGCCTGGCTTATTTGCGCGCAGTATTTTTGCTTTGATCCTGTTTGCTGCGGGGATATTGATACTGAAGCCCTCACCGGATATGGGGCCTGTTATGCAGGCTTTGCTGAACCGTACCCCCTGGCGCAGAAAGAAATTGTAGATAAGAAGGAAAAGTTTTCATTTATGAATCGGAGAAAATTTGTAAAAACTGCAGGACTGCTGACGGGCGCTGCTGCTTTAACCGGCCTATATGCCTGGCAGGTAGAGCCCGGCTGGCTTGAATTTGTAAAGCATAAGATCTTTATAAACAAACTTCCGCCTCACTTGTGGGGGAAAACCCTCATGCAGATCAGCGATATACATGCAGGGGCCGTAGATAAAAATTACCTGGTTGATTCGTTACAAAAGGCAAATGCCCTTGAACCGGATATTGTTGTTTATACAGGGGATTTTATTACTGACAATAACGGAAACGAGTTTAAAGATATTGCAGATGTTTTAACCCATAAGACAACCGGGAAGCTGGCAACTATCGGTATCCTGGGGAATCATGATTATGGCCCGGACTGGCAGCAGGCTGAAATAGCAGAGAAGGTAACGCAGCTTGTACATAATGCCGGCATTAAGGTTTTGAGAAATGAAATACTTGATGTTGAAGGCCTGAATATTATTGGCATTGATGATCTATGGGGAATGAACTTTAAGCCCGGCGAAGCAATGGATCAATATCATCCGGGCGCTGCGAACCTGGTTTTGTGCCACAACCCGGATGCCTGCGATCTGGATATCTGGAATGGATATAAAGGCTGGATTTTATCGGGCCATACCCATGGCGGACAGGTAAAGCCCCCTTTTTTACCGCCACCGGTTATCCCGGTAAGTAATAGAAAATATACGGCAGGAAAAATTGATCTGCAGGACGGAAGAACGCTTTATATTAACAGGGCGCTTGGCTACAAATGGAAGATCAGGTTTAATGTAAGGCCGGAAATCACTGTGTTTGAAATGCAGCCGGCATAATTACCAAAGTGCATTGTAAGGAGCCAGCTCATAAATAACACCAAAACCAAAGCTGTAATATTTATTGGGGTTATTGATGTATTCTCCTGTTCTGTTATCAAGGTTTTTATTAAAAAGCCTTATGTTCCCTTCAGCAAGGAGCTTTATCCTGTTATTGAGCTTGTACTTGACTCCTCCGCCTACAGGCATAGCAAAACCTGTTTTGTCCTTGCTTTCTTTGGGACCTTCGCTGGAAGCATAATTAAACAGTGTGTACGCGCCGGCTCCAACGTTTATAAACGGGGAGGCCTTATGCTTGTAGAGATTAATAAAATCATATTCGGCTTTTACGGTTGCTTCGGCCATCTCTGTCTGAAACTCTCCATTAGGTTTTGTTGCCTGGGATTCAACATGCGTATTATTGCCTCTCATCCGTCCACCAAAAAGTTCGGCCCGCACATATAGCTTATCCCATACATTCCTTCTGTACACTACGGAAGCGTATAAAGAGCTATGACTGGCCAAGCCGGCATCAACAGCAAATCTTCCCGAATAGGAGAGGGCGCCAAAATTGAAACCAACACTGTTTTTTTGGGATATATACTGCGCTTTTGCATGGCCCGGACCAACTAAAAAGGCAGCGGAGAAAACTGCTATTAAAAACTTATTCATTTTCATGTAGGGTATAATATCGGTTAATCAAACTTTATTTAGCCCAGCCGCGGGCGCTCAGGTTATTAAGCTGTTTTTGTATCTCATTGGCCTGTTCGCCGGTTAGCGGTGTATTGCTAAAGCCGTTTTCAGCATCAAGCGAGGATTTAAGGATATTGCTCTCAAATAACCTGTTCTCAAACACTTCTTCCCAGGTCACGTACCCGTTAATGTTTAATGGATTGGTGATTTTATTTCTTACCAGCGCCTTTCTGAGATCGGGGTAATAGATCCAGAATACGGCATGCTCGCTGTTTTCCATGGTGTACCCATCGGAAGTAGTGTAGCTGGTTACAGGGGCAATGCCCAGGATCCTTACATAAGTTTTGCCATCGCGTTTGTTAAACAGCCACTCTTCCTTCAGCCTGAACTTATAAATGGAGTCAGGAGATACTGCCCGGTTTCTTACCTGGTAACCGGCAATATTCCCTTCCATATCATACCTGGCAGAGGTATCAAGACCCCCGCCAA
The DNA here is from genome assembly GCA_027493055.1 of Niabella sp. Lineage (GTDB taxonomy): Bacteria > Bacteroidota > Bacteroidia > Chitinophagales > Chitinophagaceae > Niabella. Next base: position 19,407 of record JAPUDO010000062.1, on the reverse strand, counting down.
ATCCGGCTAAGGCCTCTTCAAAAGTTATGGGGGTGGTAAAACGGTCGTCTACATTGCTAAAAGCCTGTACGCTATCTTCTTTAACCGCTTTTAACATAATGTTGATCAGCCTTTTACTATCTTCTCCTTCAATAGCCTTATTATAAAAATACCGGGCATTTTTCTGGGTACGGGCGTCAATGGTACGCCATACTCTTACACGATACAGCGCATCAGCGGCATATAAAGGCGTATAGTCCAGGGGTACGGCCGTACTGTCCATATTGTCATCTTCCAGTATATTGTCTTTCCTTAAAGAAGACCTTGATGTGCCGTATAAACTGCCATCGCCCTGGTCTTCCACTACTTCTACAGGAAGGTTCTGATAAGGGACAGCCGTATTGTAATCCCCGCTTTCCCCGGCCGGTTCTGTAGCAGGTGATTTACTTTTTGAAGTTGTATTTTTTGTTTCCTTTGCAGGGGTGCTGCTTTTGACCGGTGTGTCATAAGCGCTGCGTCTTTGGGCAGCAACTGAACTGCTAATCAGCAAAAAGAGGACTATAATATTACAGGTAATACCAGGTTTCATTTCTTCAATTTTTTATTTAATATTTCATGGTTTGCCATGAACCCCTTTTTCCGGGGTAGCTTATATTGTATTTTAACCTCAAACATTAAACCAAACCGGCACCTTAGTACAGGTTAAAGGCTATTGGAGGCAGGTTTCTTGTGCCGCCGGGCCCCGAAGCTTTTATTTCGTCAATGGTAATAGTGCTTCCCGGTTTTGCCCGTTCTATGAGGCTGCGTACTGCATTGAATGAGTTACCTGATACGGCTTTGTGCATAAACTCAGGGTACCCGGCTCCTGCAAAAGTCATGGTGTACTCTACTACGGTGAACTTAACTCCTTCAAAAACAAAATTTTCTAATTCAGCACGCACGCCTGCCTGGGCTTTGAAATCATTAACACGCATACGTCCGCCTACGCTTGCTCCTACCATTGCTGTTGGTGTGGGCACTGATTTTACACGGAAATCGAAAGCGGTAGTTTGTTTACCATCGTTGATAGTGATTTTTGCTGTTCCGGGCGTTGTAACCTTAGCAATATATTTCCCGTTGCTTCCTGAAATGGATCCCTGGCTTATAGATACCCGGAGGTTACTGGCGCTGGTACCACTGCCCCCGCCTACAGAAATGGGATTATCTAACCCAACATATAATACTTTAACTGCATCGGCGCTAACTGTAAGTCCTGTTGGAGATGCTACTACATAGCTGATATCTTTGGTGAGCGTAGCTGTTGTACCGTCAGGCTTCACAAAAGAAATATTTACTTTGCGTGTATAGGAACCCGGGCCTCCGGCTACCGTTTTATATTCGGCTAAGCCATTGGCATTCAGGGGAACAGGTGTTCCGTCAATAGTAACCGTTGGCCTGGCATTTTTGCTGAAAGCGCCTACGCCTGCAGTAATGGTAAACTCGCTGCCGGGTAATAAAAACTGCGCATTGGCTGTAGCCAGGGCCTGGAACTCATCGTACACTACCTGTACTTCGCCAATTTGGTTATGGCAGTATTCAACTACCTGTGATTCAGCGTTTTTTACATCACTTTGAAATTTAGAAAGAACGGTAATAGCTGCTATTGCTGGCGTTCTCCGGAAATAAGCGTCTTCCCAGTTCCTGTTGCTTTTGTTCTGCACTACGGGCATACTTAAATCAAGCGGCAGGCTGTTTTTAAACTGGTTATTGATTTTTTCATCAATACCTAAAAGACTTTTTTTATAATCTGTTAATTTATTGAACAGCTCTTTTCCGCCGTTCCCGTCCACTAAAATTTTAGTAGCTGCGTTGGTATTTTTTTCATTGAAATGGCCCCCATCGGCACCGCCGGCCTCGTTTTGTATTTGGGTTTTTATATTGTTAATGTAGGCTACCATTTCATCAGAAAGCTGCCTGGCCCTTTCGGCCTTGGGTTTCCAGATGGCAGCAAGATCCCTGGTTTTGGGATCATTAATTTTATTTTCCAGTGAGGCAAAGATGGTCTGGGTTTTTTTATCGATAGTAGCATTGGCATTGGAGAAGCTTTTATCCATGGTTCTGAAAGCATTCAATACCTCGCTTGATATATTTAGTGCCAGTAATGCGGTAAGCACTAAATACATCACAGTAATCATTTTTTGCCGGGGCTCTTTAGGTAAAGCCATGTTATAGGTATGATTTGAGATTTATGATTTGAAAATCAGTCCGGAAATCCAAAAATTGGGAAAACCGGAAGAACTGTTGACTTTAGGAGCAATGCACATGCTGTATATCTGTATATGCTGCAGCAGGGAACATCTTCAACTATTATGATCCTTTCATTTGCATAGCGGCAATCATGCTGCTGTACATCTGATTGAGCTTTGCAAGGTTTTTGGACAGTTCCGACATTTCTTTTTGCGTAGCTTTTGCATCCTCTGCACTGTTGATCAAAGCATGGGATGTTTCTGCAAGCTTGTTGTAATACGTATTCACCCTGTGAATAGAAAGAGTGGCTTCTTTTACCTGCTTTGCATATTCATCTGTTTCTACAACACTGTTGGTTGCGTTGGCTATCCTGTTAATATTTGCTTCCAGCGATTTAAACCCTTCGCTCAGTTTGTCTAACGATTCGGGAGTGATATCCGCTGCCTGCAGCATCTCATCCATAGAAGCAAGAGCGCTGCCGCTGCCTGCAGTTCGCGCAGTTACTGCCTCAACTACAGCTACGCTTGTGGAATCGTCCAGCGCCTCGGGTTTAAAAGCGTACATTAAAGCATATACCAGAAACACCAGGGCCTCGGTGTATAAACCAAATTTCAGCCATGTATCGGGGTCACCAATAGGAGCCGTATTGGTTAGTTTGAACAATGCTCCTAAAAGCACAGGAACGGCGCCAAGGGAGAAAAAAATGTTTAAGTAGCGTTGTATGTTCTTTTTTTGTTCTGCTGCCGGCATATAGCTTGTTTTTATTGTTTTTTAGTAAGAAAAATTAACTTATTCAGGAAGGTTTACCACAACACGGAAGCCAATATAGGAGTGCGTGGCATCCATGTCTTCATAAGAACGGTTGGTGGTAGTAACCATGGAGGGAGAGTCTTTCCAGCTGCCGCCTCTTAAAACTTTCCTTCTCTGGAATTTAGACTGTGATTCGGGCGTACCAAACTGGATATCAGGGTTAAACCTGTTCTGAAAATTTTCCCCGCCTTCATAGTACGAGGTAACCATCCACTCAGAAACATTATCGGCCATATTGTACAGCCCTGCTTTTCCTTTTTTGCTGTCATTTACATATACAGGAAATATTTTTCCCTGGGTAGTAACATTTCCTTCTTTCTCCTCTTCTGAAGAGGATTTTTTAGTATTGACATTGGCCTGGTTCAGGCTGGCGGCATACGCCCATTCCGCTTCGGTAGGGAGCCTGCATTTTCCCCCTTCTGATAATTTATTTTTAGACTGGTAAGTGTTGATCTTTTGCTTGGTCATCCAGTCGCAGAAAGCATTGGCCTGGTTCCAGCTTACACCTACTACGGGATAATTCTGATATTTAGGGCTGCTGAAATACCCCACAGCCATTTGTTCGTTGTTGGAATATCCAAAATCCCTCATCCAGCACAGGGTATCAGGATAAATAGCTACAGCATATTTATAAATAAAGTCGCTTGGAGGACGGTTTTTATTCTCTTTTTTGGCAGCTTCGAGGTAATTAAATCCCTGTAAAAGATAAATCAGCTTTTGAGGATCAATAGCGCGTTTGTTATTAATGGTTTTGGAAGGATCGATCAATAAATCGCCAAGACGGCTAATGATTTCAGGGTCTGAATAATTGATCTTGGAGGCCAGCTTCCAGTTAACGGCGGTATCGCCGGATTCAATGATCACATAGTCACCGCCCAGGGTACGTGCGGCTATTGAATCTCTTACCCAATACACAAATTCCTTATATTGGGCATTGGTGATCTCTGCCTGGGAAATATAGAAACCGCTGATCAGCACAGGTTTGGATAATTCTTTCTTTAATACCGTGGTAGTGTCGTTTTCATCGCCCATTATAAATGTTCCTGTGGGGATTTCTACAACAGATAGGGGAAGTGTGGAAGAAAGATTCGATTTTTTGCCAACCAGCTTTTTTAAGCGAAAGCTTTTTTGCGCGTCAGCATTATTGAAAGCAAGTACGAATATGCATACAAAAGCGATGAGTTTATTCATATTTGAATAGCCTGAATTTTATTTAAGATGAGGTTTATGTTCAAGAAAACCCAAATTTTCAGCAAAACATATACCAAAAATTTGAAATTCGCAGGCAAAGATAAGCACCCTGAATTTTAAATGGGCAATTGTTCCGTTATCCAATTGTAATTTTATTAATTGTAAATAATTATATATTAATAATTGTATTCATTTGTGCGATTTTTTGTTTAATAGCTCTAAAGCATTTGTGAGGTCTTTAACAAGGTAGTCCGCATCTTCCAGGCCTATGTAAAGCCTTATATGCCTGTGCGCTTCAATACCGGGATCGTACAGTTCTTTTTTGATAAATACGCAGCGCGGGATGACCAGGCTTTCGTGACCGCCCCAGCTTACTGCCATTAAAAAGTGCTGCAGGCTTTCGCAGAATTGTATAATGGCTTCGCGTTCCTGCTTTTTTAGCACGATGGTAACCAGTCCGAACGCGGCCTTCATTTGTTTTTTTGCCAGCTCATACTGGTCAAAGGAAGGGTGAAAGGGAAATATGATTTTTTCAATACCATTATGGGCATCTAAAAAGTCAATTACCTGCCGGGTGGTTTGATGGATACGCTCCAGGCGCATAGGCAGGGTTCTGAGCCCGCGCAGCAGCAGCCAGCCATTGAATGGTTGAAGGCCGCTGCCGATGGTCATAAATTCGGTGTCAAAGATCTTTTTCATTAAAGCATGGCTGCCGCAAAGCACGCCCCCTAAAGTATCACTGTGGCCACCAATATATTTAGTGGCGGTTTGCATGGCAATATCTATACCCAGCTCCATCACGTTCTGGTAAAGAGGCGTACAATAAGTATTATCTATAAATGTGACGATATTTTTTTGCCGGGCAAAACGGGCTATCTCCTGCAAAGGCTGTAGTTCATAGGTCCAGCTATTAGGTGACTCCAGGTAGTAGAGCGCTGTATTGGGTTGTGTGGCTTTCTGCCACTGTTCAATGGTTTTGCCATCCGTATAGGTTACCGTAACATTAAAGCGTGGTAATATAGCATCAAACATTTTTTTGGCGGAGCTGTAGGGGTTCTTTACCGATACAATATGATCGCCGGCTTTCAGAAAAGTAAAAATACCGGCAAAAATAGCTGCCGCCCCGCTGTTAAATAACAGGCAATCTTCTGCCCCTTCCAGGGCAGCCAGTTTTTTTCTCAGGATGTCAGTAGTGGGATTGATGCCACGGCTGTACAGGTATTCGTTTCTTTCATCTTTAAAAGCGTGAGCAAATTTTTCTACTTCTTCAAAAGCAAAGTTGCTGGCCTGCCATATAGGAGGAGCTACCGAGTTAAAATACTGCGTCCTGTCTTCTCCCAGCTCGTTGATAATATGTGATAGATGGTCCATAAAATGATAAAGGCAAGAGTAAAGGTAAAATACCGCACCCTTTGTAAAAATTTTGTATTTAATGGTTTTTTAATGTTTGACCTCTTAAAAATACAAATTGATAATAGTCTAATATATAAAATTGGCACTTAATTAACTATTGCCTTTGGCGAAAAGGCCCGGCCTGTAGTATAACTTTAGGATAGTAAATAATATTTAAATGTAATTACAATGAAAAAGTTATTTGTAGTAATCATCGCTTTTCTGTCAATGACCATGTTTGTAAATGCTCAAACTGTACCTGCTGCCCAATCTAAGCCTGCTGCTAAAACTGCCGGTAACAAAGCTTCGGCTACCATAAAAGCTGCCGCCCCTGTTTCAAAAAAAACTGCTGCGCCGGCAGCCGGAACAGTTCATTTAAAAAAAGATGGTACGGTAGATAAGCGGTTTAAAAGCAGCCAACGCCTGAAAAAAGACGGTACGCCGGATATGCGCTATAAGGAAAATAAAAAAAGCTGATGTTTTGGGCCAATTGTTACCTGGAGATCTCAGCCTGGGATCTCTTTTTTATTGGCTTTTCTATAGAACAGAAAATAAATGATCATAAAAACTGCTAATACGGCAAATCCTGTCAGCGCTGCATAATTATTTTTTTCATAATCAAAAGCAATACTGAGGGCCACAAAAGCATAAGCTGCAATAAAAATAACGGGTAGCAGCGGGTACAGTTTCATGGTGTAGATACCGGTGTTATCCAGGTGCCTGGTTTTTTTCCTGAAATAAAAAATACTGCCGGCCGATAGTGCCATACCAAAGCAGTCAAGGAAAATAGAAAAGCTCAGTATCCTGTCAAATTCCTCGGCCCAGAAAACAACTAAAGCTGCCACCAGGGAAAAAGCAGTAAGGGATGCCGTAAACACACCGTTGCGGCTGGTTTTAGAAAATAACGAAGGCAGCACCTTGTCCATGCTCATGGCATACATCACCCGTGGGTTACTTAAAAGGGATCCGTTTATGTAACCCAGCACGCCTATGAATAACAGTACTGACAATACAGCTTCGGCTTTAGCTCCCAGTACTTTTGAAGCCATAATAGCCGCAATGTTTTTACTGTCTTTCAGTTGCTCAAAACCAATGACCCTGATATAAGCATAATTCACTAAAAGATATAGGGAAACAATAATGAACAAGCCGAAAAAGATGCTCCGGGGAATGGTGCGTGGCGGATTTTTAACCTCTTCACCAAAATTGATCGTTTGCTGGTAGCCGCCATAGGTAAAGCTTACCGCTACCAGTCCAATGCCAAACGCTTTTATGTATTCTTTCATGGAAGGAGCAACGCTGCTGCTTTGCTGCACGGCCGTTGCAGGTTCCGCAAAAAAGATGGAAAGAATAAGCAGGAGCACCAGGCCTATTTTTATCAGCATTAAAATATTCTGGGTTCGGGAGCTTAGTTTAAGCCCCAGCATATTGACGCCATAAAAAATGATGATAGCGGCAATGGCGCATACTATTTCAATACTTTTAACAGACGTAGCCGAAGGAAACAGCACCCCCGAAATATATTCACTGCCCACCAGGGCCACCATTCCCAATGAGGCAGCATTGCTGACCAGTATAATGCAGTTGATGGCAAAAGCTATAGAAGGATGATAGGCGTAAGAGAACACCCTGTAGTAGCCACCTGTGGAGGGCGTGCGGGATCCTATTTCGGCGTAGGTAAGCGCCCCGCAAAATGCTATCAGCCCGCCGGCCAGCCAGCAAAGGAAATAGGTAAATATATCCGGGGTAGCTTTTGCCACATTTACAGGGGCTCTGAAAATACCCATCCCTATCACAAAGCTTATGCAGATCATGGTAAGATCAAAAAGTCCCAGCTGTTTTTTCATATACATTGAAGATAAAGAAATATCTGTTTGGTGCGGTTCTGTAAATGAAGCTAAAAACCACTAACTTCAAAAATTAATTTAGCGTCTGTTTAAAATTTACCTGGTAGTTTACTTAAGATGTTGGTGATGACGCCAATATTGGCGGTCGCTGTTGCGGGTGGTTATTACTTGCAACTATACTGAAACGTTAAGTAAACTACATTGAATAGCTTATAAGTAATTTCATAATACAAATTTGAACAGGCGCTTAATGTAATAAATGTTACTTTATAAATATAAAAGCATCTGCAAATTTGCGTTATGGTGATAGCAGGGTATATTGCGGCATTACTGATAGGGCTTTCATTAGGGCTGATAGGTGGCGGCGGATCAATACTAACTGTGCCTATACTGGTGTATCTGTTTGATGTTTCCCCGGTTCTGGCTACCTCTTACTCTTTATTTATAGTAGGTATTACCAGCTTTGCGGGTTCTATAGCCAACCTGGCAAATAAAACAGTAGATGTAAAAACCGTTCTGATCTTCGGAACACTGTCTGTGCTTACTGTTTTTTGTATCAGGCATTATGTTATACCGCATCTGCCACAGTCTTTGTATGTGGGCAGCTATGCTGTGCCGGTATCATTAATAACCATGCTGCTGTTTGCTGTTTTAATGATCTCCTCATCATTTTCCATGATAAAAACAGGTCCAAAACCTGCCGGAGATGGCACACCCAGTGCAGGACTGCTTAAAATTTCAATGTATGGCATTGGTATTGGGCTGGTAACAGGCTTGCTGGGGGCGGGCGGCGGATTTTTGTTGATACCGGCTTTAATATTATTATTGCGCCTTGAGGTTAAAACGGCTATTGGCACATCGCTGGTAATTATTACGATTAACAGTCTTGCAGGTTTTGCAGATGATATTACCCATCATGTTATGGACTGGAATTTGTTGCTGAAGCTGACAGGGATTGCTGTTGTTGGTGTTTTGGCAGGAGCCGTCATAGGAAAGAAAATGAAAGGAAGTATTTTGAAAAGAGGATTTGGCTGGTTTGTGCTGCTGATAGGTATATATATTGTTGTTCGTGAACTGGCAGTGTACTTTAAAATAACTGGTAAGTAAGTAAATTTTATAAATGATAGCATTCTTAAAACAACCCTGGCCCTGGTATGTTGCGGGCCCGTTAATAGGATTAACAGTGCCTGCCTTATTATTATTGGGCAATAAGCACTTCGGCATATCTGCTAACCTGAGGCATATATGTGCTGCCTGTTTACCTGCCGGTATTCCCTTTTTCAGGTATAACTGGAAAAAGGAAGTCTGGAACCTGTTCTTTGTAGCCGGTATTTTGGCAGGAGGCTTTATAGCTGCACATTTTCTGGCCAATCCTGATGCCGTACAGGTGTCACCGGCTTTAATGACCACATTAAGCCAATATGATATTACCGATAACCAGCATCTTTTGCCTGCAGAAATATTCAGCTGGCAGGGGCTGCTTTCCGTAAGAGGATTTATTTTACTGGTGATTGGCGGTTTTTTGGTTGGTTTCGGGACGAGGTATGCCGGCGGCTGTACCAGCGGTCACGCCATTATGGGGCTGAGCAACCTGCAATGGCCCTCTCTTATAGCTACTATATGTTTTATGGCTGGCGGATTTATTATGGCCAACCTCATACTTCCTTTTATTCTTACATTATAATTGATCTCAATGCAAACAGACATTACAGATTACGAAGTGCGTTCGCTGGATACCATGTGCGTGAACGAAACAGAGCTGAAACACCCGTGGTGGTATAATTTTAAGTACCTGGCAGTGGGTTTGCTGTTTGGTATTGTTTTCGTAAAAGCAGAAATTGTTTCATGGTTCCGGATACAGGAAATGTTTCGCCTGCAAAGTTTTCATATGTATGGGGTAATTGGTTCTGCCATAGTGGTAGGGGCCATTTCGGTATGGCTTATAAAAAGATTCAATATAAAAACCATACATGGTGAAACTGTAATTTTCCATACTAAAAAGTTTAACAAGGGACAGGTTATAGGAGGATTATTATTTGGACTGGGTTGGGCTATGACAGGTGCCTGCCCCGGACCTTTATTTGCGCAAATAGGGAGTGGCTTTACTGTTGTTGTGGTAGTATTATTAAGTGCCATAGCCGGAACATGGGTTTATGGTTTTTTTCGCGAAAAGCTGCCCCATTAAAACTTTTCCTCTAAAAGATGGATAATGAAAAAAGCGCCGCTATATAGCAGGCGCTTTGTATATCCCTCTTATTGCCTCAGATTTTATCTTCCCGGTCCGCCACCTCCTGGTCCGCCGCTGCCACCAGCAGTGGTAACCATTGATGAGGTAGTAAATGTAGTGCCGGAAGCAGCGCTGCCTTTAACATAAGTACCGCTGGTATAGAGCCCGTTTACACTGACGCCATTATTTACAGAACCTCCTGTATAAACGGTATAAGCTGTACTTGCTTTAAGTTTAGGGCTGGAGAATAACATCGTAGTGTAGGTGCGGGGCACTGTAAAGGTCAGCGCTTCAGCGCTGCCGTCCGTAGCAGCTATATGCACTAACTGGCTGGCGCTTGCTCCTCCCAGCCTTACAGATCTTTGGGTACTTACATTAGCCGTAGGCATACTGGTGGCGCCTCCAATACCAACAATGATGCCGCCGGTTATTTTGAATGTATTATTATCGCAGTCAAAACCCTCTTCCGGTGAACCGGCGCCAGCAGAAACAGTGATGCCGCCTGTTATTGTCATAATTCCGTTAGAGTCTATTCCATCATTATTGGAACTATATACATAAGTGGTGCCGCCGTTAATGTATATAGCAGTGCCTGCATTCAGGCCGTCATCGTAAGTTTTTATGGTAAGTGTTCCGTTATTTATAGTTAAAATACTTTTACTTTCAATGCCTTCTCCCGCTGTGCTGGTAATATTAAATGTACCGCCGTTAATGGTTATATAAGGATCTATTGTTTTATCGGTAGTATAAGATGCGGCTATACCGTCATCGCCGGCTTTAATGGTGAAGTTGCCGTTATTGACAACAATATATCCTTCTTCACATTCAATTCCATCGCTGGTAGCAGTGATGTTTATTGTACCGCCATCAGCAATAAAAGCATCATTGGTATGTATGCCATCAGTTACAGCCCCGGTTATATTGATAGTGCCGCTCTGCACCCTGATATAGTCATCGCTGGCAATGCCGTGCTTATAGTTACCTTTTACATTAAGGGTGCCATTACCGGTAAAGATGAGCTGCCCTTCGCTGAAGATAGTACCTTTCATGTCTTCTGTGCTTGTGATATAAGTGCTTCCATCGGCCAGTGTATTGGTTGTATTATCTGCCACTTCAATAAATACTCTTTTCTTGGATTGAATATTGATAGCCGGGCCATCATTATTGGTAATGGTAGCGCCGTTAAGCGTAAGCTTGAATTTGTTATCACTGTAAATTTTTACCGATCCGCTGCTTGTAGTGCCGGATACCACATATTCAACATTTTTAGCGGTTGACGTAATAGTAACATCACCGCTGCTGGTGGTAACCGATACGCCACCGGCGGTTAGAGGGTTGATAACAGTAGCCGCTGTGCCGCTAAAGGCAATGAGCACCTGCGAGGTAAAAGAAGAGTTAGCTATGAGGTCATCAGCGTTGTAAGCGCTGTCTGTATTGCCTTCTTTTGCGCTGCTTACAGTGGATGCTTCTTCAATAGCCAGGGAGCTGTTGCTACTGCCTGTGCCTCCTGTACTGCCGGTTCCATTCTCATCTGTAGTGCCGGTGATATCTGTTTTTGAACAACTGCTAAAGATCATTGCAACATATAGAAGAGATAATAGCAGGGTTGATAAAAAAGACCGTTGTGTAGTAATATTCATGTTCATAATTATATTATTTTCTATGTTGGTTATATTAGTATTATAGTGAAGCAGGTCAGTTGCTGAACGGCTGTTCCATTAAAAAAAGTATAGATTCTTTTCCCAGGGACTCAATATCTATTTCTTCTGTATCCCATACTGCAAGCGCATCACGCTCATGCAGCAGCCTGCCTTCTATTTCAAATGACCCCTGTATTACAAGGCAAAAACAGGCTTTGTTTGCGCCGGAAAGATAGTAGGTAGTTTCCCTGCGCATATCAAATTTCCCAAGGGAAATGCTGAGCGTACTGTTACTGAATATATCCGGCATTTTGTTTTTATGGGTATTCAGATCAAAGGAATACGAATGCACCATTGCAGCCTGCTCAAAAAGCGCTTCAAAGCTAACAATGATATAATTGACCAGGCAGTCCTCATACGGATTGGATATGCTGATGGCACCGGTGCTGTTAACAACCAGTATCTCTCCGCAGTTTAGCTCAGCTTCCTTTTCTCCCTGCCTGAAAACAAGGATGCCTACAACAGGAAGCAATACGGCTCCTGTATCAAAGTAATATGCGGTACTGCTTTTGGCGGCAAGTGTTTCATCTTTAACCGCTGCCAGGTTGTTGAATGCCGGTGTGCGATCTGTAAATACATGGATGCTACGGCTGTGCTCAGTCTGGAATATCTGGTATTGATCAGCTAAGAATATCCTGGCCTGGGATTGCTGTTGCATGATTTGTTTTTTGAAGTGAATAAATACTCATGAAAGGCTGCAGCTTTACAAGCTCTGTCTGAGCCATATCTTTATCAGTGTTACTTTCTGTATTCAGAGAAATAAGCAGGTGCTCCCCGATGGTATCCAGCCATAGCAAAGGTTCGCTGTAAAAAATAATAGCGATGCGATGATCCTTTTTGTCACGAATGCTGGAGTCTATAATTTCAAAGCGATACAGGTGGAATGGCAGGAATGTCTTTCCCAGTGTATTTTGTATATCCGGGATCTTATTCTGTAATTGCGCTATATAACCGGTAACTGCTGCGCTAACCAGGAAATGTAGTTTCTCTGCGGCCGGTATAGCTGCTGATAAGCGGGAAAATGTATGGTATTTATTTTCTGTATTATAGAGCTGGAATTGCATTAAAAACTCTTTGTAAGAGTCTTCAAATACATACTGCTCCCATATCGATGTACTTTGGGCGCCTATTATTTTACGGTACGCAAGTTGTATCTGCTTCATGTGGTATATAAATTGATGGCTGGTATTCTTTTCTGTAATTCAGATAGGACGCAACGCTATGCGCTTACATTGATGGTATGCGTAAGTGTATAGCCTGCGGATACGCTGCCTGTAACGGCCGACATCTCGAAATCAAGTGAATCTGCAAATACATTGTCCCTGGAGTTTTGTGTATCCTGCGTGCCGCGCGATTTGTAAGGTGATGCAGTAGTATACACCGTATTACATATATCTGTAGGGAACGCTATTTGGGTAACCAGCAGCGATCTGCCGCTGCTGTTATATACATGCACATGTATATGTGGTGCCCGGCCGCTGTACCATCCCGGAAAAATGCTGGTAAATGTTACCAGGCCGTTGCTATCAGTGGTTTGCCGGCCACGCAGCCAATGTACACTGGTATAGTTGGTTGACTGCATCCCTGACCCTCCGTACTCCGAATAATTCCCTGCCGCATCGCAATGCCAGATATCAACAATAGCATTGGCCAGCGCTGCACAACTGTTGTTCCGGTTGGTGATATAAATTTTTACGGATAGGGGAACGCCGGTTCTGTCGCCTGTTATATCTGGCTGTACTAAAGAGGACGGCGATTTAGTAGGGAAGGGGCCTTCTGTTTCTGAGGGAGTGGTAGTGCAGGAGCCTGATCCTGTTTCGTCTGTATCCCCTATTACATCCGTTTTGCTGCATGCTTTTGTAATGGGTGCTACAAAGGCAACGCCTAAGGCGGTAAGGCTTTGCGATAAAAATTTTTTCCTTTCCATATACCTGTTTTTAATTTTCAATACAAGGTTATGAAACGCGGAGGGCGAATAAAAATCTGATAGGTGAACCGGCAAAATGTACCGGGGAATCCCTTAAAAACCTGTTAACGGGGCCTGGTCCATTTGTTTACTTCAGAGGAATAGCTTTCTCCTACAGGTAGCTCTGTGCCATTGGTTAGCTTTATTTTCCGTCCTGATAATTCGGAAAAATGCTTTACCGAAGTGATATAGCTTCGATGGATGCGGATGAACTGTCCGGGTGGCAGCTTTTCTGATACTTTTTTCAGGGACATTAATGTCATGACCGGTTTGTCATTCATGAAATGGATCTTTATATAATCGTCCAGGCTTTCGATATAAATAATATCCTGCAGCAGGATCTTTTTCATCCTGTATTCTGTATATACAAAAATATGCTCCTGTGCCCCGTCTTCACTATTGGTTGATTTATATTTTGATGCAGCTTTCTGAAATGCTTTTTCAAACCGCTCAAAGCTGAAAGGCTTTAATAAATAATCTATAGCCTCCAATTCAAAACCATCAAGGGCAAACTCTTTATAGGCGGTAGTAAAGATAATCATGGGTTTTGACGCTAAACTGTTAATGAGATCAATGCCGTTAATATCCGGCATGTCAATATCAATGAACAGCAGATCCGGCTGGTGCTGATGGATATACTCAAGCCCCGCAACAGCATTGTCAAAAGTTCGTATCAGCTCAATACCAGGGAGCTGCGTACAATATTGTTTCACAATTTCAAGTGCCAGTGGCTCATCATCTATAGCAATGGCTTTTATTTTCATGGGCAGGTTGAATTATATTGTTGCATTTTGCAGTACCAGCAACACTTCAAAAATATCATTTTCTGTGTTTATATGGAGCTGGTGCCTGCGGGGATAAAGCAATTCCAGCCTTTGCACTACGTTTTGAAGTCCCACGCCGTCCCTTGCTTCGGGATGCTTCTTTTTAAAAATGGCATTTTGAGTTGTAAGGTGAATAGTCTGTTCTTTTACACTGATGTTAATATTTATTGCTGCAGGAAGGTTATTGCTTATACCATGCTTAAAAGTGTTTTCTACAAAAGCCATAAGAATAAGCGGCGCCACCATTACATTTCCATATTCCCCTGTTACGGTATAGTTTACTGTGGTATTTTTACCTGACCTTAATTTTTGCAGGGCTATAAAATCGTTAATGCAGGCAATTTCCTTTTCAACAGGCACAAAATCGGCCGGGGCATCATCCGTAACATACCTCATAATATTTGAAAGGCGAAGGATGCCCGATGCGGCATTATCATTTTTAGTAATTACGAGCGCATAAATATTATTCAGCACATTAAAAAGGAAATGCGGGCTTATTTGTGCTTTAAGAAAAGCCAGTTCTGCTTTTGCTTTTTGCACTTCTACAAGCGCTTTGTTTTTTTCGGTAATGCGCCATTGCTTTGACAATACTAACATGGCGCTGCCGGCCATTGCCATAAAAAATAAGACCAGGCTAATGATATCAATGCGCACTTTCCTGGTTTCAGCAGGAGGCATGTTCATTGGTGTACGGGAAAGAGGAGGAGGGGCTGGCCGGTTTTTTCCGGTTATATGGGGCGGTGGCGGCATCCCTCTGTTATTCATTTCGTTAGGGCGGCTTTGCATGGCCTCATTGCCGCGTGAATGCTGCATTACCTGTTCAAAAGGCTTTACATAAAAGCAAACCGCAAGCAATGCAACGGCTGTAATTGTATATACCGCATACTTTTTCTTTAAAAAAAGATAAGGCATCAGCACATACAGGTTAAAGTAGAATAGCAGGATAAAAAAAATAACGAACAACAGAAACGGAAGCGAAAAAATAGTTTGCAGCCAGTTGCTGTTGTTCCCGTTGCTGTTATTGAGAAAGGCAGCAATGAGAAAAATAAAAAGCAGCCAGCAGCCCATGTGCGTAAATATGTGAAGTCCTTTTCTGTTCATGCTTAAACAAACTTAATGCATTTCCTTACTTTTACTGCGATTTTTGGTCTCCGCAGCATTTGCGGAGTTAAAAGGGAAGTCCGGTGTACTTGCCTGCTGCAGGCACGGAGTCCGGCGCTATCCCCGTAGCTGTAAGGGCGTCCCCAAACCTCTCCGGAGGAGGGGCTTAAAAAATTCAACAAATACCACTGTCTGTTTGATGGGAAGGTGTTGAAATGGCCCAAGCCAGAAGACCTGCCAGATATCATTAATAATCATTTAAGCTTTCGGGAGAAAGGCGGAAAATGTATTCGCAGCAGCGTATATATTTCTATTATTTTACCGGAAGCAGTCAGCTAAAATTTTAAAATGGAAAGAAAAATTTTGGTAGTGGCTGCTGTTATATTGTACAGCTCACTGCAGGCACAAAACGAAACCGCTCACAAAGACCTGGATGAAGTAGTGATCACTGCTTCAAGAAAAGAACAGAAACAATCACAAACCGGCAAAGTAGTTACGGTTATTGATAAAGCAACTTTACAAAACAATACAGGAAAATCCCTTACTGAAATTTTAAACCAGTATGCTGGCATCTTCACTGTTGGTGCTAATAATGCGCCCGGCTCTAACCAGGAGCTGTACCTGAGAGGCGCTGCTACAGGTAACACCCTGTTTCTTTTGGATGGACAGCCCTTACAGGATCCGTCTTTTATAACAAATGCTTACGACCTGAATAATATCAATCCTGAGCAAATTGAACGGATAGAAATATTGAAAGGTGCCCAAAGCACGCTTTGGGGCAGTGCAGCTGTAGCCGGCGTTATTAATATTATTACCAAAAAAGGCGGCACTGAAAAAATACAGCCCAACATAACAGTAGCTTATGGCAGTTATAATACCGTAAAAACCGGGATAGGGGTGAATGGCAATGTCCGCGGGTTTTCATATAACGTTTTATATAACCGTATTACTACGGATGGCTTTTCTGCTGCTTATGATAGTATTGGCCATCGGAATTTTGATAAAGATGGCTTAAAACAAAACAGCTTCCAGGCTAACCTGGGCTATCGTTTTACGGATGCCCTATCGCTGAAATTTACCAGTAATTACGGAGACTATAAAGCCGATGCAGATGCCGCTGCTTATATTGACGACTATGATAATATTGTAAAAAGCAAGAATTTTGTAAACAGCCTCAGCCTTAATTATAAAACGGAAAAGTCTTCTGTTCATCTTGTGCAGAATATGATACGGTCAGACAGATACTATTATGACGACAGTACGGATGTTGGCGGACTGAGGATGGACCCCGGATCCTCTTTTTATAATATTTGGTCCGATGGAAATTATAAGGGCAGGTCTTATGTAACAGATCTGTATGGCAGTCACAATTTTACGGATCGGTTGTCTTTAGTGAGCGGCTTGCAATATGTTTATCATAACACCGATCAGTCGTATAAAAGCATTTCCAATTATGGCCCATACGATGCTGTCCCTGTAAGTAGCGACTCTGCCAAAGCCAATCATTTTTCTGTATATACTTCTTTCCTGGTAACCGGGTTAAAAGGGTTTAACATAGAAGCAGGCGGAAGATATAACCACCACAGCGTTTATGGCAGCAACGGAACTTTTACCTTTAATCCATCGTATAATATAGATGAGCACACGCGCGTTTTCGTAAATATCTCCAGCGGATATAATACACCGTCTCTTTACCAGTTGTATAGTGAATACGGGAACAGGGAGCTATCGCCTGAAAAAAGTGTTAACTACGAAATAGGCGTGCAGGCACTTACAAATGATAACAGGAATTCTTTCAGGGTGGTTGGCTTTAAAAGAGATATTAAGGACCTGATTATTTTTTATACGGATGCGGCAACTTATGCCAGTAAATATATCAACCGCGATGAGCAGCACGATTATGGTTTTGAGGTGGAAAGCAGTATGGCAATGGGCACCATTGGACAATGGGTGAACAACTTTACCTATGTTAACGGAAGGGGTATCAATGATGGCATTAAAACAAAGAACCTTTTCCGGAGGCCTGATTTTACATTTAACAGCACACTTACCTTAAAGCTTGTGAAAGAGCTTACGTTGGTGCCAGCGTTCAGGTATATTGGTGAGCGCATGCCTGTTCCTAATGTTGATGTAGGTGGTCCCGATCCAATGCCGCACTACTACACTATTGATTTTTATGCAGCCTATGCTATTATTAAAGGTAAAGTGAAGCTGTTTGCCGATTTCAGAAATATTACTAATCAGAGGTATTTTGATGTGTATGGCTATAACAGCCGCCAAGCTAATTTCATGTTAGGCGTCAGCGCTTCTTTATAGCTGTAGTAGCACAGGGGGCTATTATTGTTAAATTTAAAACGCTTCAGTAATGCACGAGCCTAAAATTTGTCCGAGGTGTAAATCAGCTTTCGAGTGTAAAGTGGGCAGCATTACCCTCTGCCAGTGCTATGGCATTGTATTTTCTGAAGCCGAAAAAAAACTGATAAGCGATAAGTACAGGGATTGTCTTTGCCGCGGTTGCCTGCTTGAATTGAAGAGCCGTTATACTATGTTTAAAGAAAGGATGTTCTGGAATCATTAGTGCTGAGCCTGAGATTGGGCAATGTGTAATATTTAGGCTACGTGCGGCCTCCACGCCTCGCATTTCTATATTATGCTCTGCGAAACATATTGTTTTGCAGTTCTATTATGTCGCCTCGCGGCGACTATCAACAGAAAGAATAACATACTCCGGGTTACAGGATTAACCCGGAGTATGTAAATATAGCAGGGTATATATACCTTTGTCAAAACCAATACAATGCCATTCAGTTATAAAGAAATACTTACCGTTACGTTTACACTTTTTGCTATTATTGATATTATAGGTTCGGTACCTATACTTATTTCTATAAAAAATAAAGCCGGCGGCATACGCGAGCTGCGTGTAACATTAATAGCCGGTGCTTTAATGATCCTGTTCCTGTTTTTAGGAAGTCCTATTTTAAATGTGCTGGGGCTGGATGTTAAATCCTTTGCGGTGGCAGGTTCTATAGTGATCTTTATTTTAGGATTGGAAATGGTATTAGGGATAGAATTTTTTAAATCCGATGGAGATGTAAAAGCCTCTACACTGGTGCCGCTGGCCTTCCCTTTAATAGCCGGTTCGGGAACGCTTACTACCATCATGTCTTTAAAAGCCAACTATGAGGTACAAACCATTCTTATTGCCATAGTGCTGAACCTGGTGATTATTTATATTGTTCTGAGATCTTTAAATGGGGTATCAAAATTGCTGGGGCCAAGCGGCCTGATCGCTATCAGGAAGTTCTTCGGCGTTATATTGCTGGCTATTTCTGTAAAAATATTTGCCGCCAATGCTGCCGGGCTTTTACATCATTAGCAGAACTTATTTCCTGTTATCCCACAATGGTTTTTTGCCGGAAGGCTTAACGGTTGTTTTTGCTTTTGATGGTTTGATATTACCATGAAACGGATCATGTGATGCAGTGTTCAATTGCTCCGGTATCCATTGCTGTTGAGGCTGGCTGCCGGTGAACACAGCACTTTCTGCTTCGGGGGTTACTTCATTATTAATGTCGCTATTTGTTATAGGTTCTGTAGTGACTCTTTCCCCGGTTTGAGGTGTAAGATCAGTTTCTGTAGTTACTTCCTGCATTTTTGCTTTTGTTCCGGTCGATATTTTTTTACCTGATGCCTTGGAAGCTGCCGGTTTTTTCTTTTTGGCAGGCGACTTAACAACTACCGCTTTTTTAACTGCGGCCTTTTTAGGTGCAGCAGTGCTTTTACTTGCTGTTATGCTCTTTTTAGCCGCAGCTTTTTTTGTCGGGGCTTTTTGCGATTTTTTAGCCGGAACTTTTTTAGGTGCAGACTTTTTAGGTGCAGCAGTGCTTTTCCCCGCTGTTGTGCTCTTTTTAGCCGCAGCTTTTTTAGCCGGAACTTTGACTCCTTTTTCCCTGGCCTCTGATAACCCGATAGCGATAGCCTGCTTTTTACTGGTTACTTTCCTGCCGGAGGTACCGGAGGTTAATTTACCCTGTTTCATTTTGCGCATGGCGCTTTTTACAGATTTTGCTGCGCCTTTTGAATATTTAGCCATAGTAGTATGTTTAATGTATGAGCAATGGGTACCTACTACAGGTTTTTC
>JAPUDO010000061.1 GCA_027493055.1 Niabella sp. | reverse complement strand
AAGGTAATCAGATGAAAGCGAGTGCAGTAAGCACCATTACTAAATCGTTACCGATTGGATTTCCCACTCTTGTAAACTACTCTTTATTAGCCACTTTGGGCTATATTAATCTTTTTATCTTAAAAAATATAATTTTCAGGGATCATAATCCCTAATTATTATAATTTTCAGGGATTATAATCCCCAATTATTAATATCTTTGAAAAATCAGGTAAATAATCGCATCATGATTGAACGTACTATTCAGCCGGAAATAGAATCAAAATTCGGAAAGAAAAAGGCAATTATTGTAGTAGGTCCGAGGCAGGTTGGGAAAACCACCCTTTTGGAAAATATATTAAAAAATAAGCAACATCTTTTTCTAAATTGTGATGACCCCACTGTAAGAGCATTGCTAACAAATGCCAATATACAACAGCTCCGAAGTCTTATCGGTAATAACAATATTGTATTTATTGATGAAGCACAACGCATCCAAAACATTGGTATTACTTTAAAACTTATTACGGACACTTTTAAAAGTGTACAGCTCATTGCAAGCGGATCATCAGCTTTAGAGCTATCCAATAATTTAAAAGAACCATTAACCGGGCGCAAATGGGAGTACGAGCTTTGGCCCATTTCATGGAAAGAATTTGAAAAAAGCGTTGATTATCTTAAAGCCGAACAACAATTAGAATTACGTATAGTGTACGGAATGTATCCTGATGTGATTAATCATGCAGGTGAAGAGGCGCAGGTTCTACAAGAATTAACAAGCAGCTATTTATATAAAGATCTGCTTTCGTATGGCGGGATCAGGAAACCTGAAATACTGGAAAAGCTATTACATGCGCTGGCGTTACAGTTAGGGAATGAGGTTAGTTATAATGAACTGTCTGCTTTGATAGGGGTGGATAAAAAAACAATTGCAGCATATATTGATTTACTTCAAAAAGCATATGTAATTTTCAGGCTGGGCAGTTTTAGCCGTAATCTTAGGAACGAAATTAAAACCAACCAGAAAATATACTTTGTTGATACAGGAATCAGAAATGCAGTAATAGGTAATTTTGCGCCATTCGATTTAAGGCAGGATAAGGGCGCTCTTTGGGAAAATTTTTTAATTGCAGAACGGCGCAAAAAGATAATGTATGGGCAAACGCAAACCCGTTCTTACTTTTGGAGAACAGTGCAACAGCAAGAAATTGATTATGTAGAAGAAGATAATGGAGCCATAACAGGTTATGAAATTAAATGGGCCCTTAACGCGAAATTAAAAGCCTATAATACTTTTAAAGATGCCTATAAAGCAGGTATAAATTTAATCAACAGGCAAAACTTCAGGGATTTTGTTTAGGAAGCAAGACCTATGATTTATACCTCGGCAAACAGACCTTGTAGGTCTCCTCTCTTGCGGAGAGAAATTGAATAAGGCTTTGTGCAACCGTTTGTCTGAAAAACAACCTTGCTCTTATACTAAATTTGTATAACCTTCCAAACGTAGTTAAAAAATTATAAAGACCATGAACGAAAAATTTACACAACGTATAGCAAATGAAGTTGAGGAAATCAAAGCTTCAGGTTTATATAAAACAGAACGTATCATTAAAAGTCCGCAGGGTGCCGAAATTGAGGTGAACGGCAAAACTGTTTTAAACTTTTGTGCCAACAATTATTTAGGATTATCATCTCACCCCGATGTAATTAAAGCAGCACACGAAGCCATTGATTCGCATGGTTATGGTATGAGCAGCGTGCGCTTTATTTGCGGTACACAGGATATTCATAAAGAGCTGGAGAAAAAAATAGCTGAGTTCCTTGGCACAGAAGATACCATTCTTTATGCGGCCGCCTTTGATGCCAATGGTGGGGTATTTGAACCTTTATTTAACGACCAGGATGCTATTATCTCTGACGCGTTAAACCATGCCAGCATTATTGATGGCGTAAGGCTTTGTAAGGCACAACGATTCCGCTATGAGCACAACAATATGGACGACCTGGAAGCAAAACTGCAGGAGGCCGCCAGCTGCCGCAGCCGTATTATTGTTACCGATGGCTCTTTCAGCATGGACGGTACTATTGCGCAATTGGACAAAATAGTGGAGCTGGCTGAAAAATACGATGCAGTGATTATGATAGATGAATGCCATTCATCCGGTTTCCTCGGTAAAACCGGGCGCGGCACGCACGAGTATCGTGGTGTGATGGGAAAGATTGATATTATTACAGGTACGCTGGGAAAAGCGCTGGGTGGCGCTTCGGGCGGATTCACATCGGGACGTAAAGAGATCATTGATATGCTGCGCCAAAAATCGCGTCCTTATTTGTTCAGTAATACGGTGGCTCCTTCTATTGTGGGCGCTTCCATTGCGGTATTGAACATGCTTTCAGCATCTACACACTTGCGTGATAAATTAGAATACAACACTAAATATTTCCGCGAAAAAATGACGGCTGCCGGCTTCGACATTAAGTCCGGCGACCACCCCATTGTGCCTATTATGCTTTATGATGCAGTGCTGGCCGCTAGTTTTGCGTCAAAACTATTAGATGAAGGAGTATATGTGATCGGGTTCTTCTTCCCGGTAGTTCCCAAAGGACAGGCTCGTATTCGCGTGCAGCTAAGCGCAGCGCATGAGCAGGAACACCTTGATAAAGCTATTGCAGCGTTTGCTAAAGTGGGTAAAGAGCTGGGAGTGCTGAAATAAGATGACAGTTGACAGATGACGGATGACAGAGGGTACAGGATGCCAGATGCTGGTTAGCGGTGTTTAAGCCTTCTGCTTCCAGCTTTTGGCTTTCTAGCCTTTCAAGTACGTACATCGTACACCTTGCATCGTACATTATACCAGATGCTGGTTACCGGATCTAACGTCTAATACTATTGTCTAAGTACTAAGATCTCAACCTTAAACTTCCCCCCTTCACAAAATACGCCATACTTCCGTGAGATTAATTACTTTTGTCGCCGCTTCTCAATGGTATGGATAGCTTAATTAATCAAATAGATAAGGAGAAATTACCCCGGCACATCGCCATCATTATGGACGGTAATGGGCGTTGGGCGCAGGAACAGGGAGAAGATCGCCTTTTTGGTCATTTCCACGGTGTGGAAAGCGTGAGGGACATTGTAGAAGGCTGTGCAGAGATTGGCATAAAATATTTAACGTTATACGCTTTCAGTACCGAAAACTGGGACCGGCCCGAATACGAAGTGGTAGGACTTATGGAGCTTTTGGTATCTACTATCAGGAAAGAAGTAGACACCCTGCACAAAAATAATATACGCCTGCATGTAATAGGGGATATGAGCATGTTACCCGCTTATGCGCAGCAGGAACTGAGCGAAGCATTGGAAATTACTGCAGCCAATACCGGCCTTAACCTAGTTATGGCCTTAAGTTACAGCGGCCGTTGGGAGCTTTTAAATGCGGTTAAGAGTATTGCTAACGAAGTAAAAAACAACCGCTTACAGGTAGAGGCTATTGATCAGGATGTGCTGCAGAAATACCTTTGTACCAGCAATTTTCCTGATCCTGAACTCATGATAAGAACCAGCGGAGAGTACAGGATCAGTAATTTTTTGTTATACCAGTTAGCGTATGCCGAGCTGTATTTTACCAATGTGAGATGGCCTGAATTCAGGAAAACCAACCTTTATGAAGCGCTGATAGATTACCAGGGCAGGGAGCGCAGGTTTGGAAAAACCTCGAAACAAATCAAAGGGGGGGATTAAAATTTTTAATGCAGAAGTTTTGCAACTATAATAAGCGTAACGTACTCACCTCCTATTTTAACATGAGTTTTCCAATTTTTACCTTTAATTTGCCGCCGCAATGGGAATAATGTGTAATAGTTTGGTGATAATTATTAACTTCCTGCTTTTGCAAAAACAACATTGATTACCGATATTTAAATCCTTTATGCGTTTTTTTCTTTACAGGTTTTGCGTTACGATCATAACTTTTACAGCGGTAAACCATGTTTTTGCTCAAACGGACACGCTTCCGGGCAATACCCTTTCTCCCGAAATGGAGGAGTGGCAAAACCCCAGGCAACCCCATGAATACACTATAGCCGATTTAAAAGTCAGCGGAGCTAATTACCTGGATTCCACCATCATTCTTTCTGTAGCCGGCTTGCAAAAAGGGCAGAAGTTTGTACATCCCGGAACTGATATTTTTGCCCGCGCTATTCAAAACCTATGGAGGCAAAAATTAGTAGCCGATATCCAGATATATATTACCGGCATTATTGGCGACAGGGTTAGCATTGAAGTGGCCGTTAAAGAAATGCCAAGACTGGGTGATTTTAAATTTGAAGGTGTTAAAAAAACAGAGCAGGAAGAACTGGTTAAAAAAACCGCTATCGCCAAGCAAACTACCATCCTCTCAGAAAATACAAGGCGTAATATTATAGATGTTACTAAAACTTTTTACGAGGAAAAAGGATTTCATGATGTAGGCGTGGAACTTATAGAAAAGCCCGATCCCGTTTTTAAAAACTCCAATGCGCTTACTATTAAAGTAATTAAAGGCAAAAAAGTTAAAATAGATGGTATCCATTTCTTTGGTAATGACAATGTAAGAAGCGTAAAGCTTAAAAAGCAGATGAAGGGCACCAAAGAAATGACCAAAATGACCCTTTTCCGTTCTGATTATACAAGCACTTACGGGCCTATAAAGAATTACTCCTTTGATGAGTACCTGAAAGACTGGGGATTTCTTACCCCTACCAAATCACTTGAAGTATTAGATCCTTACTTCCGCTTCAAGTTCTCTTCGTCAAAATTCAACCAGAAAAAATATACAGAAGATAAGGAAAAAGTATTGAGCTACTTTAATGCCAAGGGTTATCGGGATGCACAAATACTTGCAGATACCCAGGTAATAAAGGACAACAAAATGTATATTGATATTAAGGTAAAGGAAGGGCATAAATACTATTTTGGCACCACCACCTGGAAAGGTAATTCTGTTTATAATGACACCATATTAAACCAGATACTGAATATCACTAAAGGCGATACCTATGATGCCAGTATTTTAAATAAAGCCCTGGGGCTTGAGCCCAGCCAGGATGTCCAGGACATACAAACAGCTTACCGGGATAAGGGTTATCTTTTTATAAATGTAACACCTGTAGAAACAAGAATATACAATGATACCATAGACCATGAAATAAGGGTGGTTGAAGGTCCGCAGGCACGTATTAAAAACGTCAACATTCGCGGTAATGAACGTACCAAAGAGCACGTAATACGCCGGGAAATGCGTACTTATCCCGGTGCATTATATAGCCAAACCTCTTTAATGCGTACCATTCGTGAGCTGAATGCGCTCAATTATTTTGAGCAGGAATCTATTAACCCGCAGCCCGTACCTAATCAAAATGACGGAACGGTAGATATTAACTGGAATCTTAAAGAAAAATCTTCCGATCAGCTGGAGCTTTCTGCCGGCTGGGGCGGTGGTATTGGCCTTACAGGAACGCTGGGCGTTACCTTTAATAACTTTTCTATAAAAAATATATGG
Organism: Niabella sp.; assembly: GCA_027493055.1. Classification (GTDB taxonomy): domain Bacteria; phylum Bacteroidota; class Bacteroidia; order Chitinophagales; family Chitinophagaceae; genus Niabella. The sequence goes on along the minus strand of JAPUDO010000061.1, from coordinate 9,107 downwards.
AAAAAAGAAGCATGGGATCCGCTGCCTGTAGGTGACGGTCAAAAGCTGAGCCTGCGCGTACAATCCAATGGCCGGGCCTTCCGCTCTTATAATTTTGCATTTACCGAACCCTGGTTAGGTGGTAAAAAAAGGAATTCTTTAATACTTTCCTATAACAACAGTAAGTATTATAACCTGGCAGGCTTTACATCCCGCGGAACCTACGAGTATGATAAGAACAAATCCCTTACTGTTAACGGATTCTCCGTAGGTTTAGGAAAACAGCTGAACTGGCCCGATGACTATTTCTACATGACCTATACCGCGGCTTTAACCCGCTACAACGTAAAGGAAATGGGATATATCTACAGCCTTCCTTTTAATACAGGTGTTTCCAATAACCTTAGCCTGAAAATTGCCATACAGCGCAATTCGGTATCTGATCCTATTTTCCCGCGCAGTGGTAGTGATTTAATGTTCAGCGTACAGGCTACTCCTCCTTACTCGCTCTGGGGCTCCAATACAGACCAGTATAAATTTGTAGAATATCACAAATGGCGTTTCAATTCTACCTGGTATGTGCCATTAGGCAGGGGTAAAGGAGAAAATAAAGACCGGCAGTTTGTAATGAAGCTGGCGGCTAAATATGGTTTTATGGGCAAGTATAATTCCAAACTGGAATATTCACCATTTGAGCGTTTCCAGTTAGGCGATGCCGGTTTGAACAATACCTACTCTCTCACTGGTTTTGATATTATTGCGCACAGAGGTTATCCAATTTATAATACATCTGACCCTACTATCAACCCCGATAACTCCAGTTCAGGCAACTATACCAACTTCTTTACTATTTTTAACAAGTACCAGGCAGAGCTGCGCTATCCCCTGGTTACCAACCCCAGCAGTACCATTTTTGGCCTGGCATTTTTTGAGGCAGCCAACGGATGGAAAGATTATAAAGATTATAATCCCTTCAAACTGCGCCGCAGCGTAGGTTTGGGTATGAGGTTTTACCTGCCTATGTTTGGCCTGTTAGGGTTTGATTATGGTGTAGGTTTAGACCGGTTAACTCCCGGAGGTGGCTTAAAAGGCGCCGGTAAGTTTACCTTTATGCTGGGCTTTGAGCCGGAATAATATTATTCACAGACAACTGAATTCCTATATTTAGCGTCACATATCAAACATAAATTACAGGTATGAAAAAAAATTTTGTTATCGCAATTGCTGCTTTATTAGCATCGGTAACTGTATTTGCCCAAAAATACGCTACCGTAGATACCCGCTATATTTTTGAAAAAATGCCCGAATACCAGCAGGTTCAAAAACAGGTAGAGGCACAGGCGGCTACCTGGCAAAAAGAAATTGACACCAAGCAGGCGGCTTTGGACAAGCTGTATAACAGCTATGATGCAGAAGAAAGCATGATGAGCGAAGACTTAAAAAAGAAAAAAGAGGAAGAGCTGTTCAATAAAGAAAAAGAGCTGCGCGATTTGCAAAAAAAGCGTTTTGGCTTTGAAGGAGACCTGTTTAAAAAAAGACAGGAGCTGATGGAACCTTTGCAGAAAAAAGTGGCAGACGCCGTAAACAGGCTGGCCAGGGCTAATGGTTACGACCTGGTATTGGATAAAAGTGAAGGCAAAACCATTATCTTTGCCGACCCAAAGCTGGATAAAAGTGAAGAGCTTTTGAGAGAGCTGCGGTTGAAATAAAACAATAAAACAATTATTTTTTAAAAAAGAAGAATGAAACAAGTAAAATTTCTTGCAATTGCGTTAGTAGTGGTAATTGCAGGCTCGTTTGCAGCCAATGCTCAAAAAATCGGGTATGTAAATATTGACGGCTTAGTATACGCCCTACCCGAAGCGCAAAAAGTACAACAGGATTTTGAAAAATGGCAACAGGATTCAATAGGAGGAACTTATACAAGGTTGGCGAATGAATTCCAGGAAAAAGACAGCCTTGCAAAAGCAGCCACCAATGCTTCTGTAAAAAGTGCTTTGCAAAACGATGTAAACCGTATAGGTCAAATATTAAACAACTGGCAGCAGGAAGCACAACAATGGATGCAGCAAAAACAAGGACAAATGTTCAGTCCTTTATACAAAAAAGTAACTGATGCAGTAGATGCCTACATAAAAGAAAAAGGATATACTTATGTATTGCATTCTGACAATATTTATAAGGCGCCAGACGCAGATAATATAAGCATGGCCGTGGCTCCTAAATTAGGTATAAAGATAAACAACCAGGGCACTGCAGCACCCCAGGGAGCAGCACCAGCCGCAGGAAAATAAACTATAGTTTAAAGAATATTAACCGCCCGGAATCCGGGCGGTTTTTTTATTTTTGATATATAATATAACGAATGCAAAAAACTGCTCCTATTGGTGTATTTGATTCAGGTTACGGAGGATTAACTGTATTGAAAGAACTGGTAAGCCAGCTTCCTCAATACGACTATATGTACCTGGGCGATAATGCCCGTGCGCCTTACGGTACCCGGTCTTATGAAACCGTTTATCATTATACACTGGATGCGGTAAAATGGTTTTTTTCGCGGGGCTGCCACCTGGTTATCCTGGCCTGTAATACGGCATCGGCAAAGGCGCTGCGCACCATCCAGCAAAATGATTTACCCAACCTTGCTCCTGAAAAACGGGTTTTAGGCGTTATAAGGCCTACTACCGAGATAATAGGACAGTATTCCGAAACCAGGGAAGTAGGCATTCTGGCTACCAAAGGCACCGTAGCATCAGGATCTTACCCTATAGAAATTGCCAGGTTCTTCCCCGACATCAAAACTTACCAGGAAGTATGTCCCATGTGGGTACCCATTATTGAAAATGACGAGATGGATAACCCCGGTACACACCATTTTATTAAGAAAAACCTCCATGCACTTTTCCATAAAGGTGAAAATATAGATGTTGTTTTGCTGGCCTGTACTCATTATCCGCTTATGCGCAGGCAAATTGAAGAGTATGTACCGGTACAGGCAACACTTTTAACACAGGGGGAAATAGTAGCCAGCAGCCTTGCTGATTATCTGCAACGCCACCCTGAAATAGAAGAGAAATGCAGTAAAAACGGCAATTTAGAGTTTTTTACTACGGATTCGGTTGAAGATTTTAACGAGAAGGGATCTATGTTTTTCGGAGGTGCCGTACGAAGTGAGCATGTAAACCTGGGAAATTAGCTAATAAGCCAATTAGCTAATGTGCCAATGATATTAGTAAAAGTGTATTTGAGTGCATGAGACCTTTTGGTGATTTGGCTGTTGGTCAAAAGACACAACAGCGACGGTGCGGTCATCGTTGGTGTTTTTCACCAATGATACTACGAAAAACTTTTAAACCTGTAATACCCAAAACTTTTAAACTTTTCCTTACCTTTGCCGTCCTTTCACAAACAGGAGATGTGGTGATCTTCTGTTCCGGAAATTAAACAGGCATGTTCTCCCATGCTATTAATTAAAAAGTGAAAAAATTAAAATAAAATGAAACGTACTTTTCAACCGCACCGTCGTCGCCGTAAAACCGTTCATGGTTTTCGTAAACGTATGCAAACCGCTAATGGCCGTAAAGTATTAGCAAGCCGCCGTGCAAAAGGCCGTAAAAAACTGACAGTATCTGACGAAAGAAGACTGAAATAAGATTTTTATAGCTTCAAATTATTAAATAGCTCCGTTTTCGGAGCTATTTTTGTTCTGCATGTCCCAACAGCATATTTTTCCTAAATCGCAGCGCCTTAAAAGCCGCAAAAAACTACAGCAGGTTTTTGCAGAAGGCAAAAGCGTGCGTGCCCAGGTGGTAAGGCTGGTATATCTTACCGAAAAAACGGAAACCCCTGAGGTAAAATGCGGCGTAGGATTAACTACCAAATACTTTAAAAAGGCAGTGGACCGCAACAGGATCAAACGCCTGCTAAGAGAGTCGTACCGCCTCCAGCAGCATATGCTTAACAGCTACGCGGTTAGCTCCCGGTTATCTTTTTCCATCTTTATCCTGTACACAGGAAAAGAACTTCCCGCCTATGATGTCATATTTGAAAATGTTGGGGTAGCTTTACAGAAATTGTTAAAAGCTTTACATGCAGCTGGTGCTGAAAATACTTAGCTGGCCATTTATAGGCCTCATAAAAATATACCAATGGGTAATTTCTCCCTGGTTAGGCCCTAAATGCCGGTTTACGCCCACCTGCTCACAATATGCGCTGGAAGCTTTTAAAAAATATGGGATACTCAAAGGGTTTTGGTTATCGGTAAAAAGAATATCAAAGTGCCATCCATGGGGAGGAAGCGGACATGACCCGGTGCCTTGAAAGCCCCTCTAAATCTCCCCGGAGGGGAGACCTCAAAATATTACATAAATACTTATACTATTAGTAAACTACTTAACAATATTTAAAAAAATTTAATTCCCCTTTGGGGGACTAAGGGGGCTTTATGATAACGGGTATTGGACTGGACGTAATTGAAGTAGAGCGGGTGCAGGAGAAGATTGAGAAGGAGCTGGGATTCCGCGAGCTTGTTTTTGGAGAACAGGAAATTGCTTATTGTGAGCCTAAAACACATAAGTACGAGCATTACGCGGCCCGTTTTGCTGCAAAAGAGGCTTTGTTTAAAGCCCTGGGAACCGGTTGGACAAACGGAACCTCCTATAACGAAATATTAATCTTAGGAGATGATGCAGGTAAGCCTGAAATACATTTAACCGGGGAAACTGCCCGTACCTTAAGTACGGTAAATCTTTCAAAAATAAAGATATCCGTCAGCCATCTTAAAAATATTGCCGCTGCCGTGGTAGTGATAGAAGATTAGCTTTTTTACCAATATTCATTATTTACTGCCATTATTTCCTTTATCCCTGTTGTTATCTTTTCGCCTTTGCTGCTGTGGCCTGGCGCCGTTACCATTATTACGCTGGGGTTGTTGTTGCCTGTTATTACCCTCGTTTTTTCCCTGTGCCTGCTTTTGTTGTCCCTGGTTAGCAGCCTGCGTATTCTGAGGCGGACCACTCTTACGCTGCTGTTTGCGTTTTTTATCTGCCCGCTCCAATGCACGCAAAGAGGTTTGGCCCACTACATCTACAAACTCGGGCTCTACCTCCACCGTTTTGTTGGATACCAGCTCCACAGCCTCTAATTCTTCCGGAACAATATTTTGTCTGTTCAGTGATTTAATCTTTCTAACCCGGTCGATAGTTAAAGGGTATTGCTTGTTACTGTCGGGCAAAGAATACCACATCAGGTTTTTGAAAATATCTTTTTTAATTAACCAGGCCCTGCCTTTGGCTACTTCCAGCTGATCACAGTCGTTTGGAAATCCCTGCAAAGCGTCCAGGTAAGTATCCAGCTCGTAATTCAAACAGCATTTCAGGCGTCCGCACTGGCCGCTTAGTTTGGTTTGGTTAATAGATAAATTCTGATACCTGGCAATGGATGTATTTACAGATTTAAAGTCGGTAAGCCATGTAGCACAGCAAAGTTCCCTTCCACAGCTACCTATGCCCCCTACTTTTCCGGCCTCCTGGCGGGCACCTATCTGGCGCATTTCTACCTTTACCTTGAACTCAGTAGCATATACCTTAATCAGTTCCCTGAAATCTACCCGTCCGTCGGCGATATAATAAAAAGTAGCTTTTCGTCCATCTGCCTGCATTTCTACCTGGCTTATTTTCATATCCAGCTTAAGCTGGCGGGCAATAGCACGACTTCTTATTACAGCTTCCGGCTCCCTTTGCTTATTAATTCCCCTTTGTTCAAGATCACGGTCAGTAGCAATTCTCAGCACTTTCTTCATATCGGGATTCGCTTCCTTCACCCCGTATTTTTTCATTTGGAGGCGTACAATTTCACCTGTAAGCGAAATCTCGCCCACGTCAAAACCACTTACGCCTTCTACGGTTACCAGATCGCCCTTTTCAAAAACGTGAACCGTTGTATTTCTGAAAAAGTCTTTACGCGTGCCTTTATTAAAGCTCACTTCAACCACATTGCAATAACTGTCTATATCTGCAATCGGCAAATTGCGTAACCAGTCGTACGTATTCATACGATTGCAGCCTCCTGTGCTACAGCCTCCATTACTTTTGCAACCGCCCGGCTTGGCGCCATTGGCAGTACCACAACTTGTACAACCCATTGTTTGTAAATGTTCTTTAAATATGGAAAGCGCAGGCGGAACTATAGCGTATAAAAATAATGGCAGCAGGATAGATATCTGCTACGACAGAATATAAAAAACTGAAAATCAGTTTATTATGGAAACCCTTTAGAAAAACAGGGTTACAGTTTATTCGCTCTTACCTCCTTCCGCACTATTCACTTTCTCTCTAAAAATTATAAAATACCCACAAAAAATCACACGCCTCAATCATTCAAAAATACAACATTGTCCTGAATGATATGATAAATTTTAATGGTAAGCGCCATAAAAAGGATCTTTCCATTAGCATTTCTTTCTATATAATAAGCAGCTTTATCCAGCTCTTCAATAATGGCCTGCTGCTTTTCAATACTGGTAATACGGTTTAATCTCAAAGCAAAATCCCTTTCTTTTTCAGGATATTGTTCTGCCATTTGCGGCATTACCTGTACGTGCAGGGCCAATTGCAATAGGTGGTTAAAATATCTCAGGAACTGCTTTTGTCCTTCGCGCCCTAACTGCGCTATTTCCTCTACCCATTTGGCCTGTGCCACCGGCCCGGTTTTCATAATACTGTTCAACCAGTCGCGCAGCAAGTTTTGCCAGTCCTCATCAGAGTGTTGTATTATCTGCAAAGCCTCGCGATAATTTCCCTCACTGATGGCAGCCACCCTGGCCGCGGTTATTTCATCGGCCTTATTGCGGGTAATTAAGGCTTCTTTAATTTCCTCATCAAAAGGCAGCGGTATTTTAATCAGCTGACAGCGGCTGAGAATGGTTTGCAGAATCTGGCCCTCATTTTCCGCTACCAATAAAAAAACGGTTTTTTCAGGGGGTTCCTCTATCAGCTTAAGCAGCTTATTTCCCTCATTTCCAAGATATTCGGGCAACCATACTATCAATACCTTGTAGCCACCTTCAAAACTTTTAAGGTTAAGTTTGCGGATGATATCATTACACTCATTGGCGGTTATATTTCCCTGTTTATTCTCGGCACCAATAAACTGCAACCAATCGTACACATTTCCGTACGGATAGCTTTTTATAAATTCCCGCCACTCGGTAATATAATCGGTGCTTAAAGGCGGGGTGCCTGCTTTTTTAGTTACCACCGGGTAGCTGAAATGAATATCAGGGTGCGCCAGCTCGGCAGCTTTCTTGCAGGAGGGGCAAATACCACAGGAATCGGCCTCACCCCCCTGCCCCCTCTCCTGCAGGAGAGGGGGAGGAATTAAGTCACCGAAGAGGCTTGCATTCCCTCCCCCTTCGGGGGAGGTCGGGAGGGGGCTACAAACAATATACTGGGCAAAAGCCAGGGCAAGGGGTAGTGCCCCGCTGCCTTCTTTTCCCAGGAAAAGCATGGCATGGGCCAGGCGGTTTTCCTGCATCAGCTCTGTAAGCTCTTTTTTTAAATGTAACTGGCCAATAACATCTTTAAACTGCATAGATGCAAAATAAGGTTATTTAAAAAACACCTGCTAAAATTTCGTGTACTATTGCCTGCCATAAATACGGGTAGCCGCTCCGCGGCAAAAAAAACCTGTACCGTTTTTCTACAAATGGGAAATACCTGCGGCATTTTTAGCTATTGCAGGCTTTATCGTGGCTTTAAAGTAAACTGGTTTGTTGATACTCTGGATGCTTATACAGCGATGCCAACAAGCGGGATCTATTAGTTGGAGCGTACTACAACCAGGGATAAAAATAAACCTGATTCATGCTTCTGTTAATCCTGGTTCCGTGGCCGGTAATCTATCATATTATCCGAGTCAATAACCGGTATTCCTTCTACCTCTTTATCATACCAGTACACCCAGGCGCTAATAACATCCCCGCTTTCCAGGGTGGCATTAACCAGCTCACGCCTGTAATATACATCTTCTCCTTCATCGGGATGGAGGCCCTCATAATCGTCCAGCTGAGCCAGCACAAAAGACAACTCTTTGGGGTTCCGGATCTCGTACAGCTCGCCTTTTATCATGCGGCCGGTATCATTGGATGTTCCTACAGGAAAAGTTCCCATATCATAAATGGTTCCTTTAACCGTGGCGCTGCCTTTTAATTCGAAATACCTGGAAACATATTCGTATGCCGGGCTTTTAAAGCCGCTGAGCAGGGATCCGTAAACAAAAAGGAAATGGCTGTGCGCTTGCATAAAATTGTATTAAAGGTGTTATTAGGTCTTGTCATCAACCAGGAAAACATATACTTCTTTAGGTCCGTGCACACCCACTACCAGGGTTTTTTCAATATCCGCGGTACGGCTGGGGCCGGTAGCAAAAGTTATTAATGAAGGTAACCCTGATCCGTATTTTCCCCTGATTCCCTCCAGGGCATCTTTTACATCGTACACCAACTGGCTGGTATAGGCAAGGCAAACATGTACAGGTGCATAAACACTGGTGTTCCGTCCACTCTGTTCGGCTGCGCTCATTACTATGCTGCCTGTCCTTGCTACAATGCATTCACAGCCTGTTATGGCCACATTGCATGTTGCCAGGCTTTCCCAATCGTTCAAAAACCCGGAACTGTCCCTGAAAAGACTACTGATCTTTGAATCCACGCAATAAACCGATTTCCACCCCTGGTCTATGGCCAGCTGACTGAATTGCTTTATAAAGTCGTTTTCATCAAAACAAAAGGCAAACTTACCCTGTAAGGCTGTAAACCTTTCTGCAAACTCCACTTCAATATCCTGCTCCAGGGGCTGAAACACAGAGGACTGTCCCTCACTTTTAGGAAAAGGCAGAGGCGTTGGCACTGTTAACGCCTCCCGTATTTTTTTCAAGATATTTCCTCTTGCAGATTGCACGTTATTTATTCCTGATTGGTTGATGCTGTATTGGCGGCATTACTGTTGTATGGTGGCAGCGTGCTTACATCCACATCGCCAGTGTTAGTAGGCAACACTACATATGTCAATTCTTTGTTTTCTTCAAAAGGCCTTTTACCTATCAGCCTTTCCAGGTCATCTTTAAATAAA
>JAPUDO010000060.1 GCA_027493055.1 Niabella sp. | reverse complement strand
CGCGACTTCATTAAAACATTACAACATTCATTAGCACAGGATTTATATCCGCCGCAACCGTAGGTTCAACCTCAATCTACTAACTATCCGGTAATTTTCATTTGAAAAATAAAGATTCTTGTTTTTATTGGGAACATATTCAGCTAAAATATTATACTAATTTTAATGCGAAAGCATAAGATAAATCTGGTATTGATTCTGACAGATCAATATGCAATCCATGTTCATCGATATGGAAGTCTAAGCCTTGAGACGAGCGGCCTACTAAAACAACTTTTGATATTTTTTTCTTGCTGTTTGAATTCCCTTTTCTCAGACTCTTAATGGTGAGCCTGTTAGAAGCAGGCCATCCCATTGCTATGGCGTATATAGCATTGTTTTTGGTTGTGAAGCGTATATCAGATGAAGTAAACGGCGTTCCTTTCCCTTCGTTAAATCCTTGTCTTGACAGAGGTACGGCATTTTCCATTGCAGGCCCTTCACCATAAATCGTCCATGGCCTGGTATCATAAATGGCATCGCTATATATACTCATCCAGGTTGCAATTTCTTCAACAATACTTCGTTCAATATCGTCAATTGATCCGTTACCCCGGACTGGTATACTTAGAAGTAAATTACCATTTTTACTTACTACATCAGCTAACGTATGTATAACGGTTTTTGCGGATTTGTATTTTTTATTTTCATTGAGATAAAAATCCCTGTTGTAATGCCACGACCCTATGCAAGTGTCGGTTTGCCAAGGAAGAGGTTCTATGGCATTACTTTGGCCCCTCTCAATATCCCACACTATACATTTACGCTGTAGTTCATCCAGTATTTTTCCAAAAACTACAGATTGAACAGACCCATTTTTTTTCAAACTCTTGTTATAAAAGTGTGCAGCAATCCGTAGCCCCGCATCGCTGATTGGCCATAGTGGCAATGCCGTATCATCAAAATAGAGAAGATCAGGGTTATAGGAGTCAATCAGATCAATCGTTCTATTGTAGAATTTATCACAATACTGTTTTGTTGGTAGTGTTACACCATTTCCCCAGTTCCATTGCTGGTGAATCATAGACTCCTGATTACTATTAGTGCTTAAGAGATGATTTTGAGCGTATAATTCCTGGGGATCCAACCCCTCCCACCAGGTACCCTTACCATCCTTTTTAGAGACAATTCCGTCATAAGGGATACCTGCATATGGGCCGCTCTTGTCTGCCAATTGAGAAGGTTCAAACCAACTCCACGCGTGAGAAGCATGTACACTAACTCCAAAATACATATCGTTATTGCGGGCGGCTTTTTCCCATCCCCTGATTAAATCTTTCTTAGGTCCCAACTTCGTTGAGTTCCAATTAGGCTGAAACTTGCTGTTGTATAAATCGAAATTATCATGATGGTTTGCCAAAGCCATAAAGTATTTAGCCCCGGCTTTTTTATATAGAGACAGCAGCTCTTCCGGATTCCATTGATCAGCTTTCCAAACATTAATAACATCTTTAAAGCCAAATTTTGATGGATGTCCGTATTTTTTGAGATGAACTTTATAAGCAGGGCTTCCTTCAACATACATCTTGCGGGCATACCAATCTCCTGCTTCCGGTTCACACTGCGGACCCCAATGTGCCCATATACCAAATTTAGCATTACGGAACCAGTCTGGAACTTGATACCCAGACAAAGAGTTCCAGGTTGGCTTAAATGGTCCTTTAACAATATTTAACTCTGCAAACCTTTGGAATGATTTCGCTGACAGTCCATTTGAAAAAAATATAGAAGGTGATGCAAGTGCAATTCCTTTTATAAGGTCTCGTCGTTTCATAACATTAATTCATTATGGCTTATTTATCGCTAAATGTCGAAGCGAAGATATCCCTGTTAGGCGGCTATGTTGTTACACAAAATAGACCTTTCATTATACAAATCCGACTTTTATCATATTGAAGGGATAACAAACAGGATAGGATCAAAAGCCTTTTTCATCTTCTGCATTGCTATAGAACCTCTATTTGTTCTCTAACAGGTATCAATCAAATTACAGCTATCTAAGCCTATAAAAAGTCGACTTTTGAGTAACTTGCAATCAAAAATGGCAAGAAGGATTCTGACGCATAGTTTCTCGCTCCTGCATGTCGATCGAGTTGATCTAAATAGAAAATGGAACTATAAAAATGTGATTAGCCCCTATATACGAATCTATTATATTGAGGGCGGTAACGGATATATATCAACCCTAACTCAAAAACTAAAATTGGAAGCAGGTTTTTTGTATATAATTCCAAGCTTTACGCTTTGTAACCTGGAATGTGACAACAACCTTAACCAGTATTTTATTCACTGTTTTGAAGATTCCCCTTCAGGGTTATCCCTATTTCATAACTATAGGAAACCTCTTAAAATTAGGGCATCTGAAATATACGCTAACAGTGTGAAACTATTGTTGAAGATTAATCCAAATAGAAAAATCTATCGCTCCGACAATCCTAAAGTTTATGAACAGAATGTTTATTACAGGGAATACCAAGAGTTAAATAATCAACAATCCGAAAGTGTTTTCATGGAAACACAGGGAATTCTTCTTCAACTTATATCTCAGTTTATCTCGTATTTAAATCCCCAACAGGAAAATGCTCAGGAAATCCCATTACCAATTTTAGACGCTATACAGTATATACAGATCAATCTTTCTTCATATATAACGGTTAAGCAACTCTCCCAAAGAGCAAATCTACAAGCTGACTATTTTTCCAGAATATTCGTAAAGCATACCGGGGAACGCCCTTTGAAATATATTCAAACCAAAAGAATAGAAAGGGCTCAATATTTGATTATAACTGCCAACAAATCTCTTGCCCAGATTGCAGATGAAATAGGTTTTCAAAACCTCCCCTACTTCTTTAGAATTTTTAAAAAAATAACCAAAATTACGCCCAAGGAATATGCAAGAAACAATCAATTTATATAAAATAGTGCTTGGTTAAATAATTGGACATACAGAACGAGAAGCAGGTATCATAAAGGCACTGCTAACAATCAGAACAGAATAAAGTAAGCGCGCTAGTAGGCGGGCATAATAAAGGCCACAAATCATTTAGAGTTACTTATAACAATGTAAAAAGCCTCTATAAGAAACATCAAAAATTCTATCACTCATTTTCAATCAAATTCATAAAAGATGAATATACCCCCACTGTCCATCCCATCAGACTTGGTAATTTATATTCACTTACTGTTACATATTGCAGGTTAGCCCATCCATTAAGATAGTCCCACTGATATCTGGCTTCCAATCCATCTATTATCAGGTCCCACATATATCATTCTTTACAATATTATGAGGTTTTACGGTAAAGCAAAAGCTACATAACTATCGCCCCTGTTTGTTCCCAACTTAGTACCACCACAGGCAATAACTACATATTGTTTTCCATTAGCCTGGTAGATGGAGGGAGTTGCAAAACCAGATGCAGGCAGCTCATATTCCCATAATAACTTACCATTCTTTTTATCATAAGCCCTGAATTTGTTATCCTTTGTGGCTGCTATAAAAAGCAGGCCGCTTGCTGTAACAACCGGGCCGCCATAATTTTCCGTTCCGGTAGCAGGGATTCCTTTTCCGGCCAATTCCTTGAACATTCCAAGGGGTATGCGCCATAAATGCGCTCCCGTATTGAGGTCAATAGCCGTTAAAGTGCCCCAAGGTGGTGTAATAGCCGGATAGCCATTTTCATCTAAAAACTTATTGTACCCGTTAAAGCGATACGGCACATCCGGGGCTCCATCAATTTTAAGGTCAACGGCCTCTTCCTTTTCCTCGCCAAACAGGTAGCTGATAATAGCATGCTTCTCTTTATCGTCCAGATTAGAAAATCCCGGCATCATCCCTTTACCATTAGTGATGATGGTATTTATTTCCCCCCGCTGCTTAGTTTTCTTCACATCGCGCAGGTCAGGATATCCGCTTTGCGGACTTCCTGACAGATCAGGCTTATGGCAAACCTGGCAGTAATTCGTGTACAGTACCTTGCCTGTTGTAACCACCTGTTTTTTATTGGCATTTCCCTGCTCCTTTTTTAAACTCAGGCTGAACATCCAGGGCATCTCATTGGCATTGACATATAAAATGCCCTCTTTGTCAACAGCCGCACCGCCCCATTCGGCACCACCGTCTGCCCCAGGAAACAGTAAGGTATTTTTCGACAAACTCAAAGGATGGTAGATGCCTTTATTGGCAGCGCGATACAGGGCTACTAAGGAATCTCTTTTACCAGAAAAATGTGTAATTTCCTCTTCAGTTATATTTTGGCGGGCAAAAGGCAGTGGTAAACGGGGAACAGGCTGTGTGGGCCAGGCTTCTTCCCCAGGCAGGTCGGAGGCGGGGAACGGTTGTTCATCAATCGGGAAAACCGGTGTTCCGTTCTCCCTGTCGAATACAAATACCTGCCCTGATTTGGTGATCTGCACCACTACATCAATAGCTTTGCCATCTTTGCTGATGGTTGTGAGATTAGGAGATGCAGGCAGGTCCCTGTCCCAAATGTCGTGATGCACTACCTGGTAATGCCAGATGTATTTTCCTGTTCTTGCTTCTAATGCCAGCAAAGAATTTGCATAGAGGTTCTGGCCTTTCCTGTTACCGCCATAGAAATCAAAAGCAGACGAACCGGTAGGAATATAAATAATCGCTCTTTTCCGGTCGATGGCCATTCCCGCCCAATTGTTAGCGCCGCCGATAGATAGATTTTTATAGGCATCTGCGGGCCAGGTATCATAACCCTCCTCTCCCGGGTGCGGTATGGTTTTGAACGTCCACTCCAGTTTCCCGGTCATGATATTAAATGCCTGTATATAACCCGGAGCAGCTCCAGGTCCTTCCGCCACGCGGATGGGCATGATGATAATATCTTCATATACCGTACCCGGTGTGGTAGAAGTAATAAATCGCTCCTCTGCCCTTTCCCCCAAACCGGCTCTCAGGCTAACCCGTCCTTTTTCTCCAAAACTTTCAATCGCTTTCCCGGTTTTGGCATTTACGGCATACAGCCATGTTTTATAGGCATACAGTATTCGTTTATCCGCTCCTTTTTCCCAATAGACCACACCCCGATTTACATTCTCCGAATGTTCAGCCTCTGGTTTAAACCGCCATATTTCTTCACCGGTTTCCGCATTCAGTGCAAAAAGATTATTAAAAGCCGTTACGCCATATAGCTTACCATCTACGATAACAGGGTTGCATTGCACCTGCCCGCTATCGCCGGTATGGAACTCCCAGGCTTTTTGCAACGTGGCCACATTCTCCGTGGTAATTTGCGCCAGCTCCGAATAATGGCTGCGGTCGCCACCACCAAGATACTCTTCCCACTGGGGTTCTTTTCTACTGCTGCAAGATGTAAACAGGAGCATTAATATTATCCCAAAAAATCCGATAATGCGCATATTGTTATTTTTTAAGAACGAACTTGTTTAAACTTATACTAACTATAAAGTTGAAGAAAAAATATACCTGTAAAAGTGAAAAAGAACCCTATAAACAAACATATTCTCAGCCAACTTCATCATTCTTAAAATGATTATTTTAAAAGTTTAAATTGTCTGTTGCCATTGCAGGCGCTTACATGGGTAAATGTATAATAAGTTTATCTTTTATTAATTGCTTTTTTAATACAGGATAGCTTACCTCCTGAACTGCCTCCCGGTTATTAATGGCTAAAACTGCAGCCGTAGCGCAGGCTTGCCCCATATCCATAAAATTATGCTCAAGGCGCATAGCCCCAAAGGCAATATGAGAGGCAGAAGGACAGGTAGGCGTAAGTATATTCGCACATTCTGAAATACGAGGCACCAATGCACGATAGGAAATACCAAAGGGGCGCCAGCTATCCCCGGAAAAAACAAATCCTTCGTTATAGGCAGCACCGTTCTTCACAATCCTGCGCACTGAGTGTACATCCGGGGGCCAGAAAGCAACAGCTACAGGGTCCGAAACGCTTTCTGCCGCATTCTGAAAATGATGCTCTGTAATAACATAGTCTGAAACCATACGCCGGGCATCTCTTACATAGAATATCCTGGGGAACCCTCCGTTATCTGTAAACTCATCTTTAGCATAGCCCCATCGTTTCCATTCGTTTTGTAAAGCGGGAGCAAGCCTTGCTACTGCGGTATCTGTAGCAAGAAAATAAAACAATCCTTTAGTAAAACGTGTATGGTCATCAAGTTTCTTTTTGCGCTGCTCATAGCTCCCGTTGGGATAAGCCCTGTTCATCCCATATAAATTGTGCGAAAGGTCGTGCCAGGCGCCCAGGTCTGTTTTCCTGTTGGGCAGATTAGCTTTGGGCGTATATAATTTCCCGCCAGCCTCCAGGTATCTTATATAGATCTCATATTCGTTCCTGTTATAACCGGCAGGCTTGCTAAATGCTATCTGGTTTCGCATACTATCTGTAAGGCAAACCCTAAAACAATACGCCTGAAGTGAGGAATCACCTGCTCCCGGTGTGCCCAATGGTTCATTCTGTATAGTTGGAATAAGTCCGCTGGCCGGATTTCCCGGAATAATGTACGGATCCACTTTTACAGTAAACTGCGCATGGGTTGTTTTTTCCCGAATACCGTTAAGTGTTTCATTATACGTTTTATTGCTTTCCCTGCCAACGACCATGCTCACACCAGCCGCGTAAAGCAGATCGCCTTCATAACCGGCATCAATAAAAACAGCTCCGCTAAATGATATACCATTCTTCATCCTGATCCGCTGTATGCGGTTTTGAACCTTCACTACACTGCCCCTCCCTTCGGCCAGTACATGTCCTTTAAAAACGCTGATCTTATAGTCCCTCAACCAGTCTTCAAAAACCGACTCGGCCACACTGCTTTCGGTTTTCCATAGCATTGTATTCTTTTCATGTCTTTCCAGCATTTCTTCAAAAGCCTTTACCCTGCTATAATGTACTGCAAGCTTTTGGTAAAATTCCATCGCTATGCCACCAATAACCGAGCTGTTCCGAAATTCTTTGTGATTGTCAATATCCGCGCTGGCTAACCCCCCGGTAATATGCCCTCCTATATGCTGTGACGGCTCTATCAAAGCAACAGACCGTCCCATGCGCGCGGTTTGTATAGCGGCAGCAATTCCACCCGGTGTGGCGCCATATATCACCACATCAAACCGGTACTGTGCCTGGGCAAAAAAATAAAAATGCCCAAAGGCAATTAAAAACAACATTCGGGTCATAACTTCTTTTCAAAAATCAGGGAAATAGTTTTAACACTTCTTCATAGGCCTTTTTGGGTTTAAGATTCTTATCAAACAATAAAGGGTAATCGTTCCTGTTTACCACAGGGTAATTGGTCCTCCAGCTATACCTATCGCTCACATTCCAAAAAGTAACACCGGTTATATACTGCTTATATTTTTTAAAGGCTTCAAAACACATTTTATAATTGGCTACCAGCTGCGCTTCCTTTTCCTGGTTCCACTCCGTATTGAAATCGGCAGCAGTTTTTCCTTTCGTATCTTCATGCGGGTATACCGAAATATCCAGTTCTGTAATTTGTATTTCTACGCCCAAGTCGGTAAACTTTTTAAGGGTACTATCCAATTGTCCGGCCCGTGGCTCATTGCTCCACCAATGCGCCTGCATTCCCACACCATGTATGGGCAAAGCGGAGTCTTTCATTTCTTTTATCAGGCGGTAAATGCGTTCCCGCTTTGCTGGATCTTCATGACCGTAGTCATTGTAAAAAAGCTTAGCGCCGGGGTCGGCCTCATGCGCATACTGGAAGGCCCGGAAAATATATTCTTTCCCTGCGATCCTGTACATGTCGCTGTAATTTTTTATATAGCTTCCCTGTGTAGCGGGGTCATCGCTTATCGCTTCATTTACGACGTCCCAGGCATATATCTTCCCTTTGTAACGTCCCACTACCGCATAAATATGCTCTTTCATCTGCTGCAGGAATATTGCTTTGGACAACCGGTTGCCGTTCTCATCCCTGGTTACCCATTCATTAAACGAGTTGGGATTATGCCAAACCAGCACATGCCCTCTCACCTTCATACTATTTCTTATGGCAAAATTTACGATCGAATCTGCTTTTTCCCAGCTATATGTACCTTTCTGCGGATGAATGTATTTCCACTTCATGGCATTGTCCGGTGTGAAACTGTTAAACTCCCTTGCTATCATGGACGCTTCATCAGTAGCCAGGTTGGAAGTTCCGGCAGCCACCCCTAAAGGAAAGTAGGAAGCAAGTTTGTCTTTAAGCAAAATAGCTCCATCAATCGGGTTATCGTCTATACCATCACTAACCTTCTTTTCACAGGAAGGCATAAATAATAATAATAATAAAGCAAAAAGTAGTGCTCCGCTTAGTGATTGATACATGATCTTTATCTTTTAATTTATTACATCGTTATTATTTACCTGGTACATCTTTAACCAACATACACGCAGTATCCCGACTTACGTACTCGCTCTCCTGTAATGGCCGGCAGGGCTTGTTCGAAAGAATTCTTAACCATATCCTTACCGCGCTTATAAGAATAAAGGCCGCTATAACCAGGAATACGAGGCACAGTGTACCATCAGTAATATCATTGCTGATAATTTTATCTGTTTCATTCATATCCTTTGCAGGGGCTATGACCTGCCCGCCAGACCGGGCAGCAGCAAATTTTTGAGCATGGGCAAAGAAGCCAACAGCAGGATCGGAGCTAAATATTTTCTGAAGCGAAGTGGTGAAGGTTACTATTACCATGCCTATAAGCGGTAACAGTGTAACAAAAATATATTTTCGCTTTCCCATTTTAAGAAGTATCGTTGTTATAAACATCAGTGCTATAGCAGACAGTATTTGATTAGACAGGCCGAACAAAGGCCATAAAGTGTTAATGCCGCCAAGCGGGTCTATCACTCCCTGGTAAATAAAGAAGCCCCAGCCCGAAACTGCTAATGCCGTAGCAATAATATTACCGGCCCAGGAGTTTGTTTTTCCTAAAGGCTTGTGAACGTAGGACAACATTTCCTGCAACATGAAACGGAGAATACGTGTACCTGCGTCTACGGTTGTAAGTATAAACAAGGCTTCAAATAAAATGGCAAAATGATACCAGAAAGCCATAGCTTCCTTCCCTCCGATAATCTGGTGGAAAATATGGGCCATCCCTATGGCGAGCGTAGGCGCACCGCCGGTTCTTGATACAATCGTTTTTTCACCGATATCGCTTGCCGTTTGGGCAATAGTTTCTGGAGATATAGCATATCCCATTTTAGAAATGGCCTGGCTTACTTCGCTTAAATCTATACCAATTACGGATGAGGGGCTATTCACCACAAAATATAATCCCGGATCTAAAACACAGGCAGCCACCAGTGCCATTATTGCTACAAAAGATTCGGTAAGCATTGCTCCATACCCAACCGCGCCTATATGCGATTCCTTTTGTATCATTTTGGGCGTGGTGCCGGAAGCAATAAGAGAGTGAAAACCCGAGATAGCCCCGCAGGCGATGGTAATAAAAAGAAAAGGGAACAGCTTACCTGAGAATACAGGGCCACTGCCGTCAATGAATGAGGTGGTGGCCGGCATCATTAGATCGGGTCTTACCACAATAATGCACAATGCCAGCATAAAAATAATGCCGATCTTAAGAAAAGTGCTTAAATAGTCCCTGGGCGCCAGCAGCAGCCATACAGGCAACACCGATGCAAAAAAGCCATACCCTATCATTAGTAAAGCAATGGTAGTGCCTTTTAAATTGAACACATCCGACCAATAAGGATGCTCCGCCACATGCCGGCCATAAATCAGTACCAGCATCAATAACACAAAACCTATTACCGACATTTCCCAAATGCGGCCGGGGCGTATATACCTTGCATATACGCCCATGAAAATAGCAATAGGAATGGTCATTGCAACAGTAAAAGTGCCCCAGGGACTGTCTATTAAAGCCTTTACCACTACCAGCCCTAAAACCGCTATCAGAATAATCATGATAAGGATAATACCTATTTTGGCAACCAGGCCAACGGTATTGCCGAATTCCAGTTTTATCATTTCTCCCAGCGTGCTTCCGTTCCTTCTTACAGATGCAAAAAGAACGATCATATCCTGCACGGCGCCGGCAAATATCACCCCGAATATGAGCCATAGCGTGCCAGGCAAAAAACCCATCTGTGCAGCGAGCACAGGACCCACCAATGGCCCTGCGCCCGCAATAGCAGCAAAGTGATGGCCAAATACAACTACCTTGTTAGTAGGTACATAATCTTTACCATCCTGATTTACATACGCCGGGGTAGCGCGGCCAGCATCAACACCCAGTACTTTTCTTTCTATAAATTTTCTGTAAAAACGGTAGGCCACTACATACATACAAGCAGCCGCAATAATGATCCAGATGGCATTTATTTTTTCACCCCGCTCCAACGCTATGGTTCCCAGTGCAAACGCTCCTGCTACTGAAATAATAATCCATAATACAATACTGATCAGTTTTTTTAAAGGCATATTCTTATATTAATTTTCTCTTGAAGTTTTTATTATATTTCTGTCAGGAGAAAGCTTTCCTGCCCGACTACTATTACAAATTTCTATTGTGGTCAGGCGGGGATGAAATTTCTCATGCTTCCTTTGTGTAATTTAAGTATGTTCAAAGAACTCCCTTGAAGAAAAATTTCATGTTGGTTTGATACCCCGCTTGTTTTTTCAGAGCTCCGGAAGCTGGTAAGCGAATGGGCAGATGCTGTATTACTCATAATCTTCTTAAAAAAACAGGCTGTATTGCTCATAGTAACTTTGTACCAATATTCTTTGGGGCCATGCTTTCCACCCACCGAAGTATTTAAAACAGCTGCTTTTCCCGCTGCTACCGTTTGACGATATAAACACGCCGACCCGAAAATATATGGGTAATTGTCGCATACGGTACCAAACCGGCCTATATCATAAGGAACTACAATATCTGATGTACCATGATAAAAAATAGTTGGCACGGCTGATTTCCTGTTGATCAGCGTGGAGTCTGACAAGCCGCCCCACATACTGCAAATCCCTTTAATTGTAAACGGGGTTTTCGTATCAGCCGCTACATCAAGCGAACCTAAAGCTTTATACGCTTTTTTAAAATGCTTCTTCACATAATCATTTTTCAGATAGGCCAGGTTTAATGCCAATACGGCGCCGGCGCTGCTACCTCCCGAGAATATCCAGGAGGTATCGATAGCAAAGGCATCACTATTATCTATTAAAAAATGTACAGCAGCGTATGCATCCTGCGTAGCCCTGTAAACAGCTTTTTGAAAGCTTTCTATATCCCCTTCACAGGTGTAGGGATTTTTACCCTGGTCCCATCCTTTTCTGTAATTGATGGAAACAGCTATAAAGCCCGAATCGGCCAGCACCCTGCAATGCCCCTTCATAGCCTCTTTACTGCCCGAAACAAATCCTCCCCCATGCATTAATATCACGAGCGGATATTTTTTCCCTTTTTCACGTGCCGGAAAAAACAGGTCCATCGTGAGCTTCTTTGTGGAGCCATCAAAAGATTTGGCAGATCCGTATTCAACATTCATGCTACTGTCTGCGGGCATTGCAAACGCAGGCATCACAAACAGAAGGGCTGATACGAACGTTATAAAAAAATATTTTTTCATTTATTTCTATTTAAGCCGTTGATAAAAAGTTAAGGGTTTATTTAACTCCGCAATAAGGGCTGCATCGTCCGGGACCCTGTCGTTATATATCTTTAAATCGTCCCACATCATTTCCAGCGGAGTATGATTTGCTTTCATATACATGGCAATTTGTTTATTGGTATAAAACTTCAAAGGGTGATAGGATGTTAAACCATCGGGCGGCACCGTTTCGTCAGGATGAATAGTAGCTACCCTTTCGTTGAACAAAATGATCTTTGGTTTGCCTTCCGGTTGTACAGACATATAAAAATGTCCGGCGGGCCTTGTTGAAAAAGCTGCCCAATTCCCTTCCTGGTAGTAATACTCAACAGTAAGCCAGGTATCAAATGGAATGGAGAAGATTTCATTACCCCTGCCGGCAATCTTAGTAGGAATATATTTTTCAGGTGTTTTTCCATCCGCTTTAAATTGAATGGCATACTTGTCGCAGCTGAAATGAAAGTAAAACGGATTTGCGCCACCAGCCTTATGTCCCATACCCACTGTAAGCCGGTAAGGATCTTTAGGAACGTTTCCCCAGGCCGCATTATTCCAAAACTCGGCCAGAGAGAACCAGGTTATATTTTCGGGATAATTTTTCAATACATTCATGGTAGCCGATGGGAAATACATCTTTACCGATTGGTAATATTTTTTGATACCCGGAGCCGTATTGCTTACCTGGCCCTGTATCCTTGTTTTATAAGGATCCGCCTCCCCTTCTTTTACAACATTTGCCTCATATACCGTAAACTTTAATACCGTGTTCATACTATTTTTCGGATCTTTCACCAAACGGGCTTTACGTTTGGTGCTATCACCACCTTCGTAAAAAATGCTGAAATTTCCTGCAGCAGGATAGCCTCCTTTTGTGCAGAAAGTTGTCCAGTTATTGGGGGCTTCAACAGTATGATCTGCTCCTGCAAGCTTTTCAATCTGGGCTGAAGCTATACTAACGTATGTATCTCCTTCAAAACCTGAATTAAAAAGCAGGATTCCCTGGCTGGCTTTAAAGGGCGCCACCGTGTCAGCCTTGTTAGCAGCACAGGACAGACTAATGATAAGTAAACCAGCTATAAGTTTCATTTCAATAATTTTTATTTTGTTTTAAACTCAATACTCACATGTCCATTCATAGTTGCTGGCAACTTTATGGCAATCCGGGTATAAGGCATTGGCCCTTCATCAATCACCTCGCTACTTATGTTAAAAGATGGCACAGAACTATGGATCGTAGCCTGCAGTACAGCACGCGCACCAATAATTTCAATTGTATTTTCATTAACCCTGCGCCATCCGTATCGTGTAATTATAGCGGTTTCAAAAGCCGTATTTTTGCTAAAACAGAAATCATCCCGTACCCGCAAATAACCTGGAGTGTGTTTACTTCCCCGGTTGTAAGTGAACGTCCTTACCAGCTTTTTTAAGTCATCCGCTTTATATGCGGAAGCAAGATCCATAGCAAATTCATCCTGCTGATCACTAAAGCCGGTCTTTATAATTCTGGCTACCGCATCTTTACCGGCAAACTGCTGAATGCCATTAATAAGAGGCACATTGTGCCCGTAGGATGAGGTTGTTTTAAACAGATCATATCGTTCCTTTGTAAAGTATTTAGGCGTGTAAGTGGCAAGGCCAACATCGCCGGTAATTAATTCGTCCCCTACAACTATGGAGTAAGAGCCTAAATCATTATGGTTGTGCTGTTCCGCATTATTGCCGCCCTTCAAAGTAGCGCCCATATTAAAGAGCGAACCTGCAAGAGGCCTTACCGTAAGCACGCCAGCATCATTAAAATAATCACGTACCGGCAATGATTTGAAACTATTATCGCTATCGGGATATGCGGATGCTGCGTTGGGGAAAAAGAACATCATCCAGCAAAGCGATGGCTGCTCTATATCAGTGGAAAGCCGGCTATATGCTGAAAGGCCAAGATCATTGTTTTTATTAAGATAATACATTAACTGATGCCACGGCTTTATATACTGTTCGCAATCGCTGATAGCAGGATATACGCTATTAATGATTTCCATTGCAGGGGCGAACCTGGCCATTTTAGCTACTTTGGGCCTTTGGAACAGATCTATTTTCCCATGGGTGGCCTGCCATAGCAGCTCTCTCAAAAAAACGTAGTGCGTAAATCCATACGAGTAGTAACCTATTCCTTCAGTGCAATAGCCGTCATCCAAATAACTTTCAAAATAGTTCACCGAATATTTCTCAGCTATAGCTGCAAACACCGCACGCTGCTGTTTATCTTCCAGAACTGCAAAAGCAGCGCCTAATACATTGGCAAGCTCCACCGGGTTATGATTTCCTATATCTTTTAAAGACCGGAACTCATTATTAACATTACCGGTATTTACAGCATGAAGCACCGGCCTAAAGATTCTTTGATAGAGGGCTGTTTTTATTTGTTCCTTTAAGTCGCCTGGCAGTTTGCTATCAAGAAGATAGAGGGCCTGAGCCATATCAGACCCATAAGCAGAAGAGCTTAAGCCTATAGTGTAACGTTTCCCCTCCCAGTTTGTCTTTTCCCTGTCTTCGGCAGGAAACGTCCAGGTTCGGGTATTAACAATGCTCCGGAGCGCATGAATAATAGCAGGCATGTACGTTCCCCTGTTGGTAAGACATTCGGCCCAAATCATTTTTGCGAGCAACATTCTGCGTTTCATAATAAACCGCTTGGACGTTTCAGAATCCTTCCCTTTATAATAGCTCATATAAATAGCCTCCGTTAGTTCAGGAAATGGCACGCTGCTAATGCTATCCGCTTCATTTATCAACCGCAAAAATGCGCCGGTAGTGTAAAGGCTGTCCCACCGGCCGCGAACCTGAACAGGATCACCAAACCCCTTCGGCTTCTCTGGCAGCAATACTGCAATTTCCTTTACCCGATCAATATCAGGAGGTTCCACAACCATGATCCTTTGGGCATATAATGGCATCACCAGGCAGATATATCCTGCCAAAGCAATGAACGTCTTTTTTATAATACTTTTTGAAGTCATATAACACGTTTATATCATCGGTGGCTGCGAAGCGTTTGGAGTGCAGTATTTTTGAGGAACGCTGCAAAATTTTCTGACACTTCTCCGGGCTTAAAGGATACTTTTTGAATGTTTTGTTTAAAGAGGAATCCATACCAAACCAGCCCCGCCAAATAGCAACCCGCTTCATTAGCATGATTGGGATCGAACTGAAGCCTGCCATCTTTCCAGAAATACCCAACGTTCAAAGAATTAGCTTCGGCAGGAAGTTGGGACTGTACCGGATTTCCCTCATCAAAACTATTATCTTTTACAAACGACCATTCTTTATCCGTTGCTGCTGCATAAAAAGCATCGCCCACCGGAATAATGCGCAGCCCTCCTAAATCTCCAGCCAGTTTGTGGTAAGCGTACCGGGATCTTTCCCACATTTCCTTCTGAGAACCAGCTCTTTTATTTCCACTTATCTTTCCAAAATTCTTTGCATCTGACCGGTAGGCCCATGTCTGATGAATCACTACTTCAGCATCGGGCTGTAACTCTTTTATAAAGGCATACAGCTTCCGGGCATAGGGTTGATAGGTTGCCGTATCGCCCGAAAGCAATGAATACTGCTGAATGGTTACTATGTCCCATTTGCCGTTTGACAAAAGTTCTTTTAATGACCTGCCATTATACGCCTTCCCTCTTAAAGAGTCCAAAAGGTTCACTGCCACAGAATCCCAATGCCTTTGCAATGGGCAACCTCCAAGTTCCGCCCGACCTATTGTAAGCTGACAATCTCCCCTTTCAGCTATTTGCTTTAAATACCTTGAAGCATTTTGTGAAAAACTATTGCCTATTATAAATAACCTGATGTGGCTGGCATCTTTTTGTGCATGTGACTGAACACCAGGAAGCAAGGCAATTATAACCAGCACGCTGTAAAGAATTTTCATTTTAAACTATTTTTCTTCATACTAATTGTAGTTCTCCAGCTTATAAAGCACAACTCCATGCGCTGCAACTTTTGAAACCAGTTTATCTTTCATCAGGCCTATATCCTTTTGTTTCCATAAATCCCTGGCTTTAAGGCCGGAACTAAGCTTTAGGTCACTAAAATCAATATTTACCTGTTCTTCATTATCGTTAAGATTAAAAACTGCAACGTACTTAGCGCCTATATCTCCGGCATCTGAAACCCATGCTATAATACCTCCCTTATTATATATTTCACGCTGCATTGATCCGGCCTGATTCACTGCAATCACTTCTTTGTTAGTAAGCAGCTTTAATGTGAAATCATCGTTCTGGGTGAGATCATTACTAATAATTAACGGGGACCGGCTGATGGCCCAAAGTGTGTATAAGGTAAACTGCTCATCCTTTGTAAACCTGGTCTGCCGCTCGCCTCCCGCATCACCACTTCTCGTACCAATTTTGCCAACCGGCAGCATATCCAGGTCGGGCCACCGGCCGGGTACATGAACACTATGTATAGCCCACTGTCTGGCATATTCAAACTGTTTTTTTAACTGAGGCCAGGTATCCCAAAAGTCTGATGATACACGAAACATATCTGCATTGTTCATTATATGCATCCTGGCTGTTAAAGGAGTGCTGCCGGGAGAAGTACTGAAAACCATTTTCCTGCCTGTTTTCTCAATTGCTTTTCGTATCGCTGTTATTTCATCGGCATGGTATGGCATTGAAAGATCATCTACCTTAACAAAGTCCACACCCCATGAAGCATACAGCTCAAAAATGGAATTATAATATTCCTGCCCCCCGGGTTTACTCACATCCACTCCATAAGTTGCATTAAACCACAAACACATATCTGCAGGATTAGCTATATCTTTTGCCTTAAAACCTGTTCCCAAAACCGGCATATCATTTTCTACTGCCTGCCATGGAATACCCCGCTGAATATGAATACCCAACTTCAACCCCTTTTTGTGTACATAATCTGCCAGGTATTTAAACGAGCCTTTAGCACCCGGAAATTTATTTTTTGCAGGAAGGAACCTTCCATACATATCCAGCTCTGCATCGTGGCGTGCATACGAAGGGTGGTGAAAGGGGCTTTTCCTGTCGGCAGATACACTTGGTGAATACCAGGAAGCATCAATGACCACATATTCATACCCGGAAGATTTTAATTTTTCGGCTACGTAATCTACCTGCTTTTTAAACTCGTCCTCTGTTATCTGCAGCCCGAAATTGTTCCATGAATTCCAGCCCATTGGTGGTTTTTCCGCTGCTATATATTTGGGGGTATTATTAATACGATGCGTCATCTCGCCGTAAGGGGTTTGGGTATTGGCTACTCTTGGCATACCCCAGTTGGGCTGAGCTGAAGCATAAATACCCGCTATGCACCCAACATATATCAGTAAAAAATATTTGCTGTACTTTTTCATTTTCGGAAGTATTAATGATTAAGGTCCGATAAAAATAGTATCCGCCGATTAAGGCATTACCGCCACCCGCGCTATTTCTTTATCACTCAGTGCCCTGTTGAATACAGCGATACCACCGATCCGGCCTTTGAAAAAATTGCCCATTCCCGTTTTAAGCTGTACTGCCCCAACAGTAAAATCAGAACCGTTATTACCCATTCCATCAGGGTAGTAATACGGATTCTTAACCTGCGTTAACCCTTCGGGTTTATCAGGCAAAAAACCGGCAGTACGTTGTATCAGCTCGGGCTCACGTGGCTGAAATACGCCATTTAAATAGGATTTAATATGTTTTCCATCGTATGTAAACGTTGCACAAACCCAGGTGTTTAAAGGCACTTTCTGCGGACTGGCCGAATAGTCTATACTATAAGGGAATGGGTTTGTTGACCCTCCGTTTTTAGAAATATGGCCACAAACCTGTTGCGTACCGTTATAATATGGCAACGATACAAATAAACCGTATTGCCGCTTGCCGCCATCTTTGTACTCGTTCCATTTGCCGGCAACAAAACCTGTACCGCCCAACCATTTTACCCAGGCAATTACTGTTACGGCATTTGTTTTTACATCTAGTTTTTCTGTGTTTTCGTGTTTAATATACCAATAATCGGTTTTGCCGTTTAATTCAATGCTCTTGCCTGACAAAGGCCCTTCGGAAATAAATTTTGGTTGGCCGGCAGGTAAAAGCTTTACACTTTTGGCACTTCCTGCTATTGGTTTTCCTGTGGTATCAGCAAAATCCCAAAAGGCAACTAAACCTGGCTGTTTTTCAATTACACTGCGAAAATTTTGTGCTTTTGCATTTATGCTGGCACAATAAAAAACGGCAGTTAGCAACAGTAAAGGTTTGTTTATAAAAGGCTTCATTTTATAAAGATTTTGCTAAAATCTGCATGGTTTCCTTTTGTCGCTTTTGTACATAAGCCCTTGCTTTCAGAGCTTTGGCTTTTGCTGCTTTAGGGTTCCTGGCAATTGAGAGTACCGTGGGTACTATATTCTTCACTTGTGCCGGATCGTCCATATCAAACAACCAATCGTTCAACCCAATATCTTTCCACATAAAGCCTTTGGTGCTTTGTTCATAAAAGCGGCAAACAACGGCAGGCACGCCCTGCCCTATACAGATTATAGGCGAGTGCATTTCCAGGCCAAAAAGTCCGGCTGATCTTTTATAAGTACTGAGCGCTTCATCTGTAAGCCAATACCTGTCCCTCCATACTACTTTTTTCTTTACATCCTCCGGCAGGTGATCCAGTAATAAGGATTTACCCAGGGCTACATGTGTTTCATCTTCAGGACAAATCAACACTTTCATTTTTGTTTTCCTTACTACCGCGGTGATAGCTTCGCGTAAAGGGCCATTATCATGATCCTTCATTTTATTGTTGTAATCCACATGGTCCTGCCGGTAAGGCCTGTTCTTTCCTTTAGCCAGCCACTCTTCAGTAAACCGGTAACGGGGAATACAGCACATAAACTCACCTTCTTTGAGTCCGTGTTTTTTCATGAATGAAAGCGCAGCCTTATCATTGTGAAGATCTACCGCAAAAGTACCATCAGGGCCAAACTCCATAACAGGGCAGGAAATGCCGTTATCTTTTGCAAACTGCAGGGATACTGAATCCCTGAAGAAAGCGAAGGCCGCATTGCTTACAAGCTCTGTGTCTAAAGGCGTAGCTTTTATAACTTCATGCTTTGCGGCATATATACCGGGAAAAGTAATACCATAAATACCATAAGGCTTACTGGTTTCTTTGCGCCATCTTACAATATTTTTTCTGCCTACCAGCGATGGCCCACTGCCATGTACCAGCATATCCGCTTTTTTGATAGCAGCAGCCACCGCTTCTTCTGTTTGAACAATAGCGTAACGGGGAAAACGTCTTTCCAGTATTTCTTTTACACCATTGGCTACATCGTGCGGCCACAAAATCACATTAACATTGGGCAATTGTTTTTCAAAAATGGCCAGCACGCCAGGTGTGTGCGCTATATCACCAATATTAAAAGTTTGCCAGGACGAGCAAAGTAAAATCGTTTTTCTTTCCGTACCTATAGCTTTCACCCAGGAAGGTATTAAAGCAGCGCCTAAAGCTGCTACAGCCCCTTCTTTTATAAAAGATCTTCTGTTCGTCATCTTTACGTTTTTATAACAGGATATTTTATTTCATATTCTTTTTCACGACCAGCATCGTATCTTTTTGTACCGCCCGTACGTAATCCATAGCTTTCTTCACTTTCTTTTGTGCATCACTATAATTATTATGAATATTGAGTAATTCCATGCTGATCTGTGAAGCCGGGGTTTCATCCATCAGGAAATACCAGTCGCCAAGCCCTATATCGCGCCACATCTGTCCTTTACGTGTGTCGGTTGATTGCTTTACATGTATAGAGGGAATACCATTTGCCACTGCCATTATAAGCGAATGAGGCTCGCAGCAAACCATCGCCCTCGCGTTTTTATAAACACTGGTAGCTTCATCAGGCAGCCAGAAGCTATCGCGCCATACCACATTCTTTTTTATATCATCCGGCAGCGGATCGTATAAGTTTTCTTTACTAAATGCTACCTGGTAAGTAACTTCGGGACATATCAGTACTTTAAGACCGGTCGCTTTTACCCAGGAGGTAATTACGCTACGCATCTTTTCTCCATCACGTCCCTGAAAAGCCATAGAAATAGCATATCGCTCTTTTTCACTTTCCGAAGGCGCCCTGTTTACCATTTGCCAGTAAGGGGTATACCGCAATCTTGGAATCACACAAATAAACCCGCTTTTTTTTAACCCTGCCGCTTGCAAATAATCAGCGGCCTTTTTATCGTTATAAATCTTTATTCCAAATGTTGAATCCGGCGCAAAGCCCTGTACAGGGCATTTATTATTGAGCGTTCTTAAATATTTTAAGGATTCGGTATCGCGGCAGTAGAAAAAAGAAGCTTTTTCAATAAGCGAAGCCAGGTCACTGCCAACTTCATCTAACGATACCCCATAAATGCCAAAAGGCTTTTTCGTAATATCCCACCAGGATTGCAATTCCTTTTGTGCTGTAACAAACGGGCCGGAGCTGTGTATAAAAAAAGAACAATCATCAAAAGCTTTTTTTACATCTGCGGCGTTATCCTCCAGCTTACTTTTAATGAGCTGCACTTTGGGAAAATACTGCTCCAGTAATTCGGCCACGCCCCTGTCATAGGATTTTATCCATAATATGATTTCCACGCCGGGTAAATGCTCTTCCATTATGGCCAGCAGTCCAAAAGTGTGGCCTATATCTCCTATGTTAACCGTTTGCCAGCCGGAGCGAACAAGAATTTTTTTTCCTTTTAGCGATCCCGAAGCTGCAAACATACCGGTTACAGGTAGCAGCACAGCCCCTGCTGAAGCTATAGATACATTTTGTATAAACTGTCTTCTGCTGTTCATGGTTTCTGGTTATTTATTATTTTACGATAGCATCCAGGTAACGCTGATCTTTAATCTTCCGGTTATCGTCAAACACCCCAAACTGCTTTCTGTACCCCCAAACAGTATAAGCTATATCATGCTCTTTAAAAATGGCAACAACATCCTCTATATATCGCGTAAGCAAAGGCCGGTCAGGATACTGGAAATTAACGCCAAATTCCCCGCAGTGTAAGCGCAGACCATTGTCCTTTGCTTTTTGAATAACCGGCTGTATCATTTGGTACAGTACGTCCTTATTAAATATACCATTATGCTTTTCGACCACTTTTTTTGCATTATCATCCAGCCTTGTAATAATGCTATCCGGAACTATCTGCCCAGGATAAATAAGTGGGCCCTTAATAACTTTAAGTGATTTGTAAGAATCTGAATTAAAATGAGTAAGCAGATAAGGGTAGTAAAAATGAAAGCTCAGAATAATATTGGGATCTTTCTTAGGAACGCACAGATCGGTAAATGTGCTGACCCTGTTGGCTTTGTTGGAACCTAAAAGAATGATACGCTCGGGCTCTTTTTTCCTGATTGCCTTTATAAGCGGTAAGGCAATATTATTCCAGCTTTGATTTTCCTTGGCATTAGGCTCATTAAGCAATTCGTAAGCCAGTAAGGTATTAGGGTATTTTCCAAACTCATCCGACAACCTGCTCCAAAGGTCAATAAAGCGGAAGAGCGCATTGGGATCGTTAAACAAAACAATAGAGCTGTATTTTGAAAAATCATGATCGCGCGTTTGATGACAATCCAGAATCATACGCATATCAGCATCCCTGCACCACTCAATGGTACGATGGATCAGCTTCATTACTTCTGCTTTAGGATTGCCCTTTTCATCATAAATATTTATTTCCGCTACCGGAAGTCTTATATGATCAAAACCCAGCGCTTTTAATTCTTTAAAATCAGCCTCTGTAAAATAGGCCTCCCTTTCGGCATCGCTTTTAAATTTATTTTGCGACAGCCAGGCGCTGAGGTTCATTCCCTTTCTCATTTCAAAGGGCACTTCTTTAGCTGACTGCGCCTGTAGATTATTCATTAGCAGCAACAATACTTGAAGCACCATTATTGCCGGCAACAAAACAATGAAGGATTCTTTTTTATTTTTTACAACAGATATATTCTTCATAACTAAAAAATCGTTTTCCCAAATGCCAGTTTTTTATAACGCATCATGGCTTCTACATAATAGTAATCGGCATAGGTCAGTGGGACATCTACTTCCGAGTTCTGGGGCAAACTACCTACACTATGCTTCAATAAAAAGCCCCTGTTCTCTTTATATGCATTCTGATAGGGTGGGTTTGATAGCGCGGTAAGCATGTCTTCTGAAGCATCCAGGTATTTCCGGGCATTGTTTTCATCGGCATAAGTTGCTAATTCTGTAAAAGCCGAGGCCATTACTGCAGCTGCAGAAGCATCGCGCAGCGCATCCGGAATACCGGGTGCATCAAAATCCCAATAAGGCACTTTATCTTTGGGCAGATGAGGGTGATTTAAGATGAACTCCGCAATACGGTTAGCAAAATCAAGATATTTTCGCTGCCTGGTTTCGCGGTACATTAAAGTGTATCCATACAAACCCCACGCCTGCCCTCTCGCCCAGGCAGATGCATCAGCGGCCCCCTGCTGTGTCCTCCGCAGCTTTACCGCTCCCGTTTGGGAATTGTAATTTACTACGTGAAAAGAACTATAATCGGGACGAAAATGATTTTCAATAGTTTTATCTGCATGGCTTACAGCTATCCTGTAGAACGAAGAATCGTCTGTTACCTTAGCAGCATAGAATAATAGCTCAAGGTTCATCATATTGTCTATAATAACCAGAAAATCCGAGGAGTTTTTTGAGTTCCAGGATCTTATACAACCGGTAACAGGGCTGTATCTTGACGCCAGCGATTTTGCGCTTTGCACTAATATGTCCTGGTATTTTTTATCAGGCCACAGACGTTGTGCATTACCAAAGCTGCAATACATCATAAAGCCCAGATCGTGTGTACCTT
The DNA here is from genome assembly GCA_027493055.1 of Niabella sp. Taxonomy (GTDB): domain Bacteria; phylum Bacteroidota; class Bacteroidia; order Chitinophagales; family Chitinophagaceae; genus Niabella. Next base: position 52,148 of record JAPUDO010000060.1, on the reverse strand, counting down.
TGTTGTACTGTTCTTTTTCTAGAAGGCCCAGGTAATGCATTGCTTTTTTATACAGCGTGTCATCACTCTTATTCTCGTTAAGATAAAGCAATGTACCGGGGTAAAAACCACTGCACCACCACCAGCTTTTACTGCTTTCCAGTGTACCATCTTTACTGATCGTTTTCGGGAAAAGCGTATCACTCGCCTGTGTGGTAAAATAACGGTATTGAGCCGCAGCTTTTTCTAACCGGTTGTTGATTAAGGAAACCAACTCTTTTTTCACCGGTAGTGTCTTCGTTTTTTGGGCAAACACCCAAAAACATAAGCTACCAAGCACCATTGTTAATAAAATCTTCCTATGTATATAAAAACTGTACATGCAATATTTTTACATCCAGTGTTATGTGAATCATATTCTTTCGCAACCTATGTCAGGCTGAGCTTGACGAAGCGCTCTCCTTATACACCCTTCGTCTTCCGATAGCTATCGGAACAGGGTGACAATCAATACTATGTTTTACGGTTGACATGACACTAGTAACCATAATCCTGTGTAATAGCTCCATGTGAGGCCTCTATTACAGGAGTTGCGATTGGGTATAGCTCTGATTTATTCGGTGTGAAATTAGCGCCCAGCTTATCTATGATGTTCGCCTGCGTAACAGAGGCTACCCAATTGATACCGGTATATCCTGTAAGGGACGCAGGTGATGGCGCATAGAATGAGTTCCCCCATGTCAATGTTAGAGAATTGGGCCTGTAATACATACGTTGTGCATAAACATCATACGGAGCTTCCTTATTAACCATTTTGGTTAATTCGGCTTTTGTTTCAGCAATTTTCGTTCCCAGTAAGTTCCATCTGATCAGATCGTACTTGCGTATGCCTTCGCTCACAAATTCCAGTAACCGTTCATCCTGTATAGCGGCTAAGAACGCTTCTTTCGATGCTGTTTGCTCAGGTGTCAAATCCGCTTCTTCAATGGTAGTGCGTACAGAAGTAACTGTTGCGCCGGTTCCTCCGCCCCCTGAAAATGAAATAACAGGAGCTGTTGTATAACCGCTGCCAGGATTGACCACATTTATTGCTGTTATACTACCTCCCTCTACGGTAGTCACTGCTGTCGCCCCGCTGCCATTACCTCCCGTAATAGTAACAGTTGGTGCAGCCGTATAGCCGCTACCTCCATTTGTAATGCTCATTGTTTTGATGGCGCCTGTTGTCCAGCTTCTTCTGCGAATGGAATTTACCAACTCAATGGCCCTTGCAGTTGGACCTCCGTTAATTTCGTTATCAGCTTCGGCAAACATTAAAAGTACATCTGAATAGCGGATGATGGCCCAGTTTATGCCATAAAACTGCTTTGGCGATGTAATTGAAGGCGTCACCCAGTTTGTACGCCACTTCCCATCGGCACCACCTAAAAGCGTAGTTGCAACAATATTACCGTTGGACACGTTAAATGGTGCTATGGACACATCCCTCCGTTTATCAAAAGGTGCGTATTTATAAAATAATGTAGGCACAACAAAGCTTCTGTTCTGCCCTGAAGTGGTTGTACCAATGGTTAGCCTGATGCCGTTCCAGGTGCCAAGCTGTGAGTCGGTATTGGAATTCTCGCCGGCCATTGCCACTTCAAACAAAACTTCTTTTGATTCAACTTTACCATCGAGTATATTATCATCCCATATTGCCTGAAAGCTCGAGTTCAAGCTATGGAAGCCGTTTGTTATAATGCTGTCGCATTCAGCCCTTGCAATAGTATAATACTCCAGATAGTCCGGGCGGCGCTCCATCTGACGCGTATCTCTACGAAGAGAAAATCCTCCTCTGAACAATGCTATCCGCGCCCTGAGCGCCCTTACAGCACCTTTAGTAATCCGCTCATCGTTACCCACACCGGCTTCAGTACGCCAGGGAACCAACGCTGTAGCATCAGCCAGATCGTCCAATATCCTGTCATAGATGACATCCCTGTCTGATTTAGGAACATCAAAATTAGTAAAGGTAGCAGAGGGTTCATATATAGCCGGAACATCACCCCATATTTTTATTAACTCTGAATAATAGAAAGCCCTGAGTGTGAGGGATTCTCCATACAAACGCTGCAGCTCTCTTTTTTGCGCTTCGGTACCATTGGCGTAAAGGTTCATTGCCGGAATGTTCTTAATACATACATTTGCTCTTTCTATACCTGTGTATAAATTATTGAATGTACCTGCCAGATATGAATTACTCGGCAGAATATCGTAAGCACCCAGCCTGCGTTGGTCTTCTGTAATTGCCCCATTCGGATTACCAATCATTTCATCCGTATCGAAAGGAAATGCCAGGCTCAACCGGGCCCCGTACCCATTAGTGCCAGCCATAACACTGTATACGCCTAATACCGCCTGCAAAGCGCTGTTTGGGTTATTGAACAAAATGCTCTCGGGTGTTGAAGATACCGGCTGCTGGTCAAGGAATTTCTCGCATGATGTCATTCCGTTTGCTGCAAGCAGCGCTGCAGCTATATATATTGTTTTAAATACCTTTTTCATCAGTTTAGTTTGTTTTTTTAGAAAGAAAGATTTAAACCCAAAATGTAACCTCTGCTGCGTGGATAGGCAGAATAATCAACTCCGGGTGTTACACCCGTAGAACGGCGTGTATTAACTTCGGGGTCATAACCGGAATAGCTGCTGATGAGCGCTATATTATTGACGGTGGCGTAAGCCCGCAAGCGTTTTATAGTAGCCCTTCGAAGAATACCGCCTCTAAACGTATAGCCCAGTGTGAGGTTATTAAACCTGATGAATGATCCGTTCTCCACCGCCCAACTGGTTAAATAATAACCAGGTGTGCTGCGTACCGGTTGCCATAAGGTAGCTGAAGCATTCGTTGCCCTGATTACTTCCGGATCCACACCATATACGGTAGTACCGGATACCCGTTGTATGAGGTTACCTTCCGCATCAACGGTTTTCCACCGTCCTTCCATATCTTTCAGCAAATTGTTATTGTTAAGGTATCCATTGGTAAACTCTACTTTATTCGCATTCAATACATCGCCCCCAAATGAGAAGTTGATAAAAAAGCTTGCATCAAAATTCTTGTAAGTAAACTGCTGGTTCAGGCCTCCGAAGGACCTTGGCACTCCATTGCCAATAACCGCTTTATCTTCTTCAGTGATAAAACCATCTCCATTCATATCTTTCACTTTCATTAAACCCGGCTGAGCTACCGAAAATGTTTTTGACGGATCTGCCACCCCTTGCTTAAGCTTATAGATATAAGGATATGTGGCAGCATTGCTTCCGGTGTTGGGTGTTACATCAAAATCATCGACAGTATAATATCCATCAGACACGAAACCCCACATATCTCCTACTTTGCCACCGGCCTTTACAATGAAATCGCCGTTACTTACCAGGTTTGACCAACCAGAGCTCTGCAGGTAGTAATCAAGTCCGCTTGATAAACTGCGTATGGTATTTTTGTTGAATGAAATATTGAAATCTGCATTCCAGGTGAATTCCTTGCTATTGACTATTGCACCGGACACCTGAAACTCTATTCCCTGGTTACGGGTGTTGGCCGTATTCTGCAATTGTGTAGAGTAGCCGGAAGTGGTGGACACCGGCACGCGGGTAATTACATCATTAGTAAGATTGCTATACAGGTCTACTGTTAATTGTAACCTTTCATTAAAGAAGCCCAGATCTAACCCAATATTCCTGGAAATGGTTGTTTCCCATCTTAAGTTCGGATTAGCCAACCCGTTAGCAGTATATCCAAAGGATGTAACACTATTATTTAAACCATACAAGGCGTTGGCCGTATAGGTTGTTTGGTAGAGATAATCGGGGATACGGTTGTTGCCCGATGTACCATAAGTAAACCTTAGCTTACCGTTAGAGATAAATGTCAGGTCCTTCATGAAGTTCTCTTTGGAGAATGTCCAGGCAACTGCTCCTGATGGAAAATACCCCCAACGGTTTCCTGGCTTGAATTTAGAAGAGCCATCGGATCTTAGGGTAAAAGTGGCCATGTATTTACTTTTGTACGAATAGTTACCACGTCCGAAAAAGGAGGATAATGTACTTTTGACCAATGTTCTGCTGGGATAACCGGGAACAACTGTTCCCTGGGTAAGCTGGCTTAATGCAACATCGGCCGTAATCCCCCTGGGGTACAGGTTAAAGCGGTTTTCCAAATTATCATTTTGGGATATATAAATTTCCTGACCCAGCATAAACGTTAGTGAGTTGTTTTTAGAAAATGCAGTTTTATTTCCGCTGTTGGTATAGTTCAACACATTTGACCAGTTAAACGTACGGCTTTCCATGTCGTTAAACGTGGTACTTGGATTACCGATACTCCTGAGCACATCGTTAAAGCCCTTGACGGACATATTATTAATGTTTGTACCAGCAGTACTCCTGAACGATAACCATTTCGCAACCTTATAATTAACATTTCCACCCAGATTAAAAACAGACGTCCGCACTTTACGATACTTAGCCAGGCTCCAGGCTACAGGGTTCATGAGGCCAAGCCCTCCACCCTGGTTAGTTTCATTAAAGTATTCTTCATCAAATTCATCTGCACTTTCGCTAGCGGCAAGGAAGGGTTTGTATTTTATGAAATTTCTAAGCCCATTTACCTGCGCATTCCCCGCATCAGAAACACCTGCCCCGTTAGTATTTGTTTCGATATAGCGGGTAGTAAATGATACACTAAGTTTATTACTTACTTTCTGGTCAAGTTTGAGGCTAAAGATATTACGGTTATAGTCCGTATTAAGTACAATTCCCTGCTGATCGTTACGGGTATAGCTAAAGTTAAAACGCGTATCGCCCTTACCGCCGTTTATGCCAACGTTATGAGTAAGCATATTTGCCCTACGTCCCATTACTTTCTCCTGCCAATCGATAGGCTGGAGACCGGAGTAAATAGAATCGATATCGCTAAATTCATTTACTTTATACGCGTTTGAAAACTTGGTTTGATCAGCGGCGGAGGCAATGCGCGTTCGTTCCCATTGATAAAGCACAAATTCAGAAGGCCTCATTACCGGCAATGTTTTGTTTAATTGGTTCATCCCAAAAATGCCATTATACGTTACGTTAGTTGTGCCGGTCTTCCCTCCTTTTGTTGTGATGATCACAACCCCGTTGGCACCCCTGGAACCATATATGGCTGTAGCCGAAGCATCTTTAAGCACATCTATACGCTCAATATCCTGTGGAGACAGCGATCTCAACCCGTCCTCTACCTGTACACCGTCTATAATATAAAGGGGTGAATTGTCTTGCGTAATAGAACCGCCCCCACGTACCACAATACGGTAATCAGGGTCCAGAGATCCTTCGGAAGCACCAATCTGAACCCCTGCAAGCCTTCCAACAAGCGCCTGCTCCAACGAATTGTTGGGAATATCTTTCAATTTTTTCTCTGCATCCAAACTGGTTACCGAGCCTGTAAGGTCCTTTTTTGACTGTGTAGCATATCCTATCACCACAAGGTCGTCCAGCAAGCTGGCATTCTCCATATCCAATCTTAATACTATAGTTAAGATCCTGCCCGTAATAGTATTTCCAGTAACCACTATTCTTTGTGTTTTGTAACCTACAAAAGAGGCTTCAAGCACATCACCCTCGGTCAGGTTAAGTGTGGCCTCCCCTTTTGTATTTGTAATAGCAGTAACTTTTTTATTGTTCACCGTGATAGTAGCACCGGTTAATGGGCTTCCAAGCGAGTCCTCTATCTTAACTATTATTGGTATGGATAGAGGCTCCTCAGTTTCCACTGTATTTAATTGAGGCAGATGCTTTGGCTTAGGCAGTAGTAAAATGTTTTTTTCAGAAAACCGATAGGTAATGGGCTGGTCTTTTAATATTAAATTCAGAAACTCAGAAAGCGGCATATTTTCTGCAACCACAGTAACAGGTTTGCCTGTGTGCATCAAATTGCCTGTGTGTAAAACGCCATATCCTGTCTGTGCTTTTATTTCGGTTATCACGGTCTTGAAAGGCATTCGATCTGCCTTCAGGGTAATACTTTGGGATATGCCCCTGGCGTACAGACCTGTAATAGCAGCCAGCATCAGGATTACGTAGAGTTTCATTGCAAGAAAGATGGTTCTGTTACTTTTTTTCCGAAGCTTTTCATCACTACTACTCCTACAGAACGAAGGCATTCTTTTTAAGAATAGTTGAGTAGCAGCAATTTGGATGTTCTTTTCAAACTCAACAATTTTCAGAAACGCAAAGGTGAGTTTGCTCCAAAGCGTTTTTGGACTTTTTTGCATAAATTGCAATCGTTTTTGATGTTAAAAAATGGTTCCTACAATCGTTTTTCATTAGTAAACATTCGCCGGTAGTGGTAACGACACTACCGGTTTTTTACTAATAGCTTGTTTAGTACTCCTATTTCATTTCTATATACCTCATGTTTTTAATGCCTGAAGATAACTCTATACATCTTCTATTCAGAGAAAATCCATAATACTATGCTTGCCATAAGTTTGCTTTAATGAACAATAATTTTTTTCCCTTCCAGCTCTAAACGCACATTGTAATATTCCAGCGCTTTTATGGCTCCTTTCAGCGTTGTATTCCTGTTAAGATCACCGCCAAAATTAATTTGGGGCACTTGGCCTTTGTAAACCACTTCCACATCATACCATCGTTCAAGTAATCGCATTACTTCTTCAAAACTCAATCCTTCAAAGTTAAAATACCCTTTCTTCCAGGCTATGGATTCTGCAGTATTTACCGGATGTACAGCTATTTTATTTTTTTCTTTGTGGAATACCTGAGCTTGCTCTCCCGGCTTAATTTTTACCTCATCCCCTTCTTTAGAAGATACTTTTACTGATCCTTCCAGTAACGTAACCTTTGTGTTATCTTCATCATTATACCCTTTTACATTAAAATGGGTCCCTAAAACCACTACCTCTTCCCTGTTATTGATGTTTACTTTAAAAGGCATTTCAGCATTTTTCGCCACTTCAAAATATACTTCTCCGGTAACCTCTATCTTTCTTTCCTTTCCTTTAAAAACAGTGGGATACGTTATAGAACTGGCATTATTGAGCCATACTTCTGTACCATCGGGCAGTGTAAGCTGATATTGCCGGCTATTAGGTGTGGCAATCGTATTCATTACCACTTCCCGGCCATTATTATCATAAACCAAAGCTCCGTTAATTACTCTTACTGTAGCACCGCCTTGTAATGCTATAACACCATTTTTTACAGTATCGAGCAATATGGAAGAACCATCAGACAATGTTAGCACAGCTCCTTCCCTGCCAGGTTGTATATCATTTGTTTCCGACATAGCAACCGATGGGCTATTCCTGTTGACCAGCGTTTGCCAAATAAACATTCCTAACAATAATACTGCAGCGGCGGAAGCTGCTACCCACCATTTATTAAGAAAGCGAACTGTCTTATCTTTCTTATTTACCCTGTTTATTGCATAAATTTTATCCTGCAACAGTTCCCACCGGCTATTACTGCCTTGCTTTAGATCCTGAAACTGCTTCAGATTTTCCCTTAACCAATCATCGTCATTTATATTATTAAGTAATTCCTTCCCATAAGCCGAGCTCTTCAGCCAATTATCCAGGTACTCTTGTTCTTCCTCCGGGAGTTTTCCACCGGCTTGCACTATACCCAGGATATTGATTAACCTGTTATCCAGATTGATTTGACCGTTCATACTCCTATAAAACAATTGAAAACCGTAAACGCTGCAAGAAAAATGATTTTTTTTGAAAAATCATAAGCGCTACTTACCGGTACTTAAAAACAGCAACCATATACCCACCGAAAATATTTTCTTATGAACGAGGGCTTTTTTTAGCTGAATAAGTGCCCGTGTTTTGGCAGAACGAACACTGCTTTCTTCCATCGAAAGCTTTTGACTTATTTCTTTAGTAGATAATTCTTCAATAAATGCTAATTGCAATATTTGCCGGTGATTACTCTGTAAAGATTGTATTTCATTATAAACCAGTGCCAGCAATTCGCTTTGCAGCATTTTATATTCAACATACGCATCATCATAAGCAGTACTTTGCTTTAAGATGTCCTGATGAGCGGTCTGAAGCATATTACGGCGTTTAATATGGTTCAGCGCCAGGTTTCTGACAGTAGTGTATAAAAATGAACGAACCGATTCCAGGCTGGCAAAATTATCCTTTAGCTCCCAGAATTTTTGAAACGCAATAAGAACACTATCCTCTGCCTGCTGCCTGTTGGAGAGCAGCTTGTCCGCAAAAAACAACAGCGGCTGCTCCTGTAGTTCGAAAAACCTCCTGAAAGCTTTTTGATCACCAGAAATAATAAGCGTAAGTAATTCTTCTTTCTTATATGGCGTATTGTTCTCCAAAATCTTCTAAGCCGATAAAGTTAATGAAATTATAAATTTCAATAGTCCATTACTAAAGTCAAACATACTTCAGAATTTCTTAAACCGGTCAGGAATCTTTAAAAGAAAGTATTAATTGTAACGAAAAGTATCGGCAGGTACTATAATAACAGTGAAGACTTAGCTGACAACTGTTAAATCAGTTCATTTAAAATCAGAGATTATCATGACAGTCTGCTATTTCACAGAATTCAAAAAAATCTTCAACGATCTGGTTTGTTATTTTTCCCACCTCTGCTACTAAAAGGCTCCCTTTCCGGGAGCTTTTTTATTGACTATGCACAGATTAACAAGTAAAAAGTAGCAACTTTTTCAGGACAAGCTTTTGTAACATTTATAAATGTAACAATTTAAAATGTTACGAGCAGTAATGTTACATTTTTGTAACAAAATTATTTGTGAAGAATGTACATGTTACAATCTATTGTGCTGTAAAATTTATTAAGAAGGTCCAGCTCTGTTATCCGTTGAAAACACCCAGCATAGCGTCATTAGTACTATTGTATGTTCCAATCAACAATCAAGCACGAAAAATATTTTTCTATCCCCGTCATATTAATAGTGCCTGCTTTTAAATTACGAGGTGCCGGGCGTTTGCGTTATATATTTAAAAATATCAGGGCTTATATACAGAAGTAAATTCCTGGAAATAAACGCCCTTGTCGCGGAACACCAGGGTATCTTTTGCTGCATTTAAAAAAGATCCGTCATTCACCACATAATCTAAATAAATAGCAGCCCTTGGCTTTCCTCCCCATGATTCCGCATCTTTTACAAATTTTGCCGTACCGGTTACCGAAAAAGCAGAGCCCGGATTCGTAGCTATCTGGCCGTTCCCATTTCCACCAAAAGTAATTCGCATAGTGAAATTACCGGGACTTTGCCCTGCGCTTCTGGCAACCTCTTTGGTGTACGTTACCTCATTCCTGGATGCCGTGCCCATGCCTATTACACGATCGGTTTCCACATCTTTTGTCCGGTAAACTGTAGTAGCTACCGGTGTGCCCGCCAGCTGCTGTTGCTCAGATTTTCCTCTTACCAAATAATTACCATGATATTCATTTACATAATTAATTCCGAAAAGTGTGAAATTTTTGGGATTTATTTCCCAGTTATCACCTATCCTGTAATCAGGATTAGCTACCGAAGGTTTTCCAAAAAGCACTGAATCCGTGGTTGATTTGGTGATGCGTAACGGTACTACGTAAACAGTACCTGCAGGCCCCAGTGCATTAGGATCATTTAAAAATTCTTCTGTTAACTGAACGTACACGCTTCCGGATAATTTTCCTTTTGGAATAACAATGCGTGAAGGGTCACTCAGCGTATAATATTTGGATGGCAGCGGCAATATTTGCTTGTTTCCTATATACATTTTTTCAACCAGCTTCTCGTCAACAACAAAGTCTACCAGGCGATCTTCTTTATTTTCATAAACACCTCCCATTGTTGCCGATATAGCAAACCTCAGGTTATTATCATTTTCATTGTCAAAATAATAATCTCCCAAAGTCAGTGTTCTCACAGGATATTGATACGGAAAGTAAGTGGTGGTGTACTCAAAATCAGGGAAATCCACATCCTTGTTCTGGCAGGAGCATATTGCCGTTGATAATATTACTGTAAACAGCAACAGCTTCATTATCTTTTTCATCTTGTATATATTTTATGTTTTTAATTTTATATTACCATCCTGCATTCTGTAGAAGAAGCACATTTTTAGTTATCTCTGCTCTCGGGATCGGGCCATAATAGGCATCGGGCAACCTGTAAGTTCTTGGCTCTACATCCATGATATCAAATGCACTTCCATTGATGGAAACGCCTTTTGCGGTACCCGTGATAGCGCCGTCCAGCTGCCATCTCCTGATATCCCAAAAACGATGATCTTCAAAACACAATTCAAGCCGCCGTTCGTTTCTGATCAGTTCGCGCATGGCCTCCTTTGTTGCAATGGCGGCCAGGTAATTATCGGGTTGCGTAATTCCTGCTCTTTTGCGGATTTGTGCGATAATACTGTAGGCTGTAAAACCATACCCTCTGGGATCAGCTTTTGGGCCCCATGCTTCGTTGGCTGCTTCTGCATAAGCAAGAAACAGATCTGTGTACCGGAGGAACGTGTAAAAATGGCGACTATTGGTGGTAGTGTTGGGGCTAAGATTAACTTCCGTTCTTAACAGTTTCTTCAGATAATACCCGGTTCTGGTAGAAAATTCGGTTTTATTCAGCCCGTCGTTGGTAGTGCTGGTAACGCTGGTATTGATTGCAGGTGTTCCCGTACGTACAACGGAGCCATTTGTAACTATAAAATAACCTAATCTGGGGTCCCTGTTAGCATACGGATTATTTGCAGCATACCCGCTGGAAGCATGTGTAATAGGATAACCGTTTTTCATTGGAAAAGCGTCAACCAGGTTTTGCGTAGGATTAACCCTTCCGTTTCCAAACAGCGTGGGCGGGTAATTAGCTTTCTCCCGTGTATTATTGTTTGCAAAATCGGTACGCCAGAGTATTTCAGGGTTATTAACATCATCATCTTTATCATAAAACAAAACACCATCCTGTGGCAGGGCCGTGGCTCCGCCTAAAGCCGTCAGTAAAGAAGCGGCCAGCTCAGCTGCCCTGGCCGCTTTTTCAGTATTGTAGTTTCCTCCGTTAAACGCCGGACTGGCATCTAAAAGCGCTGCTTTGGCTTTAAAAGCTGATACTATTTTCCCCTGTATACGGCCCTGGTTCTGGCTTCCAAATACCCGTATATAATTATCAACAGTATAATTATTATTCCAGGTGGCCGGTAATAACTCCATAGCCTTATCAAAATCTGCATATACCTGGTCCATTACCGCCCTAAAGGAAGCCCGGGGTAATTTATAATTGTCTGTTACTTTCACGGGCTCAATAAGCAAGGGCACTCCCAGCAGCTCACCGGTAACGGACTTTCCTCCATAACGCACCAGCAATTGCAGATAAAAATATCCCCGAAGCGCATACGCTTCACCACTGTTTTTCTTTATAAACAATTGGTTCCTCTCGGGATCCTGGGTGCTCCATTGCACATCGTTCACAATCGAGAGCAAATAATTCAGGTTAAAGATAGCCTGGTAAGCGCCGTCCCATCCTCCCACCTGCGTGGGAGAATAAAGCGCAGACCATTCGCCTGTGGCTATTCTTCTGAGCGCATTGCCGTTGGCATTGTTCACCGCATCATCGGTTGCACATTCGGTATAATTATATTCCGTGTCCAGGTTTTTATAAGCGCTCATCAAAAACCCCTCTGCAAAAGCAGGCGTTCTCAATACATAATCAAGTTGCTGCTGGTTATTTTTCCCCGGTTCCAGCAAACCCTCTTCCTGGCAGGCTGATATCATAAGGAGCAGCAATAGCGGTAAAATATTTTTCTTCATTTTAAATGTATTTAAAACTTTACTTTCAATCCTAATAAAAAGCCCCGATAGTCAGGCTCCCCGCCTATCACCAGTTGTCTCTTTTCTGCGTCTTTGGAAAACCGCAGCAGATTTTCTCCGCGGAGGAAAAAGCTTATATCCCTGGAAAATAAAATGTTGGATATTCCTGAAGGCAGATCATAATTCAACTGTACCCGCTCCAGCCTGATAAAATCATTTTTATACAGCCAGAAAGTAGAGGGCCTGAAATTATTGGTATTGTTTCCGTATGATAAACGCGGATAGGTTGCTGTTGCTTTGGTGGCTTCTGTCCAGCTATTCAATACTTCAACGGAATATCTATCCTCTCCCTGTACCCAATAGTACCCGCTGTTGTTATAGGAGTAGCCACCCTGCCTTGCTGTTGCCATGGCAAAAAGGCTTAAGTTTTTATAGCGGGCAAGCAGTGACAGTCCAAACGACAGGCGGGCCTGGGAATTACCAATGTAAACGAGATCATCTTCATTGATCACGCCATCATTATTTTGATCTTTATACCTGATATCCCCCGGCTTTACGGCAGTAAAGGCCTGCTGGGGACTGCTCTGAATAGTTTCCCAGCTATCAAATAAACCGATGGCTTCCAGGCCAAACATTGCATCATCTGGTTGCCCCTGCCTGTTCAGGTAGGGCTCAGACCGCATTTCGTCTACCTTCACTCTTTCAGAAGTTGAATACAGCATATTTACTCCTATATCCAGCCCCGTATCCTTCTTACGGCCCAGCTTCCATACTAAGCCCGCCTCCAGCCCTTTATAATCGGTTTCATTATAATTTTCGTAAGGGATATAATTAGCCAGATAAGACGGATAAGTGCTCCTCTGCACAACCAGGCCTGTTCTTTTTGTAAGAAATGCATTTGCATCCAGGGCAAGCACCTGATCAAAGAAGTAACCTTCCAGGCCCAGGTTGAAGGTTTTGGATTTCTGAAAAGTAAGCGCTTCGTTTGCCGCATGAATCAGCGTTCTTGAGGGAAGAGACCGCTGTCCATCATCCCAGCCAAAGGCTCCGTTATAATTACCGAATGTTTGTGAATACAAGGTATAATCATTACCCGAAGGCTCGTAATTGATAATCCCTGCCGATGCCCTTAACTTCAGAAAGTTTATGGCTTTTGCATTGGAAAGAAAATGCTCATCGCTGATCACCCAGGCCAGGCCCAGTGAAGGCGAAAATCCTCCTTTATGTCCCGGGGCAAATTTATATCCGTTTACATAAGCGCTGCTGAAATCAGCAAGATATTTTCCTGCATAATGATAGCTAACGCGTGCGCCCAGATGAGCGTTTTTCTGAGGATCAAGCAGATCTTCCTGCCTCAATTGGGTAAAAAAACCCAGTACTGTTGCGGACAGGTTATGCCCCCCGCCTAATTCCCGGTGGTAATCAAATGCGGCAGATACATTATTCCTGCGCTGAAAATACGCACCGTTTGCGGTTTGTGTGCCTGTCCGCAGATCAGCCCCTACCCTGGTAAGGCCCGAAATAGAATCCTGGTCCGTCCACATAGGCTCATATACTGCATAAGCGTTACTAACACCTTGCTGAAAGCTGTTAAAAAAATCAAAGCTGACAGCTGCGTTAAAGTTCAGGCCTTTAATAAATTTATCAAGATCCACAGCCACACCCTGCGTATATTGAAGCGAGCGGTCGATATTGGTTGAATAACTTCCGAACGACTGGTTACCATATACATTATCTGTATAAAGTGTGCTGCCCCCCAGTATATATTTCCCTCCTACTTTAAATGCGTTATCAAGTGAGCTGCCATCAGATATTTGCATATCATGCGTCATTAGCGAAAGCGGCAGCAATTGGGAGTAACGATAAGGCTGCAATGTTGAGGCAACATTCCAGAAATTACCTACCGGATCTTTGTTCACATTGAAGACCATAGCTACTCCAATATAAGCTTTGATAAAATTGGTAACATTAATATCTATATTGCTGCGCACGTTAAACTTGTTGTAGCTGGCATCTGCAGCATCGCCAATATTATATAGTGTTCCTCTGCCTGTCCATCCCAGGCTGGCATAATAGCGGGTAACTTTATTTCCTCCTGAAAATTCTGCGGCAACTTTGCTTTGATTCAGATAGCGTTTAAGATATTCACTGGAATACAGATCCACATCAGGATATCTATACGGATTTTTCCCTGAAGCATAATTTTCTATGGTTTCCGGAGAAAAGGGAGCTGTTGCTATACCATCATTGATAGCAGCCTGGTTGCGGTATTTCATGTATTCGGCAGAGCCCAGGTATTGGGGCAGTGCCACGGGCATGGCAATACCTTTTTCTGCAATCACATTCAGCTTTTGCCTGTATGCCTGTCCCCTCTTTGTAGTGATCTGCACTATTCCATTAGCGGCCATACCACCGTACAAAGCCGCAGCATTGGCGTCTTTCAGCACCGTAATTTTGTCTACTTCTTCAATATTGATATCGGAAATATCGCGCGGAAGGCCGTCTATCAAAAACAATGCATTACCTATCCCCCTGATATTATTAGCTCCCAGCATACCCGGTACTCTTCCGTTCATACCTCCTGATACGCTTCGCACATTATCGTATTTAAAAAATTCAGAAGGGTCCAGGGTATAGCTGGCTCCTACCGTCTCTCTTCTTTTTACTTCACCAAAAAGAATGGGCACCTTATCGCTCTCATCCATAAGAAAAGGAAGGGACATAAGCACAAGCTTATCCGGAGCACTTTGTACGGAAACCTCTATGCTTTTAAAACCTTTGTGCCTGATATGCAAGATACTGTTCTTCTTAGCCTGAACTGAAAAATTTCCGTTCTGGTCCGTAGTGCTGATAACAGTGCCTTTCTCATTCAGGATATCCACGCCCTCCAGGGCATTGCCCGATTCATCGGTAACCATAGATGACACAACTATATTTCCGCCTTTTCCCTGGGCAAACACCATACAGGGTGCGGAAAACAAGATGAAGGTTATAAGCAGTAATAATTGATATTTTTTGTTCATTTTTTACTATTTACTGTTAACAGAAGTTTACCATCCCGGGTTTTGAGGAAATTCAGGATACAGCGATGCCTCGTCTCTTGTAAAAGGGAGCCAGTAATGTTTTGCAGGATCGAACAGGATCTCGCCCATCTTTACCGGTGTAAAATAGGTATGTGCCTGATCATAGTTCAAACCTGTTTTTGTTCTGTTTTCGGGCAAATGCGCAATGTACCACCTGCGGTAATCAAACCATTGATGGCCTTCCAGGCAGGTTTCTACTCCTATCTCGTTGCGAATTGCATTTCTGAAAACCTCTTTGGATGTTAAGAACCGGGCATCTTCCGCCGGGATGCCTGCCCGGGCACGTACAAAATTGACGGCTTCCTTTGCAGATATTGTACCTCCTGGCGATTTGCCATCGGGGCCGCCATACCCTTCATTAGCCGCTTCGGCATACATCAGGTAAGCATGGGCCAGCCGCATATAGGGCACCATGAAAACATAGTTGGCGCCCCATTTCTGGTCTTTGTTGTTGGCTCCTTTTCCTAAAAATTTTTTCTGGCCAAACCCGGTGGCTGCATTGATCCGGTGCTTGCCATTAGTATAAAACTGGGCGTAAGTATCTGTTGGAAAATTGGTGGTAAAATGGATAATCTTTTCTCCATCCAATACCAATGAATAGTAAAAGCGGGGATCGCGGTTATCCCAGGGCTTGTTAGGGTTATACCCAGAGCCAGATGCATCAATAGGCAAACCATTAGCCATTCCGAACTTATTAACCAGCTCCAGTGTAGGAGGGCAATAACCAGCATTGGTACCGCCGAGCACCGTTAATAAATGCTCTCCATAAGCGTTACGACTGCCTGTATAATACGGATGACCCCATACCCATTCTTTACCAATAAGATTTTCACCGGCGGTCATTGTCCAGAAATTCTGATAATAATTGTCCCAGATATGCAGGCCGTAATAGCCTTCACCGGCCAGCTTCAGCAGCTGGTTGAAGGCATCCGCAGCTTTTTTAGCCAGTTCTGTATTGTAAGAAGTATAGTTCCCTGTTTCCATCCCGTTCATCAGCGGGCTGGCAGCATACAGCCAGTTCTTGCCCAGGTACGCATAAGCAGCGCCTTTAGTAACACGGCCTGCACTGGCGCCTATGCCAAGGCTTTGCCCCGTTGCCGTTTCATTCCATGATTTGGGAAGCAATTCAGCCGCTTTTTCCAGGTCTCCGGCAATTTTTTTCGCCGTTTCAAGATAGGAAAGGCGCGGCCAGTCTAATTTATCTTCCGGCGCAAGCACTTTATCTACATAAGGGATGCCACCCCAGCAAGCGAGAATATTGAAATGGAAAAAAGCACGGAAAAAATAAGCTTGTCCCAATATTAGATTTTTTTCTTCCTGCGTGCCCTGCATCATATCTATATTCTGGATAGCAATATTGGCTACTCTTATGCTCCTCCATCCATTTATCCAAAAGCCACTCCGCTGGTTCGTGCTACTTGATTCAGCCCCCTGGTTATTTACCCTGGGTGTGGTGGTGCCATTAAAAAAACTATATGGCCGGCTTGTCCATTTCCAATAATCTCCTTTTCCAAAGAAAGTGTTCATACTTTGTGGAAGACTGCTATACACATCATTGGAAAAATTCCAGTTCATTACATTATACTGCGACCTTGAAAAATCAGGTATAGCCTGGTACATATCCTCTACAAAGCCCTGGTAACGCGAAAAAGTGCCAAAAACTTCTGCTTCTGTTATTTCCGCCTGAGGCGCCTGATTCAGGTATTTTTTACAGGAGAGTATAAAAAGCGGCCATATAAGCAGCAGAATAAATATATTTTTCATTATCTGATTTTTTACGATTAAAACTTAACGCTTACCCCAAAGTTGAAGCGCCTTACAAGGGGATAACTGGCAACAGCAGAAGCGCCTTCCCTGTCATTGATCATTTTGCTCCATAGAAACAGGTTATTGCCGTTAAGGAAAAAGCGAAGGGAATTGACACCCAAAAACTTCAGGCTGGATTTATTTAACGCATATCCCACCTCAGCCGTTTTCAGGCGCAGGTACGATCCGTCTTCATAACCATAGGTACCAAGAGATTGTGCTCCCGGGAGGAATACAACCATCGACCTGTATTTAGCATTGGTGTTACCGGGGGTCCATGAATTATCTGCAAACTCCGCCAGCACCGGGCCTGTATGGGAGAGATTACCAAAAGGATATACCCCAGACGCATATTGCCCGCTAACATTATATACGCCATAAAACTGCACCCGAACGTTGAACCCTTTATATTCACTGCCAAGAATGAACCCGTAAGTATGCTGCGGGCGATCTCTGGGATAAGAATAGGGAGCAGCATCGCTGGCATCAATAACGCCATCCCCATTAAAATCGAGGATACGGTATTCTCCCGGCATACGCTCGGTATTGCCTGTGGAAAAACCGGTAGCCGAATATACATCGTCCCAGTTATTGATATAACCAGCTCCAATCTGTGTTACCACCTGGTTGATCTGGTACCCGGCATTTTTCTGGTAGCCGGGCAAAAGTGGCGCGTCTTCCATATATATAATTTTGTCAAACGCACCGGTATGTGTAAGCGTAAGAAAAGTATTGAGATACCGGCCAAATTTATTCCTGAAGGTCGCTTCCAGCTCATACCCCTTTCCTTTGGTTTCGCCCAGGTTGGCCGATACTGCGCTTTGACCGAAATAGCTTGAAATGGTCCTTCGGCCGGCATTCATAAAGATATCAGTACGGTGTTCTGAGAACAGGTCTAAGTTCACGTCGATCCTGTTTTTGAAAGCCGTGATCTCGATCCCCAGGTTTTGCTTTTGTGCGGTTTCCCATCTCAGGTTGGGGTTTCCTACTACCGATTCATAGTATTGAACATACGGGCTGGTAGCACGATTCAGATAGCCGAAGTTGGTTCTATCCGAACCTTGCGCCCAATTGGTTTGATAGGCCCAACGGGGCGAAGTAAATTCATCGTTACCAATCTTGCCAAGGGAATAACGCAGTTTCAGCTTATTCAGCCATTTAACCTCCTGCATAAACTTCTCCTGTGTTACTACCCATCCCACTGCTACTGAAGGAAAAAATCCAAAACGGTACTTCGAGGAGAATTTTTCGGAACCATTGTAAGCAAAATTGGACTCAAAAAGATAGCGCCGGTCATAGCCATAGGTAACACGCCCCACCCAGTCTTCACGGTATCTGGGGAACATATTACCCTCGGCAAATATCTCCCTGTTGAACAGAGCAAGCCCGCCTACCTCATGCCGCTTAAACGTGCGGCTGTAATTGACCTGTGCCTGGTAAAATACTTTCCTGAATACAGCTCCGCTACTTGACTCCGCAGTATATGTAGGCGCTCCTTTGGACCAGTCATAGTCATGATCAGATGCCTGGTTAAAGATATATCCCTGCATATAATCCTCTAACCGGTATCCATCCTTTACATAAAAGTGACCGTTTTCATCGATGTAGCTCCCATTCACTGAGTACAGGATATCTATAGCGGCAGGATCAATATATAAGGACCGTGACTGGTTGCCATCATTTATATCACTTGTAGTACGAAAAATATTATCATAAGAGAAAAGCAGACCGGCCGATAATCCTTTGGTGATAAAATCGAGCTTTTGGGTTAACCTGAAATCTGTTGAAATACTGGTTTCCCTGTTTGACCGTACCCCATTGCTGTTAGCCCTTGCAAAAGGGTTGGGATTATTTGTTAGCTGGGGGTTATAACCATAAGACCCGTCATAGTTCAGCAAGGGGTACATATCTGGAGAAAAACCTGCAAACGCCCCAAATATTTTCTCATCGGAAGAGCCAAGCCCTGAGGCATTTCTTTTATTACCGATATATCCCGCAAGATTGGTAGAGAATACGGTGGTTTTAGTTATGTTAAGGTCTAAGTTAGTGCGAAAATTGAGCCGTTCATACGAGTTCTGTGCTTTATATCCACGATCCATAGGGTCGGCATCTGTTTTGATCATATCATCATCAAAAGTAAAGGCCACGGAGCCGAAATATTTGGCAAAGTCCGTACCCCCCGATACGTTTACATTGGCACGATACGACATGGGGAGTTGTTTTAGCAGCTCTTTTTCCCAGTCTACATCAGGGAAGAGGTATTGCAGCCCATTAGCCTGCGGCTGCTTATAATACTGAAGCATCCGGTAGGGCAAATAAGTATCCCAATCCTGGGTACCTGCCCTGTTGAGCTGGTATTCTATTGCCTGGTTACGGAAATCATACTGATCATAGGAATTGAGCTTTTTAGCCACCCTCGATATTGTTTTAGTGGTTGTATTCGCATCGAACGTAATAACAGGTCTTCCTATTTTACCCCGCTTGGTAGTGATGAGTATAACGCCCTGGGCCCCTTTCACACCAAATACAGAGGTGGCAGACGCATCTTTCAGCACAGAAACACTTTCTACTTCACTCATATCAATATCACCCATTTTTCTTTCCACACCATCTACCAAAATGAGGGGCTGTGAGTTGTTCCATGTTCCCATACTGCGTATATAGATCCGGGGATCTTCCCTGCCTGGCTCTCCGCTGCTTTGTACCACAGTAACACCGGGAAGCTGTCCTGTAAGTGCAAGGCCCAGATTGGTTAAACCTCCTGTACGTTCCAGGTCCTGCCCGGTTACCTGCACAATGGAACCCACCACACTGGCTTTTTTTTGCTGGCCATATCCCACCACTATCACGTCTTCCATATTCTGAACATTTTCTTTCAGCACCAGGCTGATAAAAGATTTGTCAGGCACCTGCATTTCCCGGGTTTCATATCCTACAAAAGAAAAAACCAGTATTGCTTTTGAAGAATGTACATTCAGAGAGAAACTCCCGTCTGCTGCGCTCACAGTGCCGTTCTTTGTATCTTTTTCAGAAATGTTTACGCCAGCCAGCGGTTTGCCATCTGCATCCGTAACCCTCCCTGAAATAATCTGTGCTACGCTCCTTTGAGCCGCATCCGGAGCCACTATTACTACCAGCTGGCCATTAATTATTTCATACGATAATGATGTTTTATGAAGAATTTTCTCCATTACATGATTAAGGGTGGCATTCTCTACAAAAAGGGTTACTGATCTGTCTTTGGGAAGTGTCTCTGTTTTGTACACAAACCTGTAAACACCTTGTGTCTCTATAGTCTTAATAGCAGTTTCAATGGAAACATTCTTAAGATTTAAACTAACAGTTTGTGCCGAAATACTATCTGCAAGGGCGGGGAACGAAAAGATCAAACTTAAAATAATAGCAAGTTTCGTCATGAGCAGGTATTTGAAAGCTCCTTTGCCAAAAAGAATGGCAAAAGAGTTGCTATTTTTTTGCATAACTTTACATTGGTTTTTGAATAAAAAAATGTTGTCGCAAACGTTACTTTTGTTTAAAAGCTTTAGGGGGAATGTTGGTCGCATTCTCCTTTTTTGTGTAAAATGGTATTATGTAATTATGTTCATATAGCAATCACTTTAAGGTTAAAACAATCGTTATTTTATTTATACTCAATCCCCTCCTGTAGCCAATTTCAAGGCCAACCGTCTATAGGCCCGCACCTTCATTCCCTGAACATTAAAAACAGGTTCATTGACCTGCCATCTATGACAACAGGAGAACATGTTGTCATCGATGCACCTTAAAAACAAAACTATTATAAACTTACCTTGTCTTAACAGTTAGTCTTCACTGGATTTTTTGAGCAATAGTTCTGAAAACAAATTATATTTCATATTGACAGCACTCCTATAACTATATAGTCCTTTTTTTTTTTTGAAACCCCCAAACGCAAACAACCTTTTTTGAAATTAAAATAAAAGCGGCAATCGCCGGGCGTCAATTTACAGGCTGCCCACAAATCTGTATCCCGGAATCCTTCTAAAGTTGTAACGTAATAATATAACATCAGGCGTTCTTTGACAAACCCTCTTATTCAAGTGTGAAAGAGGCCTGCAAGCCTGTCACGCTGCTCCCTCCAACCCATATGTTAAAGTAACCTTCTTCGCATTTTTTCTTAAGCTCTTTTCCGTAAAAGGCCAAATCATTACAAGTCAGCTCAAATTTCAAAACCCTGCTTTCTCCTGTTTTCAGTTCCACTTTTTGAAATCTCTTTAACTCTTTAACAGGCCTTACTATAGATCCCACTTTATCCTGGATATAAAGCTGTACCACTTCAGCACCATCGTACCTGCCTGTATTTTTCAGCGTGACTTGTATTGTAAGCTTTTCTCCTTTCTTAATAGCCGGTGCTGATAATTTTAAATCGCTGTATTGAAAGCTTGTATAAGACAGTCCATACCCAAAAGGGAATAAAGGGTCTTTGCCGGAATCCAGGTAAAAAGAAGTATAACCCAAAGAGCTTTGCTTTGCTTCCAAAGGTAGCTGATCGATAGTTGTCACTTCTGCAGGGGCAGGGCGTCCGGTATTATTGTGGTTATAATACATGGGTATTTGTCCCACTTCTTTTACGAAGGTAACAGGAAGCTTCCCGCTGGGACTGGCTTTTCCAAACAGCAGGTCCATAATAGCAGAACCTCCCATAGTCCCCGGATGAAAACTATAAAGGACTGCATCTGCATACGGTAAATCTCTTAGTATTGTTAACGGACGGCCTGCCATAATTACTAATACTACAGGTTTGCCGGCTCTTTTCAACGCAGCTAACAGCTGGGATTGCCTGCCTATCAGGTTTAAATCGGATAAAGAATGTGCTTCCCCGGAAAGAATGGCTTCTTCGCCAAGAAAAACCACTGCCGCATCAGCCTGCTTTACAGCATTTACGGCGCTTCCAAAAGCACTGGTATCCTTATCTCGACTGTAACGCAAGCCGGGCTCGTACACATATTGTATGTAATTATATTCCGTTTGCAAGGCTTTTAAAGGTGTAACCGTATGTTCTTTTTCTCCATCAAAAACCCAGGTTCCTAACTGATCGCGTTGCGCGTTTGCCATAGGGCCTATCACAGCTATTTTCGTTTTATTATTTAATGGCAGCACCTGCTTCTCATTTTTAAGCAGCACTGCCGAGCGTACTGCGGCATGCCTTGCTGCCTGCAAATGCTCTTTTGAATATATGGTTGAGGGTACAGCAGATACAGCGTAAGGATGCTCAAACAGTCCCATACTGAATTTTATACGAAGGATATTTTTCACAGCATCGTCAATAACAGAAACAGGAACTTTGCCTTCCTTCACCAGCTCCGGCAAATATTGAAGGTAGAGGCCAGTGGCCATCTCCATATCAAGGCCGGCATTTGCTGATAAGCGTGCGGCATCTTTCTTATCGGCAGCAAACCCATGTACCACCATTTCTTCTACCGATGCCCAGTCTGAAACTACAAAGCCCTTAAACCCCCACTCTTTACGCAGCACCTGCTTTAACATAAAATCATTAGCTGATGCCGGTATTCCATCATTGTCATTAAATGATGTCATAACTGTTGCGGCGCCCGCTTCAACTGATTTCTGAAAAGGCACCAGGTACACATTGCGCAATAAATGTTCCGGAATGTTAGTGCTGTTATAATCCCGTCCTCCTTCTGCAGCACCATATCCAAAAAAATGTTTCAAACATGCAGCTATGGAATAGCTGCCAGACAAAGCATCTCCCTGAAAACCTTTTACCATAGCCGCTCCCAACGAAGCAGCCAGGTAAGGGTCTTCACCAAGACTTTCGGCTATCCTGCCCCAGCGGGCGTCCCTGCTTATATCCAGCATGGGTGCGAAGGTCCAGTTAACCCCGCTTTCACGGGCTTCTGTAGCAGCAATGCGGGCGCCGCTTTCTGCTATTTCCGGTTCAAAGGACGCAGCTTGTCCCAGGGGAATCGGGAATATGGTCTTAAATCCATGGATAACATCTCTTCCAATAATCAATGGTATTCCTAAACGGCTTTCCTCGAGGGCAATTCGCTGTAACGTATTTACATCATTTGCTCCTACTACATTCAGTATTGAGCCAGCCTGACCTTGTTTTATTTTCTGCTTCAGGTCCGCGTTATTGGGGCTAAAATTCAATTGGTTCATCTGCCCGGTTTTTTCTTCCAATGTCATTTTGGAAAGCAGGTCTGCTATTCTTTGTTCTATTGGTTTAGATGCATTCTTATAAAGATTCCCGGTTTGCCCTTGTGCTGGTTGATTTAAAAATATATTACTGAGCAGAAGAACTGCAACCCTTTTTATAATATTCAGTTTCATTTATAAATTTTTATATTCAGTGTAGTTGCGGGCGATAACACCGGAAACGGCGACCGCCAATGTTGGTGTTATCACAAACATCTTAAGTAAACTATCAGATAAATTTTAAACAGGCTCTTCATTACAATCGCTTTAAACGGATGCTTCGTACAGCAATTGTCATCGGTGGCCCTACATGCACCTGAAATCCCAGTTTCCCTTCCATCTTCCTGTTTCTTACATCATCATCTGTTACATCGCTCATTAAAACACCATTGATATAATGCTGCAGGTTGTTTCCCCTGGCCACAATGCGCAGCTGGTTCCAATCATTATCTTTAATAAATGATTTAAGGGAATCTATGTTTCCTGATTCACTTAACAGCTCGCTGGCCGTCCATATATTCTTCTTTGCAAAATCAGAAAGTGCGCCTTCTACAGGCGGAAGCCGTACTTTCTGGCCGGGGAACGCCAATATCTTTCTTCCCAGCTCTTCATAATTTTGCCCGGTATATTTTTTTGCGCCATCAATATCAGCCTGGTATCCCCGCATCGCAAAAGGCTGCTCAGGCACTTCTTCACTGCGATAATTAAAGCCACTGTTCCCCTTCTCTGACACTTTATATTCTGCAATAAGCTCAAAATCTTTCAAATTATCACCCTGCCAGATAATGAATGAATTTCGCGTCAATTCTTTTCCAGGCTTTATTTCTCCGACTATTGCGCTATCTTTTACATACCATAAAGCCGTATCGCCTTTCCACCCCTTTAGACTAGCTCCATCAAACAGCTCCTGGTAGCCGTTTATGGTGTACTGGGCAACAGCGCTTATCCCTGTTCCTAAAAAGCAAACCCATAAAAAAACAAGACTGAAATATTTCATGTCTATAATATTTAATTGCGATCCTGTAGTAATTGTCTGTATCTCATCAGTGCTTCCACGTAATAATAATCAGCGTAGGTAAGCGGCACATCTACTTCTACATTACGGGGAAGTGATCCCATGCTATGCTGTAATATAAATCCGCCGTTACTTCCAATAGCTGCTTTATAGGGATACTGAGCAAGATGGGTTAACATCTTTTCAGCTTTTGAAAGATAAGCATCGCTTTCTGCACCCCTGGTGTAAGTGCTTAGCTCTATTAATGCTGATGCTATTATTGCAGCAGCAGATGCATCCCTGCTTTTTTTATGCGGTGCGAACGGATGATTATCTGGCAGTTGCGGTGTATCAAAATCCCAGTAAGGGATCAGATCGGCAGGCATGTTAGGGTGATCAAGAATAAATCCTGAAATCTTTTTTGCAAAATCAAGATACGTCCGGCTTCTTGTTTCCCTGTACATCATTGTATATCCATATAAAGCCCATGCCTGCCCGCGCGCCCATGCCGATTCATCATAAGCGCCCTGCGCCGTTTTTTTAGCAATAATGTTTCCGTTTTCAGGATCATAGTCTACCACATGATAACAACTGTAATCGGGGCGGAAATGATTCTTCATCGTGGTATTCGCATGCGCCACAGCTATATTCCATAATTCTATGTTACCGCTAAGCCTTGATGCCACAAGCAGAAGCTCAAGGTTCATCATATTATCAATGATGACCGGGAATGAAGGCATGTTCCACGACCTGATCGCTCCTACTTTAGGACGATACCGGCTGGCCAGCGATTCTGCACCTGTGACCAGAATGTTTTTATACTTTGCAGTGTCATGTGTAATTCTTAAAGCATTTCCATAGCTACAATACAGCATGAACCCCAGGTCATGAGTGCCGGTATTGTATTTTTCTTTTTCCAGTATCGCCATTTTATTGCTGGCTAAATGAAAGAGTGTGGAGTCGCCTGAAAAATCATACAGGTATAATAATAACCCGGGATAAAAACCAGATGTCCACCAGGAAGTATTAGAAGTAACCAAAGTATCGCCCACGAAAGTGCGTGGCATAGCGTCCTTAGGTAATAGCGCTGCTAATACTTTAACCTGTGACACAGCATCTTTCAGCTCTCTATTGATAAAGTCAATATTCAGCGATGTATGTGCCACTGGTATTTCCGGCCGGTTCTGTGAAATGGCCGCCAAAGCCATAAAATTGAAAGCAACAGCTAAAAATAAATTTACCGGATTCTTCATAATTATTTTTTACTCATGAGTTAAAACCATTCACTGCTATACTTCACCGTCAGCAAGCTACCTGGGTGTATACCATATTTTTTAATTTGTTCGCCCTGCTGTTCGGTTATTATTGCTCCTGCCCCGTTCCGGGGATTCAGGAGAAGCAGCCTGTTCTTTTGCGCGTATGCATTGATCAAATCACACAAATCATACTGTCTTATGGAGCCGGCAACCGAAGAAAGTATATACTGAGTTTTATACTCCCGCGTTTCAATAAGGGACTGAACAGAGATCAGCGGATTAATCAATAATAACGATCGTATATCATTGCTGCGCATGAATGCAAGATGTAACAAATCTGTTGTCAGTACACCTTTTGCTATACCTTCTATCTCATTCTGGTTTGTTTTTATCCAATCCACCAGCACAGACAGTTCATTCATCCGCACACCCAGCAGGGATTGGTTGACCAAAATACTCATATACCAAAGGTTTAATGGAATAGCATCTACATAGGAGTCACCACCTTTTATATAGCCATTCCCCAGCTCGCCAAAGCCGCTCAGGTCGGGCACTACCACTTCATATCCAGCCAGCGCCAATGAATCTGCCAGTGCACCTTCTTTAATTGCTTCTGTTTTTCCCCGGTCATCCAGTAATAAAACAGCTTTATCTTTTTTATTAGCGCCTGATGGTTTCAAGCAGTAAAAAGGAAGGTAATATCCTCCTGGCGTTTCTATTAAATAAGATTCGATAGCATATTGTTTTCGGTGATCTCTTCCGGAAAAGATACAAGCCGCTGCAATCTTTGGCGGATGAAATCCTGTGGTACCCATAACACGCTTTTTCAATTCTTCTATTCCATTAGCAGGAACACGATTCTTTATTAACTGTTGTGTATATTTCTGCGCAAGCGTTTGCAAATTATCACCACCTAAAGATGTATATACATTGCCACCGGGAGTTACCTGCAGGTCTTCCGGCTTAAAAATATCAACCTTTTCATCTTCAGCACTGCCGGGGTTTTGCAGGTACTTTTGAAAGAAGCGATTAATAGCTTCCCTGTTCTTGGGGGTGGACATATGCGCTGCATCATCTTCCGTCATATTCATATTATCCGGTTTGCCTAAGTAAGCATAAGCATGTTTTGCTTCTTTAAAAGCATCTCTTGCACCCTGTATACTGAAAATGTCCCTTGTGGTGGTTACCAGCAGCATAGGCCTGGGTGCAAACGAAATAAGCAGATCGGGTATATCCAGACCGGCAGCAATTCCGCCTGTAAGATTTTGCTCCGCATCCTGCGGCCCCATGGACATTAGCAATTTTTCAAAACTGGTAACATAACATTCGGGCGCAGCCGCTTTGATTCTACTGTCAAACGCAGCAATATACGCAGTTTGCGTGCCGCCACCGGATCTGCCGGTGACCCCGATGCGGGCTGTATCTATATCGGGCCGGCTGTACAGGTAATCGATAGCGCGTATTCCATCCCAGATAAAATAGTAAGCCGGTGATCTGCCGGTAAGAAATACCTGGTTGCCGGGATAAGAATGATCCTGTGTTGTGCTGAATAATTTGCGTTTTTCATCATTCGAAAATTGCCTGCGCTCGCCCTGTCCTATAGGATCAAAGGCAAATACAGCGAACCCTTTTTTCACTAAATTGAGTATCGAGTTCTGGTAAGACCAACTGCGAAAACCAGATTTACTATGCCCGGAACAAAATAGAATGGCTGGAAGTTTTCCTTTCCTATCAACGGGCAGAAACAGCGCGGCGGTAACATAATAACCGGGTAAAGATTCAAAATATATTTTTTCAACCTTTACCTCTTCATTTTGTAGTGTTCCCGTAACCACAGCATTCAGCGGTGTTTTGGCAGGAAAGGCTCCCAATACCTGCGCGTAAGCCTGCTTTACCTGCTGCTGCCTTTTCACCCAATCTTTTTCAGATGATAAACCATCAATCTGCTTTTTCCTTTCATTCAGTTTCTGTATGGCGTTATCCGCTAAATATCCATAAAGAGACTGATTGCTGCCTTTGATATAATTCCATTTGGAAAAAATACCTTTTGTATCCTGGGCTTTTGCCCCTGGTATCATGACGCCGATAAAAATAAGCGCGATGATCAGCTTACATTTTAACCTGTGTCCGCCTGTATATTTTCTCTTATTCATTTTTGAAACACTTTTACTGGTATTACAACTGCGTTACCTATTATAGCTTTATAGTACGGTGAGCCCTTATATCCCGGGAAGATGAGCCCACCAGAATCTCGAATTCGCCCGGCTCCTTTACCCACTGCATTTTCCCATCATCAAAAAAGCTAAAGGCCTCACTTCCCAGCTCGAAGCTGATGTCTTTGGATTGCCCTGGTAACAGGAATGTTTTTTCAAATGCTTTTAATTCTTTATCCGGTCGTTTCACTGACGACTGAACATCTTTTACATATAACTGCACTACTTCAGCCCCTGGCCTGGAGCCTGTATTTTGTATACGAACCGTAACCGTTGCCTTTCCATTTTGGATGGTTGCAGAAAGGTTGCTGTATTTAAATGCAGTATAGGATAAACCATGACCAAACGGGAAGAGCGGCTCCACGTTGTAAGTATCATAATAGCGGTAACCCACAAAAATATCGTCGTTATAATGCACATTAATGCTATCGCCGGGATACTCGCCCAGTTTATGAGCGGGTACATCTGCCAGCTTTTTCGGAAAGGTCACTGTAAGCCTGCCCGAAGGGTTTACCTCACCGAAAATAATTGCTGCTAAGGCATTACCGCCTTCCTGTCCGGGATAACCAGCCTGTATAATTCCTTTCACCTTATCCACCCATTGCGTCATATCAGCAGGACCGCCTCCGTATAGCACCACTACTATATTTGGATTGGCACCAGCTACGGCTTTTATAAGCTGATCCTGACCAAATGGCAAGTTCATATCCGGTTTATCACGACCTTCTGCATCATAGGCATTATCATCCCATACACTATAATCATATCCATGTGTCCATCCACCTACAATAATTGCAACGTCTGAACGCTTAGCAGCTTCAACCGCTTTTTTAATAAGCGCAGCATCTGGCTTTGCACCTTTCGCTATAGTATAGCCCTGCTCAAAAAGAATATTTATATGATTGCCGGCATAATTTTGCAGCCCTTTCAACGGCGTAATTTCATATGGTGCCCGTACTTGTGAACTGCCGCCACCCATTGCATTTTCCCGGTTCGCATTGGCACCGATCACCGCGATTGTTTTAACAGCCTGTTTGTTCAAAGGCAGCACTCCTTTATTATTCCGGAGCAATATAATGCCTTCTTCAGCTACCTTTTTTGCTACAGCTGCATGCTCCGCGGTACTATGTGCCCCTGCTTTCCGTTTATCAAACATCTGCGTTTTGAACATCACTCTTAATATGCGCCGTACTTTATCATCAATAACAGATTCGGTTACTTCGCCGCTGCGCACCATTTTCAACGCATCATTGGCAAAGAAGAATTTATTATAATCAGGGTTTGGCAACATAGAAAGATCCGTTCCCATTTCCAAATCGGCCCCGCCAAGCAGCGCCTCTTTTGTACTGTGGATGGCGCCCCAGTCGCTTATTACCGCGCCCGTAAACTTCCATTCTTGCTTAAGGATCTTATTGATCAGATAGTTGTTGTATGTGCAATATTCCCCTCTGAATTTGTTGTAAGCTCCCATAAGCGTATTGACACCGCCCTCCATTACCGCTGCCTTAAAGCCCGGAAGGTAAATTTCCCTCAGCGCCCGCTCGCTCATTTCAACATTGATCTCCCCCCGGAGAAATTCCTGGTTATTGGCCAAGTAATGTTTAACACATGCCGAAACGCCCTGATCCTGCACTCCCTTAATATATCCTGTTGCCATCTTCGAGATCAGGTAAGGATCTTCTCCCAGGTATTCAAAATTCCTTCCGTTAAGCGGCGTACGCATAATATTAATACCCGGGCCCAGTATTACATCTTTACCCCTGTAAGCCGCTTCACTGCCAAGCACGGCACCAAAGGCATAACCCAATGCGGGATTCCAGGTTGAAGCCAGCGTTATACCTACCGGCAGATAAGTAGAAGAATCGCCCCCTTTATTATCCAGCTCCCAGTCGCGACCATGCTCGGGACGCACACCATGCGGCCCGTCAGACATAGTAAGCTCCGGAATTCGCAGCCGAGGAACGCCTGCCGATGTAAACGACGAATTAGCATGGATCATACCGATCTTTTCCTCCAGCGTCATTTGCTTAATGAGATGTTCGATTTTTGCTTCGTTTTGATTACTGCTCTGCCCTTGTGCAGCTATGCACATACATATAAACCCCAATGCACTGAGCGCAAGGTTTCTGATGATTATCATTTTCATTGATTTTTTTTACAGCTTCTCTTATTTCTTTAGCGTGGATAAGTAATTTTTGATATACTTCTGGTCATTTGCATCACTATCCCTGTATTTTTTTCTTAATTTATCAAGCTTCCTGTGCATATCTTTCCTTACCTTACTATAAGAAGGATCGTTATACAGATTATGCATTTCTTGCGGATCTTTTTGCAGATCATATAATTCCCATTCATCAATATCATAATAAAAATGCATCAGCTTATACCGGCTGGTACGAATTCCATAATGGCGTTTTACCATGTGTATGGACGGATACTCATAATAGGTATAATAAACAGCATCCCGCCATTTGGCAGTTTTACCGGCTATCAGCTTCCTGAAGGATTGGCCCTGCATATCAGCCGGAATCTTTGCTCCTGCATAATCAAGAAAAGTAGGAGCAAAATCCAGGTTCTGCACCATTGAATTAATCTTTGTACCCGCTTTAATCTCTTTGGGA
Source organism: Niabella sp. (assembly GCA_027493055.1). Lineage (GTDB taxonomy): Bacteria > Bacteroidota > Bacteroidia > Chitinophagales > Chitinophagaceae > Niabella. Next base: position 22,166 of record JAPUDO010000060.1, on the reverse strand, counting down.
TAACGGATCAACAAGGGTGTTTTTAGCGATTCCTCGTACATAAAACGCTTGTCAAACCATCCATGCTCGCCCATATAAAAACCCTGGTCTGAAGTATAGATGACGATTGTATTTTCTGCCAGCCCGTTCTTATCTAAATAATCCAGCACTTCACCCACTCCGTCATCTACTGAAGCTACCGTTCCCAGATAATCCTGTAAATAGCGCTGGTAACGCCAGTGCATCAGGTCTTTTTCAGACATGGTGGGATAGCGTTTTCTGAAATCCTCATTAATCGGATCATAAACGGCGTCCCAGGCAGCACGCTGTGCTGCATCCATCCTCCCCAGGCTCCTGTTATAAGATAACGTGTCCCATTTTATCAAGGAACGAAGACCCAACTCATTCAATATTGCCGGTTTTATCTTATCATCATCTGCCCAGTTCATATCTTTAAGAATATTCATTTCAGCAGCTTTGGCTGCTGTACCCCGGCCCTTATAATCATCGAACAGGCTTCCAGGTTCCTTAAAGGTTTTCTTTGTATATTCTTTATAGTACCGTTCGGTAGGTTGCCATGGGCGATGTGGCGCTTTCTGATGATAGAGCAGGCAAAAGGGTTTGGTTTTATCCCGCTCTTTCAGCCACTTCAACGTCAGGTCTGTAGTAATCTCTGTTACGTGGCCGTGGATCTGCTGCTTAACGCCATTGATAATAAAATCCGGATTGTAATAATCTCCCTGGTCAGGCAGCACTGCCGAATAGTCAAAACCCTGTGGCAATCCGTCCATATGAATTTTTCCTACCATTGCAGTTTGATAACCGGCTTTCTGAAGCAGCTTGGGGAAATTATCCTGGTTCCAGTCGAAGTGAGATACATTATCAACCTTTCCATTGATAAAGCTATGCTTGCCTGTAAGCATTACCGCCCGGCTGGGCGCACACAAGGAATTGGTAACACAGGCAGTTGTAAATAATGCACCTTCTTTTGCAAGACGGTCTATATTCGGCGTCTCATTCAAACCATAGCCATAAGCGCTGATGGCCTGGTAGCCGTGGTCATCGCTCATAATATAAATAATATTGGGAGGCTGCTGGCCGGCTTTTTTTTGCTGACTATACGTAACGCTAAACGTTGCAAGTAATACTAATAAAATTGCTGCTTTTTTCATTTCATATTTATTTAAAATTTACCCAATTTCTTTTTTACTCATTCACTTTTACTTTGCTGCTGATATATATCCCAAAGACTTTAAAAACCGTTCGGCTTCATTGAGGGTTTCCTGGTAAAAGGGATTATCATTCTTTGCGTTTTGATTAAAAAAGCCATGACCTGCATTATCATACAATACAAGATCACACCTGCTGCCCACTTTTTCCATCACCGTTTTATAATATTCGGCAGCTGCCACAGGAATCAGATGATCTTTTTTACCCAGCATGATTAAAGTAGGCGGTGCTCCTTTCCTGATGTTATGTAAGGGAGAAAATTTAAGATAGGCTTCTCCTATCCTTTCAAAGCCGAATCCCCCGGGGCCGTTATCTATCACCGGGTTAAACAGGATCAGCGCATCAGGAACCGGGCTGATTGCCAGGTTATCTGTATCTTCATTGTAATCTGTTATAAGTGCTGTTGCAGCAGCAAGCTGCCCGCCGGCAGAGCCTCCTGAAGCTATTATCTTAGCGCTATCAATATGAAACCGGTCTGCATTTTGCTTAATAAATCGTATCGCAGTTTTTGCATCTTTCAATGCTTCAAAGGGAGTTGTGTGATTCCGGCTCTCTACCCGGTAATCGGGTAAAAAACAAACCAGCCCTTTTTCCGCAAACCAGGCGGCATGTAATTTGAACTGCGCATAGCTTCCTTTTGTCCAGCCTCCTCCAAAGAAAAACACCATCGCTTTATATTTCTTATGTTTATCAAAGCCGGGCGGCTCATAAACTGCCATTTTCAGATCAGTATTACCGACTGTTTTATACACTGCTGTCTTCTGGCTAAACAGGCTATTCATCATCAGCACCAAAAAAGACAGGAATAAAAATCGTATTTGCATCTTTTAAAAATTTATTTAAAAAGCGTTATAGCGCCGCCTGGCCCTGTTACTTTAATTATAAGGTTCATAAAGAACATTCATGGTGTACGGAATCCAGGCATATGCTGTATTACTGGCAGGATAAGGCGGCAGTATTACTATTGAACCATTTTCACCGGATGTATACACTTCACCGGTAATCGGTGAAACAGCGATTCCCTTAATCGACCCCTGTGGAATAAACCTGCTGATATTTTGCCAGTGTTGGCCACCGTCGCTGGATCGGAAAAATTTATTGCCGGTATTGGCCCGCTGGTTAATGGCATACATCACTTCAGGATGCCGGGGATCAATTGCAAAGAAGTTAATAAAGAAATGATGCTCCCCGCTGCCGGGAAAAGTAATCTGTTCTGATACAGGAGCTGCCTTACTGAGATCCCACCGGGTAACCTGGCCATTTGCGCTACTGGTGTACACAACATTTTCGTTCACAGGATCTATATTAAAAGTAAACAGGTGTTTATCAGGTCCCGGTGTGGTTAGCTCCCAGGATGCCGTAATCACAGGGTTTCCCCAGCTATTTCCCCTATCTGTTGATCTCCATATTTTTTTCCGGCTGCCATCAATATCCATGGCATATAATACTTTACCGTTAGAGCGGGAGACCCCGCAAATAATGGTATTGGCCGGCATATTAGTCAGCGGTTCCCAGGTTTTACCTCCATCAAACGATCGCTCTCTCCACTGATAACAAAAATTCGGATCCTGCAAGTCATAAGCAACCACCATCCTGGGTTTATTTCCATCGCTTACTAGGTGCCAGCTTTGGCCATTATCGGGCGATAGAAACAGTTTCCCCACGGTACCAGTATTGATGCAGGCAAGAATCGTGTCGCAACCCGGCCTTAATGCCCCGGCTATGGCGCTCTTCCAGGTAAGACCATATTGCTTGGGCTTTAAATCGGCGCCGCTAAACCATCTGCCTCTATTGGTAGTAACCACTGCCCCGCGGTCAGTCATAAAGTAAGCAAACCTGTCTGGGTTTGTGGGATCAAACATTTGCTCTGCAGCAATATGAGAAGCGCCATTGTATCCATTATCGGACACTGTCCAGTTTTTTCCACCGTCCACAGACCGAAAGTTTTTGGATTTAGTGTGAATAAATACCCTGTTCACGTTCCGCGGATCGGGCAAGATATACGTAAATTGTCCATTCAGTAACGTGCTCCATCCTCCTGTATAACCCGGCCTGTAGGTAACAGACTGAGGTGTTTCCCAGCTTTGCCCGCCATTGCTGCTGATATGAATTTGCTGGCCGCTTTTTTCTGACGGCACTGCAAAAATCTTATCAGGAAACTTTTTATTAATATAGCAATAATTGATATACGGCCATTGGTATAATGAGCTCCAGCGTGTACCGCCATCAGTGGATTTATATATCCCATTTCCGGCAACCGCAACAATTAATACCAACCCATTATCCGATTGGTACAACTCTCCCCAGATATCTCCTTCGGGCAATCCGCCGCGCCCGCTTAGTTTGGTATAGGCGCCCCTGGGGTTCGTTGCATCTTCGAACCGGAATAATCCTTTATTGCCATAAATAAATACCTCATCCTTCTTCGTGGTATGCACTTTTATACCCCTGATCTGAGATCCAAAAAGTGTCTCAGGCAATTTCCTGACCTCGGTCCACGACTCACCACCATTATCAGAATAAAGCAAGCCATCATCTGATGCCAGCCCTTCTTTTTTATTCCGATACTGGCTAAATGCTGCATACCACCGGGTAGCATAGCCCTTTGCGACATCTTTTGAAGTAGGTGCATACGCGATCAGGCGGGTGCTGCCTCTTATTTCTCCCAGTTTTTTTCTGCTCTCGCTCTTCTTCCAATTAATGCCCCCATCCTTTGAAAGATAAATGCCCTGTTCACCTGCATTCGCCATATCATATATCCTGCACTGAACAGCGGCAAGCACCCGGTTCTTGTCCAGCGGGTCCGTTTCCACTGACATTACAAAATGACTGCCAAGGCCCTTGTTCTGAAGATTGAACCAGTTCTGGCCAAAATCCCGCGACACCCATACATTACTTACATCCTGCCCCATATATATACGATCAGGATCAGATTCGCAGTAGCTTACACCCAACATATGCTGGGTATGATCTCCGGGCATCACATTTCCCGCTTCATATTCCTCTTTAGTCACTACCGGCAATGGTTTTAATTGCGGTGGCTCCATATTAACGGTTCGCAGAACCGCTGCCGTGTCTTCACTTTGCGTTCTTCCCGAAAAACCGTTTTTATAGGCAAGTATCAGAATGATAGTAGCCAATACGGCAAAAAGACTAATTTTCTTCATAATTTATTTTTCCAAGTAGTTTAGAAATTTCTTTTGAAGTCCCCCATTTAAGATTTATTTACAGTATTCATTTATGCCATTCTATTTTTAATTATAGGGTGCCAAAAGAATGTTGCTGGTATAAGGCACCGCATCATAAGCCGTATTGCTTGTAGCGTAGGGCGGCAGCATTACCGATGAGCCATTTTCCCCGGAAATATATACTTCGCCGCTAACAGGAGACACTGCTAACCCGTTAACGGAACCCTCAGTAATATAGTCACTGATATTCTGCCAGGTGGCGCCTTCATCTATAGTGCGGAAAAACTTATTGCCGGTATTAGCCCGCATATTAATCGCGTACATTACCTTAGGATGTCGGGGATCAATGGCAAACTTGGCCGCAAAAAAGTCCTTATCAGTGCCGCCGGTGATGGTGATGCCGGTGGCTTTGGCCGGTAAAGTAGTAACATCCCATCTGGTAATATAGCCGCTGGCGCTATAAGTATATACAATATTGGGATCTTTCGGATGAACGCGAATGGTACCTGTAGGATCTCCCGGCGTTGTCATTTTCCATCCGGCTTCGATCACTTGTTCCCAGGTTGCACCCGCATCGGTGGATCGCCATATTTTTTTGCCCGTATTTTTAAAATCCATTGCATACAAAACCCTGCCGTTGGAACGGGATACAGCACAAAGAATGGCATTCGCCGGCATATTGAGCATTTCCGTCCAGGTCTGGCCAGCATCAATGGATCGCTCTCTCCATTGATAGCAGGTGTCCGGATGCTGTAAATTAAAGGCAATACACCAGCGCTGCTTATTGCCCGTACTCACTACGCTCCAGGTTTTTCCGTTATCTGGAGAGCGCAATAGTTGTCCTACGGGCGAAGTGCCCACACTCGCCAGTATGACCGGTTCTGTAGGATGCAAAGCGCCAGAGAGACAGGTGCGCCCATTCAAACCCAGCGGACCCGGCTGGATCGTGCTCGGGTAGAACCACCGACCCCTGGTATCAGTATAAGCATACGAACGATCCACCATAAAATAACAGAACCTGTCAGGGTTCACCGGATCAAACATCTGCTCCTGCCAGGGACCAACATGTTGCGCTGCATTAAAGCCATTATCGGATATATCCCAGGTATGGCCGCCGTCTTCCGTCCTGAAATTTTTAGAATTTGTGTGTATAAACGCTTTTTGAGGGTCGCGCGGATCAGAAAGTATATAAGTAAACTGGCCGTTCAATTTCCGGACCCAGTCACTGTTATCATAACCGGGGCGGTAATGCACATCAGATTTGGCAGGACTATACCAGCTTGTACCCCCGTCATTGCTGATACGGATTTGTTCTCCGTTTTTCGCTCTCGGTACAGCAAATATCATATTGGGATATTTCTCGTTCACATAACAGTACGCAATTTCATCCCATGGATATAACAAGTCCCACTTACCTCCTGCATTGGTTGATTTATAAATACCTTTTTGAGCTACCGCTACCATCAGTGTCTGGCCATCGTCTGACTGATAAATACTTCCTTTTATGTCACCATTAGGCAAATCGCCAGGCGCACCAGCCAAACGTCCACTTATTTTGGTGACCGCCCCATTTGGATTGGCGGCATCTTCAAACCGGAAAAGGCCTTCACTACCATATAAGAAAACTTTTTCCTGTTTGGTTTTATGTACTTTCAGTCCGCGGATATCCTCACCGAAAGTAGCAGCCGGCAGTTTCATTACTTCGGTCCAGGTTTCACCTCCGTCGTTAGAAGTTAGCAACCCATCATCCGAAGCGCCTGCATCGCCCTCACAAAAGGCGGCATACCAACGGGTGGCATAGCCTTTTTGTGCGTCTTTTGAAGTGGGTGCATAGGCGAGCATTTTTGTGCTGCTGCGAACAGCAGACAGATCGGTTCTTGTGGCTGTCCACTTCCAGGTAATGCCTCCATCCTTAGAAAGATAAATACCCTGGTACTCCTTGTTTGTTACATCGTATGGCCTGCAATTTACAGCCGCCATTATACGGTTCTTATCCAGCGGATCCACTTCTATAGAAAGAACAAAATGAGAACCCAATCCCCGGCATTTAGGTGTAAACCAACTCAACCCAAAATCACGCGATACCCATACGTTGGATACATCCTGCCCCATGTAAATACGATCGGGATCGGATTCACTATAGGCAAGCCCCTGCATATGCTGGGTATGATCTCCCGGGGTTCTGCTGCCGGACTCCCATTCTTCCTGCGTAACCACAGGCAGCGGTCTTACTTTAGGGGCATCTAGCGTATATACAATATCATCTTCGTCATCCGGCTCATCACCACCATTATTATCAGGCGGTGTCTGTTCCTGTTCCTCCGGCGCCGTTATCTTTTTCTTACATAAAGAAAAGGAACAGGCAAAAAGCAGTAACACAAATGAGCATAAAAGCAAATTAAATCGCTTCATAGTTTAAATTGTTTTAAGAGGGCGAAAAAAGTTTTGAAATTATAGTTGCACAATAACATTCCCCTGACAGACCTGTACCGTTAAAACCGGATAACATTTTTATTTTCTATGGCTTATCCAGTATCCATTTTGTCATATTAAATACATACTCATTTCTTTTCACGACCTGCTTTTCGGCCAGGGCCTCTACCGCTTTGCGAACCTCGTCGTTTAACACACAACTGTTATCAATTGCATTGAGCGCATGCACCTGCACCATAATTTCGGGATTGTTCAGCGACTGCAGCAGCAACTGCCGGCTTTCATTTTTATCTCCCAGGCGGTACAATGTTTCAGCCGCAGTTATAGCCACATCCGGAACTGTATCAGCTAACGCAACTTTTAACCGGGGAATTGCAGCACGGGCTTTATCCCCTAATTGCAGCAACCCACATGCTGCCCAATAGCGGAGCAGCTCATTTTTGTTTTTGAGGAACTGTGTAAGTTTTGGAACATCTTTCTCCGTTGCAAAATTGGCGAGGTCACTTACAGCAATCAGTTGATCCATAGACTGTGCACCGGAACGCATATAATCATAGACAGGCATCTTCGCCGCTATCCTTTTCATTTCCCCTTCAGGTATAAACCCGGCATCTTTTATCTGTTTCATCCATTTTGTATGCTCAGCCCGCATCCTCAGCAATACATCTTTGTATGCTGGATCTCCAGCCAGGTTATGTACTTCCCAGGGGTCTTTCTCTGTATTATACAGCTCTTCCACCGGCTTGGTCTGAAAGAAACGCGATTGCACTTCATCGCATTTGCCCTGCAGGTACATTTCTTCCCAGGAACGCATAGAGGCGGCTTTCCACAAATAGTCAATATGCTGCGCATAAATGCGATAAGGCATATAATTTCTTATATAACGATATTGCCTGTCCCGAACGGCGCGGCTCATATCAATACGTTCATCCATACGACCGCGGAACATATAAGCATACTGAGGATCTGCTGTTTTCTGTTTCCCCAGAAAAGCATTTCCCTGGAGATAAGAAGGAACAGGAATATTACAAATACTTAGCATAGTGGGTAACAAATCTACCAGGCCGATGAGCCTATTTACCTTTAAACCGGGAGCTACAGCCGGGTATAATTTTTTAAACTTTTCAGGTATCCTTATAATAAAAGGGATACGGGTTCCGGTTTCATATACATAGCGTTTGCTGCGTGGCAGCACACCACCATGATCTCCGTAATAAATAACAATGGTATTGTCTGCAAGACCCGCATCCTCCAGCTCCTTTAGTTTTTCGCCCACCCATGCATCCATCTTTTCTATATAATCATAATACCTCGCCCAATCAGTTCTTATGGCTTTCGTATCGGGCTGATAAGGCGGCAGCTTTACCTTATCGGGGTCGTGTTTTGGCTGGCTGGAATCAGGTTTGTGCAGGCAACTTTCGTGCGAGATCAGCGTGTTAAATACAGCAAAGAAAGGCTGGCCCGGCTTACGATTTTTATAATGAGCGGTTTCGCTGCTCTCATTCCACAGATCTTTTCTGACATCCGCAATATTGTAATCCTGTTTGGAATTATTTGTACAGTAATATCCTTTGTCCCTTAAATATTCAGGCAGCAAACGAACCACATCAGATTTCGGATAATAACTTCTCATACCATCGTTCCCCGCAGAGCAGGCATACACTCCTGTAATAATGGTATTGCGCGAAGGAGCGCAAACGGGCGCATTGGCATAGGCATGGGTGTATAAAAACCCCTCACCCGCCAGCTTATCAAGAGAAGGTGTGGTAGCCATCTCATCTCCGTAGCAGCCCAGCAAAGGACTGTTATCTTCGGATGTAAGCCAGAGGATATTGGGTAATTCTTCTGAAGCAGACGATACCTGCTGCGCCCGGGCTGAAGCCATAAGCAACAAGAGTAGCAAAACACTTATAATGTTCGTTTTACTTTTCATAATTAAACTTGTTAAAATCAAATACTAATTTCAAATTCAAAGCCCCTTCATAAATCTTCATAGAGTAAAATTGTGTGGGTGCTGCCTGCGGTCCCTGCTGCATATCAAACTTGGTTCCTATACTATTGATGCTATGCAAAAAAGATATAGCCCCCGGTGGGTAATCCATCACCGTTTTTGCTGGCTGAAGCGGCGCCTGCGGTGTGAACATTCTTAAAAATATATCGTTGGACAACACATACACGGTGAACCCATTATCACGCTTTCCCTTTATATCCGCCCAATAGATGCCGGCATGAAAACCTTTAAACTCCGGGTAGATATATCCTGATTCTCCCGTTACCGTATTATTATACACTTTTTCCCATAGCCCGAAGGAGGCGCCTTTCATACGGTTTTTATACACGCGGTAAGGCCCATTGCCCAGCCATCGCATTCCTGTTACTTCAATTTCAGGAAAATCAAATGAAACACCTGAAAAGAGATTGTTATTCTCAGGTTTATAAGTCACATCCAGATGAAGCAGCCCGTCTGCAGTAACCAACCAGTTGAACCGGTTATCATTTTCATATACTACTGATACAAGAACTGTATCCTTTATTTTCTTGCAGGCAACTTCTTTAACAGGTGCTGTTCTGCCTATAATGTATGGACCGTTGGATAAAGGTATGCGCATCCCGCTTCTTTCCACACCGTTCAGCGCGCCTGTCTTTTTATCAAATGCTATTTTAAGCGAACTGGTTTGTACCAGGTATTCATTATCCTTATCAGTTAATGTTATACTGCTATAATGTTCATGACGCAGCAAACTACCGGCAACCTCAGCAGCTTTTTTTACCGGCCATGTCCATGTATTAATATTCCTGCCAAAAGGATCGCTGGCAGTAATGTATAACGCATCATAGCTCATCCAGTTGTCGGGCATATCTAACCGGAGTGTACCTTTCTGTCCCGGTTCAAGAGAAACAGCAATTGGTTTTGAAGCAGTTTTCTTTATATTGGTTTTCATTTCCGGACCGGAGAAATTTGCCCAGCTTACTTCAAAGCGGCATTCTTTCAGATCAGTATAGATAAACCGGTTCTCTATATGGAACTTTCCGTCAAATGCAGGTGTTAGGTACCGTTGTTCAAAAAATACAGGCGACCATACTTCTTTTATTGTATAATAGCTGCCTTCTTTTTCAAGATAAGGACCTAAAATACCATCTGGTGCATGATTGCCATCTGTATCAAGACTATCATTGCGGTCCCTTCTTTCTATCGCTTCATCGGCATATGCCCATATAAAGCCTCCTGCACAAAGAGGGTCGTCCCACATCTTCTGCCAGTAATCCTCTAATCCGGCACCGGCACCCCCATCATACAAACTATGTAAAAATTCAGTTGGAAGAAATATCTTCTGCCTGCTATGGTTATCGTGCGCCAGGTAATTGTAATTAATATAATGAGCTGTATTGAATTTTCCAAACTGTTGCCAGGGATACAGCACTTCCCGTTGCTGGATATCCAGCCTGGCAAACTCCTTATCGAGGTTATAATTGCCTCCGCCTTCATTGCCATTATCCCATAAAACAATACAGGGATGATTCACATCTCTTGAGATCATCTCCTTTAACAGCTTCAGCCCAACGGTGTCATCATAAGGCGGTTTTTGCCAGCCGGTGAGCTCATCCAAAACAAAAAGGCCCAGCGAGTCGCATACATCAAGAAAATGTTTTTCCGGCGGGTAATGCGACATCCGCAAGGCATTCATGTTCATATCTTTTATAGTACTTACATCACGTATGCTTAGCTCTTTGGAAGAGGTGCGCCCATACTTGGGATGGAAAGTATGCCGGTTCACTCCTTTTAGTTTAACACGATTACCGTTCACATAAATACCATCCTCCTCACGCACTTCTATTGTTCTGAACCCGATAGTTTCACTATAGTGGTGCAACAGCTTTCCTTTGCTGTCCAGCAATTTAAACACAGCACGGTAGCGGTTGGGCAATTCAGGAGTCCAGGTAATGACATCGTTTATTTTTCCATTGATACGTGTAACTGCATTGGTTACCGCCGCTGACAAAACGGTTTCTTTTACAATGCCCTTTGGTTTTACAGGCAATGGCGTTAGTATCACCTGCACGGAAGCAGCTTTTTGAAAGTTTCTTAAATAAACATCCGCGGTAAAATCCCCATCTGCTTTGGAATCCACCGCTACTCTTTCTATATTCACTTTGGGCTTTGCCTCCAGATATACCGGCCTGAAAATGCCACCGAACATCCAAAAATCGGCTGTACGTTCGGCCTCGTTGACGGATGCATTATCAGAATGCTTTTTCACAAGCACCTGCAGCACATTAGTACTTCCATACTTCAACAGTTTGCTGATATCATAACGAAATTCATAAAATGCGCCCTGATGCACCGGACCGGCCAGTGTGCCATTAATACGTACTTCCGCATCCGTCATCACTCCTTCAAAAACAATCTGCACCTCCTGGCTTTTCCAGCTTGCGGGAACAGCAAATGTATACTTGTAGGTGCCCGTTTCATTCAACCTGTCTTTTAAAGGAACATGCCCGTAATTATAGGAGCCAAAGCCCTGCTGTTCCCAGCAAGAGGGCACGGCTATCTTTGTCCATTTGCCGCTCTGCATCCCGGAGGAGCAAAAGAAATCCCAATCCACCGTATTATCTGCACCAGTCCCTGACAGGTATTGTACACAGGTTTCCTGAGCCTGTAACATAACTGTATGAAAGCAGATAAGAAATGAAAGGCAAAAAAGATGATGCTTCTTTTTTGGCAATATTGTTGACAAAAACACCAACAACGCCTGCAACGGGCTAAAAATGCTATAAAAAAATCTCAACTTCATTGTTTTATCAAATGGCGCCAATCTTATAAAAACTAAGAGTGGCGGTATTATCATTAGCTTTAGCCTCACTGACTAAACACTGCGTATCCTTAACCAGAGGCAACTCCCATGAATTCCTTTAGCGTATTTTCTTATCCCCTGAGATGCTCAAAATCATTCGGGACTAAATGAAGGCTGCCTAAGAAATCCATACAGGCTGCTCTTGCGGCATAGCTTCTTCCTTTCATGGAAAGGCATTGCTGCACAGCTTCAACAAAAGGTTTTTTATCATGATTTGTATACAGCAGAAAATTAACGCCCATCAGCGCCCAATACTGGTTATCACCTAAAATATGTTTCTTTAAACAGCCCACAGCCTTGCTGCTTTTATTCAGCTCATATAATACAGCTGCAGCAGTAACTGCCACCGGCGGATAAGGATCGGAAAGCAATGCCTCTATTTCTGAAACGTGATCCTTCAGGCTTTCTATGGGCTCAGAGCGCAAACCTGTTACAGCCCAGTAACGAACGATCCTGTTGCTATCCTTCAAACAGTTGAGTTGTTGCTTTAAAAATTTGGGTACCCCCCGGAAGCCGGATATAGCAGCAATGCGAAAAATTTCTTTTATAGGATAGGCTGCATCATTCAGCCTGTATTCATACGGGTTATTGCCACTATTAGAAATGGCTTCCATTTCTCCTTCGGGAAGCAGCATTACATCCCTCCTGGCAACGACCTCTTTTTCATACGCATGTCTCATGTTCCTTAATCGTTCCTGTTCGTTTTTGTCTGGCGCAAGGTTTTTTGTTTCCCAGGGATCCGTTTTTGTATCGAACAAAAACTCAGCGGGGCGTGGCTCAAACAGGCTTTTCTGCAAGGGGTCTAAAACACCTTTTTCCAGGTCGCTCCTCATTATTTGTTTGATAGCTCCTACTTCCATATACCGGATATAGCGCAACTGTGGTACAAAGGGCATTAAGTTACGGGCGTAGAAATAGTGGCCATCTGTTACCGCACGAACCATATCCAGGCCGTTGTCCGACCTGTCAGAAGACAGGTATAAATATTTTGGCGGTACCTGGCGCTGATTGCCCATAAATGCCCGGCCCGTCATATATTCTGGCTGCTGCCTACCCGCAAGAGAGAGCATTGTAGGAGCAAGATCGGTAAAATCGATCAGCTCATCCGTAACCACACCTGTGCCCCAGGGTGACAGATGCTTATACATTTCGGGGAACCAGATCACAAATGGCACGCGAAATCCAAAGCTGATACCATTGGTCTTTCCCCTGGGAATACCTTCACCATGATCACCATAAAAAATAATGATGGTGCTGTCCATGAGATGATCTTTTTTCAGACGATCAAGCAGTTCTCCAATACGCTTATCTGTTAATGATAATGAATTGTAAACGCGCGCCATTTCTTTTCTCATCTCCGGAGAATCATGATAAAAGGGTGGCATTTCAAAAGCGTCATCAGCTATCCTTTCCTGTTCGCCAAGATTTGCCCAAACGGCTTTTTCATATTGCGCATAAGGATTGGTCATGGTATTAGACTGATGTGATGCATTAAAATTAACCACAGTGAAAAAAGGTTGGCCAGGCTTCCGGCTCCACCACCCGGCTTTATCGCCGCCGCTTTCGTTCCAGGCTTCTTTTATATAGCCGGATTCATTTTTTATATTATAGTCCGTTTTACCACCGTTGGTAGTATAATATCCTGCCTGCTGCATGTAGTAGGGAAACCCTTTCATAAACGCAGGAACAGGAAAAGCGCTGCGATGATGACCTGTACCCGTGCAATAGGTTTTAACACCGGTTATGATAGCAGTACGGCTGGGGGAGCAAACCGCACCTGTAGAAAAAGCATTTGTGAACCGGACACCTTCTTTTGCGAGCTTATCTATATTGGGTGTTTTAGCAGCACTGTTACCATAGCAGCCAATAAACTCCGGAGAGGTATCTTCAATAGTAACCCACAGTATGTTGGGCTTTTGCTGGCACCAGGCCATCGAAGCATAGCATGAAAAACAAAATAATAAAATGTATCTTAAATATATTTTCATTTTAATTATATTATTTTCTTAAAAAATATTCTTACCAGGTTTCAACTGCTGTGTTTTACCGTGATACAAAAAAACCCCATTTACCCCTGCCGGCAATTCAATTGCTCCTGACAATCCACTACCTGATGTGGAAAGGTTCACGGTTATATTACCTGCCGGATGCGGCATTGTTGCCTTTACATATTTAAGGTGTCCCAAGTGCGGTGTTACACGCACTGACTTGAATCCCGGTGCTGCCGGCTCTATGCCACATACCAGCGACAACAGATCATAATTAGGGCTGGCGCTCCAGGCATGGCAGTCAGAACGTGTGGGTTCCGGCTTCTCGGCAAAAGTAGTAAGCCCCAGGCCCAGCATATCTTTCCAGGGCTGCAGCATATTGAGATAATCATTACCTAAACCTACTTTTTTTAATGCCCTGAACAAATAAAAACGATAATACAAAGTAGCCTGTATGAAGCTGGTATCACTAACAATCTTATTAAAAAGCATTTGCTGATCGTTTGCCGGTAAAGCATCCGAAAGAATAGCCATAATATTGGCATGCTGGCTAAAACTGGCATGACTGATGTCATCTGCAAATATTTTTTTTGTATCATCCCAGCAATTCTTTTTAACAGCAGCCAGCACAGCTTCATATAATTTACCGTAATGAAGCGCCAGGGCTTTTTCATGCATCAGAGAAAATAACTGAACCGCATCTTTCAATGTGTAAGCAAACTGCAGCGTAAGGATGGAGGAACCTCCCGTGAGCCCGCCCGGAGGCACACCACCCAGTGGTTTTTCATTGTTCCAGGGCCAGGGCTTGGCCCAATCCACGAAATTCCAGTGCGGTAAGGCGCCCAACATGCCTGTTTGAGGATCTATTTTATTTTCGAACCAGTTTAATACTGATTTAATTCCAGGCAAACATTCCTTTACCAAAGCGGTATCTCCGCGGTGCATCCAATGATCCTGCACCATATTGATCCAGAATAAAGAGAAGGGCGGAATGAACTGTGGCATATAACCCGGGAAGCGGCTGTCGGTGATCCCTTCATACGTACGGGAGCGGTTAAAAGCACGAATAGCTTTTTTCATCAGGCGGTCATCACCGGATACATACAAAGAAATAAGCGACTGGATGCGCGTATCTCCTATATACTGCAACTGTTCATAATAGGGACAATCAAAATAAGTTTCATGCGCACAGAGCCGCGCGGTACGCCAGCCTGCCTGCCAGATCTTTTCCAGGCTCTTATCACTGCTTTCAAAAGAGGCGTTTTCTTTGAAAGGATAAGCAGTAAACATGCCATAGAAATCTTCTACCTGTAATGGCTCAGCGCCTGTTTCTATTTCCATTTGAATATAGCGCCAGGTACGGAACCACAGTGGCCTGAACAAACGATGTTTTCCGCCATCTGCAATAAAGCAGTCTGATGATGCCCTGATCATTTCATAGCCATCTACTTCATTACGATTACCTTTTTTATTATCCTTAAACAAGGCTTCGGCATAGCTTAACCTGATCTTTGCATTTTTGCCCCCGCTAACCAGCAATTCGGGGTAGCCTGTTGTCAAAAAATCCTGATCGATCAGCAACACAACTTTTTTCCGAGCGGGAATGAGCAGTTTGCCGTTTTTTGAAGGCCACTCCGGTGCGACCTTTATTCCTTCAGCCTTTCGCACACGGCTTATCCGTTGTTTTGTTTCTTCCATCTGCGGTATGTCCTGCGGTGCCAGTATCCAGGTGTAGCCGGTAGATGATCCATAGGGCGTGCCTCTTTCAAGCAACATGGCATCTGCCCAGTTTTTATCATTATAATCGCTCTGTTCCCACCCCCAGGGATAAGCAGCTGCATTTACACTATCGGACGCGCCTACAAAATAGTTAAACGATGTAACAGGTGCATAAGCTGTATTACGCACGGCTTTCCAGCTTTGATTAGTATTTACGGAGGAATCTTCAACTGCGCTGCTTTGCACAATCAGCCCGGTGCGTTTAGATAATTGTGCCAGGGGACGGTACTCACCCATGTTCCATACAGCAACAGCAAGCACATTCTTCCCCTGTTTCAAATGCGATGCGATATCAACTATTTCGTAATACCAGTGCAGCAAATCGCCACGGGAAGGGCCTTTGCTAACCATTACCCCGTTCACAAAAAAACGGTAGCGGTTGTCTGCCGAAATATTGAGCACGAACTTTTCCGGTATATTCCTCAACTCAAACTCTTTGCGAAAATGATACACGCCGTAGCCAGATGCCGAAGCACCCGGGCAGGTGATCCAGTAGGCAGGCCATTTGGCACTAAGGTCTACATCGGATGCATTTGACCAAAAGGGAAATACCATCCAAAGAAGCAATAAGCCTGTATGCAGGATCCTATTCATTTTATATTTTCAACAAAAGGGAATGATGATGAAGGGACCCTTGAACGATCCATCAATGTTTGCAACTCTTTCACTATGTCTGGATGTTGTGCTGCTATATCTTTCGTTTCGCCTGGGTCCGTATCCAGGTCAAACAACATTGCTTTCCTTTTTTCTTTATTGAGCACATTGTAGACGACATATTTCCATTTGCCCCTTCTTATGGCCTGACGACCTTCCCACTCATGAAACTCCCAGTACAGATAGTCATGCTCCTTTTGTTTTCCTTTGCCCGTAAGTGTTGGCACAAAGGATATTCCCTGGATATCCTGCGGAGGTTGCTGCTGTACTATCTCAGCAAACGTGGGCAGTACATCCCAAAAAGCGGAGATGTGATCAGTTTTACTGCCCGGCGCTATATACTTCGGCCAGCGGGCCAGCATCGGTTCACGTATGCCGCCTTCGTACAAATCGCGCTTATAGCCGCGCCAGGGCCCATTGCTGTTAAAGTATTCAGGGTCGGCACCGGCTTCCAGGTGCGGGCCATTATCTGAAGTGAAGATCACTATCGTATTATTATCAATCCCGTATTTCTTCAGCCGATCCATTATTTCTCCCACCTGGTCATCTAACAAAGTAATCATGGCAGCAAATGCGGCGTGGGCTTCCGGTTGGCTCTCATAGCCGCCTCTTTTGTAATTAGGCGCGCCGTATTTTACACCATTAAATGATTTCTCTGGCAGCAGCTTTCCCCTGAACTTAGCCATATATGCTTCGGGCGCTACCAACTCCGCATGAGGTATAATTGTTGGATAGTAAATAAAAAACGGCTTATCGTGGTTTTTATCAATAAAGTTCATCACCTGCCGGTGGATCAGCTCAGGTGCATAATCCACTTTTTTATCAGGATGATTTTTCGTAAGAATTACTCTTTCCTTGTTATGTATTAAAAAATCAGGATAGTAGCTGTGCGCCAGGCCCTGCGAATTATATCCATAGAATTCATCAAACCCCTGTTTATTCGGATCCCCTTCAGAACCTACAGGACCCAGGCCCCATTTGCCAAAAGCGCCTGTAGCATAGCCTGCTTTTTTCATGATCTCTGCTATTGTAATCACGGAATCCGGCAGGAAGGCTGGTTTTTTATTGCCCGTACTATTACCTCTTATAGGTGTGTAGCCGGTGTGCTGCCCTGTCATTAACACGGATCTCGAGGGCGCGCATACAGCAGTCCCTGCATAATGCTGCATAAATTGCATTCCTTCTTTTGCAAGGTGGTCAATGTTCGGTGTCTGAAAACGCTCCTGCCCATAGCAGCTCAAATCCCCATACCCCATATCATCTGCCAGGATATAAATAATATTAGGTTTGCTTTGCAAGTCTGGTGCAGCTACGGGCAGAGAGTCTCTCTCTTTTTCTGCAAAAGCAGAAAAGCATAGTGCTATTAACAGTATAAAAAATACAGATCTCTTCATTCCTGAATTTTTAATCTTTATATACATTTACATCGCCTCTGGTAATAGAATATATGTGTAGGGCGAGGACACCTGACACAACTGATTCATCAATGCGCATTTCGATCAGATTCCAATGTTTTAAATATCTTTAATCCTTTAGGCGGCCGTGCAGATTCCTCTAGCCTTGCTGATAACTGCTGATCCAGCTTTTTTATTATCCCCGCATATTCAGCACGCTTAGCTATATTTTTCATTTCATCAGGATCCATACGGCGGTCATACAGCTCTGTCATATCCACTCCTCCGTTACCCCAGCGTGTATATCTGTAATCTGGTGTTCTTAATGTATATCCTCCGCTGATCTGGCTTAAGGCACTGCTCCTTGTTATTTTATCAGGATCATTTAATACTTTTTTAAAGCTGCGCCCGGCCACATACTCCGGTACTTTTAAACCAGCCATATCACTAAGGGTAGGATACAAATCAATTATTTCAACAATAGAATGGCTCACTTTTCCTTTTTGCTTCATGCCGGGATAAGAAACGATCATCGGTATCCTGTCCGAATTTTCAAATAGTGTTAACTTCTGATAATAACCATGCTCACCCATGTGATACCCATGATCAGATGTAAATACAACAATCGTGTTCTCTCTTAGACCCAGGCTGTCCAGCGCATGTAGCACTTTACCCACCTGCGCATCCATAAACGAGATAACCGCATAATACCCTTGTATAGCGCAACGGGCCAGCGAATCCGGTAAGTTCAGTTGTTCTTTAAAGCGGGTTAAATTTTTTGCCGCCGGTTTGGGCAATGTTGAAAAATACCCGGGATCCACCTGCGGCACCCGGATATCATCCCTGTTATACAGATTAAAATATTTAGAAGGTGCTACATAAGGTGTATGCGGCTTATAAAAGCCTACACCCAGGAAAAACGGCGTATCTTCTTCTTTATATTTTTTAAGCAGTTCAATTGCTTGCAGCGCCACTTTTCCATCTGTATGGTCTTCATCATTCCCTTCAGCCGAAAGCCAGCTTAACGTTGCTCCAAAAGCGCCCGGTTTCAGGCTAAAAATTTTATCCTCAATATCCCTGTCAATTCCCCTGGGATAATACCTTTCGCTCCAGGAGGCAGCGTCATCATGGCCCGGCGTTCCAATACCATTTGGATTATCATAATGATATATTTTTCCTACACGGGCAGCCGTGTAGCCCTGCCTCATAAAGTTCTGCGACATCGTAATTACATCAGGGACATGCTGTCTGATGTAGTCATGCAGCTGGTAATGACCGGTCTGATCGGGATAAAGTCCCGTCATCATACTCCCACGGGAAGGGCCGCACAAAGGAAAATTGCAAAAAGCATTGGTAAACATCATTCCCTGTTTTGCAAGCTTATCAATATTAGGCGTTTTAACCAGGTAGTGATCATAAGCCCCCAGATCGCAATTCAAATCATCCGCAATGATAAAAAGTACATTCATCTTTTTTTGTTGCGCATTCGATGGCAAAGACCCAACAGTGAGCACAATCAACAATAACCAGTTATTGCTGCAACATCTCTTAAACAACCACAATAAATAGTTCATCTTTTATAGTTATTTAAATATTTTAATGTACGTTCTTATCAGATCCAGGAATTTTAAAAACCTTTAATCCTTTAGGCGGAACAGCCACCTCTTTTATCCGTTTGGTAAGTTGTGTGTCCAGCTTTTTTATAACAGGTTCATACTGCTTATACTTCGCCAGGTTTTTCATTTCACCGGGATCTGCATGGCGATCATAGAGTTCTATCATACCCGGCCCTCCATTGCCCCAGCGCGTGTACCTGTACTCCGGCGTTCTTAACGTATAACCACCACTCATCTGGCTTAAAGCATTGTCCCTTGTTCTTTGATCTGGATTGTTTAATATCTTTTTAAAGCTGCGCCCCGTCACATATTCCGGCACTTTTAAACCGGCAAGGTCACTAAGGGTAGGATACAGATCTATGATCTCAACAATAGAACGGCTAATCTTTCCTGTTTGCCCCATGCCGGGATAAGAAATGATCATGGGTATCCTGTCTGAGTTTTCAAACAGTGTATTTTTCTGGTAGTAACCGTGCTCACCCATATGATATCCGTGATCGGAAGTGAATACTACAATTGTATTGTCCCTGAGGCCTAAGCTGTCCAATGCACTTAAAACCCTGCCTACCTGGGCATCTAAAAAAGAGATAGTAGCATAATAACCCTGAATGGCCCTTCTGGCCAGGGAATCTGGCAGATTTAACTGCTCTTTGTAATACTGCAATCCCGCGACTGCCGGCTCCGGTAGGGCAGAAAAGTAGTCATTGTCTATATGAGGTACTTTTATGTTGTTAACATTATACAGATCAAAATATTTGGCAGGCGCCACAAAAGGCGTGTGTGGCTTGTAAAAGCCTACTCCAAGAAAAAATGGTGTATGCGTTTCTTTATATTTTGTAAGCAATCCGATGGCTTGGGTAGCCACTTTCCCATCAGTATGCTCTTCATCTTTACCTTCGGCAGCCAACCAGCTTAAAGTAGCGCCAAACCTTCCCGGCTTCAGGCTAAAAATTTTATCCTCAATATCTTTATCAATACCCCTGGGATAATACCTTTCATTCCAGGAGGCGGAGTCATCGTGGCCGGGTGTGCCGATGCCACCGGGGTTATCGTAGTGATACATTTTGCCCACACGGGCAGCGGTGTAGCCCTGCCGCATAAAATTCTGCGACATTGTAATCACGTCAGGCACATGCTGTCTTATATAATCACGCAACTGATAATGGCCTGTCTGATCAGGATAAAGACCTGTCATCATACTAGCGCGTGAGGGGCCACACAAAGGATAGTTGCAAAAAGCATTGGTAAACATCATGCCCTGTTTTGCAAGTTTATCAATATTAGGTGTTTTAACCAGGTAGTGATCATAAACCCCCAGATCGCAATTCAAATCGTCAGCAATGATGAAAAGCACATTCAGCTTTTTTTGCTGCGCACTTAGCTGCAGGGCTGCTACATTTAATAATATTAACAGCAGAGATTGCCTCAAAAGGATTGTCAGCCTGAGCTTGGCGAAGGCCCATAATTTAGTTATGAATATTTTGTCAAGCTCAATATGACCACCAAATCTACTTTTGGGACAGGCTGTTTTCTTGTTAAATAATCGAAATAAATAGTTCATCTTTTATAAATCTTGATATTGCAACATTTCCAATGCTTTGTCGTCCTTATACTTTTCCGCCCATTCTTTTAAATATTGCCTGTGCAGTTCCAGCACGCTCCTGTACCGAGGCAGGCGGGCCAGATCCTGCATTTCACCGGGATCTGTATCCATATCAAACAATGACTCCCGTTGCTTTCCCTTATCGTATATCCAGTATTTAAAGTGCTCACTGCGCACCATCCGCCCTTCGGGCTTAAAACTTTTTTTACCGGGTATATCTTTACCAATAGCCAGCCTGTTAGCAGCAACAACATATTGCCTGTAAGAATCCGGTTTCAAAATATTACAACCCGGCAATGACGCCGGTAAACTGATCCCGGCATAGGCACAAATAGTGGGGATCAGATCAACACCGGTATTGACAAGCAGGTTTGAAGTTTTTGGCTTTAACCCAGGGCCTGATAAAATAAACGGAACCCGGGCAGATTCTTCATAAAAAACGGTTTTTTGATTCCATTGATGTGCGCCCTGCATATCGCCATGATCGCTCAAAAATACAATGAGCGTATTTTCATACCGGCCCGATGCTTTTAACGCGTCTATTACCGTTCCGATATGTGCATCTACTTTTTCAATCATGCGGTAATAAGCCCAGCGGTATTCACGCCATTGTGAATCGGTAAAATTTCCTACGGGGAATTTTGGGTTAGCCTGGGTAAACATACGCATATCCCGGTTCACATCGCTTTCATTAAGCGTAGGAGCATAATTAGGCAGCAACGGAGGATAATCGGCCAGGGCGGGAGGAGTACCTATATCTCCGTCCGGTAAGCGATCCCCCCTTGCCCATTCGCATATATTATGCGGATTAATAAAAGAAACCACAAGCAAAAAAGGCTGCTTCCTTTCCTTATTAATGAAGCGAATTGCGGAACCGGGAAGCAGGCTATCCGATCCTCCCAACTGGTTATTTTCTGTCCATTGAAAACCACTGATCTCTTTGTTTTTTAACGGAAATGCGGGTACGTGCCATTTTCCTACATATCCTGTCTCGTAACCTTTAGCAGCAAACAAAGTACCCATAACAGGAAATAGTGTCGTATCTGCCCTGGGCACTTCATTATCCATCACTCCCAACTCATGCGGATACCTGCCGGTAAACATAGATGATCGTGACGGTGTGCAAAGCGGGTTGGCACAATAGGCCCTGGTAAAGCGGATACCGCTTTTTGCCAACGCATCCATATTAGGTGTATGCAAATACCGATTGCCTATAACAGCGCTCATAGCATCTGCCGATTGCTGATCGGTAATGATAATAAGAATATTTTTGGGCGTATTCGTTTTCTGGCCTTCGGCAGGCATCCAACCCCAAAAACAAAAAGCTATTATACTGATCCATTTTACATTCATCGCATACTACTTTATATCACAATAAAAAATACCGGCATACTTTTCATCCAATGGCCTTGAATAATAAAGCCGTTTCCCATCCCGTGAAAATGCCGG
>JAPUDO010000059.1 GCA_027493055.1 Niabella sp. | reverse complement strand
CCGCCGTGGGTGCAAATGTATTTTGATGAGCTCATTAAAAGAACGGGTAAACCTGTGGGTGAAATATTTCCTAAGTTTTCTGTAATGGTATATGGAGGCGTGAACTTTGAGCCTTACAAGGCAAAGCTTTTCCAGAGTATTGGCCGCAAAGTGGATGGAATTGAAACCTTCCCGGCATCTGAAGGTTTTTTTGCTTTCCAGGATACGCAAACCGAACCGGGCTTATTATTGAATACCAACAGCGGCATATTCTTTGAATTCATCCCGGAAGAAGAAATAGGAAAAGATAATCCTAAACGCATCCCCCTGGGCGAAGTAAAAACCGGGGTAAACTATGCCCTGATCATAAACAGTAATGCAGGGTTGTGGGGATACGATATCGGGGATATGGTGAAATTTGTGTCTACAGAGCCTTACAGGTTAGTGGTGACGGGCCGCACCAAACATTTTATTTCAGCTTTTGGGGAGCATGTGATTGGGGAAGAAGTGGAGTACAGCCTGTTAAAGGCTGCACGCGAAGAAAATGTGCATATTACGGAGTTTACGGTAGCTCCTTATGTAAACGAAGGTGAAGGAAAAAGTTATCATGAATGGTTCATAGAGTTTGATAACGCACCTGAGGATATGCACCGTTTTTCTGAGAAGGTAGATGTATATTTACGCCAGAAGAATGTTTATTATGACGACCTGATAAGCGGGAGTATTTTGCAAAGTTTAAAGATCGTCCCGGTAAGAAAAAACGGTTTTATAGATTACATGAGATCTGTTGGTAAGCTGGGCGGACAAAACAAAGTGCCTCGCTTAAGTAACGACAGGAAAATTGCAGATAGCCTGGTGCAATGGGCTGAGGAGGGGAGATGACAGAGGACAGGTGATAGTTGACCGTACGTACATCGAATATCGTACATCGTATATCTTTAAGTTGGGAAGTTGGCGGTTCGGGGTAAGGAGACTGAAGTTAAATGACAGAAGGATAGTGTTCGGACAATAGCTATTTAAACGCTTGATGTTATCAATGAGTATTGAAATTGAGCATTGATTGTTGAATATTAATAATCCCCGCCTGACCCATCATTCGGGCAGGAATATTCAATACGCAATAATCAATGTTCAGCTTGCAAAATGTGAAACAGAAAATATATTAATAAACAATTAAGTGTCAACTTTTTTCGGGACATGACACTGTTCGACCAGCATCCCGGG
This sequence comes from Niabella sp., assembly GCA_027493055.1. GTDB lineage: Bacteria > Bacteroidota > Bacteroidia > Chitinophagales > Chitinophagaceae > Niabella. The sequence continues at coordinate 13,877 of JAPUDO010000059.1, read as the reverse complement.
CAGGAATATTCAATTAGTCCGAAGACAGAGGTCGGAAGTTGATGTCCGATTGAAAATTGAATATTGAAAATTGTTTGTTGAGTATTAATAATCAATACGCAATAATAAATCAATGTCATTTACTTAATGTTTCTGTGTTATTGCGGTGATAATTTATCTACCGTAAGTATGACACCCGCAACGGCAGCCGCCAATGTTGGTGTTATCACCAACATCTTAAGTAAACGACATTGAATAATAAATATACAGTTAAAAAAAATGATCAAAAGGATAGGCATATTTGGTTCGACAGGCTCTATTGGTACACAGGCGCTTGAGGTGATTAAAAGCAACCCGGATAAATTTTCCGTGGAAATTTTAACAGCCAATACCAATTATGAAGCGCTTATAGATCAGGCTTTGGAATATGATCCTAATATTGTGGTGATTGGTAATGAAGCCCATTATGAAGCGGTAAAGCACGCATTGCAGCAAACGGATATAAAAGTTTTTGCGGGAGAAGCGGCACTGGAAGAAGTAGCCGCCATGGATTGCTACGATATGATGCTGGCTGCTATAGTGGGTTTTGCCGGGCTGAAACCTGTGCTTAAAGCCATCGCTAATAAAAAAGCCATTGCACTGGCTAATAAAGAAACGCTGGTGGTAGCCGGAGACCTGGTAATGGATCTGGCTGTACAGCACCAGGTACCCATTATTCCTGTAGATTCGGAGCACTCAGCAATTTTTCAATGCCTTGTGGGAGAAACAAGAAATAAGATTGAGAAGATATACCTTACGGCGTCCGGTGGTCCTTTCCTGGGCAGGAAAACCAATTTCCTGGTGAATGTAAAACGCGAACATGCACTGCAGCATCCCAATTGGCAAATGGGCGCCAAAATATCAGTTGATTCAGCTACCCTCATGAACAAAGGCCTGGAGATGATTGAAGCCAGGTGGCTGTTCAATCTGCAGCCTGACCAGATCGAAGTGCTGGTACATCCCCAAAGTGCTATTCATAGCATGGTACAGTTTGATGATGGGAGTATTAAGGCGCAGATAGGTATTCCGGATATGAAGCTGCCTATTCAATATGCCCTGGCTTTTCCCTACAGGATACCTAATGATTACCCAAGGCTCAGCTTTAAAAAGTTCAACACTTTTACTTTTGAAGAGCCTGATCTCAGAACATTCAGAAACCTTGCATTATCCATGGAAGCGTTGGAGAAAGGCGGCAACCTGCCCTGCGTTATGAATGCTGCCAATGAAATAGCTGTTTATGCTTTTTTAAAGAACCGTATCGGCTTCCTGGAAATGACAGATATTATTGAGTCTGTAATGGCCAAAGTTCCGTTCATTGCAGCGCCCTCCCTGGATGATTACTTTGATAGTGACGCAGAAGCGAGAACGCTGGCAGCGGATATTATTAGTTTGTAAGTAAGTCTGGAAGACCGAAGTCCGGGATTCGTGTTCAGGTCTCTGTTTTCACTTTTTATCTTATTGATATAATTGCTGTTTCAGCTGAATTGCAGCTTTGCCTTACCGCGTACCTGTGACCCATTTATAGAAGATGTTAATTCGGGGGTTAAAAGCGCTGCATAGATTCTGTGTTCAGGTTTTTAAAGAAATAAATTTATGCGCTTGCCTCGGAGCCAGCATACAGGGTAAACGCATTTAAATTTGAAAGCTTCTATGCTTTATGTCACTCCTTAAGGAGTTTTTTAGCGGCATACTATTATTTTTATAATCCTGTCAGCCCTTTGGGCTTACTTGCCTGGTCATTTTTAGACCCACCGTGGCCGAGTATTATATTTGTCCGAATGAATGACTTTAGGGTTTGAATGTAAGATGCGGTTATTCTGGTGGAGTGTATTCCAAATTGTCGCACAGAAAAAACCTCTTTATTAATTCATAGTCTGCCTCACCCCCACAAACTCTCCGAATCTCAGCCATCCCGCTACCCTCTCCTCAAGGAGAGGGCCCTCAGGAGACTGCAAATGTTTGAGTCGCAGTAGGGTGAGGTGATAGGATGTAGTAAAAAGGATTGCATTTTTTTATAGTATAAATATTTGTGTTCGCACGATAGGCTTCCGGGCGGGAGAGATGTCTTAACGGGTAGCCTTGCGGTTACATTTCTCTCCCGCTGAAACAGAATCGAAAAGGCAACCCCGATAATTTGGAATGCGCCCAGGTCTATAAATAAAGTTTCAAAATTTGTAAACTTTTTTGGGAGAACTTATTGGTATGAACAAATCTTAGATTTCGAAACTTAAAAATCACGCCAATAGTGCAACCATCGAAACTATTTTAAAAGTATTCAAAGCATTAAAAGCAGAAATCCAGTTTAACGTAAGGGTTGAAGATAGACAAATTCAGCTGGCGTGAAATGTAAAATTTCATTCTCTTGTGCCGGTCTCTTCTATCATCCATTTTTCAAATGCGGATAATTTATTTTTTACTACTTCTATTTTTGATTTAAAATGGCTTACGCGTACAAATGGCCGTTTATAATCCTGTATATAATTTTTAATAACAAGGTGCTCTCTGCTGTTTGTAACAAAAAAAGGGATGCTGTTATCTTCCAGCATATTGTTGATTTGTGACCACGAAATTTTTAAAGTCAAAGAAGTGCCATTGCTAAAGTGTATAACTTTATAATAGGGTGTATCAAAATGTTGCTGCACACAAACAATATTTTGTACATTGATATGGTGTCGCTTCTTCAGTATATCTGTTATCCATATTTCATTTTTACAAAGCGCTGGCTGCTCATTTTTAAGCGCTGCTTCTTTTAAATATTGAGACAGATTAAGCCTGAGTTTTTCCCATAGTGGTTTTACAAGGTATTTATCTATTTTATAGTTGTTGATAATTTCCTGCGGTATCTCGGGATTTTCGCTTTGGTAACCCGTATTAAAAATAATATAAGGGTTATATGAAAGCAGGTTCACAATGCCCGACAACACATCATAGGCGCTACCGCCTTTTAAAGCCCAGTCCAGGAAAATAAGCCCGGGCCTGGTGCTCTCTATTATTTTAATGGCCTCCGATACGTGATGTGCAAAGCCGCAACAGGTCCATTCAGGAAAATCATCTATACGTTCTTTAATGCCAGAGCAAACTTTAAGGCTGTCTTCTATTACTATGTATTTAAGCTCAGGTTTCATAAGCAACTATCAATATTCGTAGTGATAAATTTTAGGTATCTTAATTTTTACTTCGGTGCCTGTTTGGGATGCACCGGCATAATACATCTCTATTTTATCTTTATTGAACTGGTTTAGAATGTTTATAATATTGCGCAGGTTTTGAGTGCCCGTTCCATGTTTTTTATAGCTGCTGATGGACATGGATTGCTGCCGTCCGATGCCGTCATCTGCAATAGTAAAATGCAGGTTACGGGTATCAGCGCTCATTTGTATTGTAAGTGTATAAGGAGGCGAGGGTTTATTACGAAGCCCATGCAGCAGCGCGTTTTCTACGTTTATCTCTAAGATACCTAAGGGGAGCTTTAGATCTTTGTATGTTTCCAGTAATTCTTCACCGATATATTTCACTTCCAGCTCGGGCAGGTAAATAATACGGTGTATTTGTATTACATTTTTTATCAGGGTCCATTCGTCTTTCAGGCTATGGTTTACTTTTCTTTGCTGGGCATAATTAAAAATAAGGTTGATGCTTTCGCCCAGCCTGCTGATAATACTTTCAGCGCCGGGTTTGTCTTTTAGATCAGCGCCAATGGCATTCAGCGTATTTAAAATGAAATGTGGGCGGAACTGGCTGCTTAGTGTTACCACGTTCAGCTGGCTGATCTCTTTTTCCTGCAAGGCTTTTTTACGGCGCGTGTTGAGCCAGAGCACAAATGGAAGTAAAAATAACAGGGAGGCTGCTACCCAGAACCACCAGTGCTGCCAGACGTATTTGCTGATGGTAAAAGGGTACTGGTAAGTGCTTGTGGTACCGTCCTGTTCAAACACTTGCACATAAAAAGTATAAGTGCCGCCATCCAGATTCTGATAAGAGAAGCGGCTTTGCGTACCTGGTTCGCCAAATACAGGGTTGTTGCCCCGCCGTGCCAATGCGGCCCGGGTAAAGCGTGGCAGGGCATCAGGGCTCAGGTATTCAAAAACAATATCAAAACTGTTAAAGCCGGCTTTTAGCCGCAGCTTTTTTTGGTTGTTTATTTCTGTACGTGCGCTGTCGCGTTGCAGAAAAGCAGCCATCTGTACTTTGTATTGCGGCAACTGCAGCCAGGTTTTAATATCCCATTGGTACAGCATATCGCTGGTGGTAAACCACAGGGTGCTGTCTGTTTTAGATACCAGCATGGTATTCTGTTCGGTAAAGCTGGTAAGCGCAGCCTCCTGGGGGTTCAGGTAGCGGAGTATTATTTTATTCTTTTGATAAAAGCTGTCTAGGTTCAGCAGGCATATCCTGTTATAGCAGCACAGCACCAGCCAGTTTTTATAAACGGTCATTGCGGTGATGCGCTTTACATTGTTCAGCAGCGGGTGGCTGGCATTATGAATATTTTGTGGCGTAGGGGGCTTGCTGTAATCATTATAGTACCACAAGCCGTGGTCATCGCTGCCCATCCAAACAGTACCCCGGTTATCGGTAATACTGCTCATAAAGCCAATGGGGCTTTCGTTTTTACGCTTATCGTATGTGATGGCTTTTTTTGATGAGGGACTGTACACCGCAAATCCATTATTAGGGTGCCCCATCCACACCCTGCCCAGCGTGTCCGAGGTAATGCTTCTTGTAGCAATAGTGCCCAGTCCGGCAGCGCTGTTTATTTTTTGCCAGGGCACCACAGGCTTTTCAATGTCCTTAGCATTACAATAGTAGGCCGGGTAGCCCTCTTCGGCTGTGGCATAATAAATTTGCCGGTTTTTAGGCTCATAGTACAAATAATACCCGGTGTTCAGTTGCGGTTTCAGCTTGCGCATATTGCCCTGTCTATCGTATTGCAGCACGCCACCATCACTAAGCTCCCCCACCAGGTATATTTTACCGTTATAATTGAGAGCAGCATTCATAAAAGGATAGGGCTGCTTTTTCAGCATAATTAATTGGGGCGATTGTCCGGCTTTGATGATGCTGAGCTGGTTTTGGTAACTGCCCGCCCATATATGCCCGGCGTCATCCTGCACTATCGCAAAAATATTGCTGGCGTTATCATTATTATAAATATGGGGATATTTTTTTATATAGGGAAATACTCTAAACGGCTTATTGCCTGTTAAGAAGGTAATATAAGGAAAAGCCGGGTTTGCCCAGGCGCTATTCAGCTTGTCCTTTGATTCAAACAATATAGTTTGGGGCTGTATACGGCTGCTGTCCACAGTAAAATACTCGTACAGCCCTTTGCCATAAATAAATACATATTGGTTACAAGAATGCATGTTTATGAAGTAGCCAGAGAATACAGTAGGCGTGAGCGCTAAGGCATTGCCTATGCGATGGGTAAGTAAACCCGAAAAAGATTTTTCAAGAGCAGAATCTTTCTGCAGGCTGCTGTTATATAAATGCGGGTAATAGTGCGCCCATTCTGCACGGGATAGAGTATTAAGATAGCGCAAAGCATGAAGGGTGGTATCCATTTCATAAAATTCCCTGCTGCCGCCCAGCAGGGAAAAGGATACGGCAAGCTTTCCGTCTTTGAAAAAATCACCCCGTATATGTTCAGGCTGTACGCCGGCAGGCAATACAACGTTTCCTATAGCAGCCCAATCCTCGCTTTTAAACTCATAAAGGGTTAATAATTTTCCTGTGATTTCAAAAGTGTAAAGTCTGTTATTATAAAAGTTGATAGCAAGGCTGGTTAGTTTTTTATTACTCACCACCGTTTTCCACAGGCTGTCGTTTTTTATGATGGAAACCTTATTTGGGTTTTCATACACGATTGCCCCGTTGCCGGGTTGCAGCAGCCTTACACCGGTTTCACTGCTAAGGCTTTTGAACCCCGGAACGGACCTCATGAAATTATTGCCGGTAATGTGCAGGTTGCCAAAAAAATCTTTGGCATATATTTTACCGGAGGGATGCTGTTCCCAAACATTTACGTAATTGTAGCCCGGAAAGCCATCTGCTTCGGTAAGGGTGTAGGTATTGGCTACGGCGGCAGGTGGTGACTTTTGCGCATCAGCGTAGCAACAAAAAAGTGTAAGCAGTATGATCAGCCTGGCATGCATACATCAAAAATACAAGCATTTTATAAGCAGCTTTCTGTTTCATGCCTGTTTTTTTCGCGCTCATGAATGGCTTTGATGAATTAAATAACAGGGTTTATTAAATTGCCACCGGTCTCTGAACTTTAAAAACAAATCATGCAATAAGTTTATCCTGAAAAATGGCTATTATATCCTGAAAATTCCTTCTTGACAGAGGGACGGTATATTTTGAGAACCTCTATGCTGACACGATTGCTTCTTATATTACTGCTTATCCCATCTGCGGGTTATTCGCAACCTTGTTATGAATTGAATAAAGGAAGTGGGCTATCGCTGTTTTCGCCTTTTTTTAAAAGCACGCCCCGTGCTAAAGCCCAGGCAGATGGCTATTCTTTTGGCGATTCCAGCACTTCGAGGAATTGTGCAGGCAGGGCTAAAAAATCGGTACTTTGCAGTTATAATTTTATAGTATCAGAGCCGGTTTTTGCCATACATTCGGGAGTAGTTAATGTTTATACTACTACCAGTACCTTTGAAGAAAACCAGGAGAATGATGCTGTTTGGATCAATGGGGACAGTATTACTACAAATTATATGGGTATCTATCCCTCTGTACAAACGGGACAGTATATTTATGCCGGTCAGCTTATAGGAAAAACATATAAAGAAAGCAACAGCGAAGAGCTTTTTTCCTTTTCTATAAGGCGGGCTTCTCCGCTGAACCCTATTGTGAAAAGAGGTTATTTACCTTCCGTGCCGGATAATGATAATTGTGAATGTAAAAGAGACCCGGTTTGGCCTGAATATTTTATATATCCTGCAGGGATATATATTGCTTATGACAGGCGCAATGATTTTATGCCAGAAGCATCCCTGAGAGTGAATATGGAGCCAGGCGGGGTGGGTAAATGGAGCTTCGATAATGGAGCTACCTGGCTGGCCGGCGGGGAGCAGATAACCGGGTTGCCGTTTGGATATTATAAAATCATTTTTGGTAATGTATTTGGATATGCCCCGCCTCCGCCTATACAAATAAAAATAATTCCTCTTCATAAAGATTTTGTGACTACAGTAAAATATACACCCGATTATACTATCCTCAAAAAGCCCGAAGCTGAGCTGCAAAGAGAGGCTGACCGGAGAATAACAGATGCGAAGCTGGAGTATGTGCTGGACTCGTTGGACGGTGTTATAAATGCTAATGATAAAACCACAATTCTCAGAAACAGCATTCTTGACAGCCTCAATAACCGCTTTATAAGAATCGAGGAGATACAAAAAGAAACCTTCTTTTTCACAAGGCTCTTTAAATATATTTTACCGGTACTGTTATTAGCTATATTATTTACTCTCATCCTGCTTTTCCAGAATAATAAAATACGGAGACAAAAAAAATACCTGGAGCACCTGCAAAAGGAACAGCACCACAGGGTGCATAACAGCCTGGGCATGGTAAGCAGCCTTTTAAATAAGTACAAGGACAATATTACCCCGGAAAAGCTGGCCGACATCGACAACAGTATTGTCGCTATTTCCACGGTGCACCGGCAATTGTATAAAGGAAATGATCTTGAGTATATCCATTTTCAGCCTGTAGCTGAAAGTATCACAAGGTCTCTTTTATTGCAGCGGGGGCTAAACGATGAAGTAGAAACTTATATAGATGCACCTATTACCATACCCCAAAAAATATCAACGGTATTAGCCCTTATGTTTAATGAGCTGCTTACTAATTCCATTAAATACGCCTTTGAGCCTAACAGTGAAAAAAAGAAAAGGATATACTTTTCTGCAGGTAGTGATGAAGAAAATATTCTGGTTGTTTACAGGGATAGCGGAGCGGGATACGATACTGATTTCCTGGAACACAAAACGGGCGGATTCGGGCGCGTAATGCTGAGCGGGCTGGCGCACCAGTTAAGAGCTAAAATCCATTTTTATAATGAGGATGGCGCTTGTTGTATGATAAAATTTAACCGTTTATGAAAAAAATACTTGTTGTGGAAGACGAGTTTATTATTGCTTACCGTATAAAGGAACTGCTTGAAAAAAGCGGAATAGGGGATTGTGTTATTACAGATACCTATGAGAACAGCATGGACCAGATCAAACAGGATCTGCCGGATATGGTATTGCTTGATATCAGGCTTTTTGAGGATGAGGATGCCGGTATCAGGCTTGCCCGTTATATCCAGGAACATTATAATATCCCGTTTATATTTCTCAGTGGTTATTCTGACGAAATGACCCTGAAAAACGCTAAGCTGTACAAGCCGGCTACGTTTATTACCAAACCGGTTATAGAAAAACAATTGCTGGCAGCCGTTGCCATGGCGTTGCCAGAAAAGAACGAGGTAAAGACCAAAGCTGTTTTTTTGAAAGGAAAATATTTTGAGAATATCACTTACGAAAAGCTGATCAGGGCGTCTTTTTCCGGCTATGATTTTGTGAGCAGGGAAATAAGGTTTGAAGAGGTGCTTGTTATACAGGCTTTTAACCAGGTTAGGCGAAACACAGTGCTCTTTAAGTTCAGGCAACCGAAATGTTTTTTTGTGGTAGGCGCTACTATTGAAAAAGTAAAGGAACTATTACCACCCTTTTTTGAACAGGTACATCAGTCTTTTATTATTAACACCCATTATGTTTCAGCAAAGCGGGAGGGGCATTATATAACCGTGGGGAATGAGAACGTGCCTGTAGGTTCCGTGTTTAAGAAATAATGTTGGAAAGTCTGGAAGTCCGAAGACTGAATACGGCGGTCGGAAGTTGATATCTGTATTTCAGATTTCGCATTTGAACTTTCAGCCTTCTATCTGCTCACCACTCACTATTCACTACTCATCGCTGCGGAAGCGTCTTCGCTTCGCAAGATTATTCTGTTGCCTGTGGCAACCTTTTGAAGCAAAAAGTTTTATACGCTCAATGTTACAGTCAGAATATAGAAGCCGGGATACGGAAAGTCCGAAGACTGAAGATGGAGGTCGGGAGTTGATGTCAGTATTTCAGATTTTGCATTTGAACTTTCAGCCAACTCACCACTCATCACTCATTACTCATCACTCACCCCTGCTTTATTTTTTATCCCGAAAACCGACTGTTTATCCTGTTTTATTGTTTTCGATAATAAGTTTTTGGAAGTTTGGGTTGAACTTATACTAAAATAGCTGCTTGTGATTTTTTATTAGCTGCGTATAGTATTTCAAAACAAACGGAGAAGCCGAAAACCGGTAAGAGTAGGCGAAAAAACAAATGGATATGAGAAGGATTATTTTATTTATTACTGTTAGTGTAATATTTATTGCTTGTGGTGTAACTAAAATTTCAAAAACAATTAATACTTACGAAGAATCGGAAAAAAACCGGGAGGAAAAAAGTCCACAATCAGTACCAGTGCCAATAATAACAGCGGTTTCGAATACAGGCCTTAATCAAAAGAAAGGCACCACTGAAATATCAATTGAGCCGAGTAAATTTCATGCAAAGGAAGTGGTTAACCTTGACATAAATGATGGGAAAGCACTTTATCTGGATAACGAAAAGCCTGGGTACGAAATATGGGAATCTGTAAAAACTTACGAATATGAGCCGGTTTCAGATAATCCTAAAAGAGCAATGTTTGTAATGAGCATAACCAATAGAAGTGAAATGCCATTACTGTTAAAAAACTATGGGTTCATTTTAAAAATGGGAAATGAGACCTGGACTAAAACCGATGGGTTTAAAAAAGCATGGACTGATGATATGATTCTTACCGGAGAAACGAAGGAAATTCCTATTGACGGTATAACTAAGGATAATATTAAGGATGGTACTGTATATACTTTTTTCCTGAATGGTTTTCCAACGAAATTTAATAAAGCCGGGGATGTTACTGAAAGGCAAAATTTTACATGGGTTTTTAAATGCAATATAAAAAATGAGGATAAAGAGCGAAGGAAAGTTTATACATATGAACCAAGGTTAATACCGAGTAAGCAATGTGAAAAATGCACTGGAAAAGGTCATCTTTCAGAGCTTGTGACCTGCCCTAACTGCAAAGGAAGCGGAACATCACTGCTTTTAAAAAGTGTTGCCTGCTCAAAATGTGATGGTAAAGGGAAAGTGTACGCTACTTGTGATAACTGCAGCGGTAAGGGAATTTTATATTTTCCACAATCAGGAGGAAAACACAGGGGAGTGAAAAGTTCTGTTACTTTAAACGGATGGAAGATAAAAGTTGTTACCAAACCAGCTGGCGCTAATATTAAATTAATAGATCCGCAAACAGGTGAATATAACGTATTAAAAGGAACAACACCGGGAAGTATTGAATGGTTGTGCAAAAGCGGGGGTACCTGTCCTATCATCATTGAATCAATGGGTAAAAAAGTGAAAGTGTTACCTTTTGATGCAAAGGGCAAAGAAAGCGGCGCTATAAATGTAGATTTTACAAAAGACGTACCAGTAGTAAAAGGCGGGAAAGTTGTAGAGTAGCATTGCAACAAGTTACATAGAATTGTTTATGCAAATTCAAAAATATCTGTTTATAGTTCTGATGCTGTTTTCGCTCCTGGCGCATAGTCAGAAAGAAAAAACGAACGATTTTTTGAATCTATTTGAAACAATAGAGCCGGTAGGATATCATCTCTCGTCAATGTCTATGTACACTGGTAGTCCAATTGATGTGGAAAAGTATAAGTCAATAGGGTTTAAAAAAGCATTAGAAAAAGCATTTAATGGCTTAGAAGCAGATTTATCTCCCATAGCTATTGGCAGATTTGATTTTAATACTCAAAGTGGCAAGAAATATACGGCTTTAATTGTAGGGGTTTCCCATCAGATTGCACGGGCGAGTGGACTAATAATTTGGAACAAAGAAAAAAATAATTTTACTGACAAGGGGCAAATGCTACTCTCCTTTAGTAGTAGAGATCGGGTTCAAGCAGGTGTGCAGCAGACTATATATTCCAAGATATTAAATTATATTTTTCAGAATGATAATTTATCAGACAAAAACTTAGAATATGTAAATATGGAAAGTTGGCTTACAAAAAATAGCAACTTATTAGATATTATTGTTAGAAAAAGATTGTCACAACCCAAAGCAGACAGTTATTCAGACCTGAAAATAAATGAAACAGCAGTTTCTTATGCTTTTGACAATGAAAAATTTATAGATCGTGGAGCATTCAAGATGGATGTATATAAATATCCATTTTCTAATTCTGAATTAAAAGTATTTACCGGAGAAATAATGGCTCAAAATCCCAAATCAAGCCCATTAGGTTATACAAGTAACACTCCTGTTACAAGCATTAAAATAAAAGAAAAAAATAACAATAAGGAAATTACTGCTATACTGTCTAAAAAAGATTTTGGTAGTAAGGTCTTTAGAGACAATACAGAGATAACCCCAACTTATGAAACCGTTCAACTCGGAGTTCAGGTAAGTATAGAGGCTAAAGAAAATATAAATGAGTGGGGTATCGTACGAATGGATTTATTGTCAGATAAGAAAGTTGAAAACAAGGAAGCTCCAAAGCGAAAAACCATTATTGATAATCCAAATACAACACCAAGCACTACAAATCCTGAAAAAGATGCTATGCTCAAAGTCCGGGGTGATGAGTTTTTGTCCGGTTACGAGATCAGAAGTGGTAAATCCATTGCTAAGTATTGGAAAAATAACGTTGCTACGCTGCTAACCAACGGGCAGAGAAATGCTATGGCATTGTCAGTCTGTGCTGTAGATAATAACGTATATGTAGCAGGATGGGAAGAAAACAATAGCGGTATAAAGGTAGCGAAGTATTGGAAAAATGGGATAGGAGCAGATTTGTCCCCGGGAATATACAATGCCATTGCCACAGGAATTTTTGCTATTGATAATAAAGTATATGTATCCGGTAATACTACTGATGCGCATAATCAAAGAAGAGCTGTGTATTGGGATGATGGTGAACTAAATAGATTGTCGGACCAATGTGATGATGCATCGGCAAATTCCATATTCGTATCTAATGGCACAGCTTACGTAGCGGGATTTGAGTGGAAAAAAGAGCATAGTATTGCCACTGCAAAATACTGGGAAAATGGAAAAAGCTATTCCCTTTCTGATGGAAAGAAAAATACAATTGCCTCCTGTGTATATAGAAATGGCAATGATGTTATTATTGCCGGTCAGGAACAGGGTGCGACTTCGTGGACTTCAAAATATTGGAAAGGCACAGCTCCTTATAATATAAATATTAAGGAAGCTGCTTTTTTTAATTCGGTACCTGTAAATCTTCGTCGCAATGATGGAGTAGTGACATCTATCCTTTATGCAAACAGCATTGCGAATGCTTATTCAACAGATAAGATAAAGCGTACGTTAGACTTTGCAATGGATGACAATGTAAAGCCCAAGATAAACGAAACAGAAATTGCAAAAAAAGCAAAGGTTGAAGCCGATGCAGAAAAATTTAAAAGAGATCAGGCAATTATGCTGGCCTATATGAAACGTAAAAATATAAAGCCCGGCGATACACACTATCTGGTTGGGGTGCTCGAAGAGTTTAATGATCTGAGACCAAGGTTTGATTTATATTATAAAATGTTTGACGGTAAGATAAAGAAAGTCACTATATCAGACTGGCATGGATGGGGTGAGTGCCGGTGGGTAGAGGAAACAGATGACTGTATTCGTACCAGGACTTTTGTTAGTGCCGATGAATTCAGGCAAAGTGTGTGTAAGGTTGGAGGGGTGGTTGCCATTAAGGGTAATTGGGGTGTAGGCAAATTTGATATAAAGCTTATACATCATTTAAACTAAAAGTATTCGTCAGAAATGCAAGGCATTTTTATAAGTATCTTTCTGTTTCATGACTGTTTTTTCGCGTTCATAAATGCTTTTATAGCTTGGCTGCCAACGTTTAATATATTGCAGCTGTAAAACAACTGTGGTATGAGCTGCAATAGTCTGTATATTATTTCAGAGCTGCTGAGAGGGGCACATAGGTCTTATTTTCTGAAGATACTAATAATTGGTAAGGGATAGTTTCCCAGTAAGAAATAAATATTGTCTCTAAGAATAGCGGGGGAACGGGGACGCTGAAAACAGATAATAGTAAGTGTAAAAATAATTGTATATGAAAAACCAAAATGATGTTTTACAAAAAGTTATAGTCCTGGCATTATTTATTGGGGGGATGCAGTCTTCAGGCTATTCCCAAAATCATGAAATCACAATCAGTCCCAACAACCATGTGGTTTCGCTTGAAATGACACCTAATGATTATGATTACCTTATTGCGAATAATGCTACGGTTTTATGGGATAATATCCGGAATTTTTCAAAAGATATTTATGCCAAGTTTAATGATGATTTCGATTTTATCATTTATTTATTTAATGCCAATAATGATGACCTGAGAGCACAATTTGGTTTTTATGGTATAACATCAATTGTGTCTAATTCGGTGCAGGGCATTGGTCTTGGTACTTTTAATAATACCGCAGCCTACGGATCATCGGGGAAGCTTAAAAGTGTTATTGTTTTAACCAGGAATACAGATATTTTGAATGGCCCTGCATTACATGAAATTTGCCATACATGGGCTAATTACGGTATTCCTACGAAGTGGTGGGATGGGACCCAGGAGATTCCTTATAGCGGGCATTGGGGATTTACAGGCGGTTCTACTAAAGGCCAGTTAGGAGGTTTTCAGCAAAATACTTTGCAGACAAATATTGACGGGAACCCCA
>JAPUDO010000058.1 GCA_027493055.1 Niabella sp. | reverse complement strand
GTAAAATAAACGAGAACATCTCATTTTAGTCAGTCCCTCTCTTTTGGAGCTAAACGTTACTCAAATTTGTGTGGGTGTAAAATTATAGAGTTCTTGACTGGAATGCCATGCGCATATGTGTTGGCATTGTACCTGATTTTTGGTATGATCTGACGGATGAATATGGCCTTTTGTTTCGAAATGAGTGGTTTTACTGACAAAACCATGGAGGGGATGAGCAGGTACGTATAACCTGAGTTCGGGATAAGAAAAGAATAAAACAAGGGGTTTAAAACAGGAAAAGTGGAGTGATTATTGCTTTATAAATAGTTGACAACCAATTTAGTAAGTCAATTATGAGCACTCCACTTTTCTCACACAAAGTTGCGGAAATTTTTGTAAAAGTTGATGATTTTTGTAATGAATTTGAGCTTGAGTTTAAAAAACACTCTTTGCCATGTGCTGAGGGTATCAAAAAGCGCAACAGAAAGTCATCCTTAAGCGATTCGGAAATCATTACTATTTTGGTTGCTTTTCATGGCGGGCAGTTTAGAAACTTCAAACATTTTTATATGGGCTATGTATGTGTTCATTTGAAGGATTGCTTCCCATCCTTGGTTTCCTATAATCGTTTTATTGAACTAAGCCATCGCTGCGCCATTGTCTTTATGATGTTTCTTCATTACTGTTTTGCAGGGGCGAATGTACAGGCATTAGTTTTATTGATGCTACCGTATTGCGCTTATGTCACAACAAAAGGATTAAACGCCGGCAAAGTATTTAAAGGCATGGCTAAAGTTGGTAAATCTACTGTGGGTTGGTTCTTAGGATTCAAGCTCCACTTAATTATCAATGATAAAGGGGAAATCCTCTCATTCTATCTCTCACAGGGCAATACACACGACAGCAGCGCTAAGATAATTACCCGAATGACCAAAGAAATATTTGGAAAAGTGTTTGGCGACAAAGGATATATCAATAAAGCTTTAGCTGATTTATTATTTGATGATGGCATACAATTGATTACTGCTGTAAGAAGAAATATGAAACAAAAAGCATTAAGCAACGAAGAAAAAATATTACTTCGCAAACGATCCGTAATTGAAACTGTAAATGATGAATTAAAAAACATTTGCCAGGTAGAACACACAAGGCATAGAAGCGTGGCAGGATTTATTTTAAACATTATGGGAGCTATTGCTGCTTACTCTTTCTTTCCAAAAAAGCCTTCAATCAAAAAAGATATTGAAGAAACAAACCCTCACTTATCGCTCAACTAAATCAACCAAAACTATCGCCGCTTAACCCGAACTCAGGTAATTAGAAAAATTTGGTTATAAGGTCAACAAAAAGAGAGCATTCTCTTATGACGAAGGTGCGCCGGTTCAGTCGCCCCAGATCCGAAAGAAAAAGTAAACCTGGCTACATATCCAAAATATTTACCCATCAACGAAGAACCGAAGATTGCCCATCAGTCGTGCCGGTCGATTCAAATGCTGACAAAGTAACGAATATGATTCATCCCACAGCCAGATTACAAGAGTAGCCGCTTAGAAGTTTTACAACTCGATTTTGAGACAATTATATGCGTTTTCAAACTTTTCAGCTTTGCAGAGCTGTCGGTAAGAAAATATTATCCGGGGGTAGGAAATAAGCTATTAAAGAGCTCCAGGGCAAAATACAACTTTCATTAAATTTCCTTTTATTTCTTTTCTGTCTTTAGTAGCATTACATAGTATTCAAAAATATTTAATTAATGCTTATATTTACTTTAAATTTGTTTAATTAAATTTAAAAGTATTACCTTTATTTTTCTTATCAGTTATTCTGTTAAGCTTTTATAACGAAGTTGGCGATTGCTTATCTGTCTTTAACCGGTTCTTTTAATAGAATTTGCCTGTGGATGGAAGTGCGGCAGAAGCAGCCAGTAATATGTTAAACACTAAAAATAAAAGTCATTGTGAAAGAAAATTATTGCATTGCCATGTCAGAGTTTGTCAACGATGGCTGGACATTAAAACGAATGTCTTCTTTTCTCTTTATTGTTAATATTTCATCTATCCGGAGAAATGGACAAAAGCAAAATAGGGATCGCTGGAAACAGGATTATACTGTTTATGCACTCATCGCCATGTTGTCGTTTTTTATACACCATTTTCTTTAATAAACCAAATCAAAGTAATTATGAAAAAAATGTTATTTCTAATGCTTCCCTGTTTGCTGTTTGTCAAATTAGGGTTGGGCCAGGATGTATGGCAGATAAAGGGAACCGTAACTGATGAAAACGGGCCGCTGACAGGTGTTTCAGTTACTATAAAAGATAAAATCGGCCCGGGGGCGGTTTCTGCAGTATCCGGCGATTTTTCGATCCAGGCTGCGAAGGGAGATGTCCTGGTATTTACTATGCTGGGATACCGGCCAGAGCAAGTTGCAATAGAGAATCAACAAAAGCTGGATATCAGATTGACAAGAGATGCCAGCGGATTGGAGGAGATCGTAGTGGTCGGTTACGGAAAAGTAAAGAAAAGAAACCTGACAGGTGCTGTAGATCAAATTAGCGGAGAGAAACTTCAGAACAGGGGCGCTATGAACGTTTCCCGTGCATTACAGGGTCAGGTTCCAGGATTAAATATCAGTGTAAGAGATGGTAAGCCATCCAGTGCGGCATCGCTGAATATACGTGGTGCCGGCAGCATAGGCGCCGGTGGATCGGCATTAATACTAATTGATGGAGTAGAGGGAGATATGTCAACAGTAAATCCAGATGATATAGAAAGTGTATCTGTATTGAAAGATGCTTCTTCCGCTGCCATTTATGGTGCAAGGGGCGCTTTTGGAGTATTGCTGATTACCACTAAAAGAGCGGGCAGAGGCAACCCAAAAGTTAGTTATAGCACAGGGTACTCTATTAATGAACGAACAGTAAAAATGGAAAACAATATTGTTTCTAATGGATTACAGTGGACGGATGCTTTCCTTAAAGCGTACACTGAAGCGCAGAATAATACACCTGCGGGCATTAATAATGTGTTTAAATACAATACCAGTTGGTACAATGAACTGGTAGCGCGTGATGCTGATCCTTCGCTTGAAAGAATGCGGGTGAATAGCATTGGAGAATACGAATACTTTGGCAACACCAACTGGTTTGATATTATTTACAAAGATCACAATACAGGCAGCGAGCATAATCTGTCAGTAACCGGTGGTAGCGATAAGGCTAATTATTATGTGTCCGGGCGCTTTTTTAACCAGGATGGGATCTATAATGCCGGAGACGAAAATTTCAAGCAATACAACCTTAGGGCAAAAGGCGAGATTAAGATAAGACCTAATCTTACTATCAGTAATAATACGGACTTTGTTCGCAATAATGTGCACCAGCCAATGGTAATGTACGACAGGCAGCTGATACCCAGAATGCTTGAGCACCAGGGCTACCCAATGACTTTAGAAAAGAACCTGGATGGCACCTGGACTGAGACCGCCGTTTATATTGGCTGGGCCGGTTTTGTAGAAGGAACATCCTATCAAAAGAATAATAAATTTACCTTGCGTAATATCACTACACTCACTTACGACATTCTTCCGGAAGTGTTAACAGCAAAAGCAGACTTTACTTATTCTTATGATCATTCTGACAGAACAAGGGTAGAGAATATGTATGATTTTTACAACGGACCGAAAATTAAAAAATCAAGAGGAACATTCAGCTCATTAGAAGTTTATAATTATATTAATCAATATAAGGCATCTAACGTAACACTGAATTACAGCCCGAAGCTATCCAATAGTAATCATGATTTGAGCGTACTGGCAGGGTTTAATATAGAAGAAAAAACTACCAGGAATTTACAAACTTACAGAAGGGGACTGCTTTATCCTGACAAGCCAAGCTTTGCCCTAATGGACGGGGATTACTATACAATCGGGCAATCTGGAGCCGAATGGGCTTATGCCGGCGCATTGTTCAGGGTGAATTATAATTACAAGGGGAAATATCTTGCAGAGTTTAGCGGGCGTTATGATGGGTCATCTAAATTTCCTGGTAACCAGCAATGGGGTTTCTTCCCGTCTGCCTCATTAGCCTGGAGAGTTTCGGATGAATCTTTTATAAAAGATAATGTTAGCTGGATATCAGACCTGAAGTTCAGGGCATCGGTAGGTAGTTTAGGTAACGGAAATGTTAACCCCTATCTCTACTTACCCACTATGAGCATAGCCCGTACTTCATTTATTATAGGCGATGGCTTGCAGCCTTATACCTACATGCCTGCAAATATTCCTGAAACGCTGACCTGGGAGCGCTCTACCACTTATGATGCGGGACTGGATTTAAGCGTTCTAAAGAACAGGCTGTCCCTCGTATTTGACTATTATCACCGATATACAACTGATATGTTTACACTGGGGCCCGAACTGCCGGAGGTTTTCGGTGCTACCATTCCCAAAGGGAATTATGCAGATCTGAAAACCAAGGGCTGGGAATTCTCTCTTGAATGGAGAGACCGGTTTCCCCTGGGAGGCAAACCTTTTAGCTACAGTTTCAGAGGAATGTTGTGGGATAACACAAGCTGGATCACCAAATACAATAATATGGAGAAACTGCTGTCTATGACCTATTATGAAGGAATGGAAATAGGAGAGGTATGGGGCTATTCAATCGAAGGTCTTTTCAAAGATCAGGCAGATATCGATGCGTATAAGGAAAAGATAACACAAACGGTAATTACTGTATCCTCTAATAATATTGTAAAGCCCGGTGATTTGAAGTTCAGAGATCTGAATGGCGATGGAAAGATCAATACAGGAAAAAATACGGCAGATGATCCGGGCGACAGGAAGATTATAGGGAATACTTCTATAAGGATGCAGTATGGCTTTAATATCGACATGTCATGGAACAATATTGGATTGAGCGCATTTTTTCAGGGCGTAGGAAAAAGGAATTGGTATCCTGCAAAGGAATCGGCTTTTTTCTGGGGACAGTATGACAGGCCGTATGCTTTTTTGTTGAAAGAACATACGGATAATGATATATGGACCGAAGAAAACCAGAATGTGGACGCCTACTGGCCAAGATACAGAGGCTACCTGGCGAATTCGAACAACAGATCTATGACTGTGACAAATGACAGGTATTTACAAAACGCAGCCTATCTGCGATTGAAAAATGTGCAGATAGATTATACGCTTAAAAAGTCATTTGCAACTAAATATGGCTTCCAAAATATAAAGTTGTTCTTAACAGGAGAAAATCTTCTGACCTGGTCGCCATTGTATAAGCATACCAAAAATTTTGATCCCGAAGTTATTGAGCCAGGCGATCCTGAATTCAGGGCAACGTCAGGTTCGGATGGAGACGGGTATAGTTATCCGATGTTAAAAAAATATACAATAGGTCTGAGTTTCACATTCTAAAAAAGAGTATCATGAAAAAAACATTTTTTCTATATAGCATTGTCCTTGTCAGCTTCACATCATGTCAAAAGTTTCTGAGCCGGGAGCCGGAAAATGAAGTGAGCTCTATTAATTTTATGACCAAGGAAAATGACTTGGTATTATATTCGAATGGGTTTATTCAAAGGCACATGCCAAGTGAAGAAGTCCTGGCCTGGGGCGATGAATACAGTGATATTACTGCTGTAAGAAACACATCCACTTTCTTGATAGGCGATAACTGGTCGGCCGACCAGCAGGGCGGATGGACCGGCGGGTTCAGTGGAACCTGGTCAAAGCTGAGAAATATTAATTATTTTCTTGACAACCTGGTCAAAGCAAAGGCAAATGTTTCTGATGCCGTTTATAAACACTATGAAGGTGTGGGAAGATTCTGGAGAGCTTATTTCTATTACGACATGGTACAAACCTTTGGAAATGTACCTTGGTATGATCAGGCCTTGGAGGTTACCGACTATGACCAGCTTTACAAAGGAAGGGATGACCGGCAGCTTGTAATGCAAAAGGTATTGGAAGATCTGAATTTTGCAGTAGAGAACTGCTCTGCAGAGTCGAAGTATGTTAAATCTTCAACAATGGTTAATAAATGGGTAGCCCTGGCGCTTAAATCCAGGGTGTGCCTTTATGAAGGAACATACCGCAAATACCATACAGAGTTGAATCTGCAAAACACCGCAAATACTTATTTGCAGGAGGCTGCCAGTGCATCCGAAAACTTAATGCAGCAAGGGCCTTATTCTTTAGTGAATAATGCTGCCAATGTAGGCACCCAATACAGGGCATTGTTTAATTCGGAGGCTTTTAATGAAAAAGAGATCATATTTGGTATTAAGTTCCAGAAAGATGTACGTATGAACTCCATTACCTGGAAGCTGTTCTCAGGCTCTTTCGGAAATAACTGGTCTCTATCGCAAGACTTCGTGAACCAGTATCTGAACCTCGATGGCAGCCGCTTTACGGATGCTCCCGGCTATGCAACCAAAACCTACCAGCAGAATTTTGCAAACAGAGACAACAGGCTAAAGCAAACCGTAATAGGCCCCGACTATCAACGAAGAATAGGAGGAACAGTAAAAAAAGACCCTCCAAGTTTTGCTATCACTTCCACAGGTTACCAACTGATCAAATGGGGAATTGATGATGATGTGCATGTAGGTGTGTCTAACTCTTACAACTCCGTTTCCATGTTCAGATATGCCGAAATATTGCTGAACTATGCAGAAGCTAAGGCAGAATTAGGTCAGTTTGATGTTCCGGAATGGGATAGATCAATCAGGTTATTACGGGAACGCGCGGGGGTAAACGGAAGCGCACCAGCGGCTTATGATCCTTATCTGGCAAGCTATTACTTAAATCAGTCTACCGACAAATGGATTCTCGAGATAAGAAGGGAACGGGCCATAGAATTAGTTCATGAAGACCTGAGGTATGATGATTTGATGCGCTGGAAATTGGGCAAGCTTTTAGAGCGTACATGGACAGGTATTTATATAGCACAGAAAAATACGCCTTATGACCTTAATAACGATGGCGTAATGGATGTGGCTGTAGTGGATGTGTTACCCCCCGCAGCCTCAAGAGTGCCGGGTGTTGTATATTTGGTTGTAGGTACTTCTTACAGGCTTAGCAATGGAACTTCAGGTAACATAGAATATGGATTTAGCCAGAACAGGCTTTGGCTCGATAAGAAATATTTGAGACCTGTGCCTAATTCTGCTATTCAGACCAATCCAAATTTAAAACCTCAGAATCAGGGCTGGGATTAAGGCTTTTAATAGGTGTGCTGTATGCAAAAACTCTGCAGCGGATTGTGTATATCCGGTTTTTACAATAAACTCTTCCCGGATATTGAATAAAGATTAGTACCCGGGAAATATGTTTACCTGAGATATTGGTCTGGCACTTTTAGCCTATCATGATCTTGATGCCTCTGTCTTCAAACTGGTTAACCAGGCGAGTTGGTATTTTATCATCAGTAACGATGTAAGTGACCTGTTCTATGGAACATATTTTAGCCACGCCCCGGCGATTGAATTTAGTGCTATCTGCCAACAATATGAGCGTTTGTGCCGTGTCGATCATTTTGCGGTTTAAAGTTGCTTCTGTAAGGTTGGATATGGTAGCTCCGTGATCCAGTTCAATACCATCAACGCCCAGGAAAAGCAGTTCGCATGATATATCTTCTAATACCTGGAAGGCGTATCCACCGGCTACAGAAGATGAGTTGGGCCTAATCACTCCTCCCAGTTGTAATACTTCAACATTGTTCCGGTTACTTAGTTCCAGCCCCACTTTAAGGGCTGGTGTGATAACGGTTATTTTATGCTGAGGATAAAGTGCTGTAGCTAATGTAAAAGCAGTAGTACCCGAACCAATCATGATGGAATCTGCTTTTTTTATCAAGCTCAAAGCAGCTTTTGCGATCCTTTTTTTTTCGTCAATATTGATAAATTCCTTTTCATTAATGGGTTTATCTCCCGCATAGGGATTGTTGATAGAAGCACCGCCTTTGGTTCTGAACAGAAGGTTCTTTTCTTCCAGCAATTTTAGATCTTTCCGGATGGTTACGCCAGATACTTTCATTTCCCTGGCGAGGTCATCGATATTTAGTTTTCCCTTTTTGTTGATCTTGTCTAAAATATATTCATGTCGCTCTGTGATTGTTCTTGTTGCCATTTTTTATAAAATTTAAAACCCAGGGTAAAGTTGCTTCTTTTAAATTTAATTTTTATTTTTAAAAATGTTTAAATATATTTATTTTCGTTAAAATTTATTGTATATATGGATGATAACTTAAAACTCAACAGAGCGTTTGATAAAATTGGATTACCTAAAAACCTGGCATGGGGCTATCTGGGGATATTAATTTTTATGATGGGCGATGGGGTAGAGCAAGGATGGTTAAGCCCTTATCTTATAAACGATCGCGGCCTTACTATCGAGCAGGCAGCAACACTTTTTAGTGTATATGGCTTTACTGTAGCAGTTTCTTCTTTCCTGTCAGGCATTCTGGCAGAAGCCTTAGGCGTGCGTAAAACGATGTGGATCGGTTTCCTGTTGTTTGTAGCAGGCACTTTTGGTTTTGTAGGCCTGGGGTTAAAAGATCTGAATTTTAATTTGATGCTATTTACTTACGCTATTCGTGGATTCGGTTATCCGTTATTTGCCTATACTTTCCTGGTCTGGATCACCTACCGCACGCCGCAAAGCAGGCTTAGTACAGCAGTTGGATGGTTTTGGTTCGTATTTACAGGAGGGTTAAATGTTTTTGGGGCTTATTATTCAAGCTGGGCTATTGAAAGGTTGGGGCATATCAATACATTATGGACTTCTTTGTTCTGGGTTGCTGTGGGTGTTGTTTTTGCGTTGGTGCTCAATCGGGATCGGATCAAAAAAACCGGCGCAAAGGATAAGCTTCGTGAGCTGGCAGACAGTGTTAGGATTGCAGTGAAAGAACCCAAGGTTTTTTTGGGAGGTATCGTTCGCACGATTAATACAACGGCGCAGTTTGCGTTTCCGGTATTTATGCCAATCTATTTCGAGAAATATGGTTTTTCTACAGCCGACTGGCTGAAAATATGGGGAACCATTTTTACAGCCAATATTATTTTTAATCTCATATTCGGTTTTGTTGGCGACCGGTTGGGTTGGCGCCGAACCATTTCCCTTTTTGGAGGAGTGGGCTGTGGTTTAACCACTTTGCTTTTTTATTATTCGCCTCAGCTTTTCAATGGCAGTTTTTCAATGGTTTTGCTAAGCGGGGTATTGTGGGGAGCGCTGCTGGCAGGCTATGTACCTTTGTCTGCTCTTGTACCTTCTCTGGTTCCCAAAGGAAAAGGTGCGGCTATGGCATTTCTGAACCTGGGCGCTGGCTTGGCGGTATTTGCTGGCCCGCTAATCGTTCGGTTTTTTATAGGCCCTTTAGGGAATGCAGGCGTGATCTGGATTTTGGCTATCTTGTATTTTATCAGTGCTATACTCACAAGCTTTATAACACTGCCTAAAACTGATACCTTGGAGAACGCCAATGCTGATTTGGAAACAGCAGCCATTTAATTATAAAATCTAATCTATATATGACTATTTTAATTACAGCGCCTTATAACGAAGCGGGCCGCCGCGAGTTGGAGTCTCGCTTCGGCACAGTTATTTACAAAGTGTGGAAAGAGAACGGGCGTGCTTTTAATGCTTCAGAACTGGACAACCTGCTGAGCGAAACACAGGCAGATGCATTGATAACCGAGCATGATGAGGTTACCGAAGAAGTGATCCGTAACCATTCCCACCTCCGCTTTATAGGCGTATGCCGGGGAACTCCCTCCAACGTTGCAATTACAACCGCTGCCGAACTTAGTATTGAGGTGTTTCATACACCTGCAAGGAACGCACAGGCTGTAGCAGAATTATTTATCGCCAATATTATTACCTTTCTGCGCAAAACGATCCCGTCAATGGAGTGGTTGAAAGGCCGAAACTGGCAGAAAGGGGCCCATGCTTCTTACCTGCAGTTCAAGGGAAATGAGTTGGCTGGGAAAACTATTGGTATGGTAGGCTTTGGGGCTGTGGGGCAACGCATAGCATGGATGGTAAAAAACTTTCCATGTCCTGTTAAGTTTTATGATCCTTTTATAAACAGTTCTTTCGATGGTTACGAGCAGGCAAGTCTGGAGGAGGTGTTTGAAACCTGCGATATTGTATCTATCCATCTTCCTGTAAATAAAGATACCGTTGGCATGATCAATAAATGGCTGATCGATAAAATGAAACAAGACGCCATTTTTGTGAATACCGCACGGGCAATTGTTGTCAACAGGAACGATTTACTAGATGCAATAGAGAATAACAGGATACGAGGTGCTATACTGGATGTGTTTGATCATGAACCGCCCGATGAAATTGATTACCGGCTGATCGATCATCCGAACGTGCTGGCAACACCCCATACGGCAGGAGCAACAGATGAAGTAGAAGATCACCACGTGACAATCCTTAACGAAAAACTATTGAACTGGGCGGAAAAGCGGCAGGTTCAGAAATTATATGATCACAAAATGTAAATAAATAAGATTTCGATCTTACTCCTCTCTTCAATCAACAACAATGTTAACAAACGCACATATAATTATCGACTTCGGAACCGGGAACCTGCGTGCAGCAGTGATTTCTACAGATGGAACCGTTTTAGGTGTCGCCCGCGAAGATGTTCCCTATAAGCGTGATGACAAGTATACTGATTCTATTTATTTTGATCCGGTGGTATTGTGGAACCAGATACTGGAGCTTACTGCTACTGCGCTGAAGCAGGGAAGCCCGGTAAAGATTCTTGCTATCACTGCAACCAGTCAACGGGAAGGAATTGTAGTGCTAAACAAGGCAGGAGAACCGATTGTCGGAATGCCCAATATAGACCATCGGGGAAGAGCGTGGGAACATATACTTGATAATAAAGAAGAAGTGTACCGCCTGGCAGGACGTTATCCTACATCTTTATTTTCAGCATTTAAACTGGTGGGTTTAAGAGAAGGAAGAAAAGAATGGTGGGAGCAGGCAGGTACCTTTCTCAGCATTAGCGATTGGGTGGAATATATGTTCTGTGGAGTAGTGCATTATGAACACTCCCAGGCGTCTGAAACGCTGTTGTACGATGTAGAACGTAAAGCCTGGTCTAAGCACTTGTGTGAAATGTTTTCTTTCCCATTCTCATCATTGGTGCCACTGGCTGATTCGGGCACTGTTTTGGGTAAGATAAAGCCGCAGCTTGCAGAAATTTTATCTGTAAGCCCAAAAGCAAATGTGATCGTAGGCGGAGCCGATACGCAACTGGCTGTACTGAGCACCTCTGCTTACGAGGGTGATATGGTGATTGTTTCGGGAACAACCACGCCAATCATCAAATTATCCGGTACTTACAATCTTGATGGGCGGCAGCGTATCTGGACAGGGAGGCATATTGATAAGGACAGTTTTATGGTTGAAGCTAATGCCGGTGTAACCGGGCTGAATTATCAGCGCCTTAAAAAAATATTTTATCCCAACGAGGGGTATGAAGTCATTGAACGGGAACTGCAGTCGGTAACTGATTTTCAGTGTGTGGCTTCTCTTGGATCTCTTGTAGCCGACGAAAGAAAGCCATTAACAAAAGGCGGTTTTATTTTTAATACACCGGTCAATCACGAGTTGTCAAGAGCAGGTTTGGTGTGGGCCACTTTGTGGGACATTGCCTGCAGCATTTATGAGAACTATAAAACCCTGGTATCGGTTACGGCAAATGAGCAACCATATATTTGGACTTGCGGTGGCGGCATGGAAAGTAAAATGCTCAGGCAGTTTATTGCCGACCTGACGGGTAAAGAGATCCGTATAAGGAGCAATTATCGCCATGCTTCGGTAATAGGAGGCATGATGATCTGTAATGCGGCATCAGGTATTGATGCACAGCAGCCGGACGCTTATGAAAAGGCAGAGCCTGCAAAGGAAGGACAGCATTCCCGTTTTTACGAGCAATGGAGAGAGAACAGGGAACTATTAAAAATGATTTTTTAATGGATGAAGCATATTTTATAGGAATTGACCTGGGCACACAGGGATTGCGTGTGGTAGTGCTGGATTTAAAGGGAACTATTGCTGCTAGTGCCGAACAGCGCTTTGCCTTGTCGCTGGAAATGCGAATGGAGCAAGATCCGAATGAGTGGTGGATGGTTTGTCAGCTATGCCTCACCAAAGCTGTGGGGCAATTATCAGTTCAGCAAAGGGCAGCAGTACGTGCAATTGCGGTTGACTCTACATCAGGTACTGTCATTCCAATTAATAAGCATTTTGAGCTATTGCATCCGGCCATAATGTATAGCGATCAGCGGTCGGCTGCGCAGGCAAAGTATTGCACAGCCATCGCGAAGCAATACCAGCAACATGGGTTTACAGGTTTTAGCACCTCTACGGGGTTGGCTAAAATGGTTTGGTTTGCAGAGACCTTTCCTGAAAAGGCAACACATATTTTTAAATGGATCCATGCTGCAGATTTTATAACCGGGAAGCTATGTGGTGTATGGGGTGTAACGGATTATACCAACGTATTGAAATCGGGGTACGACCTCTCACTATTATACTGGCCTGATTATATTAGCGATGAACTGGGTATTCAAAAAGAATGGCTGCAGGACGTGCAGCCTTCTGGAACAGTAATCGGTACACTCAATACATCGTTGGCTCACGAGCTTGGACTTTCGTCCAATGTAGCTGTCACTAATGGAATCACCGATGGTTGTGCATCGCAGGTCGCCTCTGGCGCTATGCAGCCTGGCCAGTGGAACACAACCATCGGTACTACCCTTGTTATAAAAGGTGTGTCCGTAAAAGAAATTACCGACCCGCTGAACCGCCTTTACAATCACCGACACCCCGCAGGATATTGGATGCCGGGTGGTGCCGGGAATATAGGAGCCGATTGGGTCTCGGCAGGCTTTAAAGAAGATATGGAACACTTCAATGACACTGCCATTTCATTAGCGCCTACCAGCAAGATCGCCTATCCGCTGATCCAGAAGGGAGAGCGGTTCCCGTTTGTTGCGCCGGACGCAGCAGGTTTTGGTCCTTCAAACGTATCAAAAGAAGTATTGTATACTGCGAATATGGAAGGTGTTGCTTATGCAGAGCGGTATGCCTATGAGTTAATAGAATATCTTTCCGGCGAGAATGTAACGGCTATCTACACGGCGGGAGGCGCCAGCAACAGCAATAGCTGGCTACAGATACGAAGTGATATCATGCAAAAGCCAATTTGTAAAATGAAATATGTTTCCGGGGCGGTAGGTGCCGCCATTGTTGCCGCTTCCGTCACCTGGTTCAATAATATTGCAGACGCAACCGCATCATTAACGCAGGTCGAAAAGTGGGTAATGCCGCGTGCCGCTTTAAAACAGCAGTATGACGATATATTTGTCCAGTTTTTAAAGACAATGAAAGAAATGGGATTTATTAAAGCGTAACAGATGTTAAAAGTGATTTTATTACGACACGGAGAAACAGCCTACAATGCCGATGGCAACCGCTATTGTGGCAGAACAGACATAGGACTTACAGAAAAAGGGCTGGCACAGGCTTCTAAAATCTTTACAGTTCTCAAGCATGAGCACATTGATGCGGTGTATTCATCGCCCCTGCAACGTGCCCGTTGGACTGCGGAAATAGCCTCTGGAAATCAGATAGTGGAAGCGGATGACCGCCTTATTGAAGCTGATTTTGGTTTATGGGAAGGAAAAACGAAAGAGGAATTTAATGCAGAGGATCCGGCCTTTTGGAAACAATGGATGGCTGATCCGGGAACTGCAAGGGCGGGCGGTACAGGTGAAACGGGTGCCGAGATTGTAAATCGTGTAGCTGATTTTTTTAATGAGATATATAAAAAGCACAACGGTGAGTTAGTAATGGTGGTGGCGCATAATGGAATTAACCGTTTATATCTTGCCTTTAAAATGGGCATGCCGCTGGCCAATTACAGGCGCTTTGATATGGAAAACTCTGCTATCACTTACTTTGAAATGGATGATGCCTCATTTGTGCTTAAAAAATTAAATGCAGACTCAATATGAATATTCAAAACAGTCTGACATGGGCCTTTATTATTTTTGTTTTATGGAGCTGTAAAGCCCCTCAGAATACCCAAAAAATCAACGATAATAAAGCACAGATTTCAATAACAGACCTACCGCATAATATTTACCTGGAAGGGGGGGACTTTCATGTGCAGGGTGTTGCGGTAGACACAAAACGAGGTGTTGCCTATTTTTCATTTACTACAAGTTTGGTAAAAACTAATTTAAAGGGAGAGGTTATCGGAAGTGTGGATGGTTTCATCGGACACCTGGGATGCCTGGATATAAACCCTGAAGACGGGCGTATTTACGCGTCACTGGAATATAAAAACGACAACATCGGCCAGGGTATTTTAAAAGCATTGGAAAGCGGATCCAGGTTGATCGGCAATGAAGAAAGTTCTTTTTACATTGCCATTTTTGATGGAGAAAAGATAATAAGAACAGGGATGAACGCGGAAAAGGATAACGTTATCAGCACTGTTTATATAAAAGAAGTATCTGACGATTATAATGCAA
This sequence comes from Niabella sp., assembly GCA_027493055.1. GTDB lineage: Bacteria > Bacteroidota > Bacteroidia > Chitinophagales > Chitinophagaceae > Niabella. The sequence continues at coordinate 798 of JAPUDO010000058.1, read as the reverse complement.
CTGTGATGAATAGGGATCGGCCGGTGGAACATCGTTATGGATGCAGCGGCATCGATGGTATTGCTTTTGGTCCACAGTTTGGACAAAAACAAGGGAAGGATTTTTTAAATATTGCTTTTGGCGTATATGGCGATACTTCCCGCACTGACAACGACTACCAGGTAATTCTGCAATATGACCCCCTCGATCTCAAACAATACGAACGCCCTTTATCGCAAAACCATTTCAATTCGACCGGCCCAACCCGGCCGCTGAACAAATATTTTCTTTACACAGGGAATACTACTTACGGTATTCAAAACCTGGAATATGACGCGAACACCGGCTATTGGTTAGTTGCTGTTTATAACGGTAAGAAACCGACATTTCCCAATTACAACCTGTTTGCAATAGATGGCGCCCAAAGCCCGGCGGTTAGCAAATTAAAAGGATTTGATACGGGCGAAAAAGGCAAAGTGCTACAATTGGCAAAAGCCGGTATGCATGATGAGGAAAGCGGTGTATACGGATGGTATTTTAAATGGGGTGCAACCGGTATTCATTCGTTGGGGGAGGGGTATTTTTATGTCTCACAAAGTGGCGTGACAAAGGATAAGAAACAATATTGTAACCTTCAATTATACCGCTGGACGGGGCTGGCATCCGAGCCGTTTGAGGAAATGAAATAAATGCAATTGCATCGAAAATGGGATGTCATGACAAGTGGTTAATCAACGTGGGCAGTTGTTTAAGAACTTTCAGTTGCTGATAAAAATGCTTGCAGCTAAACCATATTTACTCCTTTGGAATAGATAATAT
>JAPUDO010000057.1 GCA_027493055.1 Niabella sp. | reverse complement strand
TTGAACACAAAGATAGGAAATAATCATTTTAATATTTTTGATAGCGGTTTATTATAAAATGCGTTTGCCCTGCGGTAGCTATAAATAATGTGTATTTCAGATGCTCCGAATATCACATAGCGATAAAGCGTTGATAGAATAAACCATTTAGCAATGTTTCTTGTGCCCCATAGGGAAGCTCCACATTTGCCGTGAGTTGCGGACGGTAATACCTGCAACGGCGACGATCAATAAGAAAATTTTTCTTCTCTATTTATCTGAAATAATTGTATTGCCTGAAATAGGTACGATCTGTGTCCAAACGCCTTTTATTTCAAATCGGTTACCTGTGCTTGTATTTTGGACAGTGAAAATATAATTGAAGACGCGTTTGCAGTAGGTAATCTCTCCTTTTAAATATACGGTATTATAAGGGCTTACCAATACCTTATAATCATTAAGGGGGTCTTTAATATACGGTGTTGTAGTAATGCCTTCTTTATATATTGTTCTGTATGTAGCATACATTTTATTATCTATAATTAAATCAGGAACGCTGATGTTTACAGCTTCTTCAGGCAACCAGGCAAATGCCCCGTAGTCGCTGCTTTCAAAATGGGAGGACTGTACCACATTTTCAAAAATGGATCCATAAGGTTTCCAGACAGCTTCTGATGTGGGATTGCTCAAAGCCAACATTGAACAGTCTTCTCCGCTTTTATAAACACTACGTTGATCTTCCTGTTCTTTAAACGTTGATTGTACTAATTTATATCCGTTTCCTCTTTTTTGAATAACAGTAACGTAGCTCTTACCACCTGTTTTATCAGTTATAGCTATTTCAATTTTTCGTTCGGGCAGTCCATCAAAATTTTCTTTTAATTGAATAGTAAACTTATCATCGCCTTCGCGTATTAATGTCAGCCATCCTGATGAGGCTTTTATCTGCCCGTGCCCTTTTAAAATTAAAGGACGGTCGTTAGCGTCCAATACCACCTCTCCCAATGGCATATATTTTACTGATGCTATGCTCCAGTCATTGGTTAAAACGGGAACTTCTATTGCTCCGCCACTTAATATTTCCAATGTTTTATAAGAAGGGGAAATTAATTCAATAGTATTGCTTTTAGTGCATGAGGCAAGCCAAACAGAACAAATTGCTAAAAATACGGCTCCAAACCGGTTAAATGTGCTCATATCTCCTCTGTATTTAGTTCACTTATGGGTAGGTGAAATCTTTATTTCCTGTCAAAGGTACAGGGCAAATGCAAGAGCACAGGTTGATACTAATCAATAAAAAAGAGTCCCCCGGTTTTAACCGGAGGACTCTTTTTTATACTTTCAGTGCGCTACTCACAATTATTTACTCATCACTGCCTATTTCAGCACTTCTGCCATTGTTTTACCAATATCAGCAGGGCTGCTCACTACATGTATGCCGCACTCGCTCATGATCTTCATTTTAGCTGCGGCAGTATCATCAGCACCGCCAACAATAGCGCCGGCATGGCCCATACGGCGGCCGGGAGGTGCTGTTTGTCCGGCAATAAAACCTACTACCGGTTTTTTATTCCCTGTTTCTTTGATCCAGTTAGCTGCTTCAGCTTCCATGCCACCTCCAATTTCACCTATCATTACAATAGCATCGGTTTCGGGATCGTTCATTAACAGTTCAACGGCTTCTTTGGTGGGAGTGCCAATGATAGGGTCGCCACCAATGCCAATAGCGGTACTAATGCCCAAACCGGCTTTTGCTACCTGGTCAGCAGCTTCGTAAGTAAGTGTTCCCGATTTGCTTACAATACCAATCCGACCCTGCTTAAACACAAAACCCGGCATAATGCCCACTTTACATTCGCCTGCTGTAATAACGCCGGGGCAGTTAGGGCCAATCAGCCGGGTGCCGGTGCCTTGCAGATAATGTTTCACTTTTACCATATCCTGCACAGGAATGCCTTCTGTAATACAAACCACCAGTGCAATACCAGCTTCTGCAGCTTCCATAATAGCATCTGCCGCAAATGCCGGCGGAACAAATATAATGCTCACATTAGCCCCTGTGGCTTTTACACAATCAGTTACGGTATTAAAAACCGGCCTGTCCAGGTGGGTAGTGCCGCCTTTGTTGGGTGTTACACCACCTACAACATTAGTTCCGTATTCAATCATTTGGGTAGCATGGAACGTACCTTCTGTACCGGTAAAGCCCTGTACTAAAACTTTAGAATCTTTATTTACTAATACTGACATTTACTATAGATTTTTTGTAATGTAGATTTTGGGGTTGGTTGCAAATGTAAGGAAAGCTGTGCATAGTAGGAGGTTCGTTGTTCATGGTTTCTGGTTGCTGGATAAGTAGTGCATGTTTCATAGCCAAACCCTATCAGCTCTGTCAACTCTCATCTGTCATCCGTTCTCTGGAAATAGTCCGTAAGTCAGGAAAGTCAGAAAGTCGGAGGTCAGAAGAGCGAAGAAAAAACCGGCATTTGACCTTCCGCTTCCAGCTTTTTGCTTTCTGCTAATAGTTAGTTTCAATCTTCTAACTTTTACCCTGTCAACTCTCAACTGTCCTCCGTCCTCTGTAGAAAGTCGGGAAGTCCGAGATCAGAAGACCGAAGAAAAAACCGGCATTTAACCTTCTGCTTCCAGCTTCCAGCTTTTTGCTTTCTGCTAATAGTTATTTTCAACCTTTCAACTTTTGCACTCTGTCAACTCTCATCTGTCCTCCGTCCACTTTTCTCCCGCTCATCATTCAGCAGGAGATCCCACAATCCCATCGCCATCCATATCTGTGTTGAATTTCTCTTCCAGCGCATCGCGCACATCATCGTGCACATTTTTGGGAATCTCGCCCGTTTCCTGTATCATACGCATGTGCTTGGCATCCTGCAAAAACTGCGAGGCAAAAATAAATTCGTTGAGCTTCTGGTTATCGCTGTATATAATTTCCTTATTGGTTCCTTCCCATTCCTTTGTACCCTGGTGCATATACACAATATGGTCGCCAATTTCCATTACACTGTTCATATCGTGCGTGTTCATGATAGTGGTAGTTTCATATTCCTCGGTTATTTCTTTAATCAGCTTGTCAATAACAATAGAGGTTTGAGGATCGAGGCCGGAGTTAGGCTCGTCGCAGAACAGGTATTTGGGATTTAACACAATAGCTCTGGCCAGGGCCACACGCTTTTGCATACCACCGCTTATTTCTGAAGGGAATTTTTTATAGGCATCCTCCGCCAGGTGCACCCTGTCCAGCACTTCTTTTACCCGTTTTCTTTTTACAGCATACTTATCGGTACTGAACATATCCAGGGGAAAAATTACATTCTGCTCCACGGTTTGACTATCAAACAGCGCTGAACCCTGGAAAAGCATCCCGATCTCTTTGCGGATGGCCTTTTTTTCTTCCAGCGACATGGTAATATAATTCTTCCCGTTATAGATCACTTCTCCCTCGGTAGGCTGCATCAGGCCCACAATACATTTCATTAAAACGGTTTTACCGCTGCCGCTTGAACCAATAATAAGGTTGCATTTTCCTGGCTCCATTACAGCACTCACTTCCTTCAGCACTACCTTTTCGCCAAAACTTTTTTTAATGTTTTTTATTTCTATCATTGCTATATATGGTTGGCAGATGAAAGATGACCGTTGATTGTATGATACGATATCTGCTGTTCTGCTATCATCCCTTCAATTAAACCCATATGCTTATATACTGCCGTTTTTATTTAACCCGTCAAACCGCATATAACTAAGATTTAAAGCATTAATGCCGATAATATATAATCTGCCAGCAGTAACAGCACGCACGAAACCACTACGGCCCTTGTACTGGAACGCCCGATCTCTAACGCACCTCCTTTTACATGATAGCCGTAAAAGGAGGGAACACTGGTAATAAGGAATGCAAATACAAAGCTCTTGGTTAGTGCAAAAAATACATTGTAGCCGTTAAAATTCATCAATAACCCGTTGTCGTAAATAGACGGATCTATAATACCCGCTGCGGAGCCTGCAATACGTCCGCCAACAATACCCAAAACCATTGCTATAATGATCAATAGCGGGATGGTAACCACTCCTGCCAGTATTTTAGGCAGAATTAAATACGCTTTGGTGTTGATACCCATAATTTCCAGGGCATCTATTTGTTCGCTTACCCGCATATTGCCCAGCTCACTGGCAATTTTACTGCCTACCACACCTGCCAGCACAATACAGCCAAGAGTAGGGGCAAACTCCAGGATCACCGTATCCCTTACAATTTGTGCAATAGTGGTTTTAGGAATGATGGGGGAAACCAGCTGATACGCGGTTTGTACAGTTGATACAGCACCAATGAATACAGATATGATGCTGATAATGCCCAGCGAACCAATACCTATATCATTACATTGAAGCATGAACTGCCTCCAGTACATAGATCTGTTCTCGGGCATCCTGAACATGCCTTTGAACATTTTTATATACTCCCCAAATTCTCTTAGTATTTTCAAAAATAAAACAGGTTTAGTGTTATTAAAATCGCTTTTCGGTACTGCGGGAGTTATTATTTTTTCCTGGCAGATTTACCGGTAACGTTTGTTCCAGCCAACTTTAGCTGGGCATCTGTAACGGCAATCAAAGCCATATTCACAATATTGCTCACCGTGCTACCTAATTGCAACAAATGTACCGGTTTTTTTAACCCTAGAAGTATAGGGCCAATCACGTCAGAAGAACCGATTTCTTTTAAAATATTGTAGGTAATATTACCTGATGCCAGGTTGGGGAAGATCAGGGTATTCACTTCTTTATCCACCAGCTCGCTGAAAGGGTACATTTCTTTAAGCAATGTATTGTTCAGCGCCACATTAGCCTGCATTTCCCCATCCACTATCAGCGAGGGGGCTTTTTGTTTTACTATTTCCCTTGCCCTGGCTACCAGCTGCGCTTCAGGTGTGCTGCTGCTGCCAAAGTTGGAGTAGCTGAGCATGGCTATTCGGGGTGTAATATTAAATGCAGCTACTTCTTTTGCAGTTAACAGTACAATTTCTGCAAGTTCCTCTGCGGTGGGGTTCAGGTTAACTGTAGTATCTGCTAAAAATAACGGCCCTCTTGAGCTCATCACCAGGTACATGCCTGCTACTTTTGTTACGCCATCTTCCGTACCTATAATTTGTAAAGCCGGGCGGATCGCATCTGAATACCTTTTGGTAAGTCCCGATATCATACAATCTGCATCGCCACATTCTACCATCATGCAGCCGAAATGATTCCGGTCTTCCATCAGCTTGGCCGTTTCATCAAAAGTGTAACCTTTCCTGGCCCTTTTTTTATAGAAAGTATCAGCATATACGGCTCTTTTTAGCTTAGCCTCTTCGCCCCGGGGATTGATCACCGGCATTCCGCTGATGTCGATCTTATGTGCATGGGCCAGCTCCTTTATTTTTTTCATATCGCCCAGGAGTGTAGGAAACCCTATGCCTTCATCTGCTACAATCTGTGCCGCTTTCAGTATGTTCACATTCTCCCCTTCAGCAAATACAATGCGCTTGGGCGCGCTCCTGGCTTTGGCGCCTAATACGCGCAATACCTGGTTGTCCAGCCCCAGCCTTTTATTCAGGTCATGCTCATATTGTTCCCAGTTTTCTATAGTGAACCTTGCCACGCCCGAGGCTATAGCGGCTTTTGCTACTGCCGGGGCTACCGTGGACAGCAGGCGGGGGTCAAGCGGTTTGGGAATAATATATTCAGGCCCAAAATGAAGGGATTGCTGGTTATATGCCAGGTTTACCATATCCGGCACCGGCGTTTTGGTCAGCTCTGCCAGCGCTTTAACTGCTGCCAGCTGCATTTGTATATTAATTTGCGTAGCCCTTACATCCAGCGCTCCCCTGAAAATATACGGGAAGCCCAATACATTATTTACCTGGTTGGGATAATCGCTCCGCCCGGTAGCCATAATCACATCTTTACGTGCGGTGGTAGCTTCTTCCCAGGATATTTCAGGATCGGGGTTGGCCATAGCAAAAACGATAGGGTTTTTAGCCATACCCTTTACCATATCTGCCTTTAACACGTTGGCAGTGCTTAGGCCTATAAATACATCTGCGCCTTTTAATGCTTCAGTGAGAGATACATTTTTTGCTGCCGTAGCAAAAGGGGCTTTTATCTCATCCAGTCCGGGGCGGCCTTTGTACAAAGCGCCTTTGCTGTCAAACATGATGAAGTTCTCAGGCCTGGCACCCATTTCCTGGTAAAGCAGCGCACAGGCCATAGCGGCAGCACCGGCGCCGTTTACTACAAACTTCGCTTTCTCTATTTTTTTCTTCTGAATTTCCAGGGCATTAACCAGGGCGGCGGCGCTTATAATAGCTGTTCCGTGCTGGTCATCGTGCATTACAGGAATTTTAAGTCGTTTTTTCAGCTCGCGTTCTATATAAAAGCAACCGGGCGCTTTAATATCTTCCAGGTTAATACCGCCAAAAGTAGGCTCCAGCGCCTGTACGATCTCTACAAATTTTACGGGATCTTTTTCGTTTACTTCAATATCAAAAACATCAATATCGGCAAATATTTTAAACAGCACGCCTTTACCCTCCATTACCGGTTTTCCTGCTTCAGGGCCAATATCTCCCAGGCCCAGCACTGCGGTACCATTGCTGATAACAGCAACCAGGTTGCCTTTAGCAGTGTATTTGTACACATTTTCTATATCATCGGCTATTTCGAGGCAGGGCACAGCCACTCCCGGCGAATAAGCCAGGGAAAGGTCTCTTTGGGTTTTAGCTTCTTTGGTGGGGATTACTTCTATTTTACCGGGCCTGCCTTTGGCATGGTATTCCAGAGCCAGCTCTTTTCTTAAATTGTTCTTTGCCATAAAAATGCGTTATAAAACAGCACGAAAAGTAAACCATTTAATTTAAATGAACCGCAAAAAGAATTAATTTTAGCAAGTGCAATAAAAAAATAATCTTTGCATAGCAATGCTGGCATGTGTTGAGGATAATAATTAAACATTTCGCTCTGTTTTTGCGAGTTCATACCCTACAATGAAAAAAGTAATATCATTTTTACCGGTACTGCTTGTAGTACTTACAGCCTGCCCTAAAAAAGACCATATTGATAAGCCGGACAATACTTCGGCTGTTGTATCTCAATTTGTCTATGACGGGTTGTCTACCTATTATCTTTGGGCCGATCTGATGGTTAATAAAAAACCCACCGCTGCTAACAATACCGATCCCAAAGCCTATTTTAAAAGTGTATTGAGCCCAATTGACAAAGAACACGGTTGGTCATGGATCACAGATGATGTGGACGCCCTGTATGCTGATTTTGCCGGTACTCCTAAAGATTTTGGTTGGAGCCTGGACTTTCTAAAGTTTGGCGAACAAAATTTAGTGGCCGTAGTAAAGTATGTTTTTCCCAATACACCTGCTGCGCAGGCAGGGATTACCCGGGGAAATATTATTGATAAAATAGGAGGGGCCAGTATTACTGCTTCCAATGTGGAGAAGCTGTTTGAAACCAACACAATAAGCATCAATGTTAACGACCAGAATTTTACTAATCCCAGAACGGTTAGCATTACGCCTGTTACCATACAAACCAATCCTGTATTAGTGGATAGTGTGTATAAGGATAAGTCGGTTTTTGCAGGAAAGAAGATCGGCTACTTGTTCTATACCAATTTTATCGGGGGATTTAACGCCCAGCTGTATAACACTTTTGCCGATTTTAAAGAACAGGGGGTTACTGATCTGATCATTGATTTAAGATATAATCACGGCGGAGATGAGGTGGCGGCAGTTTACCTGGCTTCACTGATAGCGCCCAGAGCTGACGTAGAAAATAAAAAACCGTTCTTTAAGCTGACTTTTAACAGCTTTCTTAACGAGATCTTTGGAGGCGGGATAGTGGATTCGCTGGGTGTTGTTGGAGGTATTACCCCGCTGAATGCCAATTTAAACCTGAACAAAGTATATATCATTGCTACAGACGACTCTTATTCTGCCGCTGAATTACTTACTTTTTGCCTCAGACCTTATATGCAGGTAGTGCATATTGGCAGCAACACCGGGGGTAAGTTTACTGCATCTTATACCATACATGCTTATGATGAGGATAAAGGCAATACGGTGTACAGAAGCGAGAGCGTATCCAGTGCCGACAAAAATATCCTTAAGAACTGGGCTATGCAGCCTATTTTAGCTAAATATGCAGATGGTACAGGCAAGGATTTTGAGAATCCGGGCTACCTGGTCCCCGATATTCCTGTAACCAGCATAGAAAACCAGCCTTCGGCATGGAAACCAATAGGATCAACGGATGATTATTTACTGGCAAGAGCTATTGCTGAAGTTACAGGATTACCTGCGCCGGCATCAGCCAATGTAAATACTGCCCCAAGAAGCGTGTATAAGTTTGGCAAAACCAATATTTCCTCTCCAAGGGATAAGCGTTTAAAAGAGTCAGTACGGATGGGTCCTCTCAGGCTAAAGTAATAATACTTTTAGAACCGGATAATCCCTCTTTTGATGCGGTTATCTTCCAGCGCCTGGAATTTAATATATTGTTCGCGGCTTAATATCCTTTGCAGGGAAATATCCCTTTTATGTTTTAACCTGGATAATTGATCATTGTATTTCTTATCAGCAGTGTTTAACTTTTGCATCTTTGCCAGGTAGCCTGATTCCACTGTTTCCAGTTTTGTTACCTGTTCTGGGCTCAGTTTCAGCAGGCTGCGCCATTCATTTATTTTAGTTTTTGCTTCCGTATGGGTTTGGGAAGAAGCACAGGAAACAAATAAAACCCCCGCGATCAGCAAAAAGTAGATAGCCTTCATGATTCTATTTTTAACTCAGACGAAAAAAGCTGTACAAAAGGTTGGGTTAGGAAAGTCAGAAGTCCGAGGTCGGAAGACTGAAGGTTGTGTCCTGTCCTGTGTTCGGTGAGAAGCCTGCCTTCATCTAATAGTTACTGGCCTTCTGTCAACTATTCTCTGTTAGTTGTCATTTATACTTAAATTTATGGTTTACAGTCTGTCGTCTAAATACTAAGTACTGAAATCTAACGCCTTGTGTCTGTCAACTGTCATCCGTCAACTATCATCAGGCTTTTTTTATTTAAAATTCAATATTTTACATTTTAAATTCTACATTTCATGGCTCTATCCACACTTTTCTTCCCGAAAGCCTGCTTAATGAATCTTTAGCTTTTACCGTATCGGTACTGGCTTTGGGTAGCGGAATAAACAGCTTATAGGTAACAGAGTCAGCAGTTTCCAGTTCCACCGGCCAGTTGATCTTTTTCAGCTGGTTGTATCTTTTGAATGCCCGGGGTTGCGCGGCTGTTTCAAGCACAAATTTGTACGAGCCACTGAAGGCCGAAGCTGTTGGTTTTGCAGCAATAGTATCTTTGGCTGTGCCTGTATTTTCCTCAGGGAGCTGGGTATCGGCAGTAACTTCTTCTAAAGCCCCGGTATTGTTTTCTGAGTTCCTGATGTAAAACAAAACGGTAGCTGCTATAGCCAGGATGCAGAGCGTAAGTATAATAACGGCCGGCCTGGTTTTATGAGGCCTTCTTGTTTCGTCAATATAGGCTTGCGGAACAGAGTTCTTTTCTGTAATGGGAACCTTTTTTTTCTTTTCTTTCTCTGTATGATGATATTTTTCTTTATGGAATTCAAAACTGCCGTCAATTTTTTTGGTTACGGTACCAATACCGCTTAAAAAATACGGTTTTCCGGTGTTCAAAAAATTAATGACAGCATCTATTTCAGACAAAAGGTCAGATTTTGAGAGCACTTTCATCTTCCCTGTTTCGCTGGCAACAAAGTCTATAAGTGTTTCATCCAGCTCCGTTACCTGGGTTTGCTCAAAACTGATATTTAAAAGCGATGTTCCTTTTTTACTGTAATCCACGTTAGGGTCATAAGCATTTTCGGCATGAAAAACCCCCAGGCCAGGCAGGCGTAATATTTTATTTGCTGTAAGATATTTGGCTAAAACAGGAGCTAATTTCATCTGTTTATTTTTAATGGTTTAAGGGCCAGTTAACACCCGTACCGTTTGGGCAGGGGTATTATTCACAAGATATTGATTATGATGAATTCGCAAGATAAAAGTTTTTGTTGTATTACCAAAATGCAGTAAAGCGCTTAATTTTGACAAATGTACACAAAGGAGGAAGAGGCATTTATCAAATACTGGGCAGCGCACAGGCAAAAAAAGAAGAAATTTTTCAGGCAAATGCTTGTGGGATTGCCTTTCGGAATTGTATTAATGATTGCCATTCTTCTCAATTTCATGAGCGGATGGTATAAGAGGGCAGCTATGGTGGCCAATGCCGATCCTTCTCTTTTTATAATTTTATTAATTGCTGGAATAATTATTGTTGCGTTTGCAGGTGTATTCTCGTCTTACCACAAGTGGGACATTAACGAAGCCCGCTATAAAGAATTGATTAGCAGAAAATAAAAATTTAATTAAATCTCCAAGAAAATGAAAAAAAAGGTATGGTTTCCGGTTGCGGCAGTGTTTGCAGCGCTTATTTTAACGGCTTGTTTCAAGGATAAGGTTGAGCGATGTACACCAAACACATTGGCGCGTGACAGGCAAATAATTGATTCTATTTTAGGTAGTGAAGCCGCTTCTTACACTTTTGATAATGAAAATGCACTTTATTATCGTATTGAAAATTCAGGATCTGGCGATCAGCTTACTACAGGAGATTCTCTGGTAGCATTTAAATATGTTGGGAGAATACTTAACGGCTTTGGAGATGGCGCAATTGTTGATTCTTTGACAATAAATCCTCCTGCAACTAACACACTTAACTATTATGGAAGTTTAATAGGACTTTCTTATGCATTACAAAAAGTAAAAGAAGGTGGTGCGATTAGAGTGATAATTCCTTCTTCCAGGCTATTTGGATGTGAGGCTACAAATGGAGTAAATCCCGTACCTGCTAATTCACAATTAATTTATCAGTACAATTTAACTGATGTGAAAAAGCCTTAAAAATATTTGGCAATAATAATAAATAGATAAGATAAGTTTAATATGAGGAAATTTTTATTTGCACTTAGCGCAGGATTAATGTTAATAACAGCGGTAACGGGTTGTTTAAAAAATGACAAGACCGAGACTTGTGTTCCCAAAACAGCAGAGCAGGAGCTGCCCGTAATGACTAAGTTTGCAACTGATAGCGCCATTACAACAACCTCTGATGCCAGTGGCCTCTTATACCAAATAATTGATCCGGGAGCAGGCACCGCTCCTACAGCAACAAGTACCGTTACGGTTAGATATGTTGGCCGCTATACCAGCAACGGGAACCGGGTAGATGCAAGCAACCTTGACCAGGATGTATCATTTAAGCTGAATGAAGTGATTAGCGGCTGGACAATAGGCCTCCAAAAAATAAAGGCAGGCGGTAAAATAAAAATGATCATTCCTTCTTCATTAGGGTATGGTTGTTACAGGGGATTGACAATGAATCAACCGCTGTATTTTTATGTAGAACTATTGAGTGTTCAATAACAGGAATAATTTTATTAAAGCCCGGTTTATTCCGGGCTTTTTTGCGAAATAATATAAAAATTATTTTTTTATTGTTCTATTATTTTAGAAGAATATTTTGTTACATTTGTTTATCTTCTAAACTAATTATTTAATAACTATGAAAAGAAAACTCAAACCAATGAAAGGCATACTATTGCCCGTTATTTACCTTTTATTTGTTGTTAGCTGCAAAAAAGATATTAGTGAAGCTAATATTTCAGAAGATTTCGGAAACTCTGCCAAAGATTATCTTGTATTAAAAAATGGAGAGGAGTTCGATAGACTTATTAGCAAGGTCTCTAATATGTCAGACAGTGCATATAATGTTTGGAAGGCTGAAAATAATTTGAAACATAGCTTGTATGACAAGTTTGTTGAAACCTCAAATCAGATAGAACGCTTAGAGGCAGAAGACGATAAAATAAAAGTAGTTGACACTAGCTTTTTCTATTTTAAAAATGATATGGTTTACAGCAAAAATGGAGTTTTGCTGGACAAGATTTTAAATCAATATGGAGTAATTCAAATAGGACAGTATATATTGCGATATCAGAATAACAATACATTCTATATTAATGCTAATGAGATAGAGCGGAAATCTATAAATGGTGAAAAGCAATTTAAAGAACTATATCAGACATTCAAAATGGTGTCTCCTTTTACAAATGATTCTCAAAAAGGGACATATGCGAGATCTGCTGATGGGCTTATCACGAACCCTCAATCTGGACAACAATACAATTATGAATTGGCTTATCAAGAAGATAAGGTTAATGCGCTTTATAGGTACAGAACTTGGTTATTTGAAAGTCATATTGTTTATCCTACTGGCAGAGCAGATATGTGGGGGACACCTATTTGGTCAACAAATTACAGAGTGTATTTTCAGTTTTCCCTGCAAAAGCGCTTTATTGCAAGCTGGGTTAATATGGGTGCATTTACAAATTTAAGTTTTTTTCATGTAGAATCTAAGGTTGGTCTTTGGAGTAAAAGTGGTTTTGTATACTGCCCTGGAATAATTGTTTACGACAGCCAAACTTTTCCAGTCACTGATAATACTACGCCTTTTAATTATACAAGCACTTCAGCAACTAGTACGGCAATGGGAGCATTTCCAACTAAGGAAATTTATAAAACAAACACCACTGTTGATATGCCTGATTATGTTGGGATGCCACCTGTTCCTGGAGTGCCTCCATACGCTCGAACATACACCGCTAGAATAAAGATAAATATAGAGCACAACAGGGATGTGTTACCCGACCGGTATTTTTATTATGAATATCAACCATAATAATGGTATTACTGAATCATGTTAAGGAATTATTGTAGAAACACAGTTCGAAAATTATTTTCTCAGTTTTGGCTTCAATTAGTTATTCCTGTTAGCTAATGGGGAAAAGAAAAATAAAAGATTAAAAAGATCTTTTCTTCTTCATTATAGGCTATGGTTGCCTTATGGGGTCAGAGATGAAGCAACCGCTGTATTTTTATGTAGAACTATTGAGTGTTCAATAACAGGAATAATTTTATTAAAGCCTGGTTTATTCCGGGCTTTTTTGTGCCCGCTTAATAAAGCTGATAGCTATTCGCTTATTTTTGCCACGTAAAGTAACTGCAATGCTATACGAGCCTATTTCGGTGTTTGATATGTTGAAAATTGGGGTAGGGCCTTCCAGCTCTCATACCCTTGGCCCCTGGCGTGCGGCGGAGCGGTTTATCAAAGAACTGAAAGCTAAAGGCGTATTAAATACTGTGTCCTCCATAAAAGTAGTTTTATACGGGTCCCTGGCTAAAACAGGCGTAGGGCATGGCACCGATATCGCAGTTCAGTTGGGCCTCTGCGGCTTTGATCCCGTAACTTTTGATGTAGCGCAAATAATACCTGCTGTCAACAACATCGCGCAGCATAAAAAAATACTGCTGGATGGGGTACAGGAAACCGGTTTTGATCCGGCTGCAGACATATCATTTTTGTTTACAGAAACATTACCGTATCATTCCAACGGGCTTACCTTTTTAGCCACGCTGGATAATGGTGAAGCCATTTCCGAAACTTATTACTCCATTGGCGGTGGCTTTGTAAAAAAAGAAGGCGAGGAGGCTGCACCTGATGCCTCTGTAAGCCTGCCTTTCCCTATTGATGATGCAGCCGACCTGTTGAAATGGTGTATTAAAACAGGCCTTGCCATTAACGAAATAGTGTACGAAAATGAGCAGGCCTGGAGAAGTGAAGCACAGATCAGGGAGGGCATCTTGAAAATATGGCAGGTGATGAAAGACTGTGTATATCGGGGCTGCCATACGGCTGGTATTTTACCGGGTGGCCTGGAAGTAAGAAGGCGGGCCGCAGCACTTAACAAAAAGCTGACAGGTAATGCAGCTTATAATAATTATGAAGAGTGGGTGGCCTCCATTAAGAGAGGGGGGGACAGCTTTAAATATACACTGGACTGGGTAAGTTGTTTTGCCCTGGCAGTAAACGAGGAAAATGCTTCTTTTGGCAGGGTGGTAACGGCGCCTACTAATGGTTCAGCTGGTGTAATACCGGCTGTGCTTCATTATTACAGTATTTTTTGTAATGATGCCGGGAGCCGGGAGGATAGCGAAGAAAAGATCATAAAATTTTTAATGACCGCTTCTGAGATCGGCAGCATCTTTAAAAAGGAGTCCACTATTTCTGCTGCTATGGGAGGTTGCCAGGCAGAGATTGGTGTATCTTCATCAATGGCCGCCGCTGCATTGACCGAAGCGATGGGCGGTACTCAAAAACAGGCGTTGATGGCTGCGGAGATAGCTATGGAACATCATCTGGGCATGACTTGCGATCCCATTGGAGGCCTGGTGCAGATACCCTGTATTGAGCGTAATACCATGGGCGCTATAAAAGCTATAACCGCCAGTCAGCTGGCTTTGCAGAGCACACCCGATTTTGCACGCGTATCGCTGGATAACGTGATTAAAACTATGTGGGATACAGCTCAGGACATGAACTTCAAGTATAAGGAAACCGCAGATGGCGGACTTGCAGTACATGTGCCTTTAAGTCTGCCGGAATGTTAGGGGAGAGGACAGATGACGGATGACAGATGAGAGTTGACAGAGTGAAAGAGTGAAAAGTTTTAAGGTTTAAAAGTTGTTGAAGATGGCTGAAGAATGTTTAATAATGGCATAAAGGTTAATAAGGAGGGCGAAGATACTATCATTATATGGTATAGAAATTCTATGCTTCTGGCTGTTTCTTCCTGAAACCCGAAATCTGTAACCAGCAACCTGCATCATAAGCTAAAAGAATCAAATTATAAATAATGAACCGATCTGAATTAGTACAACAAATAAAATCCAAGCAGTCTTATCTCTGTATTGGCCTGGATACAGATGTTACCAAAATACCCGGCCACCTGGAACGCAGTGCCGCAGGTACTTTTGAGTTTAACAAGGCTATTATTGATGCTACCAGGGATCTTTGCGTTTCTTATAAAATAAATACCGCTTTTTATGAGGCACAGGGTGTGGCCGGCTGGGAGGCCCTGCAAAAAACAGCGGAATATATTGGCAGCGAACATTTCAAAATCGCCGATGCCAAGCGGGGAGATATAGGAAATACTTCTGATCAGTATGCCAGGGCCTTTTTTGAGACATTACCTTTCGACTCGGTTACTGTAGCGCCTTATATGGGCAGCGATAGTGTTCAGCCCTTTTTACAGTACGAAGGGAAATGGGCTATTGTATTGGGCTTAACTTCCAATAAAGGAGCAGCAGATTTTGAATTGCAGCCCTGCGGTGAGGGATTGCTGTATGAAAAGGTATTGAAAACCGTTTCACAATGGGGAACAGATGAAAACATCATGTTTGTCGTAGGCGCTACTCAATCAGACTCTTTTACAGCTATACGTAAAATAGTACCAGGGCATTTTTTGTTGGTTCCGGGTGTGGGTGCGCAGGGGGGCAGTCTTAAAGATATATCGGAGAAAGCAATGAATGCAGACTGTGGTCTGCTGGTAAATGTGAGCCGGGACATTATTTTTGAATCGGAAGGGGAGGATTTTGACGCTGCCGCACGTCACAGTGCACAGGCAT
>JAPUDO010000056.1 GCA_027493055.1 Niabella sp. | reverse complement strand
AAAAATAGTGTGATACCTGCTGTTTATCAAATTTGCCATGAGCTAATGACACCATTTGCGCTACAGAAATGGTAATGCCTATTCCAAAGATAAAAGGGATATTGATGACGTTTAAGACAAGGGCTGCTGCGGCCAGTTGCTTATAGCCTGTGTAACCGATCATTGCAGTGTCAATGAGGTGAAGGCTCATTTGTGCCAGTTCTCCAAAAATTATGGGTAAAGCCAGTTTTATAGTATTCCTGACTTCGGTTTTATAGAAGTACATTCTGTTTTTTTTATTTATCAACAAGCCTCCAGCACCATAGCGCTGGCGCCGCCGCCGCCATTGCAGATACCTGCAGCGCCATACCTGGCATTTTGCTGATGCAGCACATTGATAAGTGTTACAATGATCCTGGCGCCACTGGCTCCTAAGGGATGCCCTAACGATACAGCTCCGCCATTAACGTTTACTTTAGCCGGATTGAGGTTCATACGCCTGGTATTTTCAATCCCTACAACACTGAAAGCTTCATTAAGTTCCCAAAAGTCAATATTATTTATTTGTAAGCCTGCTTTGGCAATGGCTTTAGGAACGGCAAGAGAAGGAGTGGTAGTAAACCATTCCGGTGCCTGCTCGGCATCTGCATAAGATAGTATTTTAGCTATAGGCTTTAATCCCAGCGCCTCGCATTTTTCTTTACTCATTAACACCAGAGCGGCTGCCCCGTCGTTCATAGTGCTGGCGTTGGCTGCTGTTACAGTGCCATCTTTTTTAAAGGCAGGGTTTAAAGAAGGTATCTTATCAAACTTAACGTTGAAGGGTGCTTCATCCTTATCAAAAATAATGGGTTCGCCTTTTTTTTGCGGGATGGATATGGAAATTACCTCCCGGGCAAACCTGCCTTCATTCCATGCGCTTTGGCTGCGCTTATAGCTTTCTATGGCAAAGGCGTCCTGCTCTTCGCGGCTGATATGGCACTCGCCGGCACATAACTCGGCAGCCACACCCATGGCGCCACCGTCATATACATCAGTCAATCCGTCTTTGGCAAGACCATCAACCAGGCTGGTATTACCATATTTGTTACCCCATCTCAGGGAGGACGCATAAAAGGGCACATTGCTCATGCTTTCCATACCTCCGGCTACTACAATATCCGCATCGCCCAACAAAATGCTTTGTGCTGCCTGCGCAATAGCTTTCATACCGCTGGCACATACTTTATTTACAGTGGTACAGCTCACTTCATTAGGAAGGCCGGCAAACAAAGCAGCCTGCCGTGCAGGGGCTTGGCCCAGGTTGGCCTGTAGCACGCAGCCCATGAGCACATCCTGAATATCTCCGGGAAGGATGCCTGCTCTTTCAACAGCCGCCTTGATTGCTATAGCGCCCAATTGTGTGGCTGAAAAATCTTTTAAAGCGCCGCCAAAACTTCCTATAGGCGTGCGTACGGCCGAAACGATATAAACTTCCTTGTTATTCATATAGCATGGATTTATAGCAAATGTATATTTTCCCCGGCATGAAAACGTGAAATCATTGCACATCCGTCCAAACAGATTCGGTCTGGTGGGCAAACCCTGCTAAGAAACAATGGTCAGTATTGTGTGAAGTATTGTAGCTTATTTGGCTTATGCTGTTCATCCGGGGAACCTTTTCAAAACTTATCCGGGGTTAGACCCTGTTGGTTGCGTGTTGCTGTAATCAGGAATTATTTTGATTTGTTTCCCTTGCAATGATATTCAGAATTTTTTCAGTTTCTTCAATATGTGGATAATGAGATGATGCGTCTGTATTATATATTGCCAGTTTTGAGAAATGTTTGGTAATAACTGCTTTTTCTTTTTCAGGGGTAATTACGGGATCTTTTTCACTGTAAAAAATAATGGTTTTCTTATCACAGGCAAATAATTCTATATCAGCAAATGATTTTCTTACTTCAAGGAAACTTTCTGCATCAATAGAATATTCCGGAGTTGTAGCGTGTGAAAAATAGCTCACCTGACTGCTTTTGTTGTTCCAGTAATAATTAAAAGTCCTGGGATTTTGCAGCGCCAATTCCCAGCCGGTTTGAATATTGCTGTCAAAGCTTTCAGAGAAAGAGCTGATAATTTGTTTCATTTTTTCTGATACAATTGTATCGCCATGATCTTCGTAGTCTTTTTGAACAAAAGTGAATATATTCTTATCTGCTTCAAAAATATGAAAACAGGGTGCAGACATAAAAACTGCCTTTATTTTATCGCTGTGCTTTTGTAACAGCCGTGCTACTGTCTGGCATCCCAGGCTGTGCCCCATAAGGTATACAGGCCGGCCATTATAATTATTGAAAAGAAACTTTTCAGCACTATCAAGCAGTTGCTCAAATCTTGTACCGGGAAAATCACTATTGAAAGTACCTCTTAATGACGAAGGTTCATTCCATCCTTTAAAAGCTAATCCCCTGCTTTTATAATCCTCTGTAAGTATTTGCTGTTCGGAATTGCTATTAAGCCCCGGGCCGCCATGAAAAAAAAGTAAGGTTTCCATAATTATTTATATGATTGATTTACGGATGGCATTTGCTACCAGCTCCACTGCATTTTTGGCATTGCATTTTTCCATCATGTTTTTACGGTGGGTGATGATGGTGTTGTAATATGCTTCTTGCAGATAGCTCTCAGAATCAGGATGAAGTTTTTTATATCTCATATACAGTAGTAAATGAGCCATTGATTACCTATAAAGGTACATAAGGAAAAATACATAACAAAAAAAATACTCATAAATAAAGGGTGTTTTTTTTACATAAAAACTACGATGACTGTGAAAAGTTTAAACACCTTTTTTAGCAAGGAAAATTTCATGTAAGTTTGAAGGAATTAATAAAACTGTATCATAATGAAGTGGATTATTGCTATTGCCCTTTTTTCTTTTATTGGTTTGGGTATGAAAAAGCCAGACCCTGTATTAGGTAATGAAAAGATCATTACCGGGGCTGATCAGACAAATTTGTATATAGATTACCTGAAAGGCAGGCGGGTAGCGGTGATGGCCAATCCCACCACTATTATAGGGAAGAAGCATTTGGTAGACAGCCTTCAAAGTCTCGGTATAAATATTGTAAAAGTGTTTGGCCCGGAACACGGGTTTCGTGGTAATGCGAGCGCCGGTATTAAAGTAAGCGATGAGAAAGATCCGGCTACAGGTATTCCCATTATTTCTCTATACGGCGCTAAGAACAAGCCTACAAAGCAGGACATGGCCGATGTGGATGTGCTGATATACGACCTGCAGGATGTAGGGGTGCGCTTTTATACTAATATTAATGCGTTGTCAAGGTTAATGGAAGCCTGTGCAGAAAGTGATAAGGAGATGCTGATCCTGGACCGGCCCAATCCCAATGCTAATGTTATTGATGGTCCTATCCTGGATATGAAATATAAGTCGGGGATTGGCATGTTCCCCATTCCCATGTCGCACGGGTTAACGGTGGCCGAGTTTGCGCAAATGGCTAACGGCGAGGGCTGGCTTACTAATGGGGTAAAATGCAAGCTGAAGATTATTAAAGTAGCAAATTACAGCCATAACCTGCCTTATACTTTGCCTGTAAAACCCTCTCCCAATCTGAATACACAGCAGGCTATTTTATTATACCCGTCTACCTGCATGTTTGAGGGCGTTTATCTGAATCACGGACGCGGCACTATGTTTCCCTTTACGGTGCTGGGAAGTCCTGACCTGAAAGGGAAATACGCTTTTTCCTTTACACCTAAACCCATTAAAGGCATGGCAGAAACACCTTTGTTTATGAACCAGGTTTGCTATGGTCTGGATCTTCGTCAATATGATGTTGAAAAGCTGCGTAAAAGCGGTAAGATCAACCTGCAATGGGTCATGCAGTTGTATAAAGCCCATCCGCATAAAGAAAAGTTCTTTGATTCAAAGCTGAGCAACCAGATGGGTAAGATTGAAAACCTCATAGGGAATGGTTTGTTCCGACAGCAGATCATTGACGGAAAATCTGAAGCAGAGATCCGCGCTTCCTGGGAGCCCGGCTTAAGTCAGTATAAAGAAATGAGGAAGAAGTATTTGCTGTATCCTTAACAAGCCTGGGAAGCGGAAAAGCTTCTTTATTAGTATATAGATTTTTGCTGAACGGATCTCCTGTGGCGATTTTTGAGCGATCCTACTTCCATATTTCTTTTGTCTTCCATTTATTGCTGCGCATATACAGCCATGCTAAAATGAAAGTGATGAACCAGTACAAGAATTCACTGGCCCAGGCGTACACAAGAGATAATTGCAGCTTTTCTATTACTATGAATACATAGATGGAATAAACTACAATAGCAACTATTTCAATACGCAGGTTCACCCTGGTATTGCCCGTACCGGTGATGCTGTTCAGCCATATTACGGCAATAGCCATCATCATAAGGGAAACGGAAATAGTTCTTATCACGGGTATAGCTTCTGCTGCAAAGCTTTCATCTGTGCCATAAATACTCAATAAAGTTTCAGGAAAAAGATTAAGCACAATACATAATGTAATAACAGTAAAGAAGCTAAGCTTTGTTATTTTCCTGATCAGGTATAATACTTCATGGCTTCGTCCCTGCCCGATAATATTACTCACCATCATATTAGTGGTATTGGCATAAGACCAGGTGAAAATACCAAAGAGCGCGAAAATGTTGCGCATAGTATTACTAATGGCCAGCGGGCGTTCTCCGTGATGCTCTATAAAAACATAAAATAGTAACCACGCGCTCACGCTTAATACAAACTGCATTACCAGCGGCAACGATTGGTTAAAAATAATTTTGATGGTATGACTATCGGGGCGCTTGTGCCGGAATAAAGCAAATCTGTTTACAAAACCTTTCCTGAAAATAATGGCAAACACTACTACTGCCCCTGTAAATTCGGCAAGTATAGACGCATAAGCGGCCCCGTTAAAACCAAAGGCCGGAAAACCTGATTTCCCGAAGATAAGCGCATAATCAAAATATATATTTACTAATGCCTCAGCAATAAATCCGTACTTCAGGTATTTGCTGTTATTAGTGCCTACCAGCAGGGCATTGCCCATCTGGAAAAGGTATAGGAACGGTAATCCCCAGGCTCTTATTTTTAAGAAAGAAACGGCTTCCTTTAAAACGATATCACTCTTCAATACTGAAGACAGGAAAAGCGCTACCAGGCAATAGTTTAAAAGGATCATGCCTGCTGCAAACAGCAGGGAAATATAAACAGACTGTAAAAATAGCCGGCCAATCTCTCCGGGTTTGTTTTCCCCTGCTCTGCGTGCTATTAATGCCTGTAAGCCGCTGTTGAGCCCATTACCTATTAATGCAAATACGAGATAGTACACGCCGGTAATACCTGCAGTACCTAATTCAGTTTCCCCTAACTGGCTCAGGAAAACAGTGTTAGCTATCAGGTTCAATTGAGGTACCATCATGGCAAGCGCAATAGGGCCAGCTATTTTAATGATCTGCCGGTTGCTTATATCTATTTTCAGGGTTTCCAGTCCGCCTCCTGTTGCCATACAATAAAAATCAGTGTTGCTGTCAGTTAAAATTTCAGCCTGCAAAGATTAAAAATATGACAGAACATGTGCATAAAACTTTTTCGGGCATCTGTATATGTAACGTATATACCCAGGCCGTAAGGCTACTACTGTTCGAAACCTGAAAAATATGTTTTAATCAAGCCTGAAAGCCCGCCTGCCGGACGGACAGGGCTGATATTATTATAAAAAAAGCATATACACCGATTAGAATCCTGAAGGGATGGCATAATATCCTGTGTTACCCCTTCGGGATTTTCGTCCAAAATCCAAACTATTTTTCTATAATAATAACATCTCTTCGAGATTTTTCTAAGGTTTCGAACACTTAAGACCGGTAGACCTGGGCAAGAGAGGGGCTCCCTCGGAGGGATGAGGCGAAACGCGAAAAATACTTATGCATCCATGGTAAATCTTCAATATTTATGTGATATTTGCTGCACATAAAATCAAAGAGCATAACATTGAAGGAGCAGTTCAGTATTTCAATAAATAATAGTGTAGATCCGCAGGATAGCTACCTGTCCCTACAGGTAGGGAATGATTATTTTAGTTTTTGCATTTATGATCCTGAAGAAAAAAAGTTGCTGCAGTTAAAACGCTACAGTTTTAAAACCATCAGTACAGGTATCCTGGACCAGATCATTGAAAATAATGCTGTTCTGCAGGGCAGTTTTGAAAAAATAATAACAGAGCTTGATTTTGGGTTTAATACTTTACTGCCAGCGGACAGGACACTGGCAGATGCAATGCCTCTGATGTACCTGGAAGGTGCAGATCAGCAGGACCATGTTATAACCGAGCTGATGGAAGAAAAAGGAATTGCTAATATTTACACCGTTCCTCCGGATATTTTAACATGGATGGTGCATCATTTCCCCTCTTCAGGATACTTACATGCATATAGTGTAAAAATAAAAGCAGTAACTGAATTTCCTGGAGATGGGTTGCTGCGGGTAGATTTTTTGGAGAGCAGGTTTACCGTAATTGCCTTTAAAGGCGAAAGCCTGTTGCTGGCGAAATCCTACAGATATACATCACCTGCCGATGTATCTTTTTATCTGCTCAAAATGTGCGAAGTATTTGCTTTTTCGCAGGAGCAGGTGCTGTTGCAGGTTTCGGGATTAATAGACTCAAACTCCAGGTTGTACAGGGAACTGTATGATTATTTCCTGCATATCTCGTTAAAACCGGCCGGTTGGATAGATGATGCATCCGGTATGCCATCCCATTATTTTACATCGCTCAATGAACTTACAATATGCGAATTATTGCTGGAAGCTTAGGCGGAAGAAAAATACATCCCCCCGCTAAAATGCCTTACACCCGCCCAACAACCGATGTGGCCAAAGAGGGATTGTTCAATACTTTGCAGCACCGCATGGATTTTGATGGTATTAAAACCCTTGATCTGTTTGGTGGCACGGGCAGCATCAGCTACGAGCTGGCCAGCAGGGGCGCAGGCGATTTAACCATAGTGGAGAAGGATAACCAGATGTTTGACTTTATTAAGAAAACTGCTACGGCTTTAAAAATCGACAATATCAGGTTCGTAAAAATGGATGTCTTCAGGTTCCTGTTTGGGCATAGCCAGCAATACGATTTTATTTTTGCAGGCCCTCCTTATGCGTTAACAGAGATAGATGAATTACCGCGCATTATTGTTAGCCAAAACTTGATAGCACCCGGCGGATTATTTGTACTGGAGCATACACCGCGAAATGATTATAAGACTTTTGACAAGTATAGTTTCGAAAAAAATTACGGAACTACTATCTTTTCTGTATTTAAAAATTAAAAATCTTACCCTTTAGGGGAGAGGGGTACATGTTAAAATCTGACGCACGTAAAATATTTGCAGAGAAAAGAAGAGCCACTACTTCGCAGCAGCGTATGAAGTGGGATGACCTGGTATTGATACAGTTCCAAAACCTGGCCCTGCCTGATATAAATGTATTGTTTACCTATGCCGCAATGGAGATGGAAGTCAATACAGACCCGATTGTTGATTATCTTCTTTTCAGGAACCCGGGATTACAGGTCGCTTATCCGGTTTGTGAATTTGAAAGCTATACCATGAAGGCCGTTGCTGTAACAGCTGACACGCCTTTCATTAAAAATAAATACGGTACGCCTGAACCAGAAAGTACTGAAATCATAACTCCTGATTCGATCGACATGGTGATCATCCCATTATTGTGTTTTGATAAAAAAGGCTATCGCGTTGGTTATGGAAAAGGCTTTTACGATAAATACCTGCTGCATACAAGGCCGGATATAATAAAAATAGGGTTAAGTTATTATGAACCTGTTGATGAAATTACTGACCGCAACGAATTTGACGTACCTTTAAACTATTGTATCACACCCGGAAGGATGTATGAGTTTTAGCAATATAATAAAGCAGAAGAATATTTTACTGGTACCCTTTTCCTGGCTGTATAAGGCAGGTGTTTTTTTCTATCACAGCCTGTACAATTTAAATATCCTTAAGTCTTACAAGCCTGATGTGCCCACTATTTGCGTGGGCAACCTGTCTGTGGGAGGTACTGGTAAATCGCCAATGGTAGAATATTTGCTGCGTTTGCTTGCAAATCCATTTTCTGAGTATTCAAACGGGCCGCAAAAATTACACGCAGCTGTAATAAGCCGCGGTTATAAGCGTAAAACAAAAGGCTTCCTGTTGGCTAATGAACATACGGTGACCAGTGATATTGGAGATGAGCCCATGCAGTTTCATAAAAAGTTTCCGGGCGTGGCAGTGGCTGTGGGAGAGGAGCGGGCACCTGCTATTGAACAGCTACTTAAACAAAAGCCCGGAATAAATGTTATTATTTTAGATGATGCTTATCAGCACCGTGCTGTAACTGCTGGTTTCAATATTTTACTTACAGATTATAATAATATTTTTACAGGCGATGGATATCTGCCCGCCGGGACCCTCAGGGATTTAAAATCGAATTATAAACGCGCTGACGTAATTGTAGTGACCAAGTGTGATGAGCATCTCGGTAATGTGGGCAGGCAACAGGTTATAGATAACATCAGGCCTTTATCTCACCAGCAAGTGTTTTTTACTGTTATTGATTACGGGAGCATATATAATATTTTCAATAATGAATGCAGGGATTTAGAAGATGTGAAAGAGATAGTGCTGGTAACCGGTATTGCCAACCCCGGGCCTTTGGTTGATTATTTAAAGCGCTTCAATTTACAAATTAGGCACTTTAATTTTCCTGATCATTATAATTTTTCAGAAAAGGATATTGGGGATATTTTGGGCACATATCAGTCGGGTGATATAGGAAATAAGATTATTTTAACAACGGAAAAAGATGCAGTACGATTGATAGAATGGGAGCACTTAAAAGGGGCGCCTGTATTTGCATTACCGGTACAGCATAAGTTCTTGTTTGGAGAAGGAAATACGTTTGATGATTGTGTGAGAAATTACGTGTTACAGATAAACCAGGAGGGTAGCGTATTGGAAAAATAATGTAGTGTGGTTTAGAGTTGCAAGAAAGGGACCACAAAGCCTCAAAGACACGAAGAGGCACAAAGATTATTGTTAAGGAAATTAAGAGACACGAAAGATATTGCATAAGGGACGGAATAAAGAGGGTGGTATTGCAACAACTTCGTGTTACTTAGTGTCTTGGGATCTTCGTGGTTCAAAAAAATATAATGATTAAAGTAAAAATTAAAAATGAGTAAGAGTAATAAACCTAAAAAGAAAACCAGGGCCCTGGCCAAATCCACACGTGCCAGGCGTGAAGTGGAGAATACACTAAAAGGCAGGCTGGAAGTAACCCGTGGTGGCCGGGGTTTTGTGATTGTAGAGGGATTAGAAGAAGATGTAATGGTGCTGCCCGACGGGCTTAAAAATGCGATGGACGGCGATACGGTGCGGGTGAAGCTGACCAGTGGATATGATGGCCGCGCAAAAGGAAAAATAACAGAAGTAGTACAACGTAAGCGCAGTGAATTTATTGGAAAACTGCAGATGAACAAAGGCTTTGCATTTGTACTGGGCGATAAAGACAGGAATATCCCTGACCTGTATGTAGCGCAGGAAAACCTGAATGGGGCTAAGGATGGTGAATCAGTTATAGCACGTGTGCTGGACTGGGGCGGCGATGGTAAAAAGCCTTCGGCTACGGTTGTTTCCACGTTAAGCGGGGAAGATATGGCAGATGCAGCTATGAAAAATATTATGCTGGAAAATGGCTTCTCCTTAAGCTTTTCAGATGCGGCCCTGGAGATAGCTGCCCGCCTTCCGGAGACCATTACAAAAGACGAAATAAAACTGCGTAAGGATGTGCGCCGGGTGCTGACCTTTACTATTGATCCGGCTGATGCCAAAGATTTTGATGATGCCATTTCGTATCGTAAGCTCAAAAACGGTAATCATGAAATTGGTGTGCATATTGCTGATGTAAGCCATTACGTAACACCGGGCAACGAGCTGGACGATGAGGCGTATCAAAGAGCTACATCGGTATATCTGCCCGATAGGGTAAACCCTATGCTGCCGGAAGAGATTTCCAATGTTTTATGCTCTTTAAGGCCCAAAGAAGATAAGCTGGCATTTTCGGCTATTTTTCAGCTCAATGATAAAGCCGAAGTAAAGCAATACTGGCTGGGTAAAACTGTTATTCATTCTGACAGAAGATATAGTTATGAAGAAGCGCAGGAGATCATTGAAACCGGCCAGGGCGATCATGCTGAAGTGATACAAACCATTAACAATATTTCTCAAACCCTTCGTGGGCTGAGATTTGATGAGGGGGCCATTAATTTTAACTCCACCGAAGTGCGCTTTAAGCTGGACGAAAAAGGGAACCCTGTTGGCATTATTTTAAAGGAAAGCAAAGAGGCACATCAGCTGATAGAAGAGTTAATGCTGCTGGCTAACCGTACCGTTGCCAAACACGTGTCTAAAATAAAGATCAATAATAAATCTATTCCTTTTCCTTATAGGATACACGATACCCCTGATGAAGAAAAGCTATTGCCGTTTATAGCTTTTGCCAATAAGTTTGGTTATAAGTTTGATATATCCAGCGCAGAGGCAATTGCCGATTCGTTCAATAAATTATTGAAAGATGTAAAGGACCGTCCCGAAGAAGCCGTTTTGCAACAGTTGGGTATTCGTACAATGGCCAAAGCCAAATACACTGAAAGTAATGTAGGCCACTACGGGCTTGGATTTGAACATTACTGTCATTTTACTTCTCCTATACGCCGTTACCCTGATGTGATGGTGCACCGTATTTTACAGGAAGTGTTGGAAGACCGGGTAACGGTAGATAAGAGGATGGAAGAAAAGTGTAAGCATTGCAGCGAGCGGGAGCGGGCCGCCATGGAATGTGAGCGCTCCGCCAACAAATACAAGCAGGTACAGTTCATGAGCAATTATATTGGAGAGGAGTTTGATGCTATTGTAAGCGGCGTATCCAAGTTTGGCTTCTGGGCTGAAACAGTGGATCATCTTTGCGAGGGGCTGATTTCAATTACCAGTCTGGCCGCATACGACAGCTTTAAACATTCTGAAAGTGATTATGCACTGATAGGAATGCGTACCCACAAAAAATTTACAATGGGCGATAAAGTGCGTATCAAAGCAATAGCAGCTAACCTGGATAAAAGGCAGCTGGATTATGAGTGGGTAGGATAGTAAGTACCAGTAATTCCTGTTCCTGCTTTTGTTAAAATTTTACAATAATGTTACTGACAGTATCAGCACTGGTTATAACTTTGAATTGAAAAAGTAATTAAACCGGTATATTTCTTAATGAGCTTGTTTGGACAGGTTCAATAACTGATGTTTTTGTCTGCTATATGATGATAAGTATAAGTTTGTTACGTATCAGGAAGGGTGCTTTGTTGTTTGTATTGCTGCTTTGGGTAGATATCGTATGCTCACAGTCGTTCAGCTTTAATCAGCTCACCATTGGTAATGGCTTGTCAAGTGGAAATGTTACCTGTATATTGAAGGATAGCAGGGGTTTCATTTGGTTTGGAACAGATGATGGGCTGAACAAATATGATGGTTATCAGGTAAGCATTTACAGGCATAATCCGCAGTTACCGCATTCCATTGCCGGCAACTCCATTCGCTGTCTTTTTGAAGATAGTAAGTCCAATTTATGGATAGGACTTAAAGGAAACGGGCTGAGTAAGCTGGATTTAAAGACCGGTATCTTTAAAACTTACAAGCAAACTTCAGCATCAAAAAGTATCAGCTACAACGATGTGGCGGGCGTTGTGGAAGATAAACAGGGACGGATATGGATTGCCGCGGACAGGGGCAGCCTGGATCTTTATAATCCCGAAACAGAGGATTTTGAGCATTTTCAGATCATAGACAGGAAGTTTAACCAGGCGCTAAATAATGCATTAACGGATATCGAAATAGATAATGACGGATTCCTGTGGCTAAGCTCCTGGGGAGGAGGAATTTACAGGTTCGATACTAAAAGCAAACAGTTTTCACTACATTCGCATTGGCAGGCTAACCTGCCGGATGAAAAGATTTGCAAGCACATCTATAGTCTGTTTATGGACAAGGCCGGCGTTTTATGGGTGGCTTCCGGGCATGGCGGTTTGTATTCATTAAATATCAAAAGCGACTCCCTGGTTTCATATATAGATCTTGGTGCCGGCAAAAATATACCGGAAAAATCCATAACAACCGTTAACCAAGATAATGTTGGCAGAATATGGGTAGCTACCACCAATAACGGACTTTGTCTTATTGACAAGGATGGAAAAACTCAGTTCGTGAACCCGGTTAAAAGCCCTGACAGGACATTGCTCGCCTATAACAATAATTGTATTTATACAGATCCTACAGGTATTGTCTGGATAGGTACCCCGTTAGGTGTAAATTATTATAGCTCGTTATTGTATCAGTTCTC
Source organism: Niabella sp. (assembly GCA_027493055.1). Lineage (GTDB taxonomy): Bacteria > Bacteroidota > Bacteroidia > Chitinophagales > Chitinophagaceae > Niabella. The sequence continues at coordinate 3,677 of JAPUDO010000056.1, read as the reverse complement.
TTTAAGTAAAAAAGAATGGAACCTTCCTTTGCTTTTTGAGAACCAGGTTTTATCTGTTCTGAAAGACAGGCGTGGCAATGTATGGGTAGGAGAGATCAATAATCTGAATAAAATAGAACCGAATGGTTCCGTCAGATCGTTTAAGCCTCAAACCGGTGTAAGGTTTAATGCCTTGCTGGAAGACGGGGCTGGTAATATCTGGACTGGCGGATATTCCGACCTTTTAATCCGGTGCGATCCGGTAAGCAATTCGATGTCGTATATCAAAATTCCGCCTCCTGCAGGTACCGACTTTTCGTACAGGAATATTTATAGTATTTACGAAGATTGGGACAGGAGCTTATGGTTGGGAACAGAGCTGGGTGTTATTAATTATAACCCGGTTACCAATACATTTAAGCCGCTTTTTGAAAGTGGCCGGATCATTTATCCTGAGGATAAATCGCACATTGTTTTCCGCGATAAGGACCTGGAGCTATGGGTAGGCACAGAAAACGGACTAAAGCGTTTTGATCGTTATAATAAGTATAAATGCACTTATACTGCCACAAACAATCCCGCTTCTATTACCAATAATTTTGTCACTACTATTTATGAGGATAAAAAAGGTATACTGTGGGTAGGTACCATGGGCGGATTACACCGTTTCGATAAAACGAGTGAAACCTTCCGGCTCATGAAACGTCCGGAAAAAATGTATGGTGACCCGGTTTTTGGTATTTGCACAGATACAAAAAGTAATTTATGGATCAGTACCATTTCCGAAGTAATAAAGTTCAATTCAACTGCTGAATCTTACCAGGTATATAATGCGTCAGACGGCCTGCAAACTAGAGATTTTCAATTGGGCGCTTATTTTCAGGCTCAGGATGGAGAGCTGTTTTTTGGTGGTAAAGGTGGCTTTAACTCTTTTTATCCTGAGAAGTTGATAGAAAATGATCATAAACCCCAACCTGTAATTACAGATTTTTTAATTTTCAACCGTCCTGTTCTGCCCGGAAAAGATGGGATGATTGAAAATGATATTTCTCAAACCCGGTCAATAGATATAAAATACAACCAGTCCGTTATTACTTTCCGTTTTTCAGCATTGAATTATATTTCTCCTGAAAAGAACAAATATGCCTATAAGCTTGATGGGTTTGATAAAGACTGGGTATATGTTGATGCAAGCCAGCGTTCGGCAACATACACCAATCTCAACCCTGGGGAATATATATTTAAAGTAAAAGCGGCCAATAATGATGGCATCTGGAACGAAACATCCACTGATATCAAGCTTTATATCCATCCGCCTTTCTGGCGTACCTGGTATGCTTATACAGCGTATGTTGCCCTGCTTATTGGTTTGGTTTATCTGGTTACCTGGTATTTTGCGCAGCGTGCTATTGACAGGAATAACCTACGGATTGCCCGTATTGAGGCTGAGCGGATAAAGGAAATAGACGAAATGAAAGTGAACCTGTTTACCAACGTGTCACATGAGTTTCGCACCCCGCTCTCTCTTATCCTGGGCCCGCTAACCCGCATTATGGAAAAAGGTGATTATAATGCTGATGACAAGGATATGTTTACGCTTATATACCGTAATGCTCAACGTTTATTACGGCTCATCAATCAGCTGCTTGATTTCAGGAAAATAGAATCAGGAAAGCTGGACGTACATCTGCGTTATGATAATATCAGTAAGTTCATACAGGATGTTACCAGCTCCTTTGCTTTCCTCGCGAAAGAAAAAAATATTCATTACAATGTAACGATTTCACCAGAGGAGCTTTGGATGAATTTCGATGCGGACAAGATCGATAAGATACTCTATAATTTAGTATCCAACGCGTTTCATTATACTCCTGAAGGGGGAACGGTGAATGTATCGGCTAATAGGATAGAAGCCGGAGAACAGGCGTTTCTCGAAATAAAGGTAAGCGATACCGGTGTAGGTATGTCGGAAGAAGAAACAGAACAGGTATTTATACCGTTTTACCAAGGTAAACAACAAAAGCAGGTGTATGCAGGAGGCTCTGGTATAGGGCTGGCCCTTACAAAAGAGCTTATTGATTTATTTCATGGTACCATTCAGGTGCAGAGCAGGTTAAATGAGGGTACAACGTTCACTATTTCGTTGCCGGTTCCTGTTCATGAAACTGCCAGTAATGAGGATATATTGATTGATGATGTTAAAGTGGAAGATGAAGAAAAAGAACCACAGTCTTCCTCTGATAATACCAACTTTGTGCTAGTGGTAGAGGATAACAGGGATATGCAGGTATATATCAGAAGCATTTTAGCAGACAGGTTCAAAGTGGAATTTGCAAACGATGGTCAGGAGGGGTTAAACCTGGCGCTTACAATGATTCCGGATCTGATCATAAGTGATATTATGATGCCGGTGAAAGATGGGATTGAAATGGTAAAGGACCTTAAGCGGGATGACAAAACCAGCCATATCCCGGTGATCCTGCTAACCTCACGGCACGAAGAAGCGCAGGTAGTAGAGGGGTATGAATTGGGCGTAGACGATTATATAACCAAACCTTTTTCAGCTGCCATCCTGAAAGCCCGGATACAAAATATACTTGTTTCCCGTAAGAAGAACTGGGAGCAATACAAACAATCAAAGAACCTGGAAGATTATACCAAACAACTGTCAGACCCGGTCAAGCAGGAATTTATTACCAGGATCAATGGTATTATTATGTCTAATATTGATGATCCCGGTTTCGGGATTGAGCAATTGGCAGTAAAGCTGAATATGAGCGTGAACCAGTTGTTCCGTAAGGTAAAAACAATGATGAACACCACACCTTATAATATAATAGTGCAGGTAAGGATGGAGCAGGCTGCCAAACTACTTTGCGAAAGCGATTATAATGTGTCCGAGATCGCATTTAGGGTCGGCTACCAGGAGTTGTCTAATTTCAGCAGGTCATTCAAGAAATTCTATAATGTTTCTCCCCGTGAATACCAGGCGAAGGCAAGAAAATAGTTTAGAAGTATAGAATGGATTTTTTTGTAAATTTATCCTATTAAAAAAGTAGAAATGGCAACAGTTTATGATATACGCAGCAGTTTGATAGATAAAATTCTTGCTATTCAAAATAAAGAATTTTTGCAAGCCCTTGACCGCTTAATCGTTGCAAGTAGTTCCGGAGCCGATATTGTGGAAACAACACCCGAACAAAAATTAATGTTGGAAATGAGCGAAGACGATATTAAAAATGGAAGACTGATTTCAGAAGAGGCAATGAATAAAAGAAACCTCGAATGGTTAAACGAAATGTAGTCTGGACACGAACAGCCGACATCCAATTTGCAGGTATTTTGGAATATTGGGTCAATAGAAATGAATCCAATGTGTATGCTAAAAAGCTTATCCGATTGGTTACGGAAAGAACCAGACAGTTGGCTGAAAACCCTTTTATCTGCAAACTATCGGATTTTGAAAATATGCGGGTTGCTTCTTTAGGAAATTTTAGCATCTATTATAAAATTACGAACACTCAAATAATCATCTCTGCCTTTTGGGATAATAGACAAGACCCTAAAAAACTTTTGGAGGTTTTACAAAGTAAGAGTGTCTCTTAGCTTATTTTCCACAATATCCGATCTTGCGCAGGTTTCTGACTACTACTGTTCGAAACCTGAAAATATGTTTTAATCAAGCCTGAAAGCCCGCC
>JAPUDO010000055.1 GCA_027493055.1 Niabella sp. | reverse complement strand
CCGGCGCAACATTGAGCCTTACACTGAATAAAATTAGCCACTTCTCTCATATTATTTTATGTCTTTTGTTGTAAAAGACAAGAGCGTTTATCTGGCAAAAAATCTAACTGCCTGCAGCTCAACTATAATTTGTTGACAGTCCATAAGCTAATGGCATAAAAAAAGCGAAACGCATTTGATATTGTGTTTCGCTAAGTACCGCGTACGGGAATCGAACCCGTGATTCATCCGTGAAAGGGATGCGTCTTAACCCCTTGACCAACGCGGCTTGTTGTTTTTGGGAGTGCAAATATAGAGTGATATTATTGAATAGCCAAAAACTTTTTTTAAAATTTATTGCACATCTTCCTGTTTATAAAAATTTAAAATGTATGAAGTACACTTATTTCATAATAATCACTAACTTCACGCCTCCAAAAAGTACTTCATAATTTAAATTACTAAAAAAGTCATGAGCACAGTAAAAGTAGCCATCAATGGTTTTGGTAGAATCGGACGCCTTGTTTTCCGCCAAATCTACAATCAGGAAGGCATTGATGTGGTAGCAATTAATGATCTTACAAGCCCTAAAGTTTTAGCCCACTTACTAAAATACGACTCAGCACAGGGGCCGTTTGGTAAAAGCGTTTCTCATTCAGATAACTCTATCACTGTAGAAGGCGAAGAAATCAAGATCTACGCGCAAAAAGATCCTTCCCAAATTCCCTGGGGAGCGCACGATGTTGATGTAGTATTGGAATGTACCGGGTTCTTTACTGACAAAACAAAAGCAGAGGCTCACATTGCTGCAGGTGCAAAACGCGTAGTTATTTCAGCTCCCGCAACAGGTGATCTGAAAACTATTGTATACAATGTAAATCACGATATTTTAGATGGTAGCGAAACAATTATCAGCTGTGCATCATGCACCACTAACTGTTTAGCGCCAATGGCAAAAGTATTGGATGATACTTTCGGTATTGAGATTGGTATCATGACAACCATCCACGCTTATACCAATGACCAGAATACGCTGGATGCGCCACATCCTAAAGGCGATTTACGCCGTGCACGTGCAGCAGCAGCTAACATTGTGCCCAACAGCACCGGTGCTGCTAAAGCCATCGGCCTGGTATTACCTAACCTTAAAGGTAAATTAGATGGCAGCGCTCAGCGTGTGCCAACCATCACAGGTTCTATCACAGAGCTGAATGTCATTTTAAGCAAACCTACTACTGTGGAAGAAATCAATGCAGCAATGAAAGCGGCTGCTAATGAAAGCTTCGGTTACAACGAAGATGAAATTGTAAGCAGCGACATCATCGGAACTACTTACGGTTCTTTATTTGATGCTACACTTACTAAAGTAATGAACGTTGGTGATAAACATATCGTACGTACAGTATCATGGTACGATAACGAGAACAGCTATGTTTCCCAGTTGGTTCGTACTGTAGATTATTTCGCGAAGTTGATCAGCAAATAATTAAATACAAGAAAGCGGGACATCAACAGTTCCGCTTTTTGTTTTTACAGATCCTGCTATACTTATGCTATATTATAGTCTTCTTTCGGAAGAGGCTTCAATAGCAGCAGGGTATATCCATAATAACCCCGGCAGTGAATGATATAATGATTGTTCAGGCATGAAACACCCGGTCAGCCGTCATCTTTCACCTGCCAGCTAAAAATTAAAAAGATGTCAAAATTCAGCGATTATAATTTTAAGGGCCAGAAAGCGTTGGTACGTGTAGATTTTAACGTGCCTTTGAATGATAAGATGGAGATCACTTCCGATGCCCGTATGAAGGCTGCTGTTCCTACCATCAAAAAGATACTGGCCGATGGAGGAAAGGTAATATTAATGTCTCACCTGGGGCGTCCTAAAGCAGGTCCGGAAGATAAGTTTTCTCTTAAATACCTGGTAAAGCATTTAAGCGATTTGTTGGATGGAGCTCCGGTGTTATTTGCAGACGACTGTATTGGTGAACAGGCTTATCTTACAGCCGATATGATGCGGGAGGGTGAAGTTCTGTTGCTCGAAAATCTCCGCTTCTATAAAGAAGAAGAAAAGGGTGATGAAGCCTTTGCAGAAAAGTTAAGCAAGCTGGGAGATGTGTATGTAAACGACGCTTTTGGAACAGCTCACCGTGCACACGCTTCTACAGCAATTATAGCAAAATTCTTCCCTGCTGAAAAAAGGATGTTTGGTTTGCTGATGGAGAACGAAGTAAGCAGTGCTGAAAAAGTATTAAAAGAAGCGCAAAAGCCATTTACAGCCATTTTAGGAGGTGCAAAGGTTTCTGACAAGATACTGATCATTGACAACCTGATGGAAAAAGCTACCGACATTATAATTGGCGGAGGTATGGCTTACACTTTCTTTAAAGCGATGGGTGGCAATATAGGTTCATCACTTTGCGAGGAGGAAAGATTGGATACTGCAAAGGAAATTCTGGAAAAAGCCAAAGCGAAAGGCGTTAACATCCATTTGCCCGGAGACAGCATTATTGCTGATAAATTTGCAGAGGATGCCAGCGTTTCCGAGGCTCCGAGCGATAATATTCCTGAAGGATGGATGGGACTTGATATAGCAGATGCAGCGCGCAAACAGTTTGCCAATGTAATACTGCAGTCCAAAACCATTTTATGGAACGGCCCTATGGGTGTGTTTGAGATGGAGAAATTCCAGGCTGGTACCAAAGCTATTGCCGAAGCGGTGGCAGAAGCAACTGAAAAAGGCGCTTTCTCGTTAGTAGGTGGCGGCGATAGTGTTTCGGCGGTTAAAAAATTCGGCTTTACAAAAAAGGTGAGCTATGTATCTACCGGTGGTGGTGCTATGCTTGAGTTTTTTGAAGGAAAAGTATTGCCGGGTATCGCTGCGGTCAATGAAGCTTAATTTATAAACGGATAGGTTAAAAATGCGAAACCTTAAAAGTTTCGCATTTTTGTTTATTATAGCTGCTGATTACAAAATACTACGGGTGAAATTTGGGATTTTATTATTTACATACTTCTTAGCCCGTATTGCTTCTGGCCTGTCCGCACAAAAAGTCACCAACGGATTACAGGGTTATTTCAAGGCAGCTTCAGACCGCACCTTATATGATTATTTTTCTTTTGATGGCAATGGAACTAGTTGATATAGTAGTGGGGTTAGAGACAGGCTATTACTTTTAAAAAGATGATACTTTGATCGCATAACAGGAAACGCTGTGAGCAGGTGTTATAATTAATGGGGCCTGAAGTCTAAAGGCAGCAGTTTATCCGTTTTTTCATAAGACCAGTAGGCGCCTGTAATCAGGCTGTAAGTGCCCGTATAGTATCCATCGGGATAGAGGACAATGGGCTCCCTGCCGGCCATTGAAAGTACCGAAATCTGGTAGGTTTTGTTGTCTTTGTTTAAAGAATTTGCGGTGATATATTCATCCTCGGTATCTTCCTTTGTATAAGATACCTGCCAGCTATCATCGAACCTGAAATAAACGTTTTTCCCTTTTCTTATAACAAAATCATTAACCTTTAAAGGCTGTTTGTAAAAGAGCTTGATTGTAAGCTTGTCCTTTTGTTCTGTGCTGATGCTTTCGTAGCCATCTATTTTAAGGATCGTTTTGTTGTCGGGAATGACGCTTCCGGCAGTCTGCCACTGGATACGCGGTATCCTATTTTGATCCTTTACATTAAATCTGTACACAAATACCTGGTCTCCTGGCCGGGTGTCTTTTACAAAAAAATAAGTGGAATGCATAGCATTGCCCAACATTAAGGATACAGACAGGGGTGCATGGCTATAATCATTTTTAAGCCATTGTATCATTTGTGAATGCTGGGCGTTGATGTCAGCATCGGGTTTGTTTTTTAAGATAGCAGCTATGTATGTTGCCAGGAGAGATTGACCGATCGTATCCGATGATACAGGTACATACAGTTCCAGGTCTTTATAGCTGATGGTTTTGATCAGGTTCACAATAAAACCTTCTTCGGCAGCAGTACCCTTATAAACAGACCGGAGAAAGTGCATTAAAGATCCCCGGTATGCAGTATTCCTGTTTTTACTCCACAGATTTTGTTTCTTTTTGCTGCCCTGCATTTCTGCAAATTGCGTATAGCCATTAAACTGCACTATTTGCTGCAGGAACCGGTGCTCGTATTCTTCCAGCCAGTAGGTTAGTTCGTAGCCGAGGGCTTTATTTTTAATTTTCAGAGGTTCTGTAGCGTACGCTTTCAGGATATTATCTTTTTTGTTATTCCTGAACCTGATCACCTGCGGATTGACGATCTCGCAATTTTTTGAGAATGGTGAGTAGCTTAAAAAATCCCTTGTAAAGGTAGTGCCGTATTGCGCCCATCCATTGGTTGAAACGCCTGATACAACCACTTCGTTAAGGGTTATGGCATTTTGCTTCAGGCGTATATCCAGTGGTTGTGTAGCCGTTTGGGTGTCAAGACTCATAACCAGTGTTTCATAGTTGATGGCCGAAAAAGTGAGCTCAAAAGTTTGTAAAGAGATATTGCCCAGTAAAAAAGTACCGTCTTTTCCGGTCTGAGTGCTGTAAGTAGTGTTGTTGATGTAAACAGAAATACTGCTAAGCGGCTGTCCGGATGTGATATCAGTAACTTTCCCGCTTAGTGTAACAGTGGTATTTTGGGCCGCTGAAAATAGTGGCCCCGGCAGAAGCAGCAGTATAAAAAGATATCGAACCATTGCAATTAGCAGTGAATGCATAAATGTTTTTGTTTATCAAAGATATTTAATCAGACAGTTATGTAGCTTTGCAGGGTATGGGCAGCATTTTTTCTTTTAAAAAATTAGCACAAAGCTTTGGGTATGCTTTTAACGGGCTGGGCCGGGCCATTCGCTCAGAACAAAACATGAAAGTGCATATAATTGCTGCTATTGCTGCCATTACAGGCGGATTTGTTTTACGGATTTCTACAACAGAATTTATAGCTGTTTTAATTTGTATAGGCTTAGTTATAGCTTTCGAGATGTTTAACACTGCAGTGGAAAAGCTTTGCGATTTTGTGTCAGTTGAGCGTCATACACAGATAAAGGTAATTAAAGATCTCAGTGCAGGTGCTGTGCTGATTATGGCAATCATAGCATTTATAATAGGTTTAGTGATCTTTTTGCCTAAAATATATTCCTGCTTTAAGCAAACATTTCTTGTGTAATGCCGGTAATACGGCCGTTTATATCCTTTATATGAGGCTGTTACGGGATGTAAAATCCATATAAGTTTATTCACTAAATGTGCACAACTGTTAAAAACTAACAATACAGGATGGTAATTCCGTTGGATAAGTTTAAATTTGCGCCTCAATATTTTAAACAATAATTAAACAGGCAATGCAAAGAGTTTACAATTTCTCAGCCGGCCCTTCTGCACTTCCGGAAGAGGTTTTGAAAAAGGCACAAAGCGAAATGCTGTGCTATGGCACAAGTGGTATGAGCGTAATGGAAATGAGCCACCGCTCCAAAGACTTTATGGCCATTCTTGACTCGACAGAAAGCACATTGCGTGAACTGATGCAGGTTCCGGACAATTATAAGGTATTATTTCTTCAGGGTGGGGCATCGTCGCAGTTTGCAATGGTTCCTTTAAACCTGATGAATAAAAATAAAAAAGCGGATTATGTAAATACAGGTACATGGTCTAAAAAAGCTATCAAAGAAGCAAAGCGTTACGGTACTGTAAATGTGGTAGCCTCTTCTGAAGATAAAATGTTCAACTATATACCGGAGCTGGATGCATCAAAATTTGATAAGGATGCTGATTATTTTCATATCACTACCAATAACACCATCTATGGTACAAGATATGCTGAATTGCCCGATACGGGTAATGTACCCCTGGTAGGCGATATGTCTTCTGATATTCTTTCAAAGCATTATAACGTGTCTAAGTTCGGGCTGATATATGCCGGAGCACAAAAGAACCTGGGCCCTGCCGGCGTTACTGTGGTTATCATCAGGGAAGACCTGGCTGGTAATGCTATGGACTTTACCCCAACCATGTTCAACTATAAAGAGCACATTGAAAATGGCAGTATGTACAACACGCCTCCTACTTTTGGTATTTACCTGATGGGACTTGTGCTGAACTGGCTGAAGGAAAAGGGGGGGGTAGATGTTATGGAGAAGATCAACATAGAAAAAGCGAATACGCTTTACAACTTCCTGGATGAATCTTCCCTGTTCAAAAGCACTGTAGCCGGTAAAGACCGTTCGGTAATGAATATTCCTTTTGTTACAGGAAATGAAGAAATAGATGCCAAATTCATCAAAGAAGCTACAGCAGCAGGTTTTGTTCAGCTGAAAGGTCACCGTTCAGTAGGGGGAATGAGAGCCAGCATTTACAATGCTATTTCTCTCGAAGGCGTACAAAAGCTGGTGGACTTTATGAAGAAGTTTGAAACAGAAAATAAATAATCAGTAATTAATAATTAATAATATTAAGCGAGTAATGGGTTATACAATAAAAACGCTAAATAAAATTGCCAAAACAGGTTTAGAGAAATTTGGAGAAAATTATGTCATTGATGATAATGCAGCAGCTCCCGATGGCATATTGCTGAGAAGTGCTTCTATGCACGAAATGGAGCTGCCGGAGTCAGTTTTAAGCATTGCCCGCGCTGGTGCAGGCGTTAATAATATACCTGTTGACAGGTTTGCTGAAAGAGGTATTGTTGTTTTTAATACACCCGGTGCCAATGCCAATGCGGTAAAGGAGCTGGCTATTGCTTCTATGCTGATATCTTCCAGGAAAATTGTACAAGGGATTAACTGGACTAATTCTTTAACGCTGGATGTAGTAAAAGAAGTAGAGAAAGGAAAGTCGCAGTTTGTTGGCCCGGAGATAGAAGGCAAGGTGTTAGGCGTAATTGGCCTGGGGGCTATCGGGGTATTAATTGCCAATGCTGCTACTAACCTGGGTATGGAAGTGCTGGGTTATGATCCTTATATTTCGGTAGATGCTGCCTGGGGCTTATCAAGGGCTGTAAGAAAGGCGAATGATCTTAAAACCATTTTTGAAAATGCAGATTATATAACGCTGCACATGCCTTATAATTCACAAACCAAAGGCACTTTAAATGCAGGTACCTTTGCCCAGATGAAAAAAGGCGTGCGCATCATTAACCTTTCACGCGGAGAGCTGGTGAACGATGATGATATTCTGGCAGCCATCAGCGAAGGAACTGTTAGCACTTATGTTACCGATTTCCCTAACGAAAAAATGATAAACCAGCCAGGCGTTATCACCATTCCCCACCTGGGCGCTTCAACTCCGGAATCAGAAGATAATTGTGCGGATATGGCAGCAAAGCAAACAAAAGTGTACCTTGAGACCGGTAATATTAAAAATTCTGTGAACTATCCTAATTGCGAAATGCCGTTATCCGGCGCTCAGCGCGTTACAGTGGCTCATAAGAACATTCCTAATATGTTAGGCCAGATATCCACGGCTTTAGCCGAGGCGGGCCTCAATATCGGTGATATGATCAATAAGAGCCGCGGTGATTATGCTTACACGATCATTGATCTTGAAACAGCAACTACTGAAGAAAGTCTTTCTAAAATTAAATCTATTGAAGGGGTTTTGAAAGTAAGGGTAATATAACAGTATATTTGTTTTTAAGTTGTTTAGGGCTGGTACTATGTACCGGCCTTTTTAATGATAGCTAAGTCATAAAACCGCTTGCAGGTATTCAGAAAGTCTCAACTATTTTTGCAAATTAGGAATGATACTCCTTTTTTGTAAAAAATATATATCTTATCTGCCAACTTTCCTCCGTCATCAATATTCAAACTTCCGCAGGGCAGGGGCTTTGAACCAGGTAGTGATCACCACGGCTAAGGTCATGCCGCCGCCAAAAATTACAGAAGGGATAACTCCCAGAGCGCGGGACATAACACCGCTTTCAAACTGGCCCAACTCGTTGCTGCTGAGTACAAACATACTGCTTACGCTGCTTACACGGCCCCGCATGTGATCCGGAGTAAGCAGCTGCATTACGGTACCTCTTACTACAACGCTTACGCCATCAAGCATACCGGCAAGTATCAGCACAAAAAATGAGAGCCAGAATATTTTTGAGAACCCGAATAATATAATACAGGTGCCAAAACCGGCAACGGCAAGGAGCATTTTTCTTCCCTGTGCTTTTTTCATGGGCCGTAAAGTAAGCAGGACAACAATAAAAATGGCTCCAATATCGGTGGCTGCATTGAGCCATCCAAATCCTTTGGGACCTATTTTCAGGATATCGCTGGCAAATACCGGTATCATAGCTACTGCTCCTCCAAACAGCACCGCAAACATGTCAAGTGCCATAGCCGCAAGTAAGGCCTTGGTACGGAATACAAAAGCCAGCCCTTCCCTGATGCTTTCCCAGGTTTTCTTTTCCGGAGCCTGTGTAAGCCCAATCTCACTGCTTTCAACAGGCACCTGGAAAGGAGGTTTGGGCTTTAACTGGAACAGGAAAATAATGCTGATAAAAATAATGCTGCTTATGACCAATAATGTAGTGCTGATACCGACTAACGCGATTAAAAAACCACCTATTGCATGACCCGTAACCGATGCGGAAAGCCAGGTGGCCTGGTTCCAGGTAGTGGCATTCTGTAAAAGGTTCCTTGGTACAATAGTGGCGATCATGGCGCTGAAACAGGGGCCTACAAAAGATCTCAGGATGCCTGTAAAAAAGAATACGCCATATATAAACCATGCAATATGGCGGGTATGCAGAAACTCCTGCGCCTCGTTTGTAGAAAGTGTAAACAGGGTAAGGGCCGCAATTAAATAACCACAAATGCCTTGCAATATCAGCTTTCTTTTGTCTTTTATGTCTACGCGATGGCCCGAATAAAGCGCTAAAGAAAGGGCGGGTACTACTTCTGAAAGTCCTATCAAACCAATAGCTAAAGGGTCTTTCGTTAACTGGTAGATCCACCAGCCTACAACAGTAGTGATCATGCGCATGGCCGCCACAAAAGTAAAACGGCCTATCATAAGGTTGCGATATTCTGGTATGCGAACTGCTGCAAAAGGATCGTTGGTAATCTGAACTTCAGGAGGATTTGTACTTGCCATTGAGCAGCAAATTTAAAATATAGAACGTAAAGTTGAGTGTTGGAATTTGTAGCAGGAAGCTAAAAGCATAAAGCTTTCGGCTTTTTGCTTTCAGCGTTTTCATTGAGCATTAAATATGGAGTGTTCTGATATTCTATACACAATCGGAAAATATTCAATAATCAATTTTCAATATCTCAATGTTCAATCGTAGTAAAGAGCGCTTTTGGCCTCCAGCTTTCATGCCGTACATTGCACACCTTACATCGTACATTATATTGGATGCTGGTTACCGGTTCCAGGAACTTGAAACCTGGAATTTGAAACTTGAAACTTGAAACTTGAAACCTTCTTTTACGGCAGCAGGATAGGGTGTACCCCTGGTTCATACTCCCGTTCCAGTGCTTCATAAATGATGGAAAGGTGCTTATCGTTAGTCAAGAAATTGGCACCGGAGGCATCCACTAACAGCACCGGCATATTAAGTAAGCGTATGTATTGCAGGTAAGTATCCTGAATATTGGACAAATAATCGTCCGGTATATTTTGTTCATAGTCCCTCTGGCGTTTTTTAATGTTTTCCTGCAGTTTTCTTACAGGAGCGTGCAGGTAGATCAGTATTTGCGGATGAATAAGATTTTGCTGTACAATATCAAAAAGGCGCTGGTAAAGCCTGAACTCATCTTCTGTAAGCGTTACTTTGGCAAAGAGCAATGATTTGGTAAAAAGGTAATCGCTTATGGTTACCTGCTGGAACATATTTTTCTGAGCCAGCATTTCCTGCAGCTGCTTGTAACGCTCGGCCATAAAAAAGAGCTCCAGCGGAAAAGCAAATTGTTGGGGATTTTTGTAAAACTTAGGCAGGAATGGATTATCTGCAAAAGCTTCCAGTACCAGCCTGGCATTATAATATTTGCTAAGCTGTGTAGCCAGCGTAGTTTTGCCGGCGCCAATATTACCTTCTATGGTTATGAACTCGTATTGCAAATTAAGATGACGGTTGACAGTTTACAGATAACAGGATGAACCCGGATCTCTGGCAAATATAAAGAGGAGTAGTTCGGGATTAAAGTTTTTTGTTTCATTTCAACTTCTATGGTCCCAATATTGAAACCTTTTGAAGCACTACAGACTTTAGTATTTACCTCACCCTACTTTCTTAGCATATAACGGGTCTTTGCTTTGCTGTAACAGGGCGCTCACAGGCTGATGCAGCACCGGGTGAATGAAATCACCGGCTATTTCTGCCAGCGGCATTAAAACAAAATTCCTTTCTGTAATACGGGGGTGTGGAATGGTCAGCGTTTCTGTATCATGAATTTCGTGATTGAAAAATAAAATATCAATATCCATAATCCTTGCTCCGTACTTTTCCAATCTTATACGCCCCATAGCCTTTTCTATTTTATTGATAACCTCCAAAACCCCACTGGCAGTCAGGAGGGTATGCACCAGCATTACCTGGTTGTAAAAGGATGGCTGATTTGCCAAACCCCAGGGCTCTGTTTCGTAAATCGGGGAACTTTTTATTACTGTGCCCATATCTTTTTCGATAAGAGCCGCAGCTGTATTAAGATTTTCCATCCTGTTGCCCAGGTTGGTGCCGGTAATAAGATATGCTTCGTTGACTTTATTTTTCATAAACCAGGTCAAATATCTTTAATTTTGGCGTTTATGAAGCTGGTAGCTAAAAATATTGCCGGAATTTGCAGTGGCGATAAAACGGGCGTGGCAAGATAGATGATAGTAGCACAGGCAATGACACAATAAAAAAAACCTGTAAAATGAGAGGTTCATGTAGTCTTTCTGGTTAGTTATTGGAGCTTTCAGCTAAAATCAATAAATGTTTACGAATGAAATCCTTCTTAAAAATTTTCCTGGCGGTTTTCCTGGCACTGACCGTTTTTTGCTTTGTGCTATTTTTTGTTTTTGCCGGTGTGGCCGGCAGCGCCATGTCAAAATCTGCAGCGGTTATCGGTGAAAAGTCGGTGCTGGAAATAGACCTCAGCAAAACCTATGCAGAAAGACAGCAGAAGGATTTGAAGGATGTTATTCAATCAGAATCGCTGGAAGAAACGCCTTCCTTTTTTGATGTGATCCGTTTGATTGAAAAAGCGAAGGACGATAAAAATATCAGTGGCATACTTTTAACGGCTAATGGCAATGGCAACGGGTTTGCCAACAGCGATGAGATCCGTAACGCCCTGGTCGATTTTAAATCATCAAAGAAGTTTATAATAGCGTACGCGGATATGATGTCGCAGAGAGCTTACGGTGTTGCAAATGTGGCAGATAAAATTTATGTAAGCCCCAAAGGTTTTTTTGAATGGGTAGGATTTAGTGTAAATTATATGTTTTTGAAGGGCACGCTGGATAAACTGGATATCAAACCCCAGATATTTTATGCAGGCAAGTTTAAAAGCGCTACTGAACCGCTTCGCGTGGAAAAAATGACTGAGGCTAACAGGTTGCAGACAACTGTGTGGCTGGAGGATATTTATAATGACTTCCTGCTAAAAACAGCTGCGGAAAGAAAAACAGATACGGCTACCTTGTATAACCTTGCTAATACAGGTGCCATACAGACCCCGGAGGATGCTGTGAAATATAAGCTGATAGACGGTGTGAAATATGATGATGAGATTAAAGATGAGATTAAAAGCCGCCTGAAAATTGATAAGGATACAAAGATCGGTTTTGTAAGCATCAGTAAGTATGCTTCGGCTAATTCAGGATTTGGGGGAAAAGGCGATAAGATTGCGGTGATATATGCTACCGGCGATATTGTAGATGGAAAGGGCAAGGAGGATAATATCGGCAGCCTTAATTATATTGACCTTTTGAGAAAGGCGCGTTTGGATAAATCTATTAAGGCTATTGTGGTTCGCGTAAACTCAGGTGGCGGAAGCGCCCTGGCAAGCGAAAACATCTGGCGTGAGATGAGCCTTGCTAAAAAAGAAAAGCCGTTAATGGTAAGCTTTGGCGATGTAGCAGCATCAGGCGGTTATTATATATCCGCTGCGGCAGATAGTATTTTTGCTTCAAAAAATACTATTACAGGCTCTATTGGGGTTTTTGGAATAGTACCTGATATGAGCGCTTTTTTTAAGAACAAGCTGGGTGTAACTTTTGATGGCGTGCAAACCGGGCCCCTGGCTAATGCGGGGAACATGGATCATCCTATGACGGAGCAGGAAAAGCAATTGATCCAGGTGAGTATAGAAAAAATATATACCGATTTTAAGAAACGTGTTGCAGAAGGGCGCAAAAAGGATACGGCCTACGTTGAAACCATTGCCCAGGGACGGGTTTGGACCGGGCTGAAGGCTAAGGAAGCAGGGCTAATAGATGCTTATGGCGGACTGAATGCGGCTATTGCTGCGGCTGCTAAAAAGGCAAAACTGGACGATTATAAAATAGCGGAGTATCCTAAGCCGGCGAGCCTAATAGAGCGTATCCTGGGTTTGGATAAAGCTGCTATGACGCATACAAAGATGCAGGAGCAGCTGGGCCCTGATTATTATAATGTTTACCGGCAGCTGCTAAAGGTAAAGGATATGACCAACGGGGCGCAGGCAAGACTTCCTTTTGATTTTATTATAAAATAATTTCGGCTCAGAAACTAGAAATCTCAAATTTATAAATGTCGTATAGTCAGTCAAGGGCTTTGTGGGCGGTAACAAAAGCAAGCTTTAAAGCCATCTTCAGCCAGCCGTCCTCATTATTTTTCAGCTTTCTTTTTCCTATAGTATTTATATTGATCTTTGGCGCTTTCAGCGAGCGCCCTGCTGATCCCTTCAGGATTGCTGTTAGTCCTGCCAGCGATACTGCCAGTGCTTTGTACGATAGCATTGCCAGCAGCCCGAGGGTGAAAATAGTTACTTACGGTGGCGATACTGCTAAAGCCTACGCCGATCTCAAAAAAGGAAACCTTGCCGCTGTAATGGACATACAGCCGTTTAAAAAAGATGCCGCTACTTACTATAAGGTACATCTCCTATCCAGCGAAGCAGGAGGCGGTAGTGTGTACAATCTGATCCGTGCGCTTGATTACCAGGCTTTGCAGATCGAACTGGATGAGGCTCACAAGCTGCAAAGAGAATATTCATTTGTTCCGGAAATTGTTCCTGGCAAAAAATACCGGCAGATAGATTTTGTATTACCGGGGCAGCTGGGCTTTTCCATTTTATTTGCCACCATGTTTGGTATATCTTTTGTTTTTTTCAATCTGCGCGAACAACTGGTATTAAAAAGATTTTATGCTTCTCCTATAAAAAAAATAAATATCCTTATCGGCATTGGCGCCAGCCGGTTGGTGTTTCAGCTGATCAACGTTATTGTTTTGATACTTTTCGGTCATTTCTTTTTAAAGTTTACATTAGTAAATGGAGCGCTTACTTTTTTTGAAATGATCGTGCTTACTATCTATATGCTTTTCCTCCTGATGGGTGTGGGGCTTATATTCAGCAGTGTGGCCAAAACGGATACCAGTATCCCGTTGCTCATTAACCTGTTTGGCTTTCCCCAGATGCTGTTATCCGGCACTTTTTTCTCCATCAGCGTATTCCCCCAATGGTTGCAGAATCTTTGCCAGGCATTGCCTTTAACGCAGTTTAATAATGCCATGCGGAAGATATCGTTTGAAGGCCTTCATTTGTACGATTGCTGGAAGGAGATAGGGATCTTGGGTATATGGATTATTATTATTTATATGATTGTAATAAAAGTGATGAAGTGGGAGTAGGAGGAAATTTAGAATATTAAGTTTAAAATTTAAAATTCAACATCCATTATTCATCATTTACCACTTTACATTTACCCCATGAAATTTATCAGGCTTATACTTTTAAGCGTCGTTGCATTCTTTGCACTGGCTTGCATAGTGTCCTTTTTTATTCCTTCTCATATTCGTGTGTTAAGGATGGTCAGCATAGCCAATAGTAATGACAGTGTATTAAATAAAGTGAGGGACTTGGCACAATGGAAAAGCTGGTACCCGGGCTTTGAAAATGCAGCGCTGAAAGATGTACAGGTACAGCACGGCAGGGTAGTAAAAGCGAACATAGGTGATATCTCGCTTTTGGTAAAAGAATCAACTGATAGCGCAGTAGTGGTAAGTATGCAGAAAGGAACGCGTTCCTTGATCAGCGGCTGGCAGGTAAATAAAGATTACAGGAAAGATTCTCTGGCATTACAGGGCTATATGGATTTTACTTTAAAATGGTATCCCTGGGAGAAATTCTCCAGCCTGATACTTAACAAAAGTTATGGGGATATCCTGGCGCAGGGCTTACGGAATTTAAAGGAATAAATTTAACAAAGGGTCGCTGTTCATAGTAATGATAATGTCCTGCAAAAACAAAGATCAGGATCAGTAAAATAACAGTAACTTCCAAACCGGTTTTAAATGTAAACCTGGAGGCTTTTGGCAGCAGGTAGTATAATTAAAACTTTTGTAAAGATTGTGAACCTTAATTAAAAATTATTATGCAAATCACTACAAATGATAGTACGGGCGTAGCAGCAACAGGTGGAAAAAACCTTTTTGGGATCTCGTTGATTGCTGCCCTTGCCGGTTTTATTTTTGGGTTTGATACGGTAGTTATTTCAGGCGCTAATTTGCCTATCAAGGAATTATGGCATACATCACCCTGGTTTCATGGCTTTTTTATCATGTCGATGGCATTGTGGGGCACTGTAGCCGGGGCATTGTTTGGCGGTATCCCTACACAAAAGTATGGCAGGAAAAAAGTGTTGTTATGGGTTGGTATTTTGTTCAGTGTTTCCGCCATTGGGTCGGCTGTAGCGCAGGATCCTTATACCTTTTCGTTCTTTCGTTTTATAGGCGGAGTAGGCATAGGCGTTTCTTCTGTTGCTGCACCCACTTACATTTCAGAGATATCCACACCTAAAACAAGAGGCAGACTGGGTGCTATGTACCAGTTTAATATTGTATTTGGCATATTGATTGCATTTCTGTCCAACTATTTCCTGCAGGGGGTGGGTGGCACTAACGATTGGCGCTGGATGTTAGGGGTAATGGCTATCCCGTCTTTGATCTATACGTTGATGGTTTTTAATATTCCTGAAAGTCCGCGCTGGTTACTTGCTGTAAAAAACAATGCAGAAGCCGCTAAAAAAGTAATGCTTCGGTTAGGTATTACCGATCCTGCTGCAGAAATAAAAGAAATCCAGGAAGCTGAAAAGAACGAAACTGATGAAGTGACCACAGTAGGGATCTTTGCGTCCAAATACCGGGTCATATTATGGCTGGCATTTTTTGTGGCCTTTTTTAATCAATGGAGCGGTATTAATTTTATACTGTACTATGCACCCGAAATACTGGAGCGTGCGGGGTTAGCGGCTAAGGATTCTTTGGGAAATTCTATCCTGATAGGTTTGACCAACCTGATCTTCACTTTTGTTGGTTTATATTTTATTGATAGGGCAGGCCGTAAGACATTATTGGTGATAGGTTCAATAGGATACATTCTAAGCTTGGCAATGGTTGCATGGGCTTTTTACTCCGGAGCCGGCGCTAGCTTCTTATTGGTTTTCTTAATGCTGTTTATTGCTGCTCATGCTATAGGACAAGGAGCTGTTATCTGGGTGTTTATTTCTGAAATATTCCCTACCAAAGTGCGTGCGTCAGGGCAGGCATTCGGTGCCAGTGTGCACTGGGTATTCGCCGCAGTAATCACATTGATAACACCTGTTTTTTTAGACGCGGATAACGGGATATTTAAAGACAATCCCTGGCCTATCTTTGCCTTCTTTGCTTTTATGATGGTGCTGCAGTTTGTATGGGTATTAGTTAAAGTCCCCGAAACCAAAGGTGTTTCACTGGAGGACATTGAAAAAAAATTAGTGAAATGATAGCGTAGCGGGAAGCTGGGAGCAGGAAGTTTGTTCCAAGTTACTGGTTCCAGATTCCAAGTTTCAAGTTCAATAGTTCATGGCCAATCCCTTGAGCATTGATTGTTGAGCATTGAATATTGAGTGTTCGGATATTCTATATACAAGCGTAAAATATTCAATATAGGATTATGTAGAATAATCTCATAATGAACGGGCATCAAAACTATCATTATAGATTTACCAACACTTTTCCGGGCAGTGCAGACACTGCCCGAGGCGCTGCCATGGTTTGTGTCACACAAACCACGTGGTATTTATTTAAATAAAATTGATACCGGCTTAATCTCAAAGCTTTTTTATTACTGGATAAGGATGCGGCACTTGATGCATCATTT
>JAPUDO010000054.1 GCA_027493055.1 Niabella sp. | reverse complement strand
AAAGGGGAGATTTTGAGATTTTATTTGTGTAAAGATGTAAAATAATAAGAACCCTTCCCCTGGGGGCAACGTTGCGTTTTCGTTTCTTCCCTCATCTACCTTAAGGATGAATCGCTAAGCCACTAAAACGCTAAGAAACACAAAGTAAAGCATTCTTTGTACCACTTTTCTTTTGTGTCTTCCTGGCATTTTCTAACTCAATTTATAAAAAAACGGCTGGTTGCTTACTATCCTGAAAAAATACTTCAATATTGTAAAAACGTTTCTCGTATAACCCGCTACATTGCTCCACTGATACCTTTTACCGCCAAATAACTTTTCAATAAAAAAGCCGGTAAAAAAAACGGGTATCCCAATAATATAAAAAAACAAAATTACGAAGAACCAAAATACGCCGAATTCTTTACGCACCCGCACCAGATTGGAAAGCATGATCTGCGCGGCTTTGCGGCTCCACACATCATAAGTGTTATCCCAGCCCTTTGTATCAAATGCAGACCGGCTTGAGCCTCCGCCAATATGTACCACCTGCGGTTCAGAGAATAAATACAACGGCCCTTGTTTCTTTAACCGGCTGCACCATTCAATTTCTTCGGCGTACATAAAAAAATCTTCGTTGAGTAAACCGCTTTTGCCGAGCACATTTTTACGCACCATTATAAAGGCGCCAATGATCCAGTCTACGCCGGCTTTCTCATCAGCCACGTTTTGTACACTCGGCGCCTTTGATTTTAGTTTGTAACCCCAATACCTCACCACGTTGCCGATGTAAGGAACCGTGAGCAAAATATTCAGCCCGCCTTTAACGGTATGCGCACCTGAAATTTGAGTAGTACCATCCGTATTTAAAAGCTGTACTCCGCAGGCAACAGCATCCGGATTACAGTTCATTAGCCTGATGGTTTTATCCAAAGCACCGTCAAGAACAATTGTATCGCCATTCAACAACAAAATAAATTCGCCTTTTGCCATTTTAATGCCCGCATTATTCGCGCGCGCAAAGCCGCTGTTGTAGCCCATTTCAAGCCATTGAACCGAAGGGAATTTTGAAAGGATCGCTTCTTTGCTGTTATCTCCCGAATCATTATCTACGACAATTATTTCAAAAGAATTTTCTTTCGTTTGTGCAAACACGGTTTCGATACAATCAATGACGAGTTGTGCTGTTTTATAATTTACAATGATAATGGAAAGATCCATCGCTAAAATTATGCGTTAGGCGCCTTCTTTTTAGCGGCGCTGCGATACCAGAAGAAGCCGGCCACAATTAATATTGCGATCAGTAACCAGTTAAAAATCTGCGAAAACATATAACTTGTTTTATACACAGCCGGTTCAAATTTGAAATCAATTTTATGTTTTCCCGCCGGAACATTCAGCCCGCGTAAAACATAATTGGCTTTGAAAACTTCAGCTTTTTTGCCATCAATGTAAGCGTTCCAGTCTTTATAAAATATTTCACTAAAGACTGCCAAATGTGCCGCATCGCTGTTACTTTCATAACTGATTGCATCGTTATCAAACGCTGTTTGTTTAATTGTTGAAGCACTGTCTGCAGGTGTAAAAGTTCCCACTGCCGATTTAAAAGATTCATCCACAACAGCAGTATCTTTCGGATTGAAGTTGTCAAGCGCTTTCATTTCCTCCACCGCGCCTTTCACCCACTGAACGCCTTTTACAAACCAAACGTTTCCTAAAGCGTCAGTATTAAGATGTACAACGGACCGGCCCGCTGCCTGCGGATTAGCGGAATCAGGCTGCGCCCTGCCAATGATATATTTTGTGTTGAGCATGTTCAACACAGCCATGTTTTGTTTGCCTGATAGCTGATACGTGATCAGGTCATCGTAAATACCAAGCTTTGCAGGGTGGTAACCACCAACCGATTTATGATAATATGATGTTTTTGATTCCTGGTAAGGATCGCCGCCGGTTGTATTTAATACGCGGTAGTTAGGATCTTTGTCCTGCAAGATTTGCTGGTCAGCCGGAGTTAAAGGGTACTCCTGCGCCTCAAAAGATTCTGTGTGATCAAAATTATATTTGTTGAGATAATTTGAACCAAAACTCATCAGGTCAATTAGCACCAGCAACGGCAATCCCGCTAAAAGCAAGGCCTGGCCTGCTTTTCCGCGAACATAAAAATATAACAACCCCGCTGCAAGCAATATAAATATCAGCGAACGGAAAAGGCTGCTGCCAAATGCGGCGCTCCTGTCTTTTTTCAAAGCGTTTAAAACACTTCTTGCCGCATCCTGGTTACCGCCTGTATTAAAAACAAGGCTTTCGTAAACCTGGTTATCAGATTTTGGTTCATAAGCCCTGTTCAACGCTCCCATTTTAGCCTCCATATTGGGGTCGTTCGAACTCATTAGTTTATTAAACTCAAGGGTGCGTGCTTTATTTTCATTACTGAAATCAGATGAAACATACATAGCCCCTGCAACCGCAAAAATAGCAGCAATGGCTATCAGGGTTTTTTTTAATTGTTGCCACGCAAATGTTTTATCGCCGCCAATCAATTTATCAACTGCTAAAACAGCCCCGACAGGAAACAATAACTGCGGAATAAATAACGCAAGCGTGGGCACCCTAAGTTTATTATAGTAGGGCAGGTAATCAAACAAAAAATTATTTACAACAGGAAAAAACTTACCCCATGCCATCACAATGCCCACCACCGATGCCGCAAGTAGCCACCATTTGTGTTTCCCGTCTAAATAAAACATGCCAAAGATGAAAAGAAAGCAAATGACCGCCCCTATATAAACCGGGCCGCGTGTAAAAGGCTGATCGCCCCAATACAGCGACTGGCTCATTTGCATGGCAAAATTCTCAGCCTGATCTTCCGGCGCGCCTAATTTTTCAGTAAGTGTTTTTGCCACATGCGATTTCCCATCGAGTTTCGGGTACATAAACTGCTCCCCGTCTCTTTGCGAAAAAGTTAATCCGTAACCCTTTGCCCCCGGGAACATCAAAGTAAGGGTTTCGCCAATGCCATAACTCCATTGAAAAGCATACTCTTTTGTAAGGCCCACTGTTTTATGATCTTCTATCACATTGGTTTTGGTATCAACACCCGAAGCCTCGTTCATCACTAACTGGCCGCCACGTTTACTGTGGGAGGTGTAATCGTACACAGGAAAGTAAAGTACCGCACTCACCATCAAACCTATCACTGCCGCCAGCCCGGCCAAACCGAAAGCCGGTACGATATTTTTGTAAGATTTTTCTTTGATCCATCTCACCAAATAAGCAATTGACATAATCGCAATCACTATAAAAAGATAGTAGGTGATCTGCGGGTGATTTTGCTGAATTTGCAATGCGGCAAACAACGAACTCAATGCAAATCCTAAAAGATATTTTCGTTCGTATAATAAAATAACGCTCCCTAAAAGCGCCGGTGCATAAGCCATGGCCAGCATTTTAGTAACGTGGCCTTCGGTAATAATAATGGGGTTATAACTACAAAATGCAAAACCGAGGCTTCCGATAATTGCCACAAACGGCCTAATGCGCAGGCACATGCAGAAAATATAAAAACAAATACATGCTAAAAAGAAAAAATTAAAAGGTTCGGGCAAACCTAACTGGAGCACCTTGCCAATATAGCCGGTCACCATCGTGCCGCCATCAAACAAAATCTGCCAGGCGGGCATTCCCGAAAACATATTTGTAACCCAAAGCGGGTAAGTGCCTGTTTGGGCGTAATGATCGCGCAATTGTTTGGCCATGCCTGCTACCTGCGTCATATCGTTCTGGCGCAGGTGCACACCACGCTCTAACCCGCTCCTGCAAAAAATCAGGGTCACGGTTAAAAAAATACCGATCGCAATTAAGTGAGGCAAAGCTTTCTTCAGCCAACTATTCTTCATTTATTTAGTTTTAAGCCCCCAAAAGAATCGTTTAGCCAAAGGCCCCGACTCCCAAAGGGGTGTTTTTTACAGTTTCTTATCTCAAGCCCCCAAAATTTAACTAAGAATGCAATCATTCTTTCACTAGCCCATAATCTCCTTCGGGATTTTATTCACTCAGTTATTACGCAACTTTTATGGACGCTCGGCAAAATAATACTATTTTACACGAATTGTTCATAAAATTTTAGGGTAAAATATTCGAACAAGCGATGAACATTTTATGACAAAATCCCCGTCTGCCAACAGGGAAAGATGTAATAATTAAAAACATTTAAAACTTACCTATAAATTAACTGATGCGCTGGTTATTATTTTTATCGAGAGTGGCATTTTTAAGCGGCGTCATGCTGATTCCGGCTTTTGGTATGTTATTTTATAACCGGGACAAAGAGGAACCGGTTTCTTCCGCAATCATTACCGCAGGTTTTGGGTTGGCGCTCATCATGATCCCGCTGGCCAACCTTATATATTTAATTCTCATCATTGCCGGCAAAAAAATAAGCGTACCGCGTTGGATTATTCTTTTCAATACAATCTGTTTCATTGTTTTACTTTTATACTTTTTTTATATTGAAGTTGTTTAAACTTTCCTGAACCAGGCAGATTTCGCTTAATGAATCGAACAATAACCACGAAGGTCACAGAGCAAATACAGAGATCACGGAGTTTTCTAAATTTGGTACTCTTTGTGTTCGTTGGGGCTCTTTTCCTTGTGCCCCTGTAGTAAAAAATAAAAATTTAAACAACTCCATTAAATGGCTATATCAATTTTAAAAGATAAACGCACCAAACTTTTTTTAATACTCGGCGGCTTTTTTGTTGCCAATGCCATAGTTGCCGAAATCATCGGTGTAAAAATATTTTCGCTTGAAAAAACATTAGGTATCGACCCTTTGGAAATGATCATTTTTGGAAACAAATTTTCTTTTAACCTAACAACAGGTGTTCTATTGTGGCCGGTGGTTTTTGTGATGACGGATATTATAAACGAGTATTTCGGCATGAAAGGGGTTCGGTTTTTATCAATACTTGCTGCGGGTTTGATTGCATACACTTTCATCATGTTTCAGGGCGCCATTTACCTCACGCCTGCTGATTTCTGGACAGGAAACTACACCAACCAGAATATTACAAATGCCGACGATGCTTACCGCGTGATTTTAGGACAGGGATCCTGGATCATCATTGGGTCGCTTGCAGCGTTTTTAGTGGGCCAATTATTGGACGTAGCCATCTTTCACCGCATTAAAAAAATAACAGGTGAAAAAGCCATCTGGCTGAGGGCTACCGGCTCAACGGTGGTGTCGCAATTTATTGACAGTTTCGTTGTTTTGTTCATCGCGTTTTATATCGGCCCGCGCGTTTCGCAAAACCAGGGCATGCCATGGTCGCTGGGCCTTGTGATGACGATTTGTGTGGGCAATTATATTTACAAATTTATCGTTGCCATTTTAATGACACCTGTGATTTACTTCGTTCACAACCTGATAGAAAAATACTTAGGCCATGATTTAGCATCGGAAATGAAACGCGAGGCAATGCAATAGAAAATTTCGCTCCAAAGAAGGAAGGGGCAACGTTAAGTTTTTTACCGGTTCGATCGGTCTGAATAATAAAATCGTAGAACTCCGGACTCGCGTAGTGTTGTTGAGTAAAGCGGCAAATACTTTCACCGAAAGTCAGCAAATTGGAATCCCGACCGTCGAATAGGTGCTACTGATTTTTCTAAATTCTGTCTGATGACCTATCCGGATGAATACGATGGCTTTACTCAACTGATTCGTTTTGCAGATGGAGAACATTTTAAAGAGATTAAAGAGGATTTGGATAACCTGATAAAATCGGGTGTTCAATTAGAGAGCATTACCTCTGACGGGTGCAAGAGCATTCTGTTCAAGGCAATGAAACTTCCGAAGGTGAGCCCTCTGGGGATATTAGAATAGACCCAACTACTTTGAGTACACCTTTGTATATTCCTTAACCCTACATTGTTCTTTTACGTATCTTTTGATTTCTTCTGTACCGTGTGAGCCAACTGTATTGATCAAATAGCCGCTTGTCCATACGTCACCGCCCCATAGCATCGTTCTAATTTCCGGATGCAAGCGAAACAATTCCCAACCCGTCAAAATCTTCACTAGCCTTACCATCTCTGAAGGACTCATTCGAGGTATCCCCGGCAACAAAAAATGAACATGGTCATTGTCTGTTCCTATCTCTAAAAAGCTTATCTCATACTTTTCGGTTATCTCAAAGCAAATCAACAACAAACTTCGAGTTACATCTTCCGTAAATATTGGGTAGGCCTGAGGTATGAATTTTCAAAACTAATAAGGCTCGAATAACCATAATCCGTCCCTGCTATCGGGTTATAATAACATCGGCTACCAATGGCAGATGGTCAAGATCATTTAGCCCCGTGTGCGGGGCAGAAACATTCATTATTTTAATGTTCCTGCTGGTAATGATATTGTCTATATGCCTGTTCGGACCATCTTTCATGCGATCCAGTAAAACGGTTGCACTCGTTGTAAACCAACCCTGCCCCCCTCCGTTAGCAATATTAAACCCTGCATTTTTGAAAGACAATATTTCCTCATCTAAAGCGT
Source organism: Niabella sp. (assembly GCA_027493055.1). GTDB lineage: Bacteria > Bacteroidota > Bacteroidia > Chitinophagales > Chitinophagaceae > Niabella. The sequence goes on along the minus strand of JAPUDO010000054.1, from coordinate 9,914 downwards.
TCGTATCTCCAAAGCAGATAAAATATTCATACTTTTTCAATTCGGCAATAATCGAATCCAATGCAGGCTTGTGTCCGTCTGCACTCCAGGGTATGTGTGTGGAAATGATTAGAACGGTCTTGCCTCCTATCTTCAAATCACCCATCAGGGCATAATAATCCTGAAACCAATACTTCTGCCGGAGATTGTACAAGTGATAGTTAGTCGCAATGCCATTATAAATCCACGTGTGTTCATCGCCAAAATAAACATTGTTGTAGTACGGCTTTAAAAGTTCATTTTCTGCGATAAAAGTGCTGTCCTGATCAAAATATTTATTCCATTCCTGTACGCAAAAAAAATCCAGGCTTTGCTCACCGATCCATTTTTTCCAGTTCAGGAGTTCCTTAAAAATATATTTCTCCGTTACATCTTTTTTATCAGGATAATAGTTCTTTCCTCTTACTTCAAGCCCTCCTTTCATGCCTTGGTTAAAATGGCCTACGTTATAAGTACCCACCCTAAGCTTTAAAGGTGCATTATCCGCAGATTGTGCCATTGTATTCACCATAAATAAAATACCCAGCAGCGTAAAAGCTATTTTACTTTTCATAATTTTTTAATTAATTGCGGTAGAAAATTAACTATCAGCATTTATTTACCTACTTTAATCGCGTGCACAAAAGATTGATATAGGCTTTCATAGCAGCTTTTAAAATCATTTATTTCATTATATTTTGATTCATACATAAACGGGCCTTTATATTCTACAGCATTAAGAGCTATCAATATGGCTGTCCAATCATTATGGCCTTCTCCGCTGCACGGAAAGAAGTGGTTCTCTGCCTGATCGGTACCATCGGCAACATGTAATGTTTTTAAACGTGCTCCCATAGCATAAATCATTGAAGACGGATATTTAGTATGATTTAGATCTATAGCTGCATAAATATCTGCAGGAAGCCTGTTCATGATCTCTACAGATTCTTCTACAGTTCGAAGCAGAGGCCTTTCACGATTGGAATCCCTTAAGAGCTCGGGGCCAAACATATTCTCGATTACCATTGTAGCGCTAATTGCCTTAATCGTTTTATTCAATTCTATTGCCGATTTGATCATTTGACTCTTCCTGAGTTCACGTTCGTTAAGCCCCAGAAAAGAACTCGGATGAAATAAAATAATCTTGGGCTTAAGTATTGAACAATAACCAATTATTTTCTTATGCAGGTCCAAAACTTTTTGTCGTTCAGCATCATCACCTAATGAAATATCCATCTGCATGCTATAGGGCATGTGTATGGACCATATTTTTATACCGGCATCATCTGCCGCCTTTTTGGCTGCCTGTAGATTCCTTATTATTTCCTCGTTGGTAAAGCGAAGTTTACGTGCAGAATCAATGTAACCAGGCAGGCTTGTTTCAATACAGTCGATGCCATCAGCTTTGGCCCTGGTTAATATTTCAGGAGTAATTTTATCAATCCCAATAGAGAACCCCAAACGCAACCGTTGTGGCGCTGGCTGGCTATTTGCATCTAAAACAAACAGCCAGCCGCATACAACAAATGCAATCATACAAAAATAATATCTATTCATAAGAGCCTTTTTCACGGAATTGAATTGATAACAGGAGTTATTGCGGGTCTTATTACCTTTAGCATACGGTCAAAGCCCAAGTCGTTTGGATGAAGGCCGTCTGTTGTACCTTCATGGTCCTTTCCCAAAAGATCATCACCTGGTATTAAATAAAGATTCTTTATTCCAGCCAGCTTTAGTTTTTGATATTCTTTAAATGTATTTTCATTTTGCCTGCGCACCATTTCCCTTACAGGCAGGTTAAAATTTCCTATTTCACGAAAAACACTCTGAATCATGATAATTGGGACATGGGGGTGTTTCGCCCTGATCGTTTTTACCAAATAAGCTGTTCGCTCCGTAATCTGTTCCGGACTGGGATTGGCAAAACAGTCCAACACGAAGGCATCGGCTTGAATACCAGCTACCATATCAGCAACTTCCTGTTCCATTGTACCGTTTCCGCTCAAACCGAGGTTTATAAAATTAATTCCCATTTCTCTTGAAAGCCTTGCCGGGTAAGCCATCCCGGGCCTGCTGGCAGATGCTCCCTGTGTTACACTGGAGCCATACACAGCAACCCTTTTTGTAAAGGGGTCTTTACCGCTGATAATTTGATAACCGCTATCTACGCCGATAAACAAACTTTTTACTTCATCATATAATGGCAGGTAGAGCATACATTCTTTTTCGGCATTATCCATATTTTGTGCCATCACAAATTCATTGCATACACTATCAGGCCTGCCTACTCCCGCAAACTCCCATACACCATTGCGCCTGATATACAGGTCGAGCCCTTTATTGACAATAGGAGTCATATTATTGCCACTCTTTCTACTGGTCACGCACCATTTGGCGGCAATTCGAGGACTGCTGGTTTTAAAACAGACGGCAAGCCCCGATGAATGTGTAAGTAATCTTTTAACAGGTGCCGGAAAATTGGAATGCAGGGCAGTGTCTATACGATGAAAACTGTTTTTCAAAGGAAATGCCTGCCCTATCAACTTCAGCGAAAAGGCATCTATATAAACAATAAATGGCATTCGGGGTTGCTGTGCTTGCAGAAAAAGACCAAGACAGACAGATACCGGTAGAATCAATAGCTTTTTCATTTAGGTGACATCTTATGGTTGAAGCTGGTTTACAGTAAGAGAATCTTTGGCAGTTGTTCCCAATACATCAAGATAGTTGAGGTAAATCTTACTACTGCGCGCAGCAGAGTTCGTGTTTTCGGCTACATTGAATGTTAAATTATTGCCAGCGATTGCCAGGCCGGTTATCCATGATCTTCCATCTCCGCTATAGTCCACATTCATAACACTTAATGGCAGGTTCGTGTTAATAGCAGTTGAAATAGCCGTGCCTGTAGCCGGAGATGATACGGTTGTTGCAGTGATGGCAATGGTTGGTGTAATTACACCTCTCTGTCCGAGTTTGAGCGTATCTGTTTTGCTGCCTGATTTGAAAAGAAGCGTAGAAGCGCGGGCATAGTCAGATATGTTAGCCGTTACTGCGACAATAGCATATGCCATCCCATTACCTGATCCTTTCTGAACTATGATCCAGGAAGCATTATCCCGGTTTTCCATAGTCCAGCTATGATCTGAATAAACAACGATCTTTGTAGTGTCTGCCGGGGCATTCAGGATAATAAATCTGGAATCAAGTGCAAGATCCGTGTTGAATGTAAAATCGTCTTTTTTAGAGCACCCGATAAATAGCAATGTAATAAGAGCAGATGATAATATGATTCGATTCATGATTTTTTGTTTTTTTAGTGATTATAAGCATCATTGGTTAATACCCCATTTGAACGATCGATCTCGGCTTGTGGTATCGGGTAATACTCATGGTAAGGATGCAGATTTTCCTGAATAATTTGTATTTCCGTTGCAGAAGTGGCGCTTACCCTTGTGAAGAAATCTCCCCAGCGTACCAGATCCCACTTGCGGCCATATTCCCCAAACAATTCCCTTGCACGTTCTTTTTTTACTTCTTCCAGAAAAGCAACTTTGCCAGGATAACTTGAAAGTACAAAATTTGCTTTTGCTCTTGCTTTCACTTCGTTGATTGCCGCCATTGCTGTTGTGGGGTCATCTTTCTCATTGGCAGCTTCGGCAAGCATTAGTAAAGCGTCAGCATAACGAAATACTTTCTGGTTATTATTATCCTGTTGATTGCTCATGTTAGGGCACCAAAACTTGGGGCCGGGCCAGGGTTTGCCTGTGTAGTTATTACTCATGGGCCGGTTAAACCATGTGCCGTTATAAGTATACGCCAATGTTGTATTCCTTCGTGGGTCGGTGGTATCATACAAAGACATGAAATAGCCGGTAGGCGTAGCAGCAGTAAAAGTAGTGGCAACAGACCCCAGTTCCGGAATGGTAACACCGTCATACACTGCTCCTGAAGACGCCTTTGCCGGCGTTAATTGGGTTGCCGCATTTCCAACCTTCAGGGTTCCTGAATACTGTACCTCAAAAATAGATTCAGGTTTGTTCTTATTACGGAACCAGGTATCCGTTAATGAATATTGCGACAGCGCTCCATAGATGCCTTTCAATTTTTGCATCGCATTAATACATACATCCCATTCTTTGTTCCAGAGCGCCATTTTACCAATCAGCATATAAGCAAGCCCTGCTCCTATCCTGTTATTAGCTATGGATGAACTTTTTATTTGCGGCATGGCTGGCGCCCATTTCTGTAAGTCGGCGATCATACTATCCCTGGTAGCCGCAGCCGGCATCCTTCCAATTCCCGCTACTTCCACCAGCGCTTCAAAACTTGCGCTGGCATTACTGGTGTAAAAAGGCACATCTCCAAATGTACTGGTGAGTATGTAATAATACAAAGCGCGCATGGTAGCTGCTTCGCCGATTAAAGAAGCTTTTTTTGCGCCTTCAATGGGTGAACTTTGAATGCCTGAGATGGTTGCATTGCACACCATAACACCATGATAAGCAGATGTCCATATAGTAGCTCCAAACCCTGGATTAGCAGGATTTATACCAAAAGTCTGATCCGAACCTGCCGAATTGAGATAAGCGATATCGGTTGTATATTCCGTAATACACATCAAGCTACTATTGTATATAGCATATAAATCAACATAACAGGCATTCGCGGCAGCCTCCGCCTGTGCTTCTGTCTTGTAGAAATTAGCGGCAGAGGTAAAGCTTACAGGCTTTTCCTCCAAAAACTTGCTGCAACCACTGAGGCAGAGGGTAATAATGGCGAGTGAGTATATTTTTATCTGTTTCATATTATTTTAGAATTTAAGTTCGGCAGTGAAAGTGACGGTTCTGTTCGCAGGATATGACCCATTGTCGATACGGCGCAGAGTAGAGGAAGTGCCGCTTGTGTTCACTTCAGGATCCCACCCAATATAATATTTTAACAGGAACAGGTTGCTTCCGTTTATCGAAAGCGCTAGTGATTTTAACTTTGAAGAGGTAACTTTTGTGAGATCGAAATTATAACCAATAGAAGTTGCTTTGAGGCGCAGGAAACTGGCATCATACAAAAAACGGTCGTTTGGGATATTATCCTGCCCGTTTGGCCTGGGTAGATCTCCATCCGGGTTGCGTACCGGATGCCACCTGTTTACCATATATTCCAATCCTGTAGTGAGGACGGATGAATTCCCCAGGAAATTCCCCGCAGGATAATATATTACTCCTCCATACGAATAATTGAAAAAAATTGACAGGAAGGCTTTTTTATATCGGAATGTATTCTGCCACCCTCCAAACACATCCGGGTCAGCATTACCTAAGTAAATATCGTCATCGCTATTTAGCACACCGTCATTATTTTGGTCAATATAACGTTGGCGGCCGAGTTGGTAGGAGGTAGATACATATTTTTTGTCAATTTTATTTTGGTCAATTTCAGCCTGGCTATGCCATACGCCGGCGTATTGAAAACCAAAATTGGCATTCAACGGGTATCCTTTCTGGTAACCATTAATAAAATACGATGGGCCATAGGTGAGTGTGCTGGTCACTACCTTCCCGAGCAAGCCAATTTCGTCTACCATTTGTTTGCTGTGTGCTGCCGTAATACTGGTTTGCCAGCTAAAGTCACGTTTGCGAATGACATCATAACTGGCGGTAAGTTCAACACCCTTATTAGATGTTTTACCAAAGTTCATCAGTCTTGAGGAGAAACCTGTCTGCGTAGGTAATTGCACGGTCAGCAGCAGGTCTGAAGTATTACTCTGATAGGCTTCGAGTGTAACGTTAAGGCGTCGTTTAAAGAAGGACAGATCAACACCTGCATTATAAGAAGTTGTCTTTTCCCATTTCAAACCGGCATTAGCAAGCCCCGAAGGATAGAAGGCTACAGGTTGCGCTCCTCCAAATAAATAACCTGCTGTGGTAGAGCTCAGGCGGTCGAGCGACTGGTAACGCGCAATGGCGTCATTGCCGGATGTTCCTGCGCTCAAACGAAAAGCAAACTCATTCAGCTTCGAATTTTTCATAAAATTTTCATTCAGTACATTCCAGCGTAAAGCCGCAGAAGGGAAAAAAGCCCATTTGTTGTTGGCAGCAAAATTAGAGGCTCCATCCCTGCGCATAGTAGCCGTCAGGTAGTATTTCTGCGCATAGTTATAGTTAACACGGGCCAGATGAGACATCCTGGTTTGTAATTCTTTTGCTCCACTAAGCCCCAGTTTTAGTTTGTCTGGAATAGATCCAATATCCCACAGTGCCGTTTCATCACTATAATATCCACTACCGCTTATTGAAATTCTATTGAAATTCTGCATCTGTACGGTAAACCCATACATCGCATCAAAATGATGATTGCTTCCAAAAGTATGTTTGTAGGTGATGGTATTTTCGTTCAGGAGATTATCATTTCTGTTTACACTTTTTGAAGTAGCGTTACCTGCAGTTGCACGGCTGGGCATGGTAGATGGCACCAGTGCATCAATAGCAATATCAAAGGTGGAATATGAAATAGAAGAACGCGCCAAAATATCTTTAATCGGTGTAACTTCCATATATAACATAGAATTAAGCGTTCGCGTATTCGTACTGCTCTTTCTCAGCGTTAAATCAAACAAGGGCAGATCAACTATACCTCCGGCATACGCCTGAGAGTTCCAGCTGTTCAGCGTACCATCGGGATTATAGATGGGAACGATGGGGGCAACCATGGTCCAGGCCACACCCCAGTTAGCGTATGCGCCCAGATAACGTTGCGGTTGTTCCTGCTGGGTATTGGAATATGATATACGAAGCCCTGCTTTTGCATACTTACTCAATGTCTGCTCCAGGTTCAATCGAAACTGGTAACGCTTCATACTACTATTCAAAATAACTCCCTGAACATTATCATAACCCCCGGAAAAAAAATATTTAGTAGTATTAGTGCCTCCTGAAGCAGTAAGTGAATAATTAGAAAAGGGCGCCCTGCGAGTTGCGGCTCTTTGCCAGTCTGAGCCTTTACCCAAGGAAAGAGGATCAGGCTGAGGGTAATCTTCGAGCGGCTTGGTCTGGTTGGCAGTACTGCTCAAATAGTAATTGTCATTCAATAATTGTGCATATTCGGTGGCCGTCATTAGTGGCAGGTAACTGGGCATTTCTGCAAACCCCTGGGATGTTCTCACATTAAAATCGGTTTTACCATTTCTGTCAACACCTCCTTTTGTAGTAATGATGATTACACCATTAGCTCCCCGTGAACCATAAATGACGGTAGAAGAGGCATCTTTTAATACACTAATGCTTGCAATATCTGATGGATTGAGATCGTTCAGGTTATTGATACCACCCATCACGCCATCTACAATATATAAAGGCTCATTGTCAGCGGATATAGATCTGGTACCACGTATACGCACAGTTGTGCCCGAGCCAGGGGCTCCATCTGTAGATATGAACTCCGCACCTGCGATCCTTCCGGCAAGCATCTGGTCTACCCGAGGAACAGGTATGTTTTCAATATCATTCATTTTAACTGTGGAAACCGCCCCGGTAAGGTCACTTTTCTTTACAGAGCCGTAACCTACAGCGACTATCTCCACCTGTTCAAGATCTTCCGTTTTATTTACCAGGCGAATCAACAAAGCACTTAGGTCTTTTTTTAATACTACATTTTTTTCAATGTAAGTTTGATAACCCACATAGCTAAAATAAAGATCATAGGTGCCTTCCTGCTCCAAATTATTAAGCACAAAAGAACCTTCTTTATTAGTAAGCGTTGCAGCAACATCTGTACTTCCTCGCCTGGCAGCGACCGAAACCAACTCAAGAGGGTTCCCCTGTTCATCCAATACAGTGCCTTTTATTAATGCCGATTGCCCTTCCGCACATAAAGTGCCTATTAAAATAAGCACTGATAGAAGCATTTTTAATAGTTTCAGTTTTTTCATTTATTTAAAATTTATGATAAACATTCTCTCTAAACAAACTCATACGTTTGCCTCTTGTATTATATTCTACCTAACCGAAATAGTTACAAGAGTATCTTCAACCTTATACCGCAGATCATACAAATTACAAATGGTGTTACACACAAATATCAAATCATCATTTTCAAAAAACTTTCCCGTAAACAATTTTTCTTCAATACCAGGGGCTGCCTCATAGTTTATCGTTACATCAAATCTTTTTTCTATCTGCCTAAACACATTCTTGAGAGACTGATCTTTAAATACAAGGATCCGCACACTGGTATCTTCTTTTGTAGCCCTGGTAATAATTTTAGTTTTTTCTCCACCGTCATCACCCAGGCTTCTATTAATACTATATCGACTGAATTGCGAACTCCTTACCAGCATTTCATCACCAGGCTTCAACACTACAGATTTATTCTTTTTTTCATTGTTCTGCTGCCACACTTTCACACTCCCTTCTATTAATCGTATAGATACTTTCTGATCATCCCTTTCGGATATGATAAACGATGTGCCTAACGCTGTAGTAGCAATGCCAGATGCATAAACAGTGAATGGCCGGGATATATCTTTATGGACATTAAACAATGCCTTTCCCCGCAAAAAAACATCACGCTTATTGCTTTCAAAAACTTGCAGGCATTTTAAAGAGCCGCCAGGATAGATTGTAACAAAGGAGCCGTCTGGCAATTTTGTTTTCATTGCCTGCTTCGTGCTATTCTTTATTATTTTAAATATGGGTATAGAATCTGCGTGCTTTGCAATCGCAACTATTTGTTCGGGCATTCGTTTGCCCGGCTTTGTAAACAGTTGCGTAGTGGTAAAAAATATTATACCAGCCAAAGAAGCAGCTACGGCAAACCATAACAACTTTTTTATTTTTGTCTTCGGCTTTTCTCGAAAAAAGCTTTCCTGTATATGTTGCAACATTCTATCAGTTACATCCGGTTGTAACTGATTTCCTCTCTCTTCAAGCAATTCGCCTAAGGGCAGATATTCTTCTAACGCCTCAGGATGTTCCATGAAGTATGCCCGCACAAACTCTGCCTCTGTATTTGAACATTGGTTCTTCAGGAACTTCCTTATCAAATTATTATCAGGTTTCATTAGTAGTAATACTATAGATTCGCACGAAGGGAGATTTACCCCTATGCGTGCATACTTTTATTATCAAAAAAAATGATGGATTTAAAAGCTAAGGATATAACTTAATGCAACAGCTTTTCTTACTGCTTTCAGTGCTTTTGAGATTTGGTTCTCAACAGTTTTAGGAGAAATTGATAGGCGATTTGATATTTCAAGGTAGGTTAGCCCTTCTTCCCGACTAAGAATAAATACTTTCCGGCACTCGGGCGGTAAGTTCTCAATAGTTTCTGTTACCTTTTGGATAAGCTGCTTGCCGACAACAGGGTCATGATTAATAGCAGCGTCAGCATTCTGTTTTATAATGGTCAAAACTTTTCTTTCCGCGGCTTTCTTACGCAACATATCTATTAAAGTAAACCGGGCAACTCTTGCTATCTGTACTTCTATAGGAAAATCTTCGGACAGGCTAGTCCTTTTTTCCCATATTTTTATAAAAGTCATTTGTACTACTTCTTCTGCTAGTTCTTCCGATGCGGTACGTTTTAACACATAAAAATAAAAACGCTCATGATATTTGTAATACACCTCTTCAAAAACACGCTTATTTCCGTCTTTTATATCTTCAACATATTTCATGCGGATGAAAATTTATACTATCGCCAGAAACCCGAATGTTTGTTATATTTAATCTGATACTAATATCAAAGCAGGTTACTATGGAGGGGCCACAGGACTCAAATGTTTGTTATATTTAATCTGATACCCGTAGATTTTCCGGATCAATATGACACGAGAAATTTCCACAAAAAACTCAAAAATAAACAGGAATATTCATTCGCTAAACGTGAGGCAATAAATTAAC
>JAPUDO010000053.1 GCA_027493055.1 Niabella sp. | reverse complement strand
CTGTAGGGCTAACACAGCTTATTTTAAACGGGTACACTTTTATGTACCTGTGGCCTGGCAATAGCCAGTTCGCAATAAACTCGGTGAACTTCAGTGGTATTTTATCAGGGGTTGCAACTTTACTTTTTACAAGAAACTTTCTTAATACCCGGCAATTGACGCCAAAATTTCATAAAATCCTGGGGGGCTTAATATTGCTGGATATTATTGCGGTGTTCATTACAATTTTTTTCAGCAGACACTTTGCATTAAACCTGATTAACGCTGTAGCATTGGTTGGCTCCTTATTTACAATATACTGTGCCTTTGTGGTATCTCAAAAGAACTTCAGGCCGGCAAAGTTTTTTTTAATAGCGTTCTCTGTGTTTTTGATTGCTGTTATTATCCATGTGCTTCGCACAAGAGATATTATTCCTTATACCACTGTTACCGCTAAAGTGCTGGAAATAGGGTCTATGCTCCAGGTGCTGCTTCTTGCATTTGCGCTTGCAGACCGGATTAATATTTACCGCAAGGAGGCGCTAACTGCTTCAAAAGAAAAAGAAAGGATGGTAAAGGAACAAAACATTATTCTGGAGAGACAGGTTCATGAACGTACCCAGGAACTGGAAGAATCCAATAACAACCTGAGTAATACACTTTCACAGTTAAAGAATACACAAAGCAAGCTGGTAGAGTCCGAAAAAATGGCCTCGCTGGGTCAGCTCACCGCAGGTATCGCTCATGAAATCAATAATCCCATCAATTTTGTTACTTCTAATGTAAAGCCGCTTGAGCTGGATATTAATGATATACAAAACCTTATCAAAAAATACGAAGAAATAGATCTCTCAAAGAATGTAGAAGAGCAGCTATCAGCAATCAATTCTTACAGGAAACAGATTGATCTTGACTATATTAATGAAGAAATAAGAACACTTTTAATGGGTATCAGGGATGGGGCACACCGCACCGCAGAAATTGTAAGCAACCTGAAGAATTTTGCCCGTATTGATGAGGCCAATGTAAAATTCGCCAACCTGAATGAGGGACTCCAGTCTACCTTAATGTTGGTGAAAAATTCTTTTCCTAAAGATTTTATCCTGAATAAAGAGCTGGACAATATACCCGATGTGGAATGTACGCCGGGCAAAATAAACCAGGTATTCATGAACATCATCACCAACGGGCTGCAATCTATATCTGAAAGACAGGCAGTTAACCCCGGCCCCGGTATTTTAACCATCAAAAGCATGGAAGAAAACGGGCATGTGAAAATATCCATTAAAGATAATGGCATAGGTATTAAAGATGACGTGCATGAAAAAATATTTGAGCCTTTTTATACCACTAAACCGGTGGGCCAGGGTACCGGGCTGGGTATGTCTATTGTAAAAGGTATAATAGACAGCCATAAGGGTACTATAGAGGTTATATCAAATTTTGGTGAGGGTGCTGAATTTATCATAACTTTACCTGTAAATTATTTAGCCTGAGAGCTCTCAATGCCCAGTTATGACGATAATCAAAGTATTATACGTAGATGATGAAGAGAACAATTTAAGTTCTTTCAGAGCAAATTTCCGGCGGCTTTATGAAATTTATACAGCAAATTCTGGCGCAGAAGCTCTTGATATTTTGTCCCAGACAGAGGTTCATATTGTAATATCTGACCAAAGAATGCCCAATATGACCGGGGTGGAACTGTTTAAGAAAATAAAAAAACTTTATCCCGAACCGATCAGGATACTCCTTACGGGGTACACAGATATTGAAGCCCTGGCTGATGCGATCAACACCGGCGACATATACCGGTACATTACAAAGCCATGGAACGAAATAGAGCTGAATAACGGCATCCAGAATGCCTACGATGTATTCAGAACCAGGCGTGAGCTAAAAGAAAAGCTGATGGAGCTGCAAAAAACCAATGATGAGCTCAACCGGTTCATTTACAGCATTTCCCATGAATTACGGGCCCCTCTTGCATCTGCGTTAGGGGTTATTAATTTAGCAAAGCTCGACAATGTATTTGCTGAATCAGAAAAAGGGTACGAATACTGGAACCTGATAGAAGATTGCTGCGCCAGGCTTGATTACAATATAACCAGCACGCTTCAGTACTACAAAAACAGCAGGTACAGTAATGTAAAGGAAGAAGTGAACTTTGAAAAGCTTGTTGATGACCTGGTAACAATGCATAAGCTGGCTAATAATGTAGATGATAAGATCAGGTTTGAAGTAAGTATTGACCAGCCGGAAAAATTTATCGGCGACATTTTCCGGATTGAAGTGATTATCGGCAACCTTATCTCCAACGCTATTAAATACCAGAAACCGGAAGAAGAAGATAAATTAATAAAAATAGAAGTGAAAGTGAACCGTTTAGATGCCATTATTACCATAACAGACAATGGATTAGGCATCTTGAACGACCATTTGAATAAAATATTTAACCAGTTTTTCAGGATGCACAATCAAAAAGGTACCGGGCTGGGATTGTTTATTGTACGTGAAGCGCTGGCTAAACTGGATGGTAAAATTTCGGTAGAATCTGTGCTGAACTCAGGTACGAAGTTTACTATACGCATTCCTAATAATGTGCCGGATATATAATACCCGGTTAATAGCGCTAATTCTTACAAGCAATGCCGTCAAACACTCATATACCCAATTCATTAATTATCGTTGATGATAGTTCGGTTGATTTAAAGATCAATTCAAGGATAGCAAGTCTTACAAAGCTTTTTAAGCAAATATTATGCTTTAACTCTGCCGAAGCTGCGCTTGATTTTTTGGTAGAAAATCTTAATAATCCTGAAGTATGCCCCGTGCTCATCCTCCTTGATATTCAAATGCCTGAAATGGATGGCTTTGAATTTCTGAAACGTTATGAAAGGTTTCCCCGGAGCTTTAAGGAAAAAAGCGCTGTAATAATGCTTTCCTCTACAGATGACCTGGGCGATATGACAAGGGTTGAATCAGATAAAAATGTTGTAAGGCTTTTAAAGAAGCCGTTACAGATAGGTGAACTGAAGGAGTTGTTAACCCGGATTTATGATCTGTAATCTATAGTGTTTTTCTTTTTAGAAACAAAATTCGCAACACGGTTGCTTTTTTTTATTTTTGCAGTGAAATGAAGAATAAAATCAATTGGGATGCCCTGGGCATTACTACCTCCATACTGTGTGCTGTGCACTGTGCTATTTTACCGTTGTTTTTAGCAGCGCTGCCTCTTTTTGGTGTAAATATTATTGAAAACCTGGCTTTTGAAATAGGCATGATTGTCCTGGCCTTTGTGATAGGATCTTACGCTTTATGGCATGGATACAAATGGCATCATCATAGTAAAAAACCGTTACTGCTGTTTATTACCGGGATGATATTCCTGGTGCTGAAGCAGTTTTTTTTACAATACCATACCTTGTTACTGGTTCCGGCTGTTGTGTTGATTGTAATGGCACATATTTTAAATTACAGGTATTGCCGGGTACATAACCATGCGCATACAGCCGATTGTAATCACGATCATTATTGACCGGTTTCGGGCCTGATTACACGGAGAGGGACTACATTCCAGATTCCAGTATCATATAAAATGTACGATATTAGGTGTACGATGCACAACATGAAAGCAAAACGCTTAAAGCAGAATGCTCTTTACCACGATTGAATATTGATATATTGAAAATTGCTTATTGAATATTTTACGGCTTCGTATAGAATATCTGAACACTCAATATGCAATACTCAATATTCACCGGAAACTTGTAACCAGTAACCAGCAACCAGTTTCTTTCATTTAACTTCTTCAAAATCTATATATTCCCCTACTTTTTCCTTTACGGGCTCATTTTGCCGGGGTGCGGTGGTATTGTTTTGCGCTTCCCTCTGCTGCGCCATATTTTTAAACTGGCGTTTCAGATGGCTGGTTGTTTTATATACAGGGAGAATGATTTTTACAAACAGGTTATAAAAAAACCATAAAAAAAGGCTAAAAAGTATAAATCCAATAACACTCATTACAAATCATTTTCTTTTTAAGGTAAACGGCCAAAAAGCAAAAATGTTTTAGGCCGGGAGCCTTTCAATAATAATTTAAAGTTAATGCAACATTTTTAAATAGAAAATTGTACCTTTGCGGCAGATTTTGAGATAAGGGAACGGTGGCGTTCCCTTATTTATTTACCAGCATATATAATATGGAAGCTGTAATTCAAAAGGTTGAAAAAGAAATTCAGGAAATACTGGCCGGTAATCCTGAACATTTTTTAGTGAGAATAAAGATAAAACCCACCAATAATATCAAAGTGTTTATTGACGGAGATAAAGGTGTAGGCATTGATGACCTGGTAAAATACAACCGTGCTTTATATAAAATAATGGAAGAAACAGCTTTATTTCCCGATGGGGATTTTTCGCTTGAAGTATCTTCCCCCGGCCTGGGAGAGCCGCTGGAAATGCACCGGCAGTATGTAAAAAATATCAACAGGTATGTGGAAGTGGTAAAGAACGACGGAGCTAAAGTAGAAGGCTTGCTGTCCGGTGTAAGTGATACGGACGTTACCGTTGAAGAAACAAAAGGCAAGGGTAAAAAAACAGAAACAGTAAAACATATTATTTCTTTACAGGATATAAAATCTACTCAGATTCAAATTAAATTTTAAAACCTGCTTTCTTGCAAAGGGAAGCCCAATAATTAAATTATGAATTGCTATGGCAAGTATTAATCTTATAGAAGCGTTCCAGGAGTTTAAAGACGCTGAAAATATTGACAGGCCCACTATGATGAAAGTAGTGGAAGATGTTTTTAAAACATTGCTTCGTAAAAAGTATGGCAGCGATGACAACTTTGATGTGATCGTAAACGCTGAAAAAGGAGACCTGGAAATAGTACGCCATCGTACCATTGTAGAAGACGGGGAGGTGGAAGATCCTTTGGCACAGGTTGCTTATTCTGAAGCTATAAAGCTGGAGCCTGACTATGAGGTGGGAGAAGACCTTTACGAAGAAATTGACCTGATTGATTTTGGCCGCCGCGCTATTTTAGCTGCCAAACAAACCCTGGCCGGCCGCATCAGCGATTTAAAAAAGAATGTACTTGCAAAAAAATACGAGGACAGGATCGGCGAGATCATAAGCGCCGAAGTGTACCAGGTATGGAAAAAGGAAATATTATTATTAGATGAGGAAGGAAATGAGCTGATCCTTCCCAAAAGTGAGCAAATACCGCAGGATTATTTCAAGAAAGGAGAAAATATACGCGCTGTAGTTACCCGTGTGGATCTGAAAAACAACAATCCGGTAATTATCCTGTCAAGAACCTCTCCTGACTTTCTTGCCAAATTGCTGGAAATAGAAGTACCTGAAATATTTGACGGGCTTATTACTATTAAAAAGATAGTAAGGGAGCCGGGTGAAAGGGCAAAAGTGGCGGTAGAGTCTTATGATGATCGTATTGATCCGGTAGGCGCCTGTGTAGGTATGAAAGGTAGCCGTATTCATGGTATTGTAAGAGAGCTGAAAAATGAAAACATTGATGTGATCAACTGGACAAACAATATCCAGCTGCTTATTCAAAGGTCGCTCACTCCTGCTAAAATTACCAGCATGAGCGTAGATGCTGAAGGTAAGCACGCCAGTATTTTCCTGAAGCCCGACCAGGTATCGCTGGCTATTGGTAAACGCGGCGCCAATATCAAATTGGCTTCAGAACTAACCGGCTACGAGCTGGATGTGTACAGGGATAGTGAAGATGATGAAGAAGAATTTGATGTGGATCTGGAAGAATTCAGCGATGAGATTGACGGATGGGTTATTGATGCGCTGAAGAGAATTGGTTGCGATACAGCACGCAGCGTAATGAGAATAACACCGGCAGAGCTTGAAAAAAGGGCAGACTTAGAAAAAGAAACAGTAGAAGATGTGAGAAGGGTATTGCAGGAAGAGTTAGAAAGAGAATAGCCTTATAGGCAGAAAATATGGTGCAGAATGGTAAATTAAAAATTGTCCCGGTCGGGGCAATCGGAGAGTAATTTATATATGTCAGAAATCAAACTTCCAAGATTATTACAGGCAGCAAAAGAGTTTAACATTGGCCAGGATACGCTTATTGAATTCCTTGTTGGAAAGGGCTTTGCAAAAGACGACCTGAAGCCTTCTTCAAAGCTCAGCGAAGCTATGTACCTGGCTTTGCAGCAGGGTTTTCAAAGCGATAAAGCGGCCAAGCTTAAAAGTAACCAGGTAGATCTGCCCAAGGGAATTGGCAGTGAAGCCAAAAAACGTAAGGAAGAAGAAGAGGAACCAGTGCAAAAGAAAGAGCCGGCCAAACCCGAAATAGTGGAAGAAACGCCGCCTCCGGTGGCAGAAGTGGAAGTGCCTCAGCAACCTGAACAACAACCCGAATTACAGCCGGAGCCAGAGCCAGAGCCGGAACCCGTAGCCGAGCCGGTGGAGCTTCCAAAAGAAGAAGTAAAAGAACAAGAGGATCATATAGTTAAAATTGATGCGCCTGAAATAGAAGGCCCTAAAATTTTGGATAAGATTGATCTTTCTGCTGTAGAAAAATCTACAAGGCCTAAAAAGCCTGCTGCCCCTCCGGTAACAGAGCAAAAGCCTGCTGTTACTGAAAAGCAGGTGGAAGAGCCGGTGCAACAGCCGGTACCCGTGCCTGAAGAAAAGCAGGAAGAGCCTGCACCGGTTATATCAGCGCCCCCTGCAGCGGAAGAGCCTGAGATCACTAATATAAAGGCGGAGAAAATAGAAGGCCCCAAAATTTTGGGTAAAATTAATTTACCGGTTGACAACGATACAAGGCCTAAGCGCGATGAAAAGCGCAAACGCAAGCGCATCCCGATAGAAAAGAAAGAAGTGAAACCCGATCCTGCAGCTAAAAAACCGTTTCACCAGGGTGGTGGCAACAGGGATCAGCGTAGTAATACGGGCGGCTTTAACAGGGATAGAAGGCCACACTACCAGAGGGAAGAGAAGCAGATTGATGAAAAAGCAATACAGGATAAAATACGCGAAACACAGGCTAAGCTAAGTGGTGGCGGTAACAAACAAAAAGCCATGAGGGCTAAAGCTCGCAGGGATAAAAGAAATGAAGCAGAAGATGCGAGAAGCCTGGAAGCCGGCGATAACAAATTACAGGTAACTGAGTTTATCAGTGTAAGCGAGCTGGCCAGTCTTATGGACGTAAGCTTTGCAGATGTTATCAGTAAGTGTATGAGCCTGGGTATTATGGTGTCCATCAACCAAAGGTTAGACGCGGAAGTAATTGAGCTGGTAGCAAGTGAGTTTGGGTTTGATGTGGAGTTTATTGATATGGAGAAGCAAATGGAAATGGAGGATGATGAAGAAGACGAAGATGATGCAGATCATTTACAGCCGCGCAGTCCTATTGTAACCATCATGGGACACGTAGACCATGGTAAAACATCTTTGCTGGACTATATACGCAGCGCTAACGTGGTTGCCGGTGAGGCAGGGGGTATTACCCAGCACATTGGTGCTTACCGTGTAGAAGTAAGCGATGGCCGGGAAATAACCTTCCTGGATACGCCGGGCCACGAAGCTTTTACGGCTATGCGTGCCCGCGGAGCCAAGGTTACAGATATTGCAGTAATTGTAGTAGCGGCTGATGATGCTGTGATGCCGCAAACCCGTGAAGCCATAAGCCACGCGCAGGCCGCAGGTGTGCCTATGATCTTTGCTATCAATAAAATTGATAAAGACGGGGCTAATCCAACAAAAATATATGAGCAGCTTTCGCAAATGAATATTTTGGTGGAAGAGTGGGGCGGTAAATATCAAAGCCAGGAACTATCTGCCAAAAAAGGACTGAACATAGATAAACTATTGGAAAAAATATTGCTGGAAGCTGAATTGCTGGAGCTGAAAGCCAACCCTGACAAGGAAGCAACCGGTACAATTATCGAAGCCTCGCTTGATAAAGGCCGTGGTTTCGTGGCTACCCTGCTGGTGGAAAATGGTACCCTGGAACAGGGCGACCTGGTGGTGAGCGGGCAGTATTATGGCCGTGTAAAAGCCATGTTCAATGAACGTAATAAAAAGCAGGATGCTGCAGGTCCGTCTGCTCCTGCCGTAATATTAGGCTTAAATGGTGCACCCCAGGCTGGTGAGAAATTTAAAGTGTACGAGGATGAGGCTGAAGCAAAAGATATAGCCAACCGCCGTGCACAGATATTGCGCGAACAGGGTATGCGTACCAAGAAGCACATTACGCTTGATGAGATTGGGCGCCGCCTTGCACTGGGTAACTTTAAAGAGCTTAATATCATTATTAAAGGTGATGTGGATGGCTCTGTGGAAGCATTGAGCGACTCCCTGCAAAAGCTTTCTACAGAAGAAATACTGGTGAATGTGATACATAAAGGGGTAGGACAGATCAACGAAAGTGATATTGTACTTGCTGAGGCTTCTGATGCCATTGTTATTGCCTTTAACGTAAGGCCTTCGGCACAGGCTTCAAGGCTTGCCGATAACGCCGGTATAGAAATTAAGATGTACTCGGTGATCTATAACGCTATTGAAGAAGTGAAGAGCGCAATGGAAGGTATGATGGAGCCTACGGTGAAGGAAAGGATCACTGCCAATGTTGAGGTAAAAGAAGTGTTTAAGTTTGATAAGGCTACCGTAGCGGGATGTATTGTGCTGGACGGTAAGATTAAGCGTGATAATAAAGTAAGGCTGATACGCGATGGTATTGTGGTGTACCCTGTGGGTGAAAACGCAGTGGCGGAATTAGGCTCGCTGAAACGCTTTAAAGATGACGCTAAAGAAGTATTGACGGGCATGGAGTGCGGTCTTACAATTAAAAATTACAGCGATATTAAAGTAGGTGATATTGTAGAATCTTACGAACTGGAAGAAATTAAGAGAACGCTGTAAGAGTGAATAGTGAGTGATGAATAATGAGTAGTGCAACTCATCACTGATTACTCATCATTCATCACTGACCATCAAACTTTTGTTAAATGCGGCGTGTTGCCGTTTTTATGTAATTACCCTGATTAATTTTGAACCATGACCAAATATTTTTTAGCCAGCTTATTTTGCATTACACTTGGCATGGCTGTATCTGCCCAGGGGCAATCGAAGAAAATAGTTGTTGATAAAATTGTAGGAGCTGTTGGCGACCGCATTATTTTACAATCAAATATCCAGGACGCTATAATTGATGCGGCACGTAATGGAGAAGAACTGCCTGAAGGGGCTGCCTGCCATATACTGGAACAGTCACTGGTATCAAAAATTTTAGCCTTACAGGCAGAAAGAGATTCTTTGCCGGTTAGCGATGATGAGGTGGAAGCCAACCTGGATATGCGTGTGCGGGGCTGGATAATGCAATTTGGAAGTGAGCAGGCTGTGGAGGATGTTGCGGGTAAAACTATTTACCAGCTGAAAGATGATTCGAGGCAGGCCATTAAAGAGCAAATGCTGATGCAGGCTATGCGAAGAAAGATTGTTGAAAATGTGCATATTACACCAACAGAAGTAAAAGCTTTTTTTGACCGGGTGCCGACTGATAGTATTCCTTTCCTGGAATCGGAACTTGAAATAGGGCAGATCAATATTTATCCTAAGGCCGCAAAAGAAGTGGAGGAGTATATTTATAATGAAATGATGAATTACCGCCGGCAGATAGAAAGCGGCCGTGCGAATTTTGCCGACCTGGCAAAAAAATATTCGGAAGACCCCGGTAGCCGCGACCGTGGCGGTGCTTACGAGATCAACAGAAATGATAAAGACCAGTGGGATCCTGTATTTCTGTCAACAGCTTTCAGGCTTAAAGCCGGGGAACTTTCTATGCCGGTAAAATCAAACAAGTTTGGATACTTTTTAATTTACTGTGAAAGCCGTCGCGGAGACAACGCAAAAGTGCAGATGATATTAAGGATCCCCCCGGTTACACAAACAGAGCTGGATATTGCCAAAGCAAAGCTTGATTCGGTACGCCAGGAAATTATAGAGGGAAAGATCACTTTTAAAGATGCGGCCTATAAATATAGCGAAGATGAAACGGTAAAAAGCTATGGCCCGTTTGTACTTAACCAGAACGGATCCACCTATGTTCATATAGATCAGTTGCCTGATAAGGAAATGGTACAAACTTTAAGTACGTTAAAGGTCGGGGACTACTCCCATCCTGTTACTTTTACCAATGAACAGGGGAAAAGGGGCGTAAGGCTGCTCTACCTGAAATCAAGAACAGAGCCGCACCGGATGAACCTCCAGGATGATTATAACAAGATTGCTGATATGGCGCTTGCCCGTAAAAGGGATAAGGCCATTGATGACTGGCTTACTAAAAAAGTGCCTACTTTTTATGTTCTGGTTGATAAAGATGCCGCCGGGCAATGCCCTAACCTGGAAAAATACCAGGCCACAAGCAGCAGGGGATTTTAGTATTGCTAAGAGTTTCCAGGTGTTCAGATGCTCTACAAAACACGATACTCTGTGAAACATTTGTTTCGCAGGATTGCCTTTGGCTACTTTTTAAATGGGGCGGACCAAAAAGGTTGCCAATTGATTAATTTATTGCTCTCTGAAGTCTCAAACAAAAATGTTAGGCATCTGTAGTAGGTGTCCCCTGAAACTACTATCTGAAAGACCTCCTGGTACTATAAAAGTACACTATTACCAGGCTTACCGGCAGTAATATACCCACAAACTGGTGGCTAATGCCCAACCACAGTTTTGCCTGTGGGTTAAGATAATATACCAACGTAAATATTCCCAGTAACACCTGCACTGCTGTTATCAGCAGCGGTATATTGCGCAGTCTGTACACTGTTGAACTTACAGGCTGACGATAGAGCATTACCGTATATAGAACTACTAACAGGGTGATGAGATAAGCCAGCCCGCGATGTATGAATTGTATAGCCAGCAAATTATGAAAAATGCCGCCTTCGCTCATATCCGGCATCCACTGGCCATTCATGCTGGGCCAGGTAATAGCAGATTTGGCAGCATGAGTTCCGGCCATAAACGCACCGTATATCAGCTGAACCGTTACCATCAGCAACAGCAGCCATGTAAAATTTTTTATACCCGGCAGGTTCAGCTTTTTAAAGTCCGGGACCGATATTTTTAAAGCAAACCATACTACATATACCAGCAATATCAAAGCCGCTATAAAATGAACGGCCAACCGTATATGGCTTACATACACAAGGTCGGTACCTACCCCACTGGCTACCATTATCCAGCCTATAGCGCCCTGCAGTGCCCCTAGTACAAGCAAAATAACCATGGGCCATAGCATGCTCCGGTCTATTTTCTTTTTGTAAATAAAATAAGCAAAAGGAATAATAAATACTATTCCCATAAAACGGCCCCAGTTACGGTGCAGCCACTCCCAGAAATAAATAAATTTGAAATCCTTTAGCGTAAAATAATTGTGGATGTATTTGTACTGGGCTATTTGCTTATACTTTTCAAAGGCTATGTTCCAGTCCTGCTCATTCATTGGAGGCAAAGCTCCCAGGATTGGTTTCCATTCAGTAATAGAAAGGCCACTGCCTGTGAGTCTGGTTATACCTCCTAACAATATTTGTATCACAATCATTACGGCCCCTGTAAACAACCATATAGCTACCGGCCTGTTCTTTTTTAAGTCCATAGTGACGGCAAAATTATGTGCCAAATCCGGATAACCTTCAATTTTTGATTTTTTATCCTGCTATTTGCTTTTTCGTATTTCAAAATCAGTTTCCCATTGCCTGGGTTTTACATTCAGCTTCCGGTCTATCTGCTCAATCAGTTCCGGCTGTCGCCGCTCGCCAAAAAACTGTCCCGCATCCCATTTCAGGTTCTTATTGGTATCGTATAAAATCTTCATATCATAATCCCCCGGAGGATACAGCTGAAGCTGCACAATACGGCTGGCAGGTATAGGAAAAGCATTCAGAACTGATGATCCCTGTGCAATTAGCAATACGGGATTCCTGTCCAGATCCACATCCACAAAAGTAATTTTTACCTGTCCGTAATCATCACGTGATTTGGTTTTAAACTGAATAGTGTCATTTCTGACGATCTGCCTGTTGATACTGTCTGATGCAAATTCCTTTTCCAGGATAAGATTGTAGGTAGTGTCTTCAAGCCAGGGTACGTTTATAGTTACTACCCGGGCAGTGCTGTCTAATGTGATCTTATAGTCCTTTACCGGCCTGAAAACAGTATCCATAGTCAGGCTCATTTTTGTGGTATCAAAAGTTTTCAGCGGATTATCGAACTTAATAGTAAAAGCCTTTAACAGGTCCTGTTTTTTGCTTTCAAGGCTGGTTGTATATTTCAGTCTTTTTTCTTTTTCATTGATCTCTGTTTCTCTCTCTTCCTCTTCTTTCTTTTTTTCTGGCTGGTACGCCCATAACCTTACCGGCGCAGGAGGCACGGGGGCTATAGTTATAATAGAATCTGCAAAAGCAAAGATCTGCTCCTCGTTATACATATAAGAGCCGCTTTCGTCTTTCGTAGCAAACAAACGGTATTGGCCCGGTGCCAGGTATCGAAAGAAGAATATGCCGCTGCTATCCACCGTGGTTACATACCTGGGACGCTCTTTCACAACGGCACTATCATCAAGGTTGCTGTATAGCATAACAGATAAGGTGGAGTCTGCTTTTCCTGTAGCTGCCATTTTTACAACGCCGCTTAATTGCATGGAATCAATATAAGTGCCGGTAGAAACAACATAGAGCAGATCTTTGCCCTTGTTGCCCTCGTTCAGGTCTTTAATGGCGTTGGCAAAATTATAAACATAAGTAGTATTGGGCTGTAATGTATCTTTTATCTTTACGGTTACTGTGCGCAGCTTCCTGCTTACTTCGGGCATCCGTTTTGGAAAAGGCGAAACAATGAGGTTTTTGTAAATATCATTCAGCTCCACATATTCATCAAATTCAATTTTTATTTCCCTGGCGTTAAAGTTCAGTGTTTCGTTTTCGGGAGTTACCGATACAATGATGGGAGGTAAAGAGTCTCTTGGTCCGCCGGAAGGAGGCACAATGCTTGCACAGCCTGTTTCGGAAAACATAAATGCCAGGCCTGAAGCCAGTATTAAAACCAATACCAGTATATTCTTAATGCGCATATTAAAGCAAACATAAAACGTTTTTGGGCAAGATGATTGGGTGCGCTCAATTTTTAATTTTCCATTAGCAACCGCAGCATACAATTATCTTTGCAGGATGCAATTTTCATCTGCACTGTTAGAATCTGCTGTCAACGAATTCTCGCGTCTTCCTGGTATTGGTAAAAAAACCGCATTAAGGCTGGTTTTGCATTTATTAAAGCAGGATGAGCAGCAGGTAGCCCATTTCAGCGAAACTATTGCCCGTATGCGTAAAGAAATCCGCTTTTGTAAAAGATGCTTTAACGTAGCCGATGGTGATTTTTGCTCTATATGCGCTAACTCTTACCGGCAGCAGAAAACTATTTGTGTGGTGGAAAATATACGTGATGTTATTGCTATTGAAAGTACCCAGCAATTTAACGGGACCTATCATGTATTAGGCGGTGTTATATCACCCCTGGATGGTATAGGTCCGGACCAGCTGCATATTGATTCCCTGGTGGAGCGTATTGAAAAGGAAAATACAGAGGAGCTGATATTTGCGCTCAATCCCAATATACAGGGAGACACTACCATCTATTATATCCAGAAAAAATTACTGGGCCGGGATATACGTATTACCACTATTGCCCGGGGTATTGCATTTGGCGGCGAGCTGGAATATGCGGATGAGCTAACCCTGGGGCGCAGCCTGCAAAACCGCCTTCCGGTGGAAAAGTATATGAACCGGTAAAATATAAATTCCGGCATTGCGGCCCGAATAGGATTGAAGCTTATTTTTGTAGCCATTTTAATACCAGGTGCTTCAGTAATGCAATATCAGCTTCCAACATTTCTTACTGCTTTGTGTAGCTTTTTATTTATTACAGCATCTGCCCAGCAGCAACACCAACACCAGTTTACCATTGTATCTGAGAACGACAGTTATATTTCGGTTAATCTTGATGGCTACTATACCAACGGAATAAAGCTGGCTTACCAATGGAGCCTCTCTTCACCTGCAAGGAAAAAAAAAGAAAGAAGCCACAGCTTTTATGCAGGCCAGAATATTTATACCTCACAATTTTCAGGGGAATTTTTTGAAGAGCGGTTAGACCGCCCGCTTACCGGCTATTTATACGCCGGGTATCAGAACAGTCTGTATAATGCAAAAGAAGATTTATTAAGGTGGGGAATCAGCGCCGGGGTTATTGGCCCGCCGGCGCAGGGCGCAGCGGTGCAGAAGTCTGCTCATAAAGTAATGCATATATACAAGCCTACCTTTTGGGAGTATCAGTTAAACGAAGCCTGGGGAGCAAATGCAGACCTTGCCTGGTCTCCGGGTTTGTCCAAACCTGGTACAACATCCAAATGGGCGTTTAAACCTTTATTATCAGCTACGGCCGGCACTTTGTTTACTCATGCGGGAGTGGGGGGTGCATTAATTTACGGGCAATTTAATAAGAACAGCGCTACCGCTTTCTGGGGCAACCATAAAGGGAGCTCAAAAACAGACAGGGAATTTTTTGGCTACCTGATGCCCATGATCTACCTGAAAGCATATGATGCCACGGTACAGGGTGGTATGTTCAATGCTAAACCCGAAAAAATTGAAGGGAGACTTAATCCTGTCTTTTTCCAGTCGAAACTGGGCATTGCTTATGCCGGCAACAGGCTGTTATTAAGCGCAACAGCTATTTATGAAAATAAACAATCACTTACCCAGCGTACACCGCAGTATTATGGGAGTATACAGGTGGGATGGCTGTGGTAGTAATTATATGGGCCGCAATACCAAAGTCAGGCACAATGGAAGTGCCAGGTAGTATAGTACCCCTAAAACCGAATGTTATGGAGCGGGTGTATAAAAAAAGAGAGGGAAATGCACTGGTTTAGAAAAACCTGGCATCTCATCTCTCGCCCTCTAAACAAACTTTAATGACTTGAATATGCTATCAGCTCCTTTAATAAAACTGTACTCGGGAGCGGTTTCATAGAACCGGCAGAAGTAAACGCAACACCGGGTTACATGAGAATATTTAATTTTTTCGCTGTCAGGCCCATTACATAGAGATTCCCGAAGGATTCAATGCTGTTTTAATACGGTTTTTAAGATCTGTCAGGTGATACGTGCTAAGGTCATCTCCGCCACGAGTGACAGCCGCATCAATTTGCTGCTGCAACAAATAAATTTCTGCCTTTACTACTGATGCTACATCTGTTTCTGTATAAGCACCGTCTCTTAGCAACAGGTAATCTGTGAGCGAGCCCAGGTAGGCTTTTTGCATATTGCGCTGGTACATATCCAGCTGAATTTTATTTTTCCCTTCTATGCTTTTCCAGATATAATCATGCAGGGTTTTTATGAATTCTGGCAACGACAATGTTTTTGCTCCATATTGCACCTGGTTGGCATGCAGCTTTGTTAAGAAATCCTTATCCAGCAATGTATTGATCATTTTTACCTGCAGGTCATCCACTGCATCAGGCCCCGAGGGAAGATTTATTTTAGATAATATTTTTTTATCTATCAACCAGTAAGGCGTAGTAAATAGCTGTTTATTGAAGAAGTCCAGGGCTTCCAATTGTTTTTCTTTTGACACCACATCAAACTCGGTGCCGCCTTCTGCCTCGCTGCGGATAGTAAAAGTAACGCCGCCAATGTTTTTTAATACATGCATCAGGTATCGGGTGTATTGATTTTGTACCTGCACATACATATTGGCCAAACCTTGGTTCATCTTTTCAGGCTCATAAGTCCATTCGGGTAAATTAGGCATGATGCGCTGAAGGTTTTTAATACCATAGGTATTGGCTGCCATGGCGTTATCGCCCAGGTCCTCTGTCTGGCACTGAGGATCGAATTTGCGGGTTTCGCCATCGCCAAACCATAAACGGGGGTTTTCTTTGATGCGTTTGTCAATCCAGCTGTTCACAATTTTTTTATCTGCTTCGGCATCAGCGGCGCCAAGATATTTATAGCCCCATTCAATAGCCCATTTATCATATTCACCAATACGCGGAAATAAAAGCTCCTGCGGTATATTGTCCTCGGGCTGCGCCACATAGTTGAACCGGGCATAATCCATAATACTTGCTGTATGCCCGTGCTTTTCGAGGTATTTTTTGTTTCTCAGGCTTTCTACTGGTGTGCGGCTGCTGCTTCCAAAGTTATGGCGCAGGCCCAGGGTATGTCCTATTTCATGGCTGGAAACAAACCGGATCAGCTCTCCCATCAGTCTTTCATCAAATTTAGGTTTACGCGCCTCGGGGTCAACGGCTGCAGCCTGCACCATGTACCAGTTTTGCAGCAAAGACATAACATTGTGATACCACCCAATATGGGTTTGAATAATTTCGCCGCTACGCGGGTCATGCACATTGGGCCCATAAGCATTAGGTATTTCAGACGGCAGGTATCTCACAAAGGAATAACGGGCATCTTCCATATACATAGTGGTGTCATTTTCGGGCCATTCCTTTCCTATGATGGCGTTCTTAAACCCGGCCTGCTCAAATGCTTTTTGCCAGTCGTTAATGCCGGCAATAAGATAAGGGCGCCATTGCCTGGGCGTTGCCGGATCGATATAAATAACAATCGGCTTAGCTGGTTCTACCAGTTCGCCATTTTTCCATTTTTGCATATCCGCTGCCTTGGGCTCCAGGCGCCAGCGAACAATAAACCTGCGCACTTCTGCTTTTTGCTGGTCGTCTCCAAACTCATAAAACATATCTGCGAAAAAGCCCACACGCTGATCATAATACCTTCGCTGCATAGGCTTTTTAGGTAAGGCTATAAAAGAGGTATTGGTTTCGAAAGAAGCTGGTGTACCGTCAGGTAATAGCTTTGATTTTGATACCACTGTTTTGCTGATCCCAATTTCAACATTGATCGGATAGGCCCGAATAGATTCAATAATTACATCTTTTAACGTTGTAGCTGTAATATTCTGGGAAAAAGGTGAATTGGTAGAAATGCTGTTAATAAAATTTTTCTCTTTCAGGTATTTGGAAACATCTATAACCGTAGATTTTTTGCCATAAGCCAATACAGGGAAAGTGCCCACTACGGGATTATTACTGGATTTTACAACAGCTTTATAAATTTCGCTTTCGGGATTGGCTTCGTTGATCAAAAGATCATAACGTATTCTTATAGCAGAGTCTTTCCCTTTTTCAAAATAGATGGTATTCTGGTCCAGTTCTTCTCCGGCATATACACCATGGCCGGCCGGTACTTTTGTAAGCCGGTTGATCACCATAATATCCTGTCCCAGGATAGAGTCGGGGATTTCAAAATAAATTTTGTCCTTATTCTGGTGTACTGAAAATAAACCTTTTTTGCTGCTAAAGTCTTTGGTTATCACTTTTTCATACGGCTTAATGGCTGTACGTGGTGCAGGTTTGGTGGTATCTTCTTTTGCAGCTTCCTTTTCGCCTGTAACAGGAACCACCTTTACCGGCAGCTGGGCATAAGCAGCCGAAACAGCAAACAGCAGTGTAAGGGTAAACAGCAATGATTTGAATGGAATCTTATAACTGGTCATTTTTTTTGTTTAAAAAGAAGTAATTATTTTAAAAATATTTTTTAGAGAACAATCGGGTTATTGCGTAACTCCTGATAATTATTTATCAAGGCGTATAGCTTTGAGGCCAGGTGTGCTTTGCATCAGCGCCATATAGGATTCTGCTCTTAACGAGCTGGCCGCATCCCAGCGAAATATAACAGGCAAGGAGAAGCCATTTGTTTGCTCTAAACGGTAGGTAACGCTGCTGGCTGGCTTCTGCACATCCTTCCGCAGATCTATAATTACGCCGCTATTACCCTGTTTCATCCAGTTATCTATCAGCAAGGCCGCATAGGGTTTATTCTGTTCTGCAAGGTTCAGCACTAAAGCATCGTAGGAAGCATCTGAAAGAGAAACAGTTGTAAAATGCTGCATGTTGCCGTTAAACAACAGGCTTTCGTTCGTTGTCGCCAGTGAAAATTCTTTCATGCGTGCTTCGCGCGTCTTAAAGGGTTGTGCGGTTTCGAAAGTACCCGCATCTAAGTAGCCCGGCATTTTTTTTCTGGTGGGCGTTTGCGAGGGCATGCACGATGCCAGCGTAATACCGGCAATTGCTGCTGCCCACATCATTTTTTTGTAACGCATTCTTTTTTTATTTTAAGGGTTTATTTAGCTCCGTTGCCAATTCTCTGGAGATCGATATTATAATTGCTTTTATAGTAATCAATAACCGCATCATATTTCTTCCTTATAAGCCCGGTAGAGTCTTTTACCGGGGAAAGCACGCCCTGCAGGGTAGCATTATTAGCGGTCATACCTGTGCCATTAGTAAGGGAAGAATAAGGGTTTTGCACAATTGCCTGTACATACCATAACCAGTCGGTAGCTGCATTAGGCAGCGTTGTAGTGCCAATAAAACCCCTGTTATATCTGCCTGATACAGCAT
This sequence comes from Niabella sp., assembly GCA_027493055.1. GTDB lineage: Bacteria > Bacteroidota > Bacteroidia > Chitinophagales > Chitinophagaceae > Niabella. The sequence goes on along the minus strand of JAPUDO010000053.1, from coordinate 63,479 downwards.
TGGTACCGGTAACAAGAGCCGTAGTATAATCAGAAGCGGCATCAAATAATTCGGAGCGTCCCATCTTATTAGTTAGTTGCATCAGGCGCAGGAAGCTGTAATTAATATTACCTCTAAAGCGGGCCACCGAATCAACCGTGGTGCCATTTTTAATTTTCAAAATACGGTCGCTGCCCCAGTTGGCTACAAAAGTTTGGTAAACATAAGCTGTTGCACTGTTAGGCGCAGTTGTATTATAGCCGTCAAGCTGGGTAACTACAGTACCCTGACGTATAGAGCTGCACAGCAGGAACTTCACTGGCAGGTATTTATGCAGGGTGCTGTCAGCATAATACCTGAAAAAAGTAGAGTCTAAAAGATCTAATTGTTTGTCAACATAAGCAGGATCAGCAGGAATAACCCTTATGGTAGAGTCCCATTTGGTAACTGACCAGTAGGCATCCCTTGGTGTGAAATTGTAAAGCAGGTAACTGCCATACCTGTTATAGTAGTTCACAATACGCTGGTCATAGCTGTTATTTCCCTGAGGTACAAAGTAGCCAAATTCGTCAATACCGGAGGGTGTTAGCGGAGATTCTTTTTTTTGGCAGGCAACCAATAACAAAACAATACCTGTTGTAAAAGCTAATATATATTTTAACTGTCTCATCTGTTTGTTTTTAAAATAAAAGATCAGGGATTTTGAGATAGCAGACCATTTCTTTCTAAAGCAGCTTTGGGAATGGGAAGCGTGTAGCGGTTATCGCCCTGTGCTAGTGTAAAAGTTTGGCCGGTACCAGGGTCTTCCTCGTAAAAGTGCGTAATGCTGGGCATACCATAACGGCGCAGGTCGAACCAGCGATGCCCTTCAAAAGGAAATTCTTTTCGCCTTTCATCTCTGCAAAAACCAAGCGCTTGCTGCACATTGGTCATCACTACCGGTTCATACGCTTTCCGGGAGTCATACCGCGCGCTGCGCAATGTGTTCAGGTCATCCAAAGCAGGTTGCAACAGTGCTGTATTGCCGGTTTTAATAGCCAGCTGTATCCTGGCTTCGGCCCTGTTCAGGTACATTTCTGACACCCTGATACCCAGGCCGCCAGGGCCATAGCTGCCACCAAAAAAATAATATATTATCGGTGCCGCAATTATACCGTTCGCGCGAAAATAAGTGCGAAGCCTTAAGTCCCCCAGATAAACAGCAGTATCGGATTGCGGTCTGGCATCATACATCTGTAGCAACTCGTTTGATACCGTATAGACTGGCTTGTAAATGGCAGAATATGTGGGACTCAATACCGGCCTCAGTACCTCATCGGTGGTGGTGCCTGACCCTACCATACTTGCGTGAGGCATATATTTCCAGATGATTTCAGTGCTCAGCCCCGGGTCGTAAATACGATTCTGGTAAGTGCCGGAGTAAGGTGTGCCAACAGTATTATAAACGTAATAGCCTCCCGTTTTCAAATAACCACTCAGCTGCGTAAGGCCGGGCTTTAGTGCAATTGCCGAGTCGGCATAAGTGATGCTTTGTTCCCATTTTTCCTGGTATAAATACATGCGCGACAGCATTGCATAAGCTGCCAGCGGACTCATTTTGTATATGCCATTGTTCTGCGGGTAAGCTTTCATCAGCGCTGTGCCGGTTTTCAGGTCGGCCTCCACCTGGTGATATACTTCAGCCACAGAATTACGCGGGTAAAGAGAATCTGTTACCAGCAGTCTCAGCCTGAGTGGTACGCCGGGACTGTTTGCAGGATCCAGTCCTGGCATATTATAGGGCTTACCGTACATATTCACCAGTAAAAAATAATAATATGCCCGCATGGCAAGCGCCTGGCCGCGCAGGTTGTTCTTATCGGCCTCACTGCCGCTCACTTTGTCAATATAATCTAACACCACATTACAGCCCGAGATCTGGCCGTATATAGTCTCCCATGAATTCACAAAGGTTTTGTTGGAAAAACCGTCAGGTAAAAGCAGGTCCTCGTACACGTCTTTGGACCAGGTAAAAGGAGCCCGTCCTTTGGCCACCGCTTTGGTGTAGTTAGCTTGTCCCTGGCCGCCGTTACACTGTAAATTATCCGTCATGAATTCTGTAACCTGGTCAAGCGTTACCTGGTAAGGGTATCCTTCGGCCGACATTAAGCCCCTGAGATCATCAATGGTGGAAGGTCTTATCTCGTTCTGGCTCTGCTCTTCCAAAAACTTATTACACCCCGTAGTGAATAATAAGCCGCACAATAATATAGTAAAAAGGAATACTTGTTTCATTAGTATATTTCTTTATATTTTTTTAAAATGGCTAAAATGTAATAGCAAGGTTTATGGAGTGAATACGTGCCAAAGGCTGCGAACCTGAGGCCACTTCGGGATCCACACCCTTATAATCCTTGCTTACAAATGTGTACGGGTTATTGATGCTATAACCAATGCTGGCTGTTTTACTGAAAATAAGCTTTGCTATATGTGCAGGCAGCGTATAGTTCAAAACAATATTGTTCACACGCAGGTAAGATGCGTTTACCACCCGTGCCGAACTGTAGTTATATAATGTATGTACTCTTTCCTGAAGTTGCTGATTTACCCCATCAAAAGTTCCCGATCCTGAGGGAATTGTTATTATTACCTGATCCGCACTGGGTAATGAAGGTATATTGGTTATAAGCTCATCACCTGGTTTCCGCCACCTGTTTACCATCTCTTTAGACAGGTTGTCGTATTCGTTTGGTCCGTAAGCCACCCCACTGTTGAAAAGAGCCGGTAAAAGTTTATGGTTGCCTAAAGACAGGTAAAGAGAGGTGCTCATCGTAAGCCCTTTATATCTTAGGCTGGTATTCAGGCCACTTGTAAAGTCGGCATTCAATTTCCCGGCATACTTCATGAAAGCTGCTGCATCAAATGCTGCATTCGGATTATCTGCCGAAGTGGGGATATTAAACAATGGCTGCCCATTGGCAGGATCTAAGCCTGCGAAATCAAATACCCAGAAAGAAGAGGCTGCATAGCCCTCCACATAGTAGGTGCCAGACGTTGCACGCATCCAGGTGGGATTTTGCACCTGCTTACTAACCAATTTATTAATGTTTTTGGAAGGGGTTACGCCCAGGTTCCAGGTAAAATCTTTGGTGCGCACCGGCACAAAATTCAAAGAAACCTCAATACCCCGGTTATACAAATCACCTCCGTTTACCGGCATTGTTTTTACGCCGTTCTCAAAGGGCACTTCTTTCATTACTATCAGGTCTTTACTGCGTTTTTCGTAATACTCAAGACTGGCTCCTATTCTGCCTTTAAAGAAGCTAAAATCAAGGCCAAAGTTTACCGTTTGTGTTTTTTCCCACCGCAGGTTGGCATAGGGCAGGCTGCCTATACGGTAGGTGGCTTCTCCCGTAAGATTGTTGATCAAAGTAGAAGTTGCCGTAGGTATTGTGAGGATCAGCTCCGGGCCATAATTCTCGGCCACGTTCCCCTGGTAGCCATACGAGGCCCTGAAACTCAGATCATTTAACCATTCGGTTCTGTTAAAAAATTGCTCGTTGGCAATATTCCACCTGACGCCTGCAGCCCATATAGGTTTAAACTTCGTTCGTACATCCTGCCCAAAACGGTTGGAAGCATCTCCCCTTACAGACAAAGAAGCTGTGTACCGGTTGTCGTAAGTATAGCCTCCCGTGGCATAGTAAGAAACATAGTTAGATACCCTGTCGGTAATAAGCGTGTTGGTTGTGTTATTCTGGTAGAGCGGATTACCAGCAGTGGCTCCGCTTGCGTTCAGCACAGTAGGAGGCGGGGCGGCCACCGACAGCCCCCTGTCGGGCATGTAACCATAGACTGTGGCATTGGTAGATTTGTAAATATTACTGCGCAGCTCCATACCTGCCAGGCCGTTTACTACATGTACTTTATTGAAAGTACGCCCATAATTTAAACCATTGCGCCAGGTATAATTATAATTGCTGTTATACATAGTAGCCAGCAGTCCCCCGTTAGGTAGCTTGGTTCGCTGGTACTCTGCATCCTGCGGGCCGTAAGCGCCATATTCGTATCCCCGCACAGATGTCATGGCAAATGTACGCTCCGTCTGATAACCTATACTGTTTATATTGGCATAGTTGATACCGAAAAGAGATTCGAAGGAAAAGCCGCCGTTGAAACGATAGCGTACATTAATATTGGAGTTGAGGCTGGTACTATAATTAATGTTGTCAGACTGGTCTATTTCGTTAAATATATTATACAAATACTCCCCCTGGGTAGCCTGCGTTATTCCCATACCTGCTGTAGTTCTGTAATAGTAATAGGGAGAGCCGTCTTCATTATAAGCAGGAATGGTCCGGTTGGTTCTGGTAGCATAAGTGTAAGGGTTGATCTTAAAAAAACCGTCTGTTTTTGAATAGCTGCCCGCTATTTTAACCGTTGCGGTAAGTCGTGAAGTAATATTGCTGGTAATGTTAGCGCTTCCCTGGTAGCCGGTCTGGCCGTTTCCTTTTGCCTGTCCTTTTTGTGAGTTGGCTCCAAATGAAGCATAATAGGAATTGTTTGCTCCGCCACCGCTAATGCTCAGGTTATGCGATTGATTGACAGGCCTCTGATATAGCATCCCGAACCAGTCAGTATTATTAACTTCTAATTGTTTTACTCCCCTGTTAAACTCGTCATAGCTCAGTTTGTTCTCAAGGTATTGTTTTAATAAACCGTTATAACCAATATTGTCTAAAGAAGCGCGCATAACTATTCCCTTCTCCCATATTTCTCTTGATACATCCACCCGTTCCTGGGAATTCATCAGGTTCATCTTATCATAAGTAAGCACAGACTGTGTAGAAATACTGGTGTTATAGCTTACTGTTGGCGCCCGGCCATTTTTTCCCCGTTTCGTGTTAATAAGAATGACGCCATTGGCCGCTTTTACCCCGTAAATGGCTGTAGACGCCGCATCTTTCAATACCGTTACTTCTTCAATATCGTATGGGTTCAGCCAGGCTATTGTACTGCCAATAAAGTTTTTTAGTGATTCGGAATTGGAAGGTTCTGAGTTGTAAGAGTTCAGTTCTTTAGCTTTAAACGGCAGAGGATCTTCCTGTATAATACCATCCACTACCCATACCGGTTCCTGGTTACCTAATAGTGTAGAAGTTCCCCTTACCCTTACCGTTTGCCGGGTGCCTACCTGGCCTGAGTTATTCACTACCTCAACACCCGGCATTTTACCCTGCAATGTTTGTTCAATAGTATAAGTTCCGTTAATCAGCAGGTCTTCGGCTTTTACCGAGGAAATTGAACCCGTCATTCTTTTTTTACGGATAGTTTCATAACCCGTTACCACAAACTCGTCAAGGTTTGTTTCTGTTGCCTGCAGTTCTATATAAAGGTTATTGGCTGAAGAAACTTTTACCAGCTTACTGCCATACCCTACGTATGTAAATGAAAGATTATCCCCTATGTTTGCTTCAATCTCAAACGATCCGTCTTCGGCGCTTAGCGTTCCTTTTCTTGAAGTAAGGTTATGCACAGAAACTTTAGCTAAAGGAACACCGTCTGTGGTAGCCACTTTACCTTTCAGCCTCAAAAGCATTGCGGCAACATCCGCAGGCGAATCGGTATTTCTGGCAGGCAATGAAGCTGCATTTACTTTCTTATCAGCCCTTTTCAGAACTATTGTTTTACCATCCAGCTTAAAATCTATGGATAAGCCCTGCAAAGAGCTGGTAAGCGCTTCCGCAAGGGGTGTGTTGTTAAATGATACACTAATCCTGTCAGTATGGCTCAGCAAGGCCTGCTCTGATATGATATTATAGCCGGTTTGCGTTTGAATATGTTTCAATATCTCAATAACTCTTGCATTTTTCGCAGAGAAAGTGACGGTTTGTGCATCAGTTCTGGCAGCTACATGAAAGCAAAACACCAGCAGGAAGAATGACGTTAGTTTAGCCATAAGCAAAGTTTGTCTGGATAGGTTGGAACAAATATGTTCCCTCCTGTTAAAGAACAGAGTTGATTGCATAAATTCGCAATTGTTTTTAGGGTTATAATAAAGGTTTGGTCGCTTTTATTTCATTACCTGAAAACCTGGGCTTCCGTTCACAGCGGAAGCTTGTTTTTTTAGCAAATAAAGCCTGGTAAAACTTATATGGTTACTTAACTGTTAATCTTTTTCCTTCAACAATAAGCCTGATATCAGTTGTATTCAATGCCCGCAATACTTCAGGCAAAGGCGCGTTGCGTTCAATAATCATAAAAAACCGGCGGCTTTTTACCTCGGCAGGACATTGATATATGATATCAATATCGTACCATCGTGAGAACTCTGTCAGTATATCTTCCAATCTTGCATCTTCGAAATAGAACTTACCTGTTTTCCATGCCATCACCGCATCCATATCAATATCCCGGTTAATATGAATATTACCCAATCCCACATCGGCCTGTTCTCCCGGGACAAGTTCTTTTGCGCTTTGTTCATCGGCCGTATTCCCTTTCATCGGAGATATTTTTACCCGGCCTTCAAGTAATGTGGCCTGAAACGATTGTTTATCCGGATAGGCAGCTATATTGAAGTGGGTGCCTAAAACCGTTAAACGGCCTTTTCCTTCAATCAGTACCTTAAAGGGTTTTTCTTTATTTTTAGCCACTTCAAAATAAGCCTCACCTGTTAAACGTACTTCACGTTCGTTCCCCCGGAAAGCTATAGGATATTGTAAAGATGATTCCGTATTCAGCCATACACGGGTACCATCTGCAAGTGTAAGGCTGAACAGACCACCTTTGGAAGTTTTTATAGTATTAAATGCTGCTTTAGAAGCACTGCCCTGGTACGACAGGTGTCCGTTTTGTACAGAAAGGTTCACTCCGTTTTGTACCGAGGTGTGCATATTATTATTTGAATCAAGGAGGAGGGTAGTTCCATCAGCAAGTAAAAGGGTGGCTTTGCTTATAGCAGGCCCTATCTGCTGGGCAGTTTCCCCAGCCGGAGCTTTTGAATTATAGTCGGCAAAGAAAACCAGGCTGCCGGTTAATAGTGCAATGAATATAGCTGCAGCCCAAAATATTCTGCTTTGCAGCATGCGGTACCTTACAATGCTCCCTGCAGTTCTCTTTTGTAAACGAGAATACATCTGCCTTTCCAGCTTATGTTTAGTGTCTTTATCAAGCTGCTCCAGGATATTTTCTTCCTTTTCAAAGAAATCATAATACTTTTCGAGAAAGATTTTTTCCTCTTCAGTAGCACTTTGCCGAAGCACTTTCCTGATCAGATCTGTAACCTCGTTTCTGAATTTATAATGTGACACGATAGTATCTTTTATACTATGTGCCGAAAATTGCAAAAACTCCCAAAAAAAAATTAAAAAAACCTCAAAATTTTTTTATCCAGGTCTATTTCTTCAGAAATGGAGCATCAGATTTCATACACCTGGCACGAAACTTCTCCCCACACTTACGGGGCTGCATTGTGTATCTGTAACATGGCTACTGTAAAAACAAAAAGTTGTTCGTTGAGGCTGTTGGTAGCGCGTCCTAAATGATTTTGAACGGTCTTTTGCGAAATACTCAGTCGCTGGGCAATTTCTTTTGTAGAAAGGCCCTCTGTGTAACGCATAAGAAAAACCTGCCTTCTTTTTTCAGGAAGCGATTCAAGCCAAAGCGTTGCCAGATCAAACAATTCTTTTTCCAGTACATTGTTGTCTGCTCCAACAGCAGTAGCTGCCATGTTTTCAAAAATGTCAAAAAAAGGAGTGTCGGCTTTGGTATCAGCTAATACCTTAAACACTTTATATCTTATAGCTTTATTAAGATAAGCCGGTAAATTTGAAATGTCGAGTGTTTCTCTACGTAACCAGAGATCGGCAAAAATGTCTTGCACTGCATCCTGACAAAGATTGCTGTTTTTTAGCCGTTTGTAGGCTGTATTATAAATCAGTTGCCAGTAACGGCCCCATATTTCCTGAAATGCAAGATGGTTACTCTGGGACAAAAGAGCCAGAAGATCTTTATCGTCATATGAAGAAATTGAGGACAAATTGACCAAAAGCGAAGATTGTTTTATGATTTGAGCAAATTTATTTCGTTATTTTTAATAACTCATGATTTTTTACTGTAAATGTCTAAAATTTCTAAGACAGACAGCAATTTTTTATTCCCCTGTATTTTAAAATTGATTGAAGTTTGCCAACTGACCAAATCGAAGTTTTAAACTTTCAATAATTAAACTGTGCACCAGGTTCTGCATAAAAAAATCTCACATACTCTCACAATGGTTTTATTTTTGCGCAAAATTGATTCATAATGTTACAAGTAAATGTGATCAGGCAAAATGTGCAGGAAGTGAAAGACCGCCTGTTAGTGAAGAACTTTAAAAATCCCGAGCTGGTTGATAAGATCATTGAGTTAGACGACCGGCGTAAAAAATTGCAATTGGAATTTGATACCACACAGGCTTCGGTGAACAGTGCGTCCAAAGAAATAGGCGGGCTAATGGCGAAAGGTGAGAAGGACGCAGCGGAAACAAAGAAAAAAGAAGTAGCTGAGCTGAAAGCCAGGTTACAACCGGTTAGTGAAGAGCTGGCAGGCACAGAAGCAGCTTTGCAGGAAGTGCTGGTACAGCTACCTAATTTACCCTCTGCGCTGGTGCCCACAGGTCATAGCGCGGAAGATAATGAAGTGGTGCGGGAAGGTGGTGTAAAGCCCATATTGCATGATGGCGCAAAACCGCATTGGGACCTGATAAAGGAATACGACATCGTGGATTTTGAAACAGGCGCCAAGCTTACGGGCAGCGGGTTTCCGCTATATAAAGGTGCGGGAGCTAAACTACAGCGGGCATTAGTTCAATACTTTTTAGACTATAATATTGAAGCGGGCTATACCGAGTACCTGCCTCCGTTTATGGTGAACGAAGCATCGGCCTACGGTACAGGCCAGCTGCCTGATAAAGAAGGACAGATGTACCACATGCCGGCCGATAATTTTTATATGATCCCCACCTCTGAAGTGCCTGTTACCAATATTTACCGGGATGAAATTTTAAAGGCAGAACAACTACCTGTTAAGATGACGGCCTACTCTCCCTGCTTCAGAAGAGAAGCCGGCAGCTTTGGCAAGGATGTACGTGGCCTGAACCGGGTACACCAGTTTGAAAAAGTTGAGATTGTGCAACTGGTACATCCAACCAAAAGTTATGAGGCCCTGGATGAGATGGTTGCGCATGTGGAGCAACTGCTGGCCTCGCTGGAATTACCCTACCGTATATTGAGGCTTTGCGGCGGGGATATGGGCTTTACCTCGGCGCTTACTTACGATTTTGAAGTGTACAGCGCGGCGCAGGAGCGCTGGCTGGAGGTAAGCTCTACCTCTAATTTTGAAAGCTATCAAACCAACCGCATGAAGATCCGCTTCAGGGACGAAAACAATAAAACCCAGCTGGTGCATTCGCTTAATGGAAGTTCCCTGGCGCTTCCAAGAATTGTGGCCTGTATTTTGGAAAATAATCAGACAGAAACTGAGATCCGATTGCCAAAAGTGTTACATTCATACTTCGGAAAGGAAACTATCTCTAAATAAAAAATATCGGATATGAAGAAAACTGTCCTTGCTTTAGGCATACTTACGTCTGTAGTTATAGCATGCACGCCCAAAGCATCTAAAACACCCGCACCGGAACCGCCTCCATCAACAGCAGTTAGTACTGCCGATGCGGAAAATATTAAAGCCGGGAGTGTTTTGATCGGATCGGATAAGTGCACTAAATGCCATAAGGATAAAACAGACTACGTTCCGGGGCATACATTTGAAGAGCAGGAAAAGCTGATGCTGGCAATGGCTAAAAAAGCCAAACTTACACCGGAAGAAACTACCGGTCTTATGGCCTATGTAAAAGCTAATGCAAAAAAATAACATAGCTTTAAAAGATAGCTGATACTGAATTACGGATTTACAATTGACTGTAAATCCGTTTTTTATTGCAGTATTGCTATCATATTATTTATTAAGGAAAACTCCTGTAAAAGATATTTGCGCATACTTTTTGTACCCATTGCTGTACAGCATTTAAACTTTCGATGCCGGCTGTAGTCAAGTAAGAAACCTGTTTGTATGGAAATTTCAAACCAGTTAAAAAACCTGCATTTAATGTGGCGGGCCGGCTTTGGCCCCGCAGTGGAACAATTGGACGATTTACCAAAGTACAAACCGGAAAAATATTATAAGGCTTTAGTAAAAGCATCAGCAAAAGAGCCCCAATATATTAATGTTGCAAGCAATAACCTTATAGACCTTTATGAGCAACAGCAGGATGCAGGGAAAAGAAAAAACCTGGATGAAATGCAGCGCCGTGAAATTAACAGGATGCAGCAAGCGGCAGTGAGAACCCTAAACCTTTACTGGTTAAAAGAAATGGTTACTACCCCGGCACAATTACGCGAAAAAATGGCTTTTTTCTGGCAAGGCCATTTTGCCAGCAGGAACGGCAATATTTTCTATAACCAGCTTTTATTACATGTATTCCGGAAATACGGATTAAGCGATTTTGGAATCTTGCTCAAACAGGTTTCTCAGTCGGCCTCTATGCTTTATTTCTTAAATAACCAGCAAAACCGGAAAGGCCGGCCTAATGAAAATTTTGCCCGGGAAGTAATGGAGCTGTTTACATTGGGACGTGGGAATTACACTGAAAAAGATATTAAAGAGGCCGCCCGAGCTTTTACAGGCTGGACAGCTAATAGTAAAGGCGAATTTGTTTTCCGGGAGAACTTCCATGATAACGGGGAGAAGACGGTTTTAGGCAAAACCGGCAATTTTAACGGAGATGATGTGCTGGATATTATTTTAGAGCATAAGCAAACAGCCAAATTCATTACCCAAAAGATCTATACTTTTTTTGTTAACGATAAGATGGATGACGCCATCGTTTCCCGGCTTGCAGATCAGTTTTATAATAGTAAGTATGATATAGCCGCCCTGATGGAGACCATCTTCACCAGCGACTGGTTTTATGATCCAAAGAATATTGGTGCCAGAATAAAATCACCTGTTGAATTATTGGCAGGCATACAGCGCATGATACCGGTGAAGCTGGAAAATGATTATGCCTTGTTCAATATGCAAAAAATATTAGGGCAGCAGCTGTTGTACCCCCCCAATGTTGCGGGCTGGCCGGGTGGCAGATCGTGGATTGATAGCAGCACCCTGATGATGCGTTTGCGGATACCGCAAATGTTTAACGACAAAGACGAGCTAAACGTAGCGCCCAAGCAGGATGACGATGTAATGATGGGAAGAAAAGCAGACGGTACTGCTGCAGTGCCGGCAAAAGCTCAGGCAGCCAAAAAAGTATATGGTGCGGTAACAGCAAAAATTGACTGGTCTGGAAATATCAGCCAATATGAAAACATAAAAAAAGAGCAATTGCTCGGCGCTATTAAGAATAATTTGTTACAGGTAGACCTTTCCAACATACAGGAAACCGTGAGCAGGAATATAGACCCCTCTTCGCGGGAGGCGTACATAAAATCAGCCACAGTGCAGTTAATGAGCACACCGGAGTATCAAATGTGTTAGTTGTTTTGTTGACAGGTTAAAAAATTGATAGGCTGAAAGGAGAGGCAAGAAAGATTGAAGCAATATTCCTTCTCTCTATTTACTACTCCCTACTTACTAAAAACAATTGTTATGTTAATCAGGCGTAAGGAATTTTTACAGATAGGCTCACTGGCAACAGCATCTATGATGATGCCTAAATTTTTAAAGGCTTTTGAATCGGCGGCTTTGGTGCCACCAGGTAATAAAGTGGTTGTAGTGTTGCAGTTAAGCGGCGGCAATGACGGATTAAACACTGTTATACCGGTTCGCAATGATATTTACTATAAACTACGGCCGGTCCTCGGCATAAAAATGGATAAAGCGGCAGCGCTTACAGATGAAGTAAGCCTTCACCCTGCTTTAACTGCCTTCAAAAACCTGTACGATGAGGGCAACCTGGCTATCCTTAATAATGTGGGATATCCCAACCCTGACCGCTCACATTTCAGGAGCATGGACATCTGGCACTCAGCAAGCAAAAGCAACGAGTACTGGAACACCGGCTGGATAGGCCGCTACCTGGATGCACAGTGCAGCGGCTGTGATAAACCCACGCAGGCCCTTGAAGTAGACGATGTATTAAGCCTTGCCTTAAAAGGAGAAACGGCTAATGCTATCGCCGTGAAAGATCCGCGGCGCTTATATGGAACGTCCAATGAAAAGTTTTTTAAAGAGGTGATGAAAAACCATGGCCACGATCATCATGACGAAGAGCCGGTGGAATATCTTTATAAAACGATGGCGCAAACGCTATCCTCTGCTGATTATATTTTTAAACAAAGCCGCTTACATCCTACTGGAGCCACTTATCCCAATACTGAGTTAGGCAATGGTTTTAAAACCATTGCTTCTCTTATTTATTCTGATATCAATACCAAAGTATATTACATTTCTTTAGGCAGCTTTGACACCCATGTAGGCCAGGAGGCCCAGCAGGAGCGACTTTTCACTCAAATGAATGATGCGGTAAAAGCTTTTACCGATGATTTGAAAAAGAGCAGTCGTATGAATGATGTGCTGCTGTTTACCTTTTCTGAATTTGGAAGAAGAGTAGCTCAGAATGCCAGCAACGGTACTGATCACGGCACCGCCAACAATATGTTTTTAATAAGCGGAGGATTGAAGCAAAAAGGTATTTTAAATGCAATGCCTGATCTGACGGACTTAAGCGATGGTGATTTAAAGTATAACGTTGACTTTAAAGATGTGTATGCAACCATATTAAAAAACTGGCTGAATGCCGATGCCGGTAAGATATTAGGCGAACATTATAATACGCTTGGTTTTGTGTAATATTTAGTGCTGTTTATACGAACTTTTTACTTATTAAAGTGTTTTTCAGAGAAAATCACTTTAATACATGGAGCGTTCCTATAAAGATCTTAAGGTTTTTGTCAAAATTGCTTTTCTTGAAGGCATTTCCTATTTGTTACTTTTATTAATAGCCATGCCGCTGAAATACTTTGCCAATATTCCTGAAGGAGTAAAATATATAGGCTGGTTGCATGGTATTCTGTTTGTTTTATTCTGCATATACCTGCTAAAAGTGTGGATTGGCTTGAAATGGAGTTTTGGAAAAGTGCTTGGTGCTTTTATAGCATCATTGTTACCTTTCGGCACATTTTTACTGGATGCAAGACTGAAGAAAGAGTACCCTGAAGTAAAAGCTGCATAGAGGAGTTAATTGTCGTTCAGTATAATATTCCTTGCTGTGTTCAGCAACCGCTCTTTATCGCCCGAAAGGCTGCCTCCGCTGTAAATATTCATATCCAGCTCGTTCAATAAGCTAATCACTTCATTTTGCCTGGATGGAGAAAAATGGTTTTCTGTCATTGCCAGCATGAGCTCGTTTGTAGTAACATTTTGAGGCAACGCGAGCCGTTTCTCAAACCAGGCTGTTAATGCTTGCTTCAGGTTCACATAAAAGGCATCTCCGGTATAATGGATGGTATCTGCTGCTGCTTTTAACAATTCCTCTGCGCGGTTGGTTTTGCTAGGCAGGTTTACAGGCTTCTGTTTATTTTGTTCCGGAATAGATGCCTGCCGTACGTTTTTCTTTCTGTTTCTGATCAGGAAAAACAATAATACTGCGCCCAAAATAAGCGCGCCAATGATCAATGGCATCGTATTATCTTTCTCCGTTTTATCCTGTGTTATCCTTTCTGTTCTGGTATTCCCTTCCTGTACTACGTTAAATTCAACAGGAATATTAGTGATCGTTTTATACTTGTTAGTTACTATATCAAAAAAAGTAAACTGAACGGAGGGTATCGTATATTTCCCGGCCTTTTCTGCCTTAAAAGGTATCGTAAAAGATTTATAGCCGTTACCGTCAGGTGTTTGTGTTTTATCAGCATCAATTTTTGAAGGAAATACTTCAATACCATCAGGCCAGTTTATTTTGGGCTGTTTTACTTTAGAAAAATCTCCCTTTCCTAAAAGCGTTATGGTAAGCAGTCCCTGTTCTCCCGGCGCATAAATAGCTTTAGACAGTTCCACATTCATCTTAAAGTCGCCTGTTATACCCTCAAAACCCTGGGGTTGTGATGCAGCAGGCAAGGCAGTGACTAAAACTGTAAGCGGAACAGAAGCTATCTGTAAATTATAGTAACCATTGTTTAAAGAATAGGCTTCGTTTATTCCATCCAGGATGGGGTCTTCTTTACCATTGGCATCCACCAGCCTCACGCGGTTACGCATGGCTAACGTTCCCAACATAAACCTTCCGGCTTTGTAAGGAGTAAGCTGCAGCTTTAAAATAGTATGAACATCAAAAACAACGCCGTCTACATTTTCCCGTGAAGGAGTCATATCATTTTCTCCGCTAAGATCTTTTATATCAAATCCATCAAAAGACGGTCTTTTTACAATATTTGATTCCGAAGCCATAGCGCTGTACAGCTTATAGGTTAGGGTGATAGGCTCGCCTACGAAAACATCGGTGCTGCTTGCTTCAACTTTTAAAAAAATATTGCTTTTGAGCCTGTCCTGTAAGGAAATATAGTCATCATTTTGCGCCCTGCTAATGCCCGGCAATAAGATAAATAGTATGTAAAAAAGTACTCTCATTACTATCCTGGTTATATATAATAAACAAGTGTTATAGATCGCCTAACTGAGGCCTTAGTATAATATCCTCCACACATGCTGCAAAGGAAAGCTGAGACGCGGCAAAAACCATCTTTGCAATATCTTCAGCTTCCATTATTCTTTTATTGCTGTTATCAAAACCCTCCCACGAATCTGTAAGGACGGCTCCCGGGAATACGGATGTAACCTTTATCCCATGTGGCTTCAGCTCTTCCCTAAGATTGGTACTAAATCCATGGAGCGCATATTTGCTGATGCTGTAAGCGCCACCGTTAGGATATGCCTTTAATGATGCGATAGAACACATATTGAAGATATGCCCCTGTTGCTGCTCCTTCATTGCAGGCAGTAAGGTTTTTGTAACATGATAGGCGCTGTATAGGTTGGTAGCTACCTGGCTTTCGAGCGTTCCGTCAGGTTCGTCACTAATATTACCCGGTTCAAAAAGGCCGGTATTATTAATCAAAATTCGCGGTAATGTATTTTCAAGGCACCAGTTACCAAAAGCAACGGCCTTTTCTTTTTGTGAAAGATCGAAAGCTTTAGCCTGTATTTCAATTCCCGGGTATTTTGTTTGAAGCGCTTCTATGGCTTTATATAGCTTAAAGTCGCTGCGCGATGTGATACAAAGGCTATAACCATTTTGTGCAAATATTTCGGCAATGGCAAAGCCTATACCCCTTGATGCTCCTGTAATTATTACATTCTTCATAATATTATCTTTTCCTTACCAGCAATAAACATACCGTGCAAAGTTCTGTATTTAGGATTTAGTATTTTATTTTTACATGCTATGCAGTATAAACATTTATTTTTTGACCTCGATCATACTTTGTGGGATTTTGACGCAAACGCAAAGCTTACCCTGCACGACCTTTACGATACATTAAAGCTTGAGGAAAGAGGCGTACATGATTTTGATCTGTTTTACAGGAATTATCTGGCCCACAATACCATGCTTTGGGCAAGATACAGGAATGGTTTTATTAAACAGGCAGAGCTGCGCGTAAAAAGAATGCGCCTGTCTCTGCTCGACTTTAAAATTGGCGATGAGGCGCTGGCAGAAGCAATGAGCAGCCGGTTTTTGGAAATGCTTCCTACCCGCAATGTATTATTCCCTTATGCTATTGAAATTTTGCAGTACCTCAGTAATAAAAATTATAGGCTGCATCTGATTACCAATGGTTTTGAAGAAGTGCAGCACCACAAAATAAATAATTCCAGGATCAGTCATTATTTTGATAAGGTGATCACTTCTGAAGGCAGCAACAGCCTGAAGCCGAATAAAGAGATTTTTGAATTTGCATTAGCTGCTACCAAAGCCAATCTTAAAGAGAGTATCATGCTGGGAGATGACCTGGAGGCGGATATTATTGGCGCCAGCAATGCCGGAATGGACCAGGTGTTTATTAACCACGTAGAAGCAGTGCCGGATTTTAAGCCCACTTATATGGTCAAATCATTAAAAGAACTGGAAGATATATTTTAACGATTGTTGCGCACCTATGGCGCGCAGGAACCTGGTTTGTTGCAATGGCTTCAAACATTTTGTCCCTATGGGACAAACAACAGGAGTTTTTTATTATAAAGAGAATATTTGCAATAATAATAGGTTTGTCCATTTTGAGCAGATCAGGATATTTCTTTTTGGACTGTTCCGGGAACTATTGTTCTTCTACTATGCCGTAGGCATAAAACGTTTGTAAAAAAGGCAGGAAAGGCCCTATTTGCCGCGTAGCGGCTACCCCCTAATCATCTTCAGGATCAACAAATACATATCTCGTGTCATAAGCAACTTCATGATCGTTCAACATTTTCAGGTATTCATTTTTGAATGTTTTACGGGTATGATGCTCCTTTTGTTTCTGAATATATTTTACAACTGCATCTATTTGCGAATGGCTGTTGCTAAAAGCACCATACCCCTGTTGCCAATAAAACTTTCGCTTTGTGAGTTTATTAATATTAATAAATTCACTACTATCCCCTTTTACCAGGCGCATCAGGTCAGAAATAGATTGTTTAGGGTTTAATCCGATGAATATATGTATGTGGTCCCCGGCAGAATTGATAGCGAGCATTTTATGACCATTATTCTGAACAATGCCTGTTATATACTTATGTAATCTTTCTTCCCATTCTGGTTGTATCAGCGCCTGCCGGTATTTTACGGCAAAAACAAAATGGATATGTAATTGTGTATAGGTGTTTGACATATAGGTTTTTCTAAAATAAAGATATCGATTTGTAATATAATACCTCTATTGTTGCGCACCTACGGCGCGCAGCAACCTGGTTTGTTTCAATGGCTTCAAACTTTTTGTCCCTATGGGACAATAACGGGGGTATTTACAATAATAATAGGTTTGTCGCATTGTAAATAGATTACAATGCTGCTTTTCCGAAGTTGCCTTATGTATTGTTAATTCCGCTACACCATGCCGTAGGCATGAAACGTTTATAGAAAGGAAAGAACATGTTATTTGCCGCGTAGCGGCTACCCTATTTGGGTAATATGTTAGCATTGTTGCGCACGGGACCCTGGTTTATTTTAACAGCTTCAAACATTTTGTCCCTATGGGACAAACAACAGAATGTTCTTATTAAGAGGTTCGTATTTAAATAATATGATATTGTTGCTTCTTAAATAAGATGTAATATCGCTTTACCAGGCTCGGGTTCTTGTATATAATGCCATAGGCATTAACCGTTTATAGAAAAGACAAACGATACCTTATTTGCCGCGTCTACCCTGTTATAATCTATACCCAAGCCGAAGGCCTAAAACAACATTAGTCATTGTACCATTATTTTCTCTTAGCCCGCTCTCCAAAAGTGATCCTCTTACTGTAATATCATTAGGCGTATTTCGTTCATGAAAGGTTGAGTCAAAATCCCTGTGTTCGTTTTTTGTAATTCTGTTGCCGGAACCTACACCCACATAAATATCCATAAAAGTCCTGGGAGATTTTTTTACAATTTCATATTCCGGTTTTTTAGATCTGAAATTAAACTGATAGCCAAAAATGAAATTGAACCCTGTTACAGATTTTTTTACAGAAAAATTGTCTGTCAGTAGATTTTCATAACTACGCAGATCGTCTTTAAAATAGTAATCAAGTGTTTCATTATACTGATTATACCTATGAAAAAAATTAAATGCAAAATAAGGAGCGGCAAGATTAGCCTTCATTCTTTTCAGAAAATAGTACCTGATTTCTGCACTTAACTTATAACCTTTGTTGGTTATGAAGCTTGTATCCCCACCATGAAATTCAGTTTGATAAAGCTGATAGCCGCCCTCTGTATAAATTGAAAATTGTTTTGAAAGAGATTCTTCAATACCTAATTGCAGTGTTGGGAAAGTCAGTACATCTGCCAAAGATTTTATATTGAGCTTTATGACAGGCCGGTAGTTGACTTCAGAATTTTGACATATTACTATCTGACCCGGGAGTATCAGCAGTAGTATATATAATATTATTTTCATTCATATATTTTTATTTTGTTAATTCTGGTGAGTGGTTCTTGTTGGGAGGAGCGATCTATAGGCACGTCAGAAGATTAAAACAATTTCCCCTGCCCTTTGTCATTGTCCGGCATTTGAGGTACATGCAGCTGCAACTTTAAATCTTTATTCAGCTTTTCTATAAAGTAAGCAGACAGTAAAGGTGAAGAAAGCTCTACATTCTGATGCACAAAAAAGTAGAGCTTTTTTAAACCTTCTTTATGCCATTTTTTGATCCGCTTTAGCCAGTCGTTCAGTCTTGCCTTATCTATAGCATCGTTGTTACAACCTACATAACGGATAAATGCCACGGGAGAGGTCAGCCTCATGTGCATCATATCTCTTCTTCCTGCTGTATCTACAATGATATTGGCCACCTTATGCTGTTCCAGGAGCGTGCAGAAGCGCTTCCATATTACAGTATCTTCAAACCAGGCTGCATTACGAACTTCAACTGCAAGCGGCATCCCAACAGGGAATTCTTTAATGAACTGTTCCAGCTTTTCATACTCTTTCGGTGAGAAATTATCGTGTAATTGAAGAAAGATCATTCCTAATTTTTCTTCAAAGTTGGCTACAGCATTACAATAGGTTTCGGCTATATCCTTTACATCCAGCAGCCTCTTGTAATGGCTTATGGAATTAGTTATTTTTGGGAAAAATCTAAATCCTTTTGGGGTTTTCTCTGTCCATTTTATTACCTGCTCTACAGAGGGCATATTGTAAAATGTAGCATTCAGCTCAATGGAGTTAAACTGTGTTGAGTAATAGGCCAGCTCGTCCTTTGTGCCTTTGGGGTAAAAACCTTTAAGGTCTGTTTTATTCCACTTGGCACAGCCTACATAAGCTTCAAAAGTTTTACCTTTTACTTTGCTTAGCATTTCGCCGGTAACTGCCGCGTCTTTGGGTAAAGTGAAATCAACCCCTTCAGGATTTGGAACCTGTCCGAATTTCATAAAGTGCTATTTAATGTTTTTTACTTTCTCCCAAATTTCGGGAATACGTTTTACCCAGGTCATTTCTTTCATTTTTTCTCTTGCTTCACGCACCGGTGAACCAAAATAAGCTTTATTGCCTTCTAAAGAAGAAGGTACCCCACTCTGCGCATTTATCACAGCGCCTTTACCAATAGTAAGTGTTTTACTGATGCCAACCTGACCCCAAAGTATGACCTCGTCTTCAATAACTGCGGCGCCGGCTATGCCTACCTGTGCTGCAAAAAGACAGTTCTTGCCAATAACTGTATCATGGCCTATATGTACCTGGTTGTCCATCTTTGTGCCTTCTCCAATAACGGTATCACCGCTAACCCCACGATCTATGGTGCAGCCAGCGCCAATTGATACAAAGTCTTTTATAACCACCCGGCCACAGCTGCTCATTTTTTTATAATGTACATCACGATTCGTTTTCTTATTATAGTAAAAAGCATCACTGCCAATTACTGTGCCGCTTTCTATGGTTACATTATCTCCAATAATACAATGGTCAAGGATGGTTACATTAGGAAAAATGGTACAGTTTTTACCAACCACCACATGATTGCCTAAATACGCATTGGGCATAACAACCGATCCTTCTCCAACAACAGCAGATTTTGAAACAAGCTCCATTGAGGGATTAAAGGGGCGGTACTGTTCTACTATTTTCAGATAAGCTTCAAAAGGCTCTTCTACTATAAGCAATGCTTTGCCTTCGGGAAACGTTGTTTCTTTATTAATGATAATAAAGCTGGCAGCAGAATGAATGCACTTGTCATAATATTTTGGGTGATCTACAAATACAAGATCACCCTCTTCCACTACATGTATCTCATTAATACCTGTAGCCTGTGCATCCTTGTTGCCTAAAAGTTGCGCATTGATAAGGGTTGCTATATCTGCAAGCGGAACGGGTTGATCAAACTTCATAAAAACATTTTATGCGAAGTTCTTCCTGTCTGTTATCATAACAAAAAAAATTACATGAGAAAGTTATAAAACGCTTTTATTCTGATTACGTGTTCATAGCTGTGCTATAAATAATTTATGATATAATATCCTGTAAGTATTAACCACTGATCATGAAGTAAAAAATATGCTTCTCATTTATACTTCTATAAGAGTAATTGCTGAAACCCTTTATCGACAGGTATTTGGCAGGATTATTTTTTTTATGTTATGAATAGAACGCTCATTCTTCATCATACAGGATGATGCAATTTTATACCAACTGGTGCGGATATCCACAGACGGTTTTGTTATTTGTTAATAAAATTTTTTGCAAATAATTTTTATATCGTTAAAATAATATTTAATATTGTGTCAGGAAATAAAATTCCTGTACTTACTAACCCATCTATATAAAATATCCCTTCTCATTTGAAGGGATTTTTTGTTTCTATCCGCTTCCCTTTTCAAGGCTTTAAAGCAGGGTATATAAAATATTATTCAACACCAGTCCGCAAACATTATCTTTACATAAAACACAGATATGCTCAAATCAATGACAGGCTTTGGCAGAGCTGAGAAGATGATTGGCCAAAAAACTTTTTTAATTGATATAAAATCTTTGAACGGTAAACAGTTCGATCTGTCGTTAAGATTACCGGCTGTTATAAAGCCTTTTGAGTTTGACATAAGGAAAGTGCTGGCAGAGGGTTTGGGCCGGGGCAGTGTTGATTGTACTATCAGCCTGAAAGATACAGGAGATGCAAAGCCTGTTGTAATTAATACCGACCTTGCTAAAGCTTATTATCATTCTCTTTCAGAGATGTCTGAAGAGCTGGGTATTGACACTTCAAATATTTTAAATGCGCTGATTAAACTTCCCGAGGTAATAACTCCCAGCAGCGAAACGCTTACAGATGATGACTGGGAACAATTGAAGGTACTGATAGGTGAAGCCATTAGTGATTTG
Organism: Niabella sp.; assembly: GCA_027493055.1. Taxonomy (GTDB): domain Bacteria; phylum Bacteroidota; class Bacteroidia; order Chitinophagales; family Chitinophagaceae; genus Niabella. The sequence continues at coordinate 42,427 of JAPUDO010000053.1, read as the reverse complement.
AACAAGCACAGGGAGGATGAGGGAAAGATATTGAAAGAAGAGCTGCAAAAACGGATTGGTAATATTGTTGGCCTGCAAAAAGAAATAGAGCCGCTTGATGTACAAAGACAGGAAATGATGCGGGATGGCCTGGAAAAGTTGCTGGAAGAAAAAGTGGGAAAGGATAATTATGATGTAAACAGGCTGGAGCAGGAGCTGATCTATTATATAGAGAAGATGGATATAACTGAAGAAATGGTGAGGCTGGACAATCATTGTAATTACTTCATAGAAGTGCTGAACGAAAAAGGTAATTCCAAAGGGAAAAAGCTTTCCTTTATCCTCCAGGAAGTAGGCCGTGAAATAAACACTACCGGCTCCAAAGCCTATGATGCCGCTATACAAAAAATTGTAGTAATGATGAAAGATGAGCTGGAAAAAGCAAAAGAGCAGGTATTGAACGTACTGTAAAACTCACTGCAACTTCACTTACTTTTGCAGCAAAAATGTAGGTGTGCGTTATTTTTTACTATTTATTTTAATTGGTTATACCGTGGTTTCCTGTAAACAGGTTAATGTGTATGAAAAGCAGGTTGACCTGCCGGAGCATACATGGAAAAAAAACCAGAATGCAGTGATACGCTTCAAGGTAACTGATAGTACTGAGCACCAGTTATATTTTGTTGTGAGGCATACCGGGCAATTTCTATATAATAAATTGCTGGTGAGATTGTTAATACAGGATAGTACTAAAAAAACAATCAGCTCAATGCGTATCATTGCCCCTCTCACTGATAGCGCCGGCAACTGGAACGGTCAGCCAATGGATGACATATATTACAGCAGGATAAAAATTGCCCCCCCCGTAATACTATCCCCCGGCGAGTACCGTTTTGTGTTGCAGCAGGCAATGAAAGAAGCTTCCCTCAGCCACATTTTGAATGTTGGCATTGCCCTGAATCAATAATACCTGTCAAGCATGGAACAAAAACTTAAAGCCCGCTTAAAAAAGACCACTGTAAAGTTTTGGTTGCTGCTTATTTATATCATTGCAGCGCTTGTGTGGTGGTTTATTTCGCTGGAAAAGCAGAGCAAGGAAATGTATAGCTACCAGTTAAATCATCTTAACACTACCATTAACCAGGAAAAGAACCCCGTAGCATACCAGGCAGAGTTAAAGAAGATAAAGGAAGATTACCACAGCAATACGATAAAGTATGGAGGCGAAGGGGTTGTTTTTTTAGGACTGATCATTTTAGGGGCAATGCTGGTACACCGTTCTATGAAGCAGCAAAAATTGGTTCAGGAGCAGCAGCAAAATTTTATGATGGCCGTTACACATGAGCTCAAGACGCCAATTGCTATTTCCAAACTAAATCTTGAAACATTACTAAAGCACCAGCATCTTGACGAGCAAAGACAAAAAAAGCTTATCCAGACATCGCTTGAAGAAACCAAAAGGCTCGACTTTCTAACCAATAATATCCTCCTGTCATCGCAGCTGGAAGCAAAATGGTATAAGATCAATAAAGAAGAGCTTGATTTTTCAAATTTATTAAAGGACCGCGTTTCCGATTTTTCACAACGCTTCTCTGAAAGGACTATCACCAGTGATATTGAGCCGGGCATAGATATTGAAGGGGATTCGCTGCTGTTAGAGATCCTGATCAATAACCTGCTGGAAAATGCCCTTAAGTATTCGGAAAAAGGGGATGCCGTAATGGTAACTTTAAAGAGAAAAAATGAAGAAGAAGCTACTATGCAGGTGCTGGACGAAGGCCCAGGCATACCCGAAGAAGAAAGAAAGAAGATATATTCCAAGTTTTACAGGGTAGGAAACGAAGCCACGCGTAAAAAGAAAGGAACCGGGCTGGGGTTATATCTTTGCCGTAAGATTGCAAAAGATCATAATGCAGACATTTCAATGACAAATAACAATCCAAAGGGAAGTATTTTTGCCGTCAGGTTTTACATCTGACATTATCTAAAAAGAAGAACCCTGTACTGGAATGGAAGAACGACCCGCAAATATTTTATTGGTAGAAGATGAAGAAAATCTTCATGAGGCGCTAAAATTGAACCTTGAACTGGAAGGCTACCAAATTACCTCCGCCTACGATGGTAACGAAGCAATCAAAGCTGTAAAGAACGAATATTTCGATCTTATTATCCTGGATGTAATGCTGCCCGAAGTAGATGGCATTGCTGTTGCTGAAACCATCCGCATCAGCAATAACGAAGTGCCTATTTTAATGCTTAGCGCAAAAAACACCAGCGCAGATAAGGTGCTTGGACTTAAGAAAGGCGCCGATGATTACCTGACCAAGCCCTTTAACCTGGAAGAGCTGTTGATCCGTGTTCACAAGCTTATCGAAAAGAACCTCAGACTCCAGGACAAAAGCACTTTGGGCAATTCTTATTCTTTTGGCGGGAATGTGATAGATTTTAAAGCGCAGGAGGCCAATACCAAATACGCCGGAAAAGTGCAGTTGAGCAAAAAAGAAGCAATGCTGCTAAAGCTGCTTATCGAAAATAAAAATGAAGTGGTCCCCCGCGAAAAAATACTGCAATACGTATGGGGCTATAATGTGTACCCTACCACAAGGACTATAGATAACTTTATTCTCAATTTCAGGAAATACTTTGAAAAAGACAGCCGCAATCCTAAATTTTTCCACTCTGTAAGAGGAGTGGGGTATAAATACAGCGAATAATTTTTTTCCCGGCAGCAGTGCTGCTATCAGCTATCTTGTTCCAATAGCTATTGGAACACGCTTCGACTGTGGTGCAATGGCATACGACTCGCCAATACCCTATTTCTTTTCGCATTTTTTTATTTGCTCCAGGATATGCGCCCGCTCTCCTTCGGTAGCTATTTCAAACCTGAGAGCCTGACGGTAATAAGGCAATGCCTTTTGATATTCTTTCTTCCTGAACCAGTAATCACCCGCAACTACATAGCTGTTGTAATAGCCTGGGTTTTGGGCTACAATACTGTCCGGCACTATATTCCCTCCGTCTATTGCCAATTGTTTGTTCTTTCTGAAAGATTCAAACCGTTTGAATTGAGGCGTATAAATAAAGCTGTCCGCTGCAACATTCAGATCAGCTTCATATACTTCATGGTTCTGTTTCATTCCTTGTAATGCAAATATCTTGTTGAGATCATAGCATACAAACTGTCCCATTTGCCAGGGCGATGCAGATACCCATACCCGCAGCTTTTGCGGTTCAAAAACAACCGCATGGTGAGCGATGAACTGATTCACCGCTTTTTCATTGCCTAGGCCGATATCTGTATTATCCAGTCCTTTATAATCCCGTAAAATGCTGATGGTTTTTTGAACAGTATTCTTTCCATTTTGCTGCAAAAGTTGTGCAAGCCTTTGATAGCGGTAAACAGAGGCGCTGTTTTCGCGTTGCTCTATATTGGGTTTGCTGTTCCAGAAACCATTGCTTTGAAAATGATTGGTGCAAAGGATTTCATTTTTGTTGGGGTCATATACAGCTAATGAATCCGGTGTTTTTTCAATGATCACCGCTTTATTATCTGTTGCTGAACCCACTAAAAAGGATTCACTTATAAACATCTTTCGTCTTTTGGCAATAGTGATGGCCTCTTCAATATTTTTAGCATACTGTACAATTTCCCTGGCTACCAGGCTTACCGGGGTAGCTGATCCTGAAGGGATACTGCTTTTTGCCGCGTTAATAGTAACCGTCAGGCCCTTTTCATTCATGCCGGAAACCACTCCAATAAAACCGCCCCAGGTGATGCTCATGAATTTATAGCCCGCAGACGGCTTTACAAACTCAACGATCTTATTTTTCGCAAAATCATCTCCCACCCAAAAATCAAAATTCCGCCCTATGATCATTGTACTGTCCTGCGAAGCGCTGCCCCAGGTACCAAAAGAGGTACAGCCCACCAGCATCATGTTTTGCAGGGCGTGGCCAATATCATGAGCGGAATGATAATTTAATATGCGTGAATATTTTGTGCCGATATATTTGTACCCTTCCGATGCCGATTGTGATACACCGTATATTTCCTGCTTGTACTCATCTATTACATGTTCCGGCAGATGGCGGTTGAACCAGCCGATAAAATATTTTAAAAAATGCAGGTAAAATTCAGACGGGATCATTTTACTGATCTGCGCACTAAAATAGTCTTCCTGCTTTTTTACCAGTTCCTCGCTCAGCTTGCCGTTTATCACACCACGCTCAAAAGGAGCGCCTTCCACGTACATTTCATATAAACCTGAATTGCTTTTTCTAAACCAGCTATTCTTGATAGTGTACAAGCCGGTATCAGCCTGCTGCCGCTGCAGATCCAGTGCAGACAGGTCTTTCACCACCGGCGGATTAATTTTTGAAACCCATAGCAGGTATAAAAATAAAATGCCAAAGAGCAATATAATTACTCCTATCACCCTCAAAAACCTTCTCCAAAAACGTCTGCTCATTCTTTTCGTTATTTTATAATACAGTATGGTACCAGTTGTACGGCTTACGGCTCCAACCATAACGTACATCACACATTGTACTTCGTACATCTAACATCGTACATTTCTTTACGCCTTTCTTATCTCTTCCACCAGCCCTTCATTGCCCAGCAGCATTACACAGGTAAGTACAGCGCTTAGTGAAGTGCCTAAAATGCCATGCAAATTTAAATTCTGACCTGTTAAAAACAGGTTAGGAATTTTAGTACGCGGACTTATCATTGTTTTAAGCGGATCGTGATAGTCCTTTTCTATTCCATACATACTCCCCGTGGCATCGCCAATATAATCACGGTTGGTAAGCGGCGTAGAAGCATATACACTTTTAATATTTTTCACAATTTCCGGGAAACGTTCATCTACCAATTCCAATAATTGGCGGGTCTTATGTTCTTTAAATCTTTCATAATCTGTGCCCCGGTTAGCCGCCTTCCCTACGCGGTTATAAGTACCCGACCATTGTGCCACTTCATCAAAACGCATAGGCGTCAGTAGTGATACTGTTGCAGCAAAACCTTTATTTTGTTTATCTTCTGTAAAATATAATCCATAGCCCAGGGGCCAGCTATCGGGTGTATAGTTATTCAGGTTCCACAATTGTCCTTCCCTGTGATAATAATAATTACATTTTTCGTAAGGGATTGTTTTTCCCTTTAAAACAATATGCACCGAAAAGGAAGAAATACCCTGTTGCAGGTTATCAATGCGTTTCCGGTATAAACCTTTTAAAAGCGAGGAGTCGGTAATATGCAATGTAGTGGCCGGATTTATATTCGATATAAAGTGATTGCCATATACTTTATTTCCTCTTTCTGTTTCTACATAAACAATGCGTCCATTTTCCTCTACAATCTTTTTCACCTCGCAATTGCGAATGATTTCACTACCGTTTTTCCTGAGGTTTGCTGCTAATATTTTCGCGATCTGTGATCCTCCGCCTACACATTTCCAGCTGCTTTCAATATAACTGTTGGTAATTAAAGCATGAACATGAAAAGGTGTTTTACCGCTATCACCGGCGTATAAAATATTGTTGCCCGCCAGCACTGCCTGTAACTTCTTATTAGACGTAAAAGAGGCAATTATTTCCCGGGCGCTTTGATTATTTCCTTTGTAGGCCATGTCTTCTTCAGCTTTCAAAGTAAGGTTGTATAAAGGATAAGAGGCACAAACTTCTTTTATCCTTTCGCAGTAGGCAACAATATGCTGCACTTCTTCCGGAAAATGTTTTGTAAGATTTTTAATGAACGCCTCATATCCTTGTGCCTGGCAATAAATGGTGGTATCGCTTCCTATCAGCACTTTATCAAAACACTCATTCATTCTTTCCAGCTTTAGTTGATCCATCAGTCCCACATATTTAAATACCTGGTAAAGATTCTGTCCTTTATCTAATCCGCCAATATAATGTACACCGGTATCAAAAACCTGTTTATCCCGTGCAAAGGTTTGCAGGTTGCCACCAAACTGTTTGTTTTTTTCCAGTACGCATACTTTTTTACCGTGCATAGCAAGAAGGTTCGCACATAACAATCCTCCAAGGCCGCTGCCGATTATTACAATATCATATTTCTCGGGTGGATGCATAGTAATTACAGGCAAAAATCGCGGAAAATACTTATTCAGATTTTAACAAATTCTGGTTTATAATGTTATTAGCTTTGTATTTCACTGAAGTACTCTATTTATACTAAAAATAAAAAAGATAATGATGCAGAAATTAAGATTATTGATAGCCGCTATATTGATATTTGCCGCTAATACTTCTTTTGCCCAATCTCAGAAAACAGAAAATTTTGAGGTTTCGGGCAATTGTGGCATGTGCAAAAAAACAATTGAAAAAGCGGCCAAAGATGCCGGCGCTTCGTTTGCCGACTGGAATAAAGATTCCAAGATCCTTACTGTAAAGTATAAAGCTAAAAGCACCGATCTCCCCCAAATACAGCAGAAAATCGCGGAAGCCGGCTACGATAACGCAGGAGCAAAAGCTTCTGACAAAGCCTACAACAACCTCCATGGCTGCTGCCAGTATGATAGAACGGCTAAAAAGGAAGTTACTGATTAGATCTTTCCAGGGCTAATCACGTTTTTCTTATCACCCATACCACATTAGAAGTATATTTTGTATCGTCAATACGCTGCAAATGCACTTCTTTTTTTGTTGTAGCTATTAATAAGAGAGGTGCTTACACCTTTGTCTGAGGGTTTTTCTTTAGATTTTAATAACGAAATTAACATAGTCTTATCTTTGGTTGATGACAAAACACCAAAATAAGATTCCGCCGATTGGCCGTTTTATAGACCCGCTAACCGATTTTGGATTTAAGCGCCTGCTGGGTTCTGAGCCTAATAAAGATTTGCTGATTGCCTTTTTGAACGAACTGTTCAAAGGGTGTAAAGTAATAAAAGACCTGGTGTATAACCCACAGGAAGAAGGCGGCCCGGCAAAGCATTACCGCAAATCTATTTTTGATCTTACCTGTACCGGCGCCAATGGCGAAACCTTCATTATAGAAGTACAGCGGGCAGATCAGAAGTTTTTTACCGATCGCGCTCTTTTTTATATAGCCAGCAAACTGCATGAGCAGGGACCGAAAGGAAACCGGCACTGGGACTTTGAGCTCAAAGAAGTGTACTTTGTAGGGCTTATGGACTTTAATTTTGATAAAACAGTTCCCGGTAAATATTTTCATTGGGTGCGGCTGGCAGAAGAAGAAACCGGAGAGGTGTTTTACAATAAGCTGGGATTTATATTTTTAGAGCTTCCTAATTTTAGCCTGGAAGAACAGGAAATAAAAACCGACCTTGAACGCTGGATGTATGTGTTGCGTAACATGGGAAAAATGGAGAAAATTCCGGTATTTTTGCATAAGAAGATATTTCAGAAGTTATTTAAAATTGCTGAAGTAGCTAACTTAAAAAAGGAGGAGTATATGTTATACGAAAAAGACCTTTTAGATAAATGGACAGCCTATTCTGTATTAAAAACAGCAGAGGAGAGAGCTATGGAAAAAGGTATGGAGAAGGGCATGGAAAAAGGTGCAGAGCAAAAAAGCTATGAGTTCGTAAAGAATCTTATAAATAAATTTGGCTTTACTGATGAGCAGGCTGCAAGTGCCGCAGAAGTTCCTGTTAGCTTTGTAAAAAAAATACGCACCTCGCTGAAAAATAAAAAATAGTGATCCTAAAAAATTATAAAAGAGAGGCTGTTTCTAATGTTAGGAATGGCCTTTTTTATACGTTACTTTTTGGTTTAGGTTTAGTACGAGCTTACTTCGGGAAAAAAGTGGCTTTCTACTAAGATCTTTCGCAGAAAAACAGGAAATAGAAAAGCAACTGTCACTTTTTTCTTATCACCCATACCACATTAGAAGTATATTTTGTATCGTCAATACGCTGCAAATGCACTTCTTTTTTTGCTGTAATAGCTTCTATATCACTGCCCGATAGAAAATGCAGTTTGTTAGTTGTTTTATTGAATGAGAATATCCTGGTTGAAAAGAATTCTGTGAGCCGGGTGCCTTTATGTTTTTCCTTCAGGTCGGCATCTCCATCACGAATGATGAGCACACCACCTGTCAATAAGCTGTCTATGGCATTTTCAATTACTTCCTGTTGTAAGGTTGGTGGCAGGTAATGTAAGACATCGCTGATGATGATCCCATTATACTTTCGGGGCGGAAATGTTGCAATATCTCCGCAAACGAAATTTACCGCTTCTGTTCTGCTAAAGCAACGTTGTGCTGTTGCAATCTTTTCTTCATCGTAATCTACCCCGGTAAAATTCCGTTTCCCCTGGCTGGCCCAATGCAAAGTATAGCTCATAAAGCCATAGCCGCAGCCCAGGTCTAAAAAATCCCCCTCCTCCGGTAAAAGTTCATGAAAGGGCTGGTAATAATTTTCAAGTCTTAGCTTGATTTTTAAATACCATTCCAGCACCGGACCTTTATAAATATAGTTAAAGAACAGGTGCTCTTTAAAAGAGGCCGGCGTTTCCAACTCTTTGGTCAATGCTTCGTGCTGCTGTTTAAAATACCTGGAAATAGTTTTAGTCCTTTCCTGGTAAGTATGGCCCCAGCTCGTATCATCAGCTTTGATGCGGGGCAGATATTTAGCAGTAATGGGGCCGTTCTTCAGCAGAAAGTCTCCTTTGGTCATGGTATAACCTAAACCGTGAAACAGCACGGGCACAATATCCAGCTTTAATTGATCTGCCAGGTAAAAAGCTCCTTGATGAAATCGTTTCATGGGTGGGTATGAGGTTCGCGTACCTTCAGGAAATACAGATATGGAATAACCTTCCCGTACCTGTGTGTTTAACAGCTCTACACTGTTTTCTACACCGTTGGCAACAGGATAAAAATCAGCCATTTTTATGGCCCATCCAAAAACAGGAGAGTTCCATACCCATTTGTTGGTAAGCAATATCAGCCTGGGGTTAAGCATTGCCATTTGCAAAATATCCAAAAAAGACTGATGGTTGGCAACTACTACAGCGGGCTTCTTAAAGTTTTCGTGCTCCGGGTTGATCTGCTGCTTTTTAAAATTCCCCATGATGTATAATACCGACATGCAGAATTTAGACAACAAATAATGATATACATATTTGCCTTTTTTTCTTCCTAATAGATTCAACTTAATCAAAAAAACACCAATAAGGGTAAGCAGCACACTTACAAAACCAAAATAGAAAAAGGAGAAAACAGAACGGCTCCAGCTCCATAAGGTCCATGGATGAAAGCCTTTGCGCACACGGTTTCTGATCACTAAAGAAAAGAAGAAGGGTATTAGCACCTGCGACATGATCACCACGCAAAGAATGCCGGTGACAGATATAAAAGCGATGGACCTTAAAGCAGGGTGTTTCGCAAATATCAATACGCCTAAACCTGCCATGGTAGTTATGGCAGACAACAAAATAGACGATTTATAGGAAGCAAGGTTTTTCTTTCCGGTTTTGTATTCGTTAACCAGCCCGTCCATAACAAACAGGCTGTAATCATCTCCCAGCCCGAATATTAAAGCAGAGATGATGATGTTCACAATGTTGAACTGTATATTAAAAAGGGCCATTATGCCAAGTATCCATATCCAGCTAAAAAGCATCGGAATAAAGCACATCAGCATCAGCTCTATTCTACCATAAGTTAAAAACAGCACAACCGCAACAATAATAGAAATGGTCCAGGCAATATGGTTAAAGTCATCGTTCACCATTTGTGTAAGCCGGCTGGTGAGATATTGCCGGTCTAAAACCGTGGCTTGTGGCTGTTTCTCTATAGCCGCAATGACCTGTTGTTTATATTGCTCAGGTACTTTGATCAACGTAACCACCGAGGCCATACCTGCTTTTTCAGTAATGTAATCATCTAAAAAGCTGTTCCGTAAAGCCTGCAGGTCATTCAGGGCAACAGGCTGGTATGCCTGGCTGATCAATTCTTCAAAGTTATTGACACCATCTGCTGTAAAACCCGATGCGGGCGCCATAACAGCGAGGTTTTGTAATACCTGCTGCTTTTTGTCCTGTGTCCAGTAAGCGTTCCAACGGGCTATCCGTTTTTGTTGCAGGCTGTCTGACATAAACAGGTTGGCCACACCCGAGCTGGTATTAATAAGCCCTTTGCTTTTTAAAAGATCAACCTCATTCTGAAGCGCTTCATTTCTTTGTAACGCCTTGTTAAGGTCATCCCCTTCGCTGACAACGTAGACAGATTTTAAAGCTGCTCCGCTAATGCCATTCAGTTTATGCTCTGCTGCTTTAAGCTTGTCCGACATATAGTTCAGCTGCATCATATCCGGCTCAAACGAAACCTTGCCGGCAAACTGGTAAAGGACGATCGTAATAATGAAAATAGCAGCAACCACCCATTTATTCGTCTCTACTCTTAGAGAGGAAATTTTATCAAGCCATGAATGTTTTACTTCCACTTTATGCGTGGAGCTGATGAAATGCGGGAGAAATACCAGGGAGCAGGAAGCTGCACCAATAAGGCTGAAGCCGGCAAACAGGCCCAGGTCTTTCAACATGTCCGATGCAGCATATTGCAGGCTCAAAAAGCCAAGAATAGTAGTAATGCTGCCAATCGTAAGCGGAAAAGAAAGATCTTCAATAACCTTTTTAATATTGCCGGTATGCCGGTAGTGATTGAACACATGCAGCGAATAGTTAACTGCTATTCCCAGAACGATAGAGCCGGTGCCCAATGCAATTACAGAAATACTGCCCTTAATAAACCAGATAGCGGCAAGCGCAAATGCTGCGCCATACACCACCGGCACCAGGATAAGCACCGGCGCACGTTTCCGCTTAAAATAAAAGCCTAAGAAAACAACCAGGAATAATACGGTAACGCCTTGTGTAAGCAGGGTGTCTTTCCGTAATTGTGCCGCGTTGTTCTGCGATACTACTGCCGCGCCAAAATACTGTGTGCTGATATTAGGAAAGCCGTTCTGCTGCAATGAGTCAATAACAGCATCAATAGCCTTAAAAAGATATTGGTTCTTACCGGTATTACCTGCGGGGTAAGCAGGCGTAATAAACAACATCAGGGTCTTCTTGTCCTTTGTAATGAAATGGTTCTGATGAAGTGTAAAATTGTCTTCGTATTGCAGCTGCTGTAATTTTTGTAATGCCAGGAACGAAATTCCGGATGGGTCTTTCAATACAATATTTTTAACAGGCGTTGCCGAAGGAATTCCCAAGATAGAACTGCTGCGGCGGAGGGATTTTGCCAGCTCTTCCGGCTGCAGGAGTGTATCTATTTTATTATAATCACTTTCTGTTAAAAAAACGGGAAGATGGTTTTGTATCGTTTCAAAAAGGGAATAGGTAAATGCCTCGTCAATTTTATGCCGGAGATTCTTTATATAAGGTTTTGCATCCTGTTGCAGATGTTCTGCAAATATATCTGCATAAGCCGTCAGTTTATCGGGGTCCGTAAGGGTACTATCCCTAAGAGAAACCATCACCACCAGCTTGTCTGCGAACTTGGAGTTTTCAAATACCTGTGTGAGTTTCTCTGTTTTTTCATCTTTCGGGATGATGGCATAAACATCTTCAACAAATTTTACCCTGGATGCAAAAAGAACAAACAGCGCCAGCGTGGTAAAAAACGTGAGGTAAAGAGCCGCCTTGTTCTTTTTAAAAAAATCGAATATGGAAGTGAATGTTTTTTGCATTTAACTGGTCTTAATGTATTGTTTTCTCTTCGCCAATAGAAAACAATCTAATGATTAGTCTGTCACGCTCGGCTTTGCTTTTTTAACTTACGTACTTTCAAAAATAAGAACGTTAGTATCCAGAACAGAACCCCCACAATGATCGCTAAAAAGAAGGCTCCATAAATATACTGTTCCAGGTTTTGACCCATTTTTTCGAGGGTAAGCTGCTTATTAAACGACAGATCCACCGCCCTGCTGCCCATAAATGGCTTTCCCATTTTGTAGCTGAAAAAAAGAATAAAGGGGATCATGGGAGGGATGCTGATGTTAGCAGCAATTATAAACAGCGTTTTATTCAGTTTTAATAAATGGGCTAACGGAATGCCTGTCAGCAGCTGGAATCCCCATATAGGAACAATACCCATAAACCCTCCAAACGCAACGGAGTATGCTTTCCTGGCATCACTTTCACCGGGCTTTAACAGTATTTGCTTTAGCTCCTGCTTCCAGTTTTTATTTTTATAGAACCGCCTGAAAAAATTGCGCGGCCATATATAAAAGAAGCAAATAGTTACCAGCACTGTGTTTACGATACTGATGCGTGTAAAGTCTTTAAACGGCCTGAAATGGCTGATCCGCTCTTCTTTGGGCGGATAATATACAGTAATAGGAACCGAGATCACTTTTACCCCGGCCCATGCCAGGCGTACAATTACTTCAATCTCAAACTCATATTTACGGGTAAAAAACTTCATTTGGCCGATAGGCGCAAGTGGGTATAAACGATACCCCGTCTGCGTGTCGGGCAGCTCAATGCCGGTCTCAGTCTTGTACCAGAAATTACTAAACTTATTGCCGAAGCTGCTTTTGCCCGGTACATTTGCTGCTGTGTCCATATTACGGGCTCCCATGATGAGGGCAGGGCCGCTTTCCTTCAGTTTATTAATAAAAGCTGGGAGATCTTTAGCAAAATGCTGGCCGTCAGAATCAATAGTGATGGCATACTCAAACCCCAGTGCTATGGCTTTTTTAAACCCGGTGCGCAGCGCAAACCCTTTGCCCCGGTTTAATGTATAAGAAACCCGGGTTATATCAGTTATCGACTGTAAAAGCGTTTCGGTAGTATCAGTAGAGCCATCATTTACCACAATAACATTGCCTGTATATCGAAGTACATCAGCGATAACAGCGCTGATGGTAGCAGCATTATTGTAAGTAGGTATAATAACGCAAACTTTTAAGCTGTTAAAAGTTTCGTATGTATTATTAATATCCCGTATAAACGCATGTGATACCACCAGGCACCAAAAATAAACGATGGAAAGGAGAAAACTAAAAAGTATATCGGGCTGCTATGCCAAGTGTGCCAACATGCAGCGGCGCAAAGGAAGAAGGGGCAGATAAAAATACAGTTGGCCGCCAGTCGGCAGTCAGGTTGATGGGCGAATCCTTAAATTTATAATCAATCCCTGCCGTACCAAATAGTCCTGCACCAAAGCCTTCGTAAAAATGATTTTTGGAAAAAATATTAAAAATAGTGAGTCCGCCACCTGCAAACCAGCGAAGGCTTTCATTGGTAGGTGTTTCGATCAGTTCGTGATATTGATAAGCGCCTGTTATACTGATCCCGGGAGAAAAGCTCGTTTGCCCTCCTGAGTTAGGAACGTACATGTTTCTGGCCCCAAACCCGAAGTTAAATTCCAAAGCACCATGGTCCGACAGAAAATTCTTATAGGATGCCGCCAGTACATCATAAGCAATATGGGCGTTCAGCCTTATCCCAAATGCTTGTTTATAATCACTTTGCGCATTAACTATTAATTGGCTGAGAGTAAAAGCAACCAATAAAAATATTTTGTTCGTCTTCATTAGAGGAAGTCTTTAAATAATTTGGTTTAAATGTCTAAAGACTTCCTGCCGGCAGGAAAGTTTTTAGAGGGCTGAAGTATTTCCGGTATCAAACTTACAGGAAATTCTTTGTTTTTTCTTCCTGCAGTATAAAAGTATATATTCTATAAATTTGCCAACTTTAATATGGTTTGGAATAGCAGATTATCAGGGGCGTGTTTTTTAATTCTTTTTGTAACGGCATCGTTTCTTTTACATGCCCAATCCGGAACCGGAAAACAGGCTTTTTATGCAGCGCTTGCATCGGCCAGTATAGATGCGTGGAATAAGCAGCTGGGAAATGTTAAAAGTTTAAAAGGTAATGATAAGGCAGCTTTTGAAGGCGCACTGCTGATGCGAAAATCAGGAGCCTTAAAAGTACCTGCAAAAAAGCTGTCTTTATTTAAGCAGGGACACAAATTGCTTGAGGGCGCTATCAGCAAAGAGCCCCAGAATACTGAGTTCAGGTTTTTGCGTCTCATAATACAGGAAAACGCCCCTAAAATTGTAGGATATAATAAAAATCTGGCTGAAGATGCGCAAACGGTAAAAAGCAATTATCATTCTTTGCCAGATGCATTACAACAGGCTATATCAGTTTACAGTAAATCCTCGAAAGTATTAACCGGATTGTAATAAAGTGTTATGGGAAAAAAAGTTTTAGCAGTATATTTTACGCAATCAGGGCAAACCAAAGCTATCCTGGATCAGTTTTTAAAGCCGGTTATTGCAGACGGAAATGAGGTAGAATTTCTTCAGATCAGGCCTGTTCAGCCCTTTCCGTTCCCCTGGCCTATCCCTGATTTTTTTGATACAGTGCCCGAATCGGTAAATGTTATTCCAACTGCATTAGCGCCTTGGCAAACCGGTCTTGTCAAATATGACCTGGTGATTTTAGGCTGGCAACCCTGGAATTTATCGCCAAGTATCCCTTTTAACTCCATTTTACAAGATGAGCAATTTAAGGTTTTAATAAAAGGAACCCCGGTCATAACATTAAGCGGTTGCCGTAATATGTGGATCAATGCGCAGGAAAAGAATAAGAAGCTGCTCCATAATGCAGGGGCCAAGCTGGTAGGTAACATTGTCCTGGCAGACCGACATCCCAATCACCTGAGCTATTTTACCATTTTTCATTGGCTGGGCACAGGCCGGAAGGACAGAAAATGGGGCATTTTCCCTAAACCGGGCGTTTCTGATAAGGATATTGCCGGGGCTTCGAAATTTGGAAATATAGTAAGCAGTTATTTACGTATTATGAATTTTGACAGGATGCAGGAGGATCTGGTAAGGGCGGGTGCAGCACCTGTAAAATATTCGCTGATGTTTATTGAAAGAAAGGCCGGGAAGATCTTCCAGAAATGGGTGAACATCATAAATAAGCATCCCCGGAAAAGGAAAAGCATACTTGTTGCATATAAATATTATCTTGCCATTGCGTTGCTGGTGGCTTCACCGGTAATATTAACGGTAGATTTATTACTTTTCAGGCCGTTTTCGCAAAAGAAGATCAGGCGGCAGATGAATTATTACAGAGGCGTTGAGTATAAGGAGCGCATTTAAGTGTAAGATGTATGATATACGATGTGTGTATACCGTTCTTTACTCAATTAAGTCCTGCACACAAAAAAGATTAAAAGATGATGTCATTAAACGAAGTTTATATTAACCGTACCTCACATTATTTTCCTAATAATCCTGTGAGTAACGATGAGATGGAAGATTACCTGGGCTATATTAACGGGAAACCTTCAAAATCGCGCAGGATTGTGCTGAGGAACAATGGTATTACCAACCGCTATTACGCCCTGGAAAAAGGGGGTAAAACCACTCATACTAATGCACAGCTGACTGCCGAAGCAATAAAAGCGCTTTTTAAAGGAGATCCGCAAGGAATTAAAAACGTTGATGTGCTTTCCTGCGGCACTTCCTCGCCCGACCAGGTGATGCCCTCACACGCCGTAATGGTACATGGCTGGCTGCCGGAGTTAGGCAAACTGGAAGTAGTATCCCCAAGTGGTGTTTGCTGCGCAGGCATGCATGCCTTAAAGTACGCCTATATGGCTGTAAAAACCGGGGATGCGGATACTGCGGTTGCGGCTGGCTCTGAAAGGTTTTCGGCTTCGCTGGTAGCCAACCAGTTTGAGGATGAAGTGCATAAGCTGGAAGAGCTGGAGCAAAATCCTTATATCAGCTTTGATAAAGAATTTTTACGCTGGATGCTTTCTGACGGCGCTTCTGCATTTCTGTTAAGCAATAAACCCAATCCTGATGGCTTAAGCCTGAAAATAGAATGGATAGAGGGTATTTCCTATGCTGATGATATGGAGGCCTGTATGTACTGTGGCGCCGAAAAGCAGGAAGACGGCACATTGAAAAGCTACCTGGAATTTACGCATGAGGAGCTGAACGAAAAATCAGTGATGAGCATCAAGCAGGATGTGAAGCTGCTGAGCCCTAATATTGTTCCCCTGGGCGGCAGGCCTTTGCCCGAGCTGTTTGAAAGGCGTGGTTTAAATCCCGATGATATTACCTGGTACTGCCCGCACATGAGCAGCAACTTTTTTAAGGATAAAATTTACGAAGAGCATCTGAAACTGGGTCATCATATCCCTTACGAAAAATGGTTTGTCAACCTTAGCTATGTAGGCAATGTAGGTGCCGCATCGGTTTATTTTATGGTAGATGAACTTTTGAGCAGCGGCAAACTGAAAAAAGGTGATAAGGTATTTTTACTGGTTCCGGAAAGCTCCAGGTTCAGCTATATGTATGCGCTGCTGACGGCAGTATAGCAAACAACCAGGGTTCTAAAAGTTGTAAAAGATCATTTCAGGGTATTAGCAATAATATCCTTTTTGTTTCTGTGCACGTCAATGCCTGGGAGGATACCTCTGTTTCCCAAAATCTGTACAGGTACTGATCTGTTTTGTATCTAAATTTGTATATTCAGCTATCAGTTTATAAAAATCCGCACATGAAAAAAATTATATTATCACTTTTGCTGCTGACTGCTTTTTCCCAGGAAGCATGGTTACAATCCGCATACGAATGGAAAGAAGGGAAATCGGGAAATTACACGTACAAATATGTAAGCGGCGATCCGCTTCAGGTACGGATATATACTTTATCTAACGGGCTTACCGTAATGCTGAGCTCTAATAAAAAAGAGCCACGCATTACCTATCACATGGCTGTAAGAGCCGGCAGCAATACAGACCCGAGAGATCATACGGGCCTGGCCCACTACCTGGAGCACATGCTGTTTAAAGGAACGGATCAGTTTGGCTCACTTAACTGGGCCAGGGAAAAACCTTTATTAGATAGCATTGATGCGTTATATGAAATGTATAATACAACAACAGATACTGCTCAACGTCGCGCCATTTACAGGCAAATAGATGAAGTGTCCGGGCGTGCTTCACAATATTCCATAGCTAATGAATATGATAAAATGATGACGGCTATGGGTTCGCAAAGAACCAATGCGCATACCTGGGTGGAAGAAACAGTGTATGATGAAGATATACCATCAAATGCAGTAGATCGTTTGCTGGCTGTTCAGGCCGAGCGTTTCCGTAACCCTATACTTCGCATTTTTCATACGGAGCTGGAAGCAGTGTACGAAGAAAAGAACCGTACAATGGACAATGATGGCTGGAAAGTAATGGAAACCACTCATAGCGGGCTTTTCCCTACACATAATTACGGTCAGCAAACTACTATTGGCACCATAGAGCATTTGAAAAATCCTTCATTAAAAGCTATCAGGGATTATTACTATCAATATTACGTACCCAATAATATGGCGGTAGTAATGTCAGGGGATTTTGATCCGGATGTAATGATCAAAAAGATTGATCAGGCTTTCAGCTACATGAAAGAGCAGCCAGTTAAAGAATATAAGCCGGCTCCGGAGCAACCTATTAAAGGCCCTATCGTTAAAGAAGTTTACGGCCCTAATGCAGAAAGTATAACCATTGCGTTTCGTACAGGACCCTATGGTACAAAAGAAGATCTTATATTAAAAGCTATCGACAATATATTGGCTAATGGTAAAGCCGGTCTTTTAGACCTCAACCTCAACAAACAACAAAAAGTGTTAGGGGCAGGATGCGGCATAAGGCAGTACAAAGATTATGGTGTATTTACTTTCAGCGCCTCTCCAAAGCAGGAACAATCCCTGGATGAGGTAAAGGCCTTGCTGCTGGCGCAAATTGATTCCTTAAAACAGGGCAGGTTTGATGATAAATTACTGGATGCTATAGTTGCTAATTATAAGCTAAGAGAGCTACAGGCACAGGAAAATAACAGCTACCGCGCCAATGCTATGGTTGACAACTTTATTAAAACCAAAGGGGAAGGATGGAAGACCGAAGTGGCAAAGCTGGATGAAATGAAGAAAATTACAAAAGCCCAGCTTATAGAATATGCCAATCAATTTTTTACTGGCGATAATTATGTAGTTGTTTATAAAAGGAAAGGAGAGGACAAAAGCATTGTAAAAGTTGAAAAACCGGCCATTACACCGGTAGAAACCAATGCCGGCAAACAATCTGATTTTGTGAAAAAAATAGATGCCATGCCACTGGCACCTATTGCACCGCGTTGGGTAAATTTTAAAACGGATCTGCAAAAAAGTAAAATTTCAAATACAGAATTACTGTACGTGCCTAATAAGGAAAACAGCCTGTACAGTCTCTATTTCCGTTACAATACAGGAAGCTGGAACAATAAAAAGCTTCCTATAGCGCTTAGTTATCTTCAATACCTGGGTACAGATAAATATTCTGCAGAGGACGTTACCAAAGCGTTTTACCAATTGGCCGCCAACTTTTCAGTAAACAGCGGAACGGAGGATTCTTATATTCAGCTGAACGGACTGAATGAAAATTTCTCTAAATCTTTAGCATTGTTAGAGCACCTGATCCGGAACTGTAAGCCCGATGAGGAAGCGCTTGAGGGCCTGAAAAACCGCCTGCAAAAAGCAAGGGCTAATGCAAAAACCAGCAAGGGATCAATTATGCAGGCCCTGAACAGCTATGCTGCTTATGGAGCTGCCAATCCTTTCAATAATGTGCTGAGTGATGCCGAGCTGGATGCCCTTACTGCACAGGAGCTGGTAGCTATCATAAAGAGTCTTGTGAAATACCAGCCACAGGTTTTATACTATGGTCCTTTAAGTACTGCAGCACTTGCTGCAGAAGTTAAAAAATCGCACCCAATGCTTACGGCATGGGCTCCGGTGCCTAAAGCCGTTAAATTTAATCGCACGGTTCAAAACGAAAACCAGGTGTTCCTGGCTTATTACGATATGGTACAGGCCGAAATGACATGGGTGCGTAATTTGCTGCCTTACGATTATAACAAAGAAGCGGTTGTTGATCTGTTCAACAGCTATTTTGGAGGGGGAATGGGATCCATCGTTTTTCAAACCATCCGTGAGTCTAAAGCATTGGCCTATTCTACTTATGCTTATGTAGGCACTCCTGCTAAAAAAGAAGATCCCTTTTCCTTTACAGGATATGTAGGCAGCCAGGCCGATAAGCTGCCTGAAGCTATTGCTGCAATGACCGAGTTGCTTAATACTTTACCGGAAAGGGAAAATGCGTTTGAAAACGGGAGGCTGAGCACTTTAAAAGATATTGAAACCGGGCGTATAGAAAAGACCGGGATCATTTTCAGCTATATCGCTGCTCAAAAGAAAGGGTTGGCGGATGATCCTCGAAAAGTAAAATATACACAAATAAAAGGGCTGAAATTCAGTGATATCAAAGCGTTTCATGATAGCCAGTTAGCTAACAAAAAATACAGCTATACCATCATCGGAAGCGAAAAAAATATGGGCCCTGAAAACCTTTCAAAATACGGCACTGTAAAAGTGTTAAGCCTGGAAGAGCTATTCGGATATTAATATATAGCAAGTTTTATAAGAGCAAAAAGCCATCTGATTTATTTAAAGATCAGATGGCTTTTTCAGCAAATATTACCAAACGTATTAAACGTTATACATCGTAAGTAGTAGAAGCCGTATCGCCGCCTCTTCCCGTCCAGTTGGTATGGAAGAACTGACCACGGGGCTGATCTAACCTTTCATAAGTATGTGCACCAAAATAATCGCGCTGTGCCTGCAGCAAATTAGCCGGCAGCCTTTCTGAGCGGTACCCATCGTAATAATTGATACCTGCGCTTAAACACGGAACAGGAATACCGTTTAACATTGCCGTGGCAGTAACTGTCCTCAGCCCTTGCTGGCAAGCTTGTACCCTTTCAGCAAAATAGGGATCTAATAACAGGTTGGTCAGCTCCGGATTTTTATCAAATGCCTCTTTGATATTTCCTAAAAAGCGGGAACGGATAATGCAGCCACCTCTCCACATTAAAGCAATATTACCATAATTTAGCTCCCAGCCATATTCTTTGGCAGCTGCACGCATCATCTGGTAGCCCTGCGCATAAGAAATTACTTTGGCCGCGTACAGGGCATCGCGTAGCTGATCAACAAACTGTTTCCTGTCTCCATCAAAAGAAGGCTTAGGCCCTGCGGTCAATACTTTGGATGCCGCTACACGCTCCTCTTTCAAAGCAGATAAACATCTTGCAAAAACCGATTCGGTAATTAATGTAAGCGGAATGCCTAATTCCAGAGCAACCGTTCCTGTCCATTTGCCGGTACCTTTTTGGCCTGCAGTATCCAGAATTTTATCAATGATCGGCGTGCCATCTTCTTTATAGGCTAAAATATCGCGGGTAATTTCTATCAGGTAGCTGTCCAGCTCGCCTTCGTTCCATTCTTTAAATACTTCGTGCATTTCGTCAGCACTCATGCCCAGCAGGTCTTTCATCACCTGGTACACTTCACAAATCAATTGCATGTCGCCATACTCAATGCCGTTATGTACCATTTTTACAAAATGACCGGCTCCTCCATCTCCTACCCAGTCGCAGCAGGGAGAACCATCAGCTACTTTTGCAGCAATCCCCTGGAAAATGGGCTTTACCTCCGGCCAGGCGTTTTTAGAGCCTCCCGGCATAATAGAAGGGCCTAACAAAGCTCCTTCCTCTCCACCCGATACACCGGTACCTATATAAAGCAGTCCTTTGCTTTCTACATATTTCACCCTCCTTTCAGTATCGGGGAAATGAGAGTTTCCTCCATCAATAATAATATCTCCTTTATCCAGATGCGGGATCAGTAATTCTATAAAATCATCAACCGGCTTACCCGCTTTCACCATCAGCATTACTTTACGCGGAGATTTTAAAGAGGCTACTAATTCTTCAATAGAATGCGCGCCCTGGATGTTTTTTCCCTTAGCCCTGCCGTTTATAAAATGATCTACTTTTTCAACCGTACGGTTATAAGCTGTTACTCGGAAGCCTTTGCTCTCCATATTCAGGATAAGGTTTTCACCCATTACAGCAAGGCCAATAACACCTATGTCTGATAATTCTGCCATGATTTATTATTAATTAAAATGTGAGATAAAATTTTAAGCGCTTTCTAAAGCGTGCCAAACTTACATGAAATTTTTCATTCATAAATTACAGAAAGGAGATTGGGTGAATTGCGCCCTGCCTCTTAACCGGTTTTTGAAAACAGTGCGGCTTTTTTAGGGTTTAAAAATGCAACCCATTTTTCTAACTATAAACAGAAAATAGTATTTTTAAGCATCAACCTATAGAAAAATGAATAAAAATAAACACCAGTTCGACCCGATCTGGAAATCGCTTATAGAAGACCTTTTCCCCGATTTTTTACGGTTCTTTTTTCGTGACGCCGATATGCTTTTTGATATGCGCAGATTTGAGTTTCTGGATAAAGAGCTGGAAAAGCTATACCCGGACAAAGAAACAGATCGAAACGTACGCTTTGTTGACAAGCTGGTTAAAGTGCAATGGAAGAGCGGCGGAGAGCAGTGGATATTGGTACATATTGAAGTGCAGGGGTATGCTGATAAGCAATTTGCACACAGGATGTTTCAATATTTCTACCGGATATTAGACAGGTACAGGCGCCCGGTAACAGCAATCGTTATCTTTACTGGTGTCCAGGGATTTCCGCCCGAACGTTATGAAATAGAACTCTTGGGCACACGGCTCGAATACCAATATAATACCTACCGGGTTATTGACCAGGAAGACGAGACGCTAAAAAGCATAAATAATCCTTTTGCCCTTGTAATGCTGGCGGCCAAAACGGCGCTGCTTAGCGGTAAAGCAACGGATGAGGAGCTGATGAACCGCCATGAATGGATATTCCGGGCCCTGGCTGGTAAAAAGCTCTCACAGCGAAAGATCATTGCTATTTATGCGTTTCTGCAAAACTGTATCCGCTTTGCCGATTCTGAGACTTATGCTACCTTTGAAAAGAAAATAGGACAAATCACCGACAAAAGGAAAATTATGGGTGTAAAGGAATATTTAATACAACAAGGCAGGGAAAAGGGCGTTGAAGAAGGCAAAGAACTGTTTGTAAAAAACCTGCTTTCCAACACTGATTTCACTATTGCTAAAATTGCCTCTCTGGCTAATGTTACGCAAGCTTTCGTAAAAAAAGTACGGACTTCGTTACAAAAAAAGAAGTAGTATAAAGAAAACGGGCGTCAGGAAGCCCGGAAGCCGGTTTGCTCAAAGCAAAACAACCTTACTTCACCTTCTTCAACAGCACAATATAAGTGGGAAAATGGTCACTGTAACCTCCGCGATAAACATCACCGTTATAAGTACGCATAGGATAACCTTTATACCGGCCAGTATTCTCAATCATATAATCAGCTTTAAATACATGGTGCCTGTAATAAAAAAATCCCTTTTGGTTCCTGTTTAAAAAAGAGGAGGAAAAAAGGATCTGGTCGAACAGACTCCATGCATCCTGGTACGCTAAAGTGCCCTGCCCGCTTTTATACATACCCACCCAGGGATTGTACAGGTCATCTGTCCCGATATTTTTGGTATCGCTGGTAGCTTTAAGTCCTTTTGTAACACTGTTGCTGACAGGGTCATCATTCAGATCGCCCATCACTATTATTTTTGAAGCAGAATCAATAATCAAAAGAGAGTCTATAAACTTCCTGACCGTATTTGCGGCGGCCATGCGTGCCGGTTCAGAGCGTTTTTCCCCGCCCGAGCGGCTGGGCCAGTGGTTCACAAATACATGTATCCTTTCTCCGTTCAGCAAACCCCTCACCCACAAAACGTCTCTTGTATAAACAGCGTTTTTGGCACCTGCAGGGATCTTTACAAAAACAGGGCGGCTCTTTTCTACCTTAAAATATTGAGGATTATAAATTAAAGCTACATCCACTCCCCGGAAGTCTTTAGAGTCATAATGCACATATTTATACTTACGTGCGGCAATTAAAGGATGGCGTAATAAAGTATCAAGTACATATTTATTCTCAATTTCTGCAGTGCCTAAAAGCGCCGGCCCGTCAGGATTGAAGTCTGTTGCTATCTGGGATAAAACTTTGGCGAGCTTGGCTACCTTATCATTAAAAACAGTGCTGATATAGGCTTTGCTCCCGTTTGGCGTAAAAGCAGGATCATCGTAGCTGCCGTGAAAAATGGTATCATAAAAATTTTCAAAATTGTAAAAGCCTATTATGGCAGATTTATAAGTGTTTTGAGAGAAGGCACTGACGGTAAGCATTACCCAGGATAGCAGGAATGTGTTTTTCATTTGTTAGAGTTGAAACAGGTTATTTATTGAGCCAAAAATTACAGAAAATAAAAATACTGTGATTCATATCAGCCGTATTTTTTTATTCAAAAAATTATTATAATTTTATAAGGCAAACATAACCATGAAAAAACACACGTTAACCTTGTTAATGCCATTGGTGGCTTCTGTCATTTATGCGCAAATGCCGCTGGTAAATGACACCATTCCTAGAACAGATTCCGCTGCTCTTGATATAAAGAGCGAAGTGAGAGACAACTTACCAACTATCATCATTAATGATGATGATATGGATGATGGTGGTGCCCAGGCTGTATCTTCCATTTTAACAGCGGGTCGCGATCCGTTTCTTTCCGCTGCTGAGTTTAATTTCAGCCTGGTCCGTTTCCGGCTTAGGGGCTATGAAACACAAGGCAACGCCGTTTATATTAATGGTATTGATTTTAGCGGACTGGATAATGGCTTTACCCCTTTCGGCTTATGGGGCGGGCTAAACAACGCTATGCGTTCGCAGCAAAATACTTACGGCCTGCAGGCAAATGATTTTGCACCAGGCTCTTTGGCGTTAAATACAAATGTAGATATGCGTGCAGGAGCACAGCGCACGCAAACCCAGCTGGGATACGCATTTTCTAACAGGAACTATAATCATCGTATCATTTTTCATCATGGCTCGGGCTTTAATAAAAAAGGCTGGGCTTACAGTATAGCGCTCACCAGCCGCTATGCTAAAGAAGGTTATATACCCGGTACGTATTATGAAGGAGCCAGCTATTATGCAGCCGTTGATAAAAGAATAAAACAAAAAAATACATTGTCGCTGATAACATTTGGCGTACCCACCGAAACAGGCAGACAGGGCCCGTCCGTACAGGAAGCCATGGATTTGGCCGGAACCAATTATTATAATCCGTCATGGGGCTGGCAAAACGGGAAAAAAAGAAATGCCAATGTACTGCAAACTTTTCAGCCTGTGCTTATAGCTGCTTATGAACATCAACCCAATGATAAAACCAGCCTGCTCACAACTGCTGCATATACATTTGGTAAAAGAAAAAATTCAGCCCTCGACTGGTATAATGCCCCGGATCCACGGCCGGATTATTACCGTTATTTACCGGGCTATTACGCTGGCGACAACCCGGTTCTATATCAATCGCTGCTACTTCATTATCAATATAATCCCGATGCCTTGCAGGTACAATGGGATAAACTGTATGAAGCTAACCGTGGTAATATGCGTACGGTAAACGATGCTGATGGTAGGACTGGCAATAGTGTTACAGGAAAACGTTCTGTATATATTTTGTCTGACCGCGTAGTTGATATAAAAAGGATAAGTGCGAATACTATTTATAATTCGAAACTGAACGATAGACTGACATTAACCGCAGGTGTAAATTACCGGCAGCAGGTAAACCATTATTACCAGGAGGTAAAAGATTTACTGGACGGAGATTTCTGGGTTAATATCAACCAGTTTGCCGAGCGCGATTTTCCTGATGATCCTCTTGCTGTGCAGCACGACCTGAACCAGCCCAACCGCATTATTACAAAAGGGGAGCAGTACGGGTATAATTATAAGATTACGATGAGCCATTCTATGGCATGGACACAGCTTTTGCTGAAGCTGAATCATTTTGATCTCTTCTTCACCGGAGCCATTGCACAAGCCCGTTTTTACAGAACCGGCTTCAACCGCAGTGGCCTGTTTCCCGGTATTTCTTATGGTAAGGCAGCCGGGCATAGCTTTACCAATCCCAATATTAAAGCAGGGATAACGTATAAGCTGAATGGCCGCAATTACTTTTTCATAAACGGCACTTATCGCACCGCAGCACCATTCTTCGAAAACGCTTACATTTCCCAGCGTACACGAAATACGGTGCAGGACAGGCTTACAAGCGAAACTATTATTTCAGGCGAAGCAGGGTATAAGCTGAATACACCCCGTGTGAAACTGGGCATTGCCGGTTATTATACAAAAATAAAGGACGGCATGGATGTTCTTACCTTTTATCATGACCAGTATCAGAGCTTTGTAAATTACGCGCTAAGCGGCATAGATAAGGTGTTCTTTGGCGGGGAAATTGGAACAGAGATTAAACTTACGTCTACACTAAGCTTTAACGCAGCCATATCTGCAGGCAGGTATTATTATGACAGCCGACAGCGGGCTATTATCACAGCAGATAACAGTGCAGAGATTTTATCAAAGCAATCCCTCTATTTGAAAAATTACAGGATACCTTCCACACCGCAAAATGCTTACAGTGCAGGTCTGTTCTATCGTTCGCCACAGTATTGGTATATAAGCTTTACAGGAAATTATTTCAGCAATATGTGGTTAAGCCTTAACCCGCTGCGTAGAACTGCAGATGCTATTGCTGATGCGGATCCTGAAAATCCGTCATCAGCCGAAATGAAACAAAGCATATTAGCACAGGAAAAATTTGACGGAAAGTTTACACTCGACTTTTTTGGCGGATGGAGCAGGCTGCTACCCCGGAGCTATTACATTCATAACCGGCGCACTTACCTGCTGTTCAATCTGGGGGTAAACAATATCCTGAATAGCGAGGATATCCGCTCCGGCGGTTTTGAGCAGCTGCGTTTTGATTTTGAAGAAAAGCAGATAAATAAATTCCCCCCTAAATACTATTACGCTTACGGAATCAACTTCTTTGCCAGTATTGGCTTCAGGTTTTAAAATTATTAAAGATGAAAAACATATACTTAAATAAATGGACAGCTCTGTTCATACCGGTTGTACTGATTGCTTCCTGCAACCGGACATTTGATGCGCCTCAAGTAAACGATGATCCTGAAGTGGATGTAACCCTGACCATTATGCAGCTAAAAGCGCGTTATACTACCATTGGCGATTTTAAACGTATTGAAGACGACCATGTTATTTCGGGAGTGGTAATTGGGGATGACCGTTCAGGTAATTTCTATAAGCAAATCATTATCCAGGATGAAACAGGCGGTATTCCTGTTTTGTTAGATGGCAATAATGTGTACACGCAATATCCTGTGGGTCGAAGGGTTTTTATAAAATTGAAGGGGATGATGCTGGGCGATTATGGCGGCACCATACAGTTAGGGCTCGACTCATCCCGGTCAGATGATGGCAGATACCTGAATCTTGATGGAATACCGCAGGCATTTTTTGATGACTATATTATTAAAGGATCGTTTAATAATACAGTTAGTCCCAAGGTGGTAAAACCTGCAGATTTTACAAAGAATATCAACGATCCGCTTTCAAGCACACTGGTTCAGATCAGTAATGCAGAGTTCAGAGATGCTGATATTAATAAAACCTATGCCGATCCATCAAAAAATACCAGTGCTGTCAACTTTACCGTCAGTACCTGTGAAAAACAAAATATTATATTACGAAACAGCAGCTATGCAAAGTTTGCAGCTTTGAATGTGCCGGATGGGAATGGTACATTGACTGGCATACCCAGTGTATTTAACGGTACGGTGCAACTGTTTATCAGGGACACAGGCGATGTGCAATTTACCGGCACACGCTGCAGCGGACAAATTCCTTTACCGGCATTAAAAACAATAGCGGAATTAAAGGCTTATGCCGCCGGCGATTCGTCAATACCGGCCGGTGTATATATAAATGGGGTGGTGGTATCTGATATCAAAAATGAAGTCTCAGGTAATTACAGATTGCAGGATGCAACCGCCGGCGTACAATTGAGGTTTACTGCTGGGGCCAATCCCAATGCGATTGTTGGCGATTCGCTGACTGTAACTGTTGGAGGTTTGTCTTTAAATATATTTAGCGGCGGCTTGCAGATAAATGGAGTAGGGCCTGCTGTTAAATCCGGTATGGGTACTATTGCTCCCCGGATCACTACCATCGCGGAGGCTATTGCAAATAATCGGGCATGGGAATCTACTGTATTAACATTTAATAATGTTACTATAACCGCTGCTGGCTCTAACAGTACAGGTATTAATTATATTATTGCAGATGCAACAGGCCAGCTAAATACGTTTGTAAGAAACAGCTCTGGTATTATGATGCCTGCTGCGGCAACAAGCATTACAGGGTATGTATTGTTATACCAGGGCCCTGGCCAAGACGCTCCGCTCGAAACACAATTTACTCTTCGCAACCAAAACGATATTGCAGGCGGTACGGGAGGCCGCTTTTCTGTAGTATATGATTTTAGTGGTGTAACCGGCTCATCAGGAACAACGGATCCTACTGCACTCCCGGTAGTGGAAGGATTAACGTTTGGCAGTTTTACAGCGGTGGGTATAAGCGCCAACTCCTCTGCCGCAGGGAGGTTCGCTTTTAATACCTGGCCAACCGGCGCTGTTAATGGTTCCGATGTTTTTACCGGCAATATAAATCCTGCCAAATACTATGAAGTAACCATTACGCCTGCTGTTGGCAAAAGACTGGATCTTACAAAAATCAGCTTTACCTTACAACGTTCAGGCACCGGTGTCAGGCAAGTGAGTGTGCGTTCCAACTTAGACGGTTATGCGGAAAACCTTCCCGCATCCATTAGCCCCGCAAACAATAATCTATCGGTTGTTTCTCCCCATATATTCCAGGTAGCTGACGGAGCTACAACGGCACAGGATGGCTGTGTCATTACATTAGATGCAGCCTATACCAACCTGGAAGCAACTGTTAGTTTCAGATTTTATGGATTTAATGCGGAAAGTAGCGGTGGCACTTTTAGTATCGATAATGTGAAGTTTGAGGGAGTGGTAAAGTAAGAAATAAGATTTACTTTCGCGCAGCTTAAAATGAACAAAAAATCCTCCTGGCTGATAACAGGGCTGCTTTTCACCATATTATGGTCTTCGGCGGCTACGGCAACAAAAATTGCATTGCAGGATGCGCAGCCGCTGGTAGTGGCTGTGTGCAGGTTTGGCATTGCTGCTGCCATGATGCTGTTTATTGCTCATGTGTTACTAAAAAAGCAATTACCGGCGCGTAAAGAACTGAAACAGCTTGCTGTGTATGGATTGTTGAATATTACTATTTACCTGGGTATGTATGTAATATCTATGAAAGAAGTAACGGCCAGTGTAGGCGCATTAACGATAGCTGCCAGCCCGGTATTTATTAGTTTTCTTTCTGTTTTCTATTTAAAGAAGCCAATCAGTCCGCGCGTACTGCTGGCATTGTTTATTTGTATATGCGGCTTTGTAGTGGTAGCCTGGCCTTTGCTTGATGGGGTTTCTGTTACTATAAGGGGTTTAGTGCTCCTTATAGTGAGCATGTTTTCCTACTCTGCCGGAACAATTTATTTTTCTTCTAAAAAATGGGAGGGGCTGCACCTGCTTACCATCAATGGCTGGCAAACCCTCCTTGGCGGTTTGTTTTTGCTGCCCTTTATGATGCTTACGTATAAAAATGAGGTGAACCATTTTAGTGGTCATTTCTGGACGGGTACTTTATGGCTGGCCATCCCGGTATCTGTTGGTGCCGTATGGCTTTGGTTAAAGCTCATACAGCAGGACACTGTAAAAGCGGGTCTGTGGCTATTTCTTTGCCCTATATTCGGGATTATTATTGCCGCTGTTCTCATAAAAGATACACTCAGCCTGTTTACGCTTATAGGAGTGGCCATGGTTTTGGGTGGCCTGGCACTTAGCTATTACGATAAAAAAGTAAGCGCACCAATGGAGTAGGGCAAACGGGATTGAGTTTTTTATCAACAGTATCTGTAGGTGCTACCTGTACCGTTTGTGTAAAAAAAGTGAATAGCACGGTTAACAATAACATTAGGTAAATTAGCGGTTCATTGTATTCCGTCAGAGTTGCAAGGTTAGTTTCAAATGCCCTCCTAGCCCCGTTTGAATGATTTTCATTAGTGTTGAAAGCCTGATGTCACTTGCATTATTTTCAATACGTGAAATATATGACTTGTTAGTGCCAACTTTTTCGGCCAATTGTTCCTGAGTCATACCAAGTTTAAGTCTTGCTTCTTCAAGTAAAACACCAAGTTGAAATGCTTCAAATTCCTGCTCCCATTGTTCCCTTTTTTTCGCGCCTCGTTTGCCATATTTATTATCAAGAATTTCGTCAAGAGTTGTGATATTATTTTCTTTCCTTTTCATATTCTGCTTTTATTTTTAATGCTTTCTTAATTTCAGTTCTTGGAGTTTTTTGAGTTTTCTTCTGAAACCCGTTGCCCAAAACGACTAGGTTGCCCTTATCGAAAAAAGCAAAAATTCTAAAAATATTCCCGCCTAATTCTACGCGAACTTCATAAAGTCCATCTGTACCTGTCATGTGGTCAAAATACTTTTTAGGAACCCGGTCTATCGTTCGTAATAAATTCAAAGTCCACTCAATTTTTCGTTGTACTTCGTCAGATTGTTTTTGATAGAAGTCTAAAAAATATTTCTTATATGCAATAACTTGCCTGATGGTTTTCACTTGGCGAAGTTAACTATTTAGACAACATTGTGCAAGTTTTCGCAAAAACTTTTGATTCGTATGATGTTGATTTAAAATTGCAGCTGCTCTAATAAAAGATACACTCAGCCTGTTTACACTTACGGGAGTGGTAATGGTTTTGGGCGGACTGACGCTTAGCCATTATGAGAAAAGAGTGAGTACGCCGATGGAGTAAATTTAATACTCCTGTGCAAACCAATATGCTAACCTCATTTTGGACAGATTTAAAGTTGAACTTTATATTTGCCCGTTTTTAAATTTTCGCTTAACTTTTATATTCTCTGCCTAATTTTACCCCTCACATATAATGTTAATTTGGAACAGGAAAAAAACATATACTTTTTATCAGACTTTCACTTAGGTGTGCCATCACACGAGGGGAGCCTGGTGCGTGAAAAGCTGATCGTCCGTTTTTTAAATGAGATCGAAGACAAAGCCGCTGAAATTTTTATTGTGGGCGACATGTTCGATTTCTGGTACGAATATAAATATGTGGTGCCTAAAGGTTATGTGCGTCTGCTGGGCAAGCTGGCTGAACTTTCAGACAAAGGCATTAAGCTGCATTTTTTTGTAGGTAACCATGATATGTGGATGACGGATTATCTTCAGCAGGAACTAAATATGCCGGTTTATTTTGAGCCAAAGGAATTCTGCTGGAACGGCAAACAATTCCTGATAGGCCACGGTGATGGCCTGGGTCCGGGCGATAAAGGCTATAAACGTTTGAAAAAAATCTTTAGAAATCCTGTATGCCAATGGGCATTTGGAGTACTGCCGCCACAAATAGGTATGGGCATGGCCAATTATATGAGCCGCCGCAGCCGCGCCAAAACAGGCAGCTCGGAAGAAGTATTCATGGGTGAAGACCGTGAATGGCTGATCCAGTACTGCAAACAAAAGCTACAGGAGAAGGAATATAATTATTTTATTTTCGGGCACCGGCATTTACCCATAGACTTTAAGTTGAATGATAACAGTCGCTATATAAACCTGGGCGATTGGTTAATGTTTTTCACCTATGCTGTTTTTGATGGCAACGATGTGCAATTATTATCTTACCAGGATAAAGAACATAAAATCATTCGTAATTATTGAAAACTTTACTGAATATATTGATCGTATTTTTTTTCAGCTTTTTGGCGAAAGCACAGTCCTTCTCTGTCGGCCAAAAACTGAAAACCGTTACAGGCGATTATGCTTCCTTTTCTGTAGACAACCTGGATAATATTTACCTGCTGAGCACCAGTAATCAGTTGAAGAAGTTAAACTCCAACGGCGATTCCATTTCTGTTTTCAACGATATTAAAAAGTTTGGAGAGGCCACGCTTGTAGATGTTTCCAACCCGGTTAAAATAGTGCTGTACTATAAAGGGTTTTCTACTATTGCTGTTTTGGATGGGATGCTCAACTTAAAGAATACTATCGATCTCCGCAGGAAAAATATTTTTAATGCCACTGCCGCGGCCCTTTCGTATGACGGAAAAATATGGCTGTACGATGATATGGACAATGTGCTGAAGAAGCTGGACGATGAAGGAAACATCCTGTTTAAAACGGCCGATTTCCGGCAAATATTTGATAAGGTATTAGCACCTGTTAAAATATTCGATCAAAACCAGTATGTATATTTATACGACTCCATGCAGGGCATTTACGTGTTCGATTACTATGGCTCCTATAAAAACAAAATAGATATAACCGGCTGGAAAAATCTGCATATTACAGGTAAGTATATTTATGGCGCTGTTGGCAACGCATTATACCGCTATAATATCAGCACTTTTAAATATGACGAGTGGCAGGTGCCCGCAACGCTGCAAGGAGTTAAGCAGCTTTTTATTAAAAATAATAAGCTGTATGCACTTGGAAAGGATGGGTTGGATATCTATAGTCTTTCCTTCGATTAACACCATTTAGGCATTAGAAATTCCCTGTATCCCTATCCAAGGGACTTCTTTGGAGGGCTTGACAAAGCCTTGGGCAATGGGTTGCTAATGATAAGAAATATAATTGATCAAGTATTTACAATTTAAATTCTTTCCACTTTTGTCTTGAAACAAAAGTGGAGCAAAAATTCAAGGCTGTGAAAAAATCGGCTAAAAATAATCTTGTAAACCTAAACCCGCCAAACTCGCTCCGCAGATTCTAATGATCACTTAGACACCGCAGGCTCAAACAGTGGCGGCTTCTTAACGGCTTACAAGATTATTTTCTTAACGCCATTTTTTCAAGGCCATCTCAAAACGCGGAAAACAAAATCAGGCGTAAGTAAACCTGCCCGTCCGTTCAGGCGGGTATTCACAGATGATTTGCCAAGCAGGCCGATGATAGTAATTCCCGCCGGAAATAGCCCGCAACAATTTCCGGCTGCCCTTTTAGGCTCCACCTTTTTGGGCAAGCAAAAAGCGTGGAAAAAGTATATTTGTCATTTTAAGGAACATGAGTTCAACGGTTTTATTTGGGCTTCAGCCTGACACTCATTTAAGATATTTCTGATACCTAACTGGTATAAAAAATAAAAAGAGTGGCCCGCTTTGAGCCACCCTTTCTTTTTACTGCAGGATAAATTTTAATTTACATCAAACCTGTCTAAATTCATCACTTTAGTCCAGGCTGCCACAAAATCCTTCACGAACTTTTCACCGGCGTCTGCACATGCATATACTTCGGCTACAGCTCTTAGTTCGGAGTTAGAACCAAAG
This sequence comes from Niabella sp., assembly GCA_027493055.1. Classification (GTDB taxonomy): domain Bacteria; phylum Bacteroidota; class Bacteroidia; order Chitinophagales; family Chitinophagaceae; genus Niabella. The sequence continues at coordinate 10,060 of JAPUDO010000053.1, read as the reverse complement.
ATAAGATCAGCGCGGGTGGCCGTCCATTTCACTTCCCCGGTTTTCCGGTCCGTTCCTTTAAACACTTCTTTGCTGCTGTCTGTAGCCTTCCAAACCGTGTCCATTGTTAGCAGGTTTACAAAAAAGTCGTTGGTCAATACACCGGGACGGCTGGTGAACACTCCATGCCCGGAGCCATCGTAATTGGCATTCAGCGCACGCATACCACCTACCAAAACGGTCATTTCAGGAGCGGTTAAAGTAAGCAACTGCGCTTTATCAATCAATAAAGCTTCTGTGGCTATCGCGTATTTTGCTTTTAAATAATTGCGGAAGCCGTCTGCTATTGGTTCCAATACAGCGAATGATTCCACATCGGTCTGTTCCTGTGTAGCTTCTCCTCTTCCGGCTGTAAAAGGAACTGCAATATCATACCCGGCATCTTTTGCCGCTTTTTCTATGGCTGCATTTCCGGCCAGTACAATCAGGTCTGCAACAGATACATATTTACCGGCAGTATTCCATTCAGCCTGGATACCCTCCAGTACTTCCAGTACTTTTGCTAACTGCGAAGGATTATTAGCTTCCCAGTCTTTTTGCGGAGCCAAACGAATACGTGCGCCGTTTGCACCACCCCGTTTGTCCGATCCACGGAAGGTGGAGGCCGAAGCCCATGCAGTAGCCACTAATTCTGAAACTGTGAGCCCGGAGCTCAGCACTTTTTCTTTTAAAGCGGCTATATCGCTATCTTTTAATTTGTGTTCGTTAGCAGGAATAGGGTCTTGCCAGATCAGCTCTTCTGATGGTACTTCCGGGCCTAAATAGCGGCTGACAGGCCCCATATCCCGGTGGGTAAGCTTAAACCATGCGCGGGCAAATGCATCGGCAAACTGATCAGGGTTTTCCAGGAAGCGCCTGGATATTTTTTCGTATTCCGGATCATAGCGTAAGGACAGGTCTGTTGTCAACATCCTGGGAGCATGTTTTTTAGCAGCGTCATGGGCATCCGGCACGGTGTTGGCACCCATACCATGTTTGGGCACCCATTGGTGTGCGCCTGCCGGACTTTTTTCCAGCTCCCACTCATAGCCAAATAAGTTCCATAAAAAGTTGTTGGTCCATTTGGTAGGGGCGCTGGTCCATGTTACTTCCAGTCCGCTGGTAATGGTATCGCCGCCTTTACCAGTGCCAAAACTGTTTTTCCAGCCTAACCCCTGTTCTTCAATATCAGCGGCTTCGGGATCTGGACCCACATGATCGGCAGGTGCGGCGCCATGTGTTTTACCAAAAGTATGGCCCCCGGCAATCAGGGCTACCGTTTCCTCATCGCTCATAGCCATGCGGCCAAAAGTATCGCGTATGTCTTTTGCTGCTGCAACAGGGTCGGGGTTACCATCCGGCCCTTCGGGGTTTACATAAATCAATCCCATTTGCACTGCAGCTAATGGATTTTCCAGATCGCGGGAATGTATCTTTCCATCAGCATCATCGTCTGACACCAATACAGCATGATTTTCGTCCACACCTTCAGATCCATGAGCATAGCGCTTATCCCCGCCTAACCATTTCGTTTCAGAACCCCAATATACATCCAACTCCGGTTCCCAAACATCTTCACGTCCGCCCGCAAAGCCAAAGGTTTTAAAGCCCATTGATTCTAAAGCTACGTTTCCCGTTAGGATTATTAAATCGGCCCACGAGATTTTCCTTCCATATTTTTGTTTTAGGGGCCAAAGCAAACGGCGGGCCTTGTCGAGGCTCACATTATCGGGCCAGCTGTTAAGCGGTGCAAAGCGCTGTTGTCCTGCACCTGCACCTCCACGTCCATCACCAATGCGATAAGTGCCGGCACTATGCCATGCCATACGAATAAAGAAAGGGCCATAATGGCCAAAATCTGCGGGCCACCATTCCTGGGAATCGGTCATGAGGGCTTTCAGATCTGCTTTCAGCGCATCATAATCCAGGGTTTTAAAAGCTTCGGCATAATTAAAGTCTTTATCCATAGGATCGGACAAAGAAGAGTTTTGACGCAGCAGGTTTACTTTTAGCTGATTGGGCCACCAATCGCTGTTTTGCGTTCCCCCACCTGCAACAGCTTTATTCATTTTGCCATTATGAAACGGGCACTTACTAATGTCGTTAGAATCTTTTTCCATTACTGATTTTTTTGAATTAATTATTGATCATTAGCTGATAGGGGAGTGCATGGTTTTACTTCCGTCAGCGGATAATTTTCACTGACAAACTTATGACATCGGAGCTATAAATAAAATTGATTAATTCTATACAATAATAGTTTATAGTTATAGGAAGAAATAAGTGGTTTTAATATTGCAGATACAATATCTGCTGTTGATGGCTTTTCGCCTCATCTCCTCTTGTTTAGGTCTCCAAGCCTTAAGTGTCCGAAACCTTAGAAAAATCTCGAAGAGATGTTATTATTATAGAAAAATCGTTTGGATTTTGGACGAGAACCCCGAAGGGGTGACACAGGATATTATGCCATCCCTTCGGGATTCTAATCGGTGTATATGCTTTTTTTATAATAATATTAGCCTTTCAGGCTTGATTAAAACATATTTTCAGGTTTCAAATAGTAGTAATCTCCAGGCATGGACATACCCGTTACTTGATTGTTCCAGAAACCTGCTCTTTTTACGAATCAATCAATCTTAACTAAGTAACCTCAACACACAGGCCGGAGGCCTGCGCGAGATATGTGAAGTATTATATAAATATTGTTATTTGTCAGCAGGTGTTTTCAAGAAGAGACCAAGGGTTCAAAATCTTGAACCCCTTAAGAAACGGTTTCTTTCTTTTGTATCTGCGCCTGTATATAGTTATAAAAATCCCCGAAAGTTACCAATGGCAGGAAGTCGCCGGGCTGTACTTTGAAATGAAAATTGCTTTCGAGCGCTACTACAAGGTCGATGTAATCAAGGCTATCGAGGTCTAATACCTCTTTAAGGCTCGCCTCCGGATTAATTAAAGAAGCTTCTGCTTCAAATTCTTCTACTAAAAACGAGTTGGTTTTTTCAATAATTTCCTGCATTTCCATATTTACCACTTTTTGACGATCAGGGTAGAATTGGTTCCCCCAAACCCAAAAGAATTGGACAAAAATACGTTTATATTTTTTTCTGTGGTATTTTTTATGATATTGAGGTGTTGGGTTTCCTCATCAGGATTGTCAAAATTAATGTTAGGTGCTATGAAGTTATGCTGCATCATGAGGGAGGAGTACACCACTTCGCTTGCACCAGCCATCCAGCACTCGTGCCCGGTCATTGATTTGGTAGAGCTTACAGGTGTGCGGCAACCTCCAAATACTTCGTGGATAGCCTGTGCCTCACTTGCATCGCCAGCCGGGGTACTAGTAGCATGCGCATTGATATAATCAATCTCACCGGGTTGCAGTTTAGCATCATCCAGCGCCATTTTTAAAGATTTGGCCGGCCCCGCAACAGTAGGATTGCTGATATGCTCTCCGTTTGAGGAAAATCCATACCCTATAATTTCCCCTATAATATTAGCGCCGCGCTTTTGCGCGCTTTCCAGGCTTTCTATAACCACTGTAGCCGCGCCTCCGCTGGGTATCAGTCCGTCGCGGTCCTTATCAAATGGCCTGCTGGCTTTTTCAGGCATGTCTTCCTTTACCGAAAAAGCGCCCAACGCATCAAAAGTTCCCATTGAAAGGTGGTTGATTTCCTGCGCCCCCCCGGCAATGATACAATCTTGCAAGCCCATTTTAATAAGCACGTAAGCTAATCCAATGGCATGGGATCCGCTTGCACAGGCAGCGCTCACTGTAAGATTAATGCCCTTAAGCTTAAAAATAGTGGACAGGTTCATGGTTACAGTTGAGTTAAGCGTTTGGAACACCGCCGCCGAACCTACCAGCATGGTGTCTTTTTTTTCACGGATCAGGTCTGTTGATTCAATAACTGCCTTGGCAGAGCTGTCATTACCATACAAAATACCAGGCTGCACTTCCGCAATATAATTTTCATCAATACCGGCATTTTTTAATGCTTCCACCGTTGCCATATAGGCGTATTCGCCCTCTTCCGACAGCATAATGCGTGATCGCCTGTCGAGCAAACCTTTTAAGGAAGGCCTTTCTACCCAACCGGTGAGCGCAGACCGGTACCCAAATTCTTTCCGTACCGGGTCGAAAATAATACCAGATTTACCCGCTTTGAGCGATTCAGTTACTTCCTGTAAGTTTTTACCAATGCAGGAGTAAATGCCCATACCTGTAATCACCACTCTGTTCATAAATACAAATGTATATTATTTTAGTACGAAGTTGAAAGCAGGGTCTTTACGCCAACTATGAACCATAGATCCATCGCCCCTTAAACCTTAATATAAATTTTCTTTTTATCCAGCCACCAGCAAATGGCCCACATAAATACAATAATGCAAAGAGCATAAATCAGTGAGCCGGTTTGGGGATCGCCGGGGATATGAATAAAGATCTTTTTATACAGAAAATTCCAGAAAGTAGTTCCGTCTTTTGATTTAAAAAGCGTTGCTGTTTTAGGAAGAAAAGCGCTTAAGGCAAAGATAAACAACGGATTTTTCCCAAATACCTCAAAAAAACGGGTGGGAAAGCCCTTATAGCCTTTTACTTCTATAAAATAGATCATTGTGCTTAAAGTAATGATAGCCAGTCCTACTGTATAAACTGTGTAAGAGCTGGTCCATATTTTCTTGTTGATAGGAAATACCATATCCCAGCAAAAGCCGGCTATGAGCAATGCAACCCCGGCAATAAATAATCCCGTAAGCGTTTTGTAAATGGCGTTAGGTTCAGAAGCTGAAGCGTTATTTTTAATATATGTTCCCACAAAATACCCAAAAATCACTTCAACAATAGCTGGAAGAGTACTTAGTATTCCCTCTGGGTCAAAGGGAACGCCTTCACCTTTATACATGTGCGGAATATGCAGGATCGCTTTATCTATTCCCGTTCCAATCCAGCCTTCTATACTATACGGGTCGGCAGAGTTTCCCAATATACAAATGATCCAATACAGCAGAAGCAGTAAAAGAGCGGTGAAATAAGCCGCTTTGGGCTTTAAATAGTACACTATAACCGATGCAAAGAAATAGCAAATGGCTATACGTTGCAATACCCCGAAGATACGCACCCCTTTTTGGCTGTCGTGCTGGTTTACCCAGCCAATAAGTTCAAGGCTGTTTTCGTTCCAGCGTACAAAAGGATACCAGTTTATGAAAAGGCCGATACCAAAAATAAGAACAGTTCTTTTCAATACTTTTCTCCAGAATGCCCCGTCACCCTGCTCTTTTAGCCGGGGCATTACAAAGGCCATGGCATTTCCAACAGCAAAAAGAAAAAACGGAAAAACCAGGTCGGTAGGGGTAAGACCATGCCAGGGCGCATGCTTTAATGGCGGATAAATATGCGCCCAGCTTCCCGGGTTATTCACCAATATCATGAGACATACGGTAGCGCCTCTGAATATATCTAGCGATTGATAGCGGACTTTCATTTATATATTATTTTTTAGCCGGATACTTTGCTGGCGGCCCCGGCTGGTTCATGTATGTTTGGCCGATATAAAAGTATTCATTCCCAAATTAGTATAGATGAAAAAGGATATAAATATTTTGAGAGCTTAGCTATAGAACATGAGATATTAATTTATCATATCATACAGCTATATTTGCAAACTGTTATATTTCAATTGAATTTTTTTAATCTTATGTCTGACAGAACCATTCTTATTACCGGCGGAGCGGGTTTTATAGGCTCCCATGTTGTACGCTTATTTGTAAATAAATATCCTGATTATAAGATCATCAACCTCGATGCGCTTACATATGCGGGGAACCTGGAAAATTTGAAGGATATAGAAGGCAGGTCTAATTATGTTTTTGAAAAGGTAAATATTGTAGATGCAGATGCTGTGAAAGCCGTTTTCGCAAAACACCAGCCGGACGGTGTGATCCACCTTGCTGCCGAAAGCCATGTAGACAGATCGATTACCTCACCTCTCGATTTTGTTTATACCAATGTAATTGGCACGGTAAATCTTTTAAATGCGGCCAAAGAACTATGGCTTAACACTCCTCATCCTTCCGGGGGAGGTTGGGAGGGGGCCAGATTTCATCATGTATCTACAGATGAGGTTTATGGTGCTTTAGGAGATACAGGGTTTTTCACAGAAGAAACTGCTTACGATCCTCATTCGCCCTATTCAGCGTCCAAAGCTTCATCAGATCATTTTGTTTATGCTTACGCAGATACATATGGATTGCCTGTGGTTTTAACCAATTGCTCAAATAACTACGGGCCTAATCATTTCCCCGAGAAACTGATTCCACTGATGATCCACAATATCATCAATAATAAGCCGCTGCCGGTTTATGGCGATGGAAAATATACCCGTGACTGGCTATATGTGATTGATCATGCACATGCTATTGACCTTGTTTTTCATGAGGGAAAAAATGCTGAAAAGTATAACGTAGGAGGCTTCAACGAGTGGAAAAATATAGACCTGGTGAAATTGCTTTGTAGGCAGATGGATGAAAAGTTAGGCCGGGAGCCGGGCACCAGTGAGCAATTGATCACTTATGTAAAAGACCGCCCGGGACATGATTTAAGATATGCTATTGATGCAACCAAGATCAACAAAGAATTAGGATGGGCTCCTTCGGTAACTTTTGAAGAAGGCTTATCCAAAACTATTGATTGGTTTCTGAGTAACCAGGAATGGCTTAAAAATGTAACCAGCGGCGATTATCAGAAGTACTATGAGAAGCAGTATGAGGAAGGACGTTAGATTTTAGACGTTAGACGCTTGTATTATTGGATAGTATAGATTTCGTTGTAGAATTCGAAAATCTGCATGTAAGCGTATATTCATAAATTATTAATCAAAAAAAAGACAAATGCATAACTTCAAAGAATTAAAAATTTGGCAAAAAGCAATTGATGTTTGTGTGGATGTATATAGAGCTACTGTAAATTTTCCTAAAGATGAATTATTTGGGCTGAACACACAAATGAAGCGTTCTGCAGTTTCTGTTGCCGCAAACATATCGGAAGGGGCTGGGCGTAATTCAGATAAAGAGTTTTTGCATTTTTTAGGGATTGCTAATGGATCTTCTTATGAGTTGCAAACACATATCGTAATTGCCAACAGGATAGCATTGCTAAAAGAGGAAAAAGCTGAAGATTTACTGCACCAACTTGATGAAATTCAAAAAATGAATCGGGGTTTACAGCAAACGCTTTTAAGTAATCTGTAATCAATATTTTTAGTTAATCTATTGTCTAACATCTAATGTCTATCATCTAACGTCTAAAACAATGAAAGGAATAATTCTCGCAGGCGGCTCCGGTACAAGGCTCTATCCCATAACAAAGGCAATAAGCAAGCAATTGATGCCTATTTATGACAAGCCTATGATTTATTATCCGCTATCTGTATTGATGATGGCTGGTATAAACGAAGTGCTGATTATAACTACTCCGGAAGATAGCGCAGGATTTAAAAGATTATTAGGCGATGGCTCCAATGTAGGATGCCGGTTTGAATACGCGGTGCAGGAAGTGCCTAACGGACTTGCCCAGGCTTTTGTAATTGGCGCTGAATTTATAGGGAACGATAAAGTAGCCCTGGTTTTGGGGGATAATATATTTTATGGAACAGGTTTAGGTTCCCAGCTGAAAAAGCTGGCGGATATTGAAGGCGGATATGTATTTGCTTACCGGGTGAGCGATCCGGAAAGATATGGTGTGGTTGAGTTTGATAACGAAATGAAGGCCCTTTCGATTGAAGAAAAACCCCAACAGCCTAAATCCAGTTATGCTGTACCAGGATTATACTTTTACGATAATTCTGTAGTAGATATTGCAAAGCAACTGGAGCCTTCTGCGCGTGGGGAATATGAAATCACAGATGTTAACAAAATCTATTTAAAAGAAGGCAGGCTGCACGTTTCCGTTTTAGACAGGGGTACGGCCTGGCTTGATACTGGAACTTTCGATTCTCTTACAGATGCATCAGAGTTTGTGCGGGTAATAGAAAAAAGACAAGGTACCAAAATTGGCTGTATTGAAGAAATTGCCTGGCGTAATGGATTTATTACAAGAGCGCAGTTAGATGTATTGGCCGATGAGCTGATTAAAAGCGGTTACGGAGCATATTTGAAAAAGCTGTAATGAATTGAAAAGAGTTCGTTTCGCTTGCCGAAAGCGGCTCTTTTTTTACTTTTATTAAATCTTAAAATGTAAAACATCTTTAAAATATAAAACTAAAACACATTATGAAAATTGCTGTTGTTGGAACGGGATACGTGGGGCTGGTAACAGGAACCTGTTTTGCTGAAACAGGCAACGTTGTTCACTGCGTGGACGTAAACAAAGAAAAAATTGCAAAGCTGAAAAAAGGAGAATGCCCTATTTATGAACCCGGACTTGATGTGCTTTTACAGCGGAACATAAAAGAGAAAAGAATTTTATTCTCTACAGATCTGAAAACGGCTATTGATAAATCCGATATCATTTTCCTGGCCCTGCCCACACCTCCGGGTGAAGACGGTTCTGCAGACCTGAAATACATTTTGAATGTTGCGGAAGACCTGTCAAAGATCATCACATCATATAAAGTAATTGTAAACAAAAGTACTGTTCCTGTAGGTACTGCCGAAAAGGTAGCAGCGGTATTAGGTAAGAATTTATCGGAAGATCTGTTCGATGTTGTTTCAAATCCTGAATTTTTGAGAGAAGGGATTGCCGTTGATGACTTTTTAAAGCCGGACAGGGTAGTGATCGGAACATCTTCAGACAGGGCGCGTGATATGATGAGCGAATTGTACCAGCCTTTTGTGCGCCAGGGGAATCCTATTTATTTTATGGATGAACGCAGCTCTGAAATGACCAAATATGTTGCTAATTCTTATTTGGCTATGCGTATCTCGTATATGAATGAAGTAGCCAACCTTTGTGAGCTTACCGGTGCAAACGTAGACCTGGTACGTATTGGTATAGGTAGCGACAGCCGTATTGGTAAACGGTTCCTGTTCCCGGGTATTGGCTACGGTGGCAGCTGTTTTCCTAAAGATGTATTGGCGTTGCACCATACTTCCAAACAAAACAAGTACGATTTTAAATTACTGGATACAGTGATGAAGGTGAACAAGAACCAAAAAACGGTTTTGTTCAAAAAGATCAAAAAATACTATAAGAACGACCTCAAAGGCAAAAAGTTTTCCATGTGGGGACTGGCGTTTAAACCTGAAACAGACGATATCCGTGATGCGCCTTCTCTTGAATTAATAAATGAATTGTTGAATGCAGGCGCGAGTGTAACGGTATTTGATCCTGAAGCCATGGGTAATGTAAAAAGCCTTCTCGGAAATAAGATTACTTATGCAAAGGACCCCTATTCAGCGCTTAAAAATGCCGATGCCTTACTGATTGTTACAGAATGGAGCGAGTTCAGAAACCCTGATTTTGAGCGAATGGTAAAGAATCTGAAATCAAAAACAATATTCGATGGCAGAAACGTTTTCAACCTTGAAAAAATGGAAGAGTTAGGATTCCATTATAATAGCATCGGTCGGAAAACTATCAACAGTAAAAAATAAAAAATGAAGAAAAGGGTATTAATTACGGGAGCCGCAGGCTTTTTGGGATCACATTTATGCGACAGGTTTATTAAAGAAGGATACCATGTAATAGGAATGGATAATCTTATTACAGGCGATTTAAAAAACCTGGAACACCTGTTCCCGAATCCGGATTTTGAGTTTTATCATCATGATGTTACCAAATACATTCACATTCCCGGCAGCCTGGATTATATCCTCCACTTCGCTTCCCCGGCCAGCCCTATCGATTACCTGAAAATACCCATACAAACCCTGAAAGTAGGGGCTATGGGCACGCACAACTGTCTTGGACTGGCCAAAGCAAAAGGTGCAAGGATACTGGTTGCTTCAACAAGCGAAGTATATGGCGACCCCCTGGTGCATCCTCAAACAGAAGAATACTGGGGCAATGTAAACCCGGTGGGGCCCCGTGGTGTATATGATGAAG